>CACIRD010000001.1 GCA_902588965.1 uncultured Pelagibacteraceae bacterium
CCCTTTGCTTGCCAATCGTTAAAGATATCTTTCATATATTTTGTGCAGTCTTTTTCTCCTTCTATAAATACAGACTCATAGCCAATTGCTTTCTGTTGTTTATAAATACTATCTACATCTTTATGCATTATTTCGGGCGAAATTTGCATATAACCTACAGGATTATACTTGAATGCTTTTGGATCACTTTCCCAAACTTCTACAGAATGAGCCATTAGTTCTCTCATTGCAGGTTGAAAATAATTATTTCTTACAACGCCACAAGCAATACCACTTGCACCTGCTGCCGTATCTTTTTTTTCTAGAACTACAATATCATTAGAATTTTTATAAGTTTCTGAAAGTTTCCAAGCAGTGCTTAATCCGTGGATACCACCGCCAATTATAACGACTTTTGCTTTACTTGGTAAAGACATAAAGCCAACTCTATGTTCCAGTGGATAGAAATATATAATTTTTTATATATATAAAAAATATAAGTAAAAAAGAACACAACTCAAAATTCAATATCTTTGGCTCAAAAAGTTAAATTCTTAAGAGTATCTAGATACTGATTAAATTCTTTTATAAAACTATCACTAGGTTTGATGTATTTTTTTCTTTGGTCGTTAGAGGTTTTTTCAAGAAAAAAAAACCCTTTTTCGCAAGCTTCATTTATAATTAGTGCTGATTTTGGTCTCGAAGTTTTGAAAAGTTTAGTTTTTAGCTCTTCGACAGATAAATTTTCTTTTAACTTGTAGGCTGTCATTACTAACAACATCATATGGTAATGAGAAGGAGACTTACGGAAAAAGTAATTACTTGAAGTGTGAGATAGTTTCATTTGATCTTCCCAAAATTCAAGCAAGTCTTTTGTAGAGTTTGGCATTTATGATCTTACTCTTAATTTTTTTGGGTCATAATGTGGAAAAGGAACAATTTTTGCAGGGATTCTTTTTTGATGACCATCAATTTTTCCAATCTCAACTTCAGTTCCAATCTCAGAGTGACCAATATCAATTCTGGACAAAGCAATATTTTTATTTAATGTTGGCGAAATGCACCCACTTGTTATAATACCAACTTGAGCTCTACCAATATGAACACAATCTCCGTGATTTGCCTTTTCTTTGCCAACAAGTTCAAGACCAACCAATTTTTTTTGCGGATTTTCTTTTCTTTTTAATAAACTTTCTTTCCCAATAAAATTATCTGTTTTTGTTTTTAGAGGTACTGTGAAACCAACACCAGCCTCAAAAGGATCAATCTGACCATCAAATTCATTTCCAAAAAGTATTAATCCCGCTTCTATTCTTAACAAATCCAAAGCTCCAAAACCAGCTGGTATTAATCCTTCATCTTTTCCATTTTCCATTACAACATCCCATACTTTAGGAGCATCAGATGGGTGGCACCATATTTCATATCCAAGTTCACCAGTGTAACCTGTTCTTGAAACTATAAGCGGTATACCATTTAATTCTTTAACTCTACAAATTGTAAATCTAAACCATTGCAATTCTGGGACAGATGGTTGTGTTGGTGGCGTAAAAATAAACTTTTCTAAGATTTTTCTACTGTTGGGACCCTGTAAAGATATATTATTGATTTGATCTGTAGAATTTTTAATCAAAACTTTATAATTTTTTTTTTGAGCTTGCTCTTTCAACCATTCTCCAGCGTACTCATCACCACAAACCCATCTAAAGCCATGGTCACTCATTTTAAACAAGGTTCCATCGTCAAACATTAATCCATTTTCATAGCACATTGATGAATAAACAATCTGACCAACTGACAATTTTTTAATATTTCTAGTTAATGTATAGTTCATTAACTCTTCTGCATCTGGTCCAAGAATTTCAAATTTTCTTAGCGAAGACAAATCAACTAAAACAGCTTTTTCACGGCAAGCTATGTACTCATTTGTAACACCATGTTTTGTATAATCGTTAGGTAACCAAAAACCTCTTGCATCGATAAAATTTCTAGTAAGTTTTGAAGTTCTTTCAAAAAAACCTGTATTTCTTGTTAACTTTTTTTCTGAGTCTGTTTTCATTCTAAATGCAAATGATTTTGTAAATTCTTTTTTTTTATCATAAGTTCTAACAAAAATATCAGTTGGGTTCCACGAATTACATGCATCTATATCACTTGGACATGCTGTTGTGCCACAAGTTAAATCTTTTAAAGCCCGAAATATTACATAATCTCCTGGTCTAGCAAAAGACTCATCAGATAAAACAGAATTTAGTCCACCAGCAGAGGTATTAAAAAAAAGATTAATTGCATGCCAACCTTTTTTATTTTCAACTCCAAATTTTTCCATAGACTTATTTAAGTTATCTGAACAGTTTGGATGTCCAAAATAGCCGGCATCTTCATAATATTTTGAAGTGCAGGCTAAATTAAAAGTATCATGTCTTCCTACTGTATCCCTTATTACTTCAACAAGGGGCTCATGATCAGTATCGTAAAATTTAGAAAATAAACCTGGGCCTGGAAATGTATTACCCATAAAAGTTCTAGTTGTTTGCCAATCAAGTCCTTTTTCAATTCTCTTATCTAACTTTTTTGTATCAAATGCTACGAAATCAGAACATTGTCTTCCTGTGGGAGAAATGACTTGAATAAAATCTCCCTCTTTAACCTCAAAGGAAATTGCTGTCTGTCTTTCTATATTCATCTCGCTATGAGGGTCAAATACCGGGTCCGGAATAAAAGAGTGTTCTTTATCTTTAGTAATTTTTGTTCTTTTAACAAATACAGTCAAATCAGTTGGTGGATTTTGATTGTGTATCAACATTTGAGGTCCTGGAGCAGAAAAAATACAATAACATTTATCATTTGATTTTATTTTAATCTTTTCACCCCAGCCAGTATCTTTATTAAATATTATCGAAGATTTAGCTTTAGCTATATCCAGGTTTCTTTTTTTTAACTGGTAAGCAGCTATTTGTGAACTCTCATCTTTCTTTGAAAGAAGTTTTTTAATTTCTTGTGCATCTTTTTTTTCTTTAAGACTCAAAATTCCAAGATCAGATTTTCCATTCTTATTGAAAACTGAAACTTCACAAATTTGATTTCCTTCATTGTTAACTATTTCAATTTCATCATCTGCAAAGATTTGTATTCCAGTAATTCCACCTCCATTTACGACATATCTTTCAACCCCAGGTGGCAAAACATTTAAACCTGGTTCTTTGATGTTTTGACTAGTTTTGTTCATATTCATTATTTTTTTATGTCTATATTATATAAATATGTTCTGGTTGACTATAAATTTACTTAAGCACATAATTAAACACTTAATATATTAAGAAAGGGGAAAAAATGAGAAAAATAATATCTCTACTTTCTGCTATCGTTATTTCTCTAGTAAGTTTTGCTAGTTTGTCTAACGCAGCAGATAGTAAAAAGCCCGTTGTTATTCCAACTCACAACTGGTCAAGTCAAGTTGTAATGGCATATGTGATCGGTGGAATTATGGAGAGCATGGGAAATAATGTTAAATATGTTCCAGCTGACTCTCAAGCTGTATATGAGTCTATTCGTATAGGCGATGTTACACTTTCACATGAAGTGTGGGAATCAGCTTTTGGTAAATCTTTTGATACTGCAAGAGATAAAGGTGGTTTATTAGACTGGGGTGATCACGAAGCGAGAACTCTTGAAGATATGGGTTATCCAAATTGGGCTGTAAAATATTGTCCAGGTCTACCAGATTGGACAGCGTTACAGAATGCAGATTGCGCAAAAAAATTTGCAACACCAGACTCAGGTGGTAAAGGAAGAATGCTTGAAGGTCCACAAAGTTGGCACGGCGATCTAATCCCTCAAAGGATTGAGGCTTTAGGTTTAGGTGATTTATGGACTGTTAAGTTTGCTGGTGGTGCTGATGCACTATGGGCTGAACTTAAAGCAGCAGAGAAAGAAGGAAGAGGAACTATAATTTTTAATTGGACACCAAATTTTACTGATGGTGCTGGTTTTACATTTATTGATTTTCCACCATATTACGAAGGCTGTAGACCAGTCGACGGTGGTGATGGAAAATGTGGTTCTCCTGATGGTTATTTGAAAAAAGCTGTTAACGAGAATTTTCCAAAAACTCATCCTAAAGCAGCAGCAATGTTTAAAAAATTATCTTTTAACACAAGTCAAATTGGAGCAATGGCTGCTCTAGTGGATGAAGATAAACTATCACATGAAGATGCTGCAAAAAAATGGCTAGCTGATAATAAATCAGTATGGCAAAAGTGGACAAAGTAAAATTTTAAATTTCACTTTTTAAGATTTAAAACTCTCTCGATTTATTAATTGGGAGAGTTTTCTTTTAATGAATTAATGTATTTAATTACTTCCTCTAGTTTTTCATCATCAATATCTCTATAACTTGAATTAAATTTACTTTTCACAGAAATAGCTACATGCGCGTAAGAGTTTCTGCCGTTAGGATGGTTTGGGTGATCTGGAAGTTTATTACGTAAATAATCACCTGTTTCTTGGATTATTTTCCAGAGTTTATTTGCATTTTCTTTGTTCAAATTCAGTTTTTTGTAGTTTTGTCTACCTCAAAATTTTCTAATCTTCCACTTAAATTTTGCTCAGATTCATCTTTTTGTGCTTCTTTAGATTTTATACTTTCTAATTCTCTCTGCTTTATTTTTTCATCCTTTAGTATTTCTTCTTGTTCTTTTCTTTTTTGTTCTTCATCAAATTTTTTTTCCCATTCCTTTAACTTTAATAACTCAAAATTTTTAATTCGTGAATCTTCTTCTTCCTTTGCTTTCTGCTCTCTTAATTTTCTTCTTCTTTCTTTTTGCTCCTTTATCTTTTGCTCATCTTCTCTAACTTTTAAATCTATATCTTTTCTTTTTTGTTCGTCTTCTTTTAAATTTATATCTTTTTCTTTAATTGATAGTTCTTTATCTTTTTTTCTTATATCAAGATCTTTTTGCCTTAAGTACTCATCTTTTTTTCTATATTCCTCGTCCTTAATTTTTTGCTCATTACTTTTCTGATTTAATTCATTTTCAAAAGCTTTTAACCTTTCTTCTTCTTTTTTGATTTTTTCTTCTCTTGCTATTAAATCCTTTTTGTCCTGAAGGAGTCTTTTAGTTTCCTCTCTCTCTTCGAGTTTAATTTTTTTTAATTTATTAATTTCCTGCTGTTTTTTAAATTGCTGGTATGCTTTTCCAAAAGGTTTTGGTAATATCTCTCCAATTAAGGATACATTTTTGGCTGTTCTTTTTTTTTTCTTTCTCATTTTTTAAAACAACATTTTAAGCAAAAATTATTTAATCCAGCAAGCAAATCAGGAAAATTTTATTTTGTTTTTACAACCTAGAAGAGATCTATTTATCTATTTCTTTTCATTTTTTGAAAAGTCTACCCCTGTATCTGGATCTAATTGTATACCAACCGGGGTAATATTTCTTGGTAATGGAGTAAAGGTATTGTCATTTTCCGGAAGTTCATCCCTTGATCTTTTGGTCATTCTGTAAATACCAAAAATCACAATGATTGTTTGAAAAATAAATAAAAAAATAAAAAAACCATTAGGACCAAATTCTTTCATAAAAAAAGAGCATAAAAATGGAGCTGACATAGCACTTAATCCGAAAATAATTTGTAGTCCAGCTCCTGCAGAAACAAATTTTTCTTTGGGTAAAAAATCATTTACATAAGCTAAATTAAGTGAAAATAGGGGCAAACACATACCCGCATAAAGACTGATAAAAATATAAAATAATAATCTATGATTGCTAATATGTTGAAAAATAATTTTCCAATCTGAAGATAAATTAATAAAGTCTGGTGAAACTGTTACTGAAAAATAACATAGGATTGAAAAAAGTGATCCAAATAAAGCTGTTATAACAATTATTACTCTTCTATCAAAACGATCAGATAAGTAACCAATTGGCCATTGAAATAATGCTCCAGAAATCGTTATTAAAGAAAGATATAAAGAAATTTCTAAAACTGAGAAATTCATCAAAGCTCCATAAACTGCGCCCATTGTGAATATAACGGGATGCAGAAAACCAACACAAAACATACTAACCGTTCCAAGAGGTGATGTTTTATAAAGATCCCTAATTTTAATGGATGTAATTTTTTTAAAAGTTGGAGGCTTTCTCTTTGTAAGAAGAATAGGTATTAGAGCAACTGATAATAGCAATGATACTAAAATAAATGGCTCGTATTGTTTTGGATTGTTAAAGTTTAATAATAGGACTCCCAATGCAAGGCATGTAAAAGTAATTACCATATAAATTGATAAAACTTTACCTCTAGTTTTATTTGTCGCCCTATCATTCAACCAACTTTCTACAACTACAAAAATACTAAGCATACTAAAGCCAGTTAAAAATCTTCCAACAGCCCAAACATACGGATTTACAAATATAGCATGAAGCAGAATACTTAAGGATGCCACTGATGCAAATGCAGCAAACACCCTGATATGTCCTACTTTTCCAACTAAGTTAGGAACTATATTTCCTGCTGTAAAGTATCCAATGAAATAGCCCGACATTATGATACCTGTGGTAATAATATTAAAATTTTCTAAAACAGATCTTAAACCTAATAGATTTCCTTGAAATCCATGAGCGAGCATTATAACTCCATAGCCCAGAAAAAGTGCCCAAGAATTTTTAAATAATTTTCCCATGAAACCTCAGTATGCTTTTTATTAAGAAAAGCAAGTAGTTAAGTTTCTATTTTGTTTTTTTTAAGGCTAAAAATGAATGAATTGCTATAGTGAATATAATTACCAATCCTCCTAAAATTGTTTCAAAGCTAGGTTGTTCTTTAATTACAAACCAAACCCAAATTGGACCAAGAATAGTTTCAAGCAGAAAAAAAAGGTTAACTTCGGCACCTGTTATAAAACGAGGTGCAATAGTAACTAAAACAAATGGTATAGCTACACACATAATACACATTAGGGGTATAATGAATAAATCATCTTCAATTAAAGCAAAATTCTCTACAAAAAAAAATGCAAACAAAGCTACACAGAGTTTACCTATAACTGCAGAAGGAACTAAATCTCTATCTTTTGCATATCTAGCAAGCGTAGCATTACAAGCTAGTCCAAATGCTGTTATAAAACCAAATAGATCTCCATAAATATTTCCCAATTTAAGAGAGTCATGAAAAATATAAATACATGCACTAAAAGTGATGAGAATTGCAGTCCATGTTTTTTTATCAGGCGTTTCTTTTAAAATAAAAGCCCCAAGTATAGCTGAAAGCATGGGAGCAAGTGCTATCATGACTAGAGTGTTGGCCACATTTGTATTTTGAATTGATATTATAAAAGTAATATTACAAACAGAAAAACTTATCACATATAATAAACCCGGATAACCAATATTAAATAAGGCCTTGAAAAAATTACTTTTGTAGAAAAAAAAAAGACCTAATAAAACAACAAAAAAGGGAATTGCACCTCTATAAAACAACATTCCCCAAGTATCAACATTAGACAATCTTATAAGTAAGGAATCTGGGGTAATAAAAACTACTGCTATAAATGCTAATAATGAGCCTTTTTGTTGGTTAGATAGATTTTTCATTAAGATAATTTTCAACTTCTTCTAAATTCTTAAGCTTTTCTGAACAGGTTTGGTTTTTGCAAATTAGAACATAATTTTCACTATTATTTTCCTTGTATATAAATGTTGCTTTCTCAAAATATTTTCTAATCAGATGAGTTTTTATATTTTCAAGTGTTTTATTGTTTCCATTAAATGTAAAAGTAATATTTGCATCACAAATATCTAAAATTTTTATATAGCTAAACATTTGTGAATAACTATTGTTTATTGAGGAGTGATAAGATTTTTTTAGTGTCTCAATCTTTTCTTTCCAAAAATTATCTTCAGTAATATTGAATATTTTGTTACATACTAATAAAAAAATACTGTTACCATTGGGTATATTATTATCAATAATATCAATTGGTTTTACGAAAATATCATTAAAACTTTTAATATTTTTTTGTAATAAATTGTTTTCTTCGTCATAAAATAATTCCCAAACTTCTTTTAATAGCTTTGAGCATTTCTTAAGTGAAACTTCATCTTTATTAATTTCATACATTGAAATTAAAAGAAGACAGAAATAAACGTAATCTTCTAAAAAAACATCAATCTCATTTCGATTTTTATCGTAACAATGGAAAAGATTATTACTAAGTATTTTTTTAAGATTGTTATAATAATTTATTGCTTGATTATAAATTTCATCATCATCTAAAACAAAAGACGAGTGTAAAATTGAGTAAATCCAGTAGCTATTTAAATCAGTTTGAGATTTATCATCAAAAAATGGTTTAATTCTTTTCTCTCTTATGGAGCAAAGCTTTTGTTCTATATTTTTTATATTCTCTCTTTCGACAGTATTAATATTGATATCATTTTTCTCTACCAATATATTTGCTCCTTCAAAGTTTCCCTCTTTTGTAATTTCATATTTTTTTTTAAAAAGTTCTAGATCATCTTTAAGTAAATTTTCTAATTCCTTATATTCCCAAACATAGTATTTGCCCTCTATACCTTCACTGTCTGCGTCATACGCCGAGCCAAGTAAGTCACTTTTGTTTTTAAATTCAGAATTTATAAATTTAATTGTTTGTTTTAGTTTTTCTTTAAAATAAGAATCATTCGTATGATTAACAAAACTATTTAAAATTTTAACAAATAAAATATTGTCATAAAGCATCTTTTCAAAATGTGGAACAATCCATTTTTCATCTACAGTATATCTGGCAATACCCCCTTGTAGATGATCGTATATTCCTTTTGATGAAATATTTTTTAAAAGTTTATGTACTACATTTAAAAAATCTTCTTTTTTATTCTTTAAATAGAAATACATAATTGTATCAAATATATAAAACTGTGGAAACTTAGGGGCTCCTTGGAATCCTCCGTTTTCATTGTCCATATACTGTATTATTTTTTCTGCTAAAGGTTCCAAATCTTGTTTGAGAACAGAATTCTTAAGATTTAATTCTTTAAAAACCATTTTCATCTGAGAAACTTGTGCAATAATTTTTTCTCTATTTTCAGAATAAACTTTTGAAACATTTTCTAAGACTTGGTTAAAGCTTGGTCTTCCTTGAAAATTTTTTGGAGGGAAATAAGTTCCACCAGTAAATGGTACACCATTTTCATCTAAAAACATTGAAAGAGGCCAGCCTCCCTGTGTTCCAGTTAATATTCCTAGGCTTTTTTGAAAAATGAAATCTAAATCAGGTCTTTCTTCTCTATCAACTTTAATATTAATAAATTTATGATTCATTAATTTTGCTGTTTCTTCGTTTTCAAAACTTTCATGGGCCATCACATGACACCAATGACAACTTGCATAGCCAATACTTAAGAAAATTGGCTTTTTTTCACTTTTAGCTTTAATCAAAGTTTGTTTATTCCAAGGAAACCAATCGACAGGATTATTTTCGTGCTGCTTTAAATAAGGACTCTTTTCGTTGCTAAGTTTATTTGTCACCTTAAAGAATACTATAAGGTTTTCTTGAGAAAATTTTTTTTACCATTGGAGCAAAATGTCCAAGAGGAAAAGATTTATAATTAGGATCAAAACATCCTTGATCATAGTTTTCGCAGAAATCTATTGTTGCTTGATAGTATTTGTGTTTTTTATATTGCTCTCTTTGGTTTCTATCTCCACCTAGGTGATGAGCATAATAATAAGTTTGAAACAATCCGTGCATTTTTACTATCCAGTATGTTTTTTCACTTACATATGGCCTTAATATTGCAGCTGCATACTCTGAGTGGTTCATAGGTGCTAATTCATCACCAATATCATGAAGTAGAGCTGCAACAACTATCTCTTCGCTCTCTCCTGCTTTTTCAGCTTTAGTAGCACTTTGGAGTGAATGTTCAAGTCTTGAAACTTGGTAACCTTCAAGTGTTTCATTTAGCCCAGACATAAACTTAAGAATTCTTTCAGCAGTTTCTCCAGCAAATTTTTTTTCATGCTTTTCTAAAAATAAATAGTCCTCTTTTGTCCCATGTTTCATTTCTGTAAAACTTACTTTTTTCATAATTAATTATTTGAAGCTGTGCTTAATAAAGATAATTGGGTTATTTTATTATCACCGAGTTCATCAATTGGCTTAACTGGATATTCTCCAGTAAAATAATGATCAGTTAACTGTGGATATATTTTATTTCTACCTTCAAAACCTATAGCCTTGTATAAACCATCTATAGATAAAAATTTTAGTGATTTAGCATTAATATATTTACAGATTTCATCTACAGTTTTATTAGCTGCTAACAATTCTTTTTTTGTAGGCATGTCAACTCCATAGAAGTCGGGAAATTTAATTTCTGGGCATGCAATTCTTAAATGAACCTCTTTTGCGCCAGCATCATAAAGCATATTAACAATTTTATGAGACGTGGTACCTCTGACTAAAGAGTCATCAATTAATACTATTTTTTTATTTTTTATAGAAGATTTATTAGCATTAAGTTTTAATTTAACACCAAAACTTCTAATTTTTTGTGCTGGTTCAATGAATGTCCTACCAACATAGTGATTTCTTATTAAGCCCAAATCAAAATTAATACCAGAATATTTACTATAACCTATTGCAGCGGCATTACCAGAGTCTGGCACAGGAACAACAACATCGACATTAAGATTTGACTCTTTAGCGAGTTCTGCACCAAGTCTTTTTCGGTATTCGTATGCACATTCACCATTTAATATACTGTCTGGCCTTGAGAAATAAATATATTCAAAAACACATGGTCTTATTTTTTTTACAGGAAATGGTTTTAAACTTTGTAATTTGTCGTTTTCAACATAAACAATTTCTCCATTTTCAACATCCCTAATATATTTTGCTCCTATAATATCTAAAGCACATGTTTCAGAGGCAAATACATAAGAGTTTTTTACTTTACCAATTACTAATGGCCTGATTCCATAAGGATCTCTAACACCTATCAAGGTATTTTGTGTTAACATTACTAACGCATAACCACCTTGAATTTGAAATAACGCATCAACTACTTTATCTATAGTTTTGTTTCTTTTAGATTTTGCTATTAATTGAACAATAGTTTCAGTATCCGATGTAGTATAAAAAATAGCACCATCCTCTACTAACTTTTTTCTTAATGTTATTGCATTTGTTAAATTTCCATTATGAGATAAACCAATTCCACCAGTATTTGTATCTGCATAAAAAGGCTGTAGATTTCTTAAAGTAGTTCCACCTGTAGTACTATATCTGTTATGACCAATAGCATAATTTCCAGGCAAGCCTTTTAAAACTTTTTGCTTATTAAAATTATCACCAACTAAGCCAAATCTTTTTTCAGAGTGATATTTTTTTCCATCATATGATACGATTCCACAACCCTCTTGACCTCGGTGCTGAAGCGCATGCAATCCTAAGGCAGTGAGCGCAGATGCATCCTCGCTATTGCTTATACCAAAAACTCCACACTCTTCCTTGAGTTTAGGATTATGTATCCGTAACCTTTTCTTTTGCATCCTCATAATTTTTTTTATTTGGGAATTCTTCAATTAAATAAATACTACCTTTTTCTACATATGAAAAGGTAAATGATTTACTAGAATCTATCGGCCATTTTTCTGAGTTATAAACAATATCTATAGAGGCAAATATACAAACAGAAACAGCATAAGCTTTAACGAATCCAAACAAGAAACCAAACATAGTATCCAATTTTCCTAGTCCAGAGTACCTGATGGTTTTGCTTATACTTTTATTAACTAGTAAAATAATAAATATTACAACTGCAAATATTGATACACCTAATGCAATATCCAACACATATTCATTATCAATTATATCAATCATAAAAGGTTTTATTTTAGGAAACAAAAGTAAAGTAACCACGTAAGCAAGGAGCCATTTAAAAACAGATAATAAGCTTAGAACGAAACCCTTAGTTGAACACTGCATTAAATAAAAGATTGTAATTAACAAATATATCAAATCAAAAATAGATAATATTTCATATATATTTTTGATTACTTCCATTAACTCTTAATTTTTAAAAGGTTTGGTTAATAAAATTAATGAAGGTAATAGAGTTAGAACTGAAACCATTGCAAGTAGCATCGCAATCCCTGTAAAAATTCCAAAATAAATAGTTGGTATAAAGTTAGAAAAAACTAATATAGAAAAACCAAAAACAATTGTAATGGAGGTATTTAATATTGCAATACCAACAGTTGAGTGGCAAAGTTTTATGGTCTGATTATAATCTTTCAGTTGAGCAAACTCTTCTCTAAAACGATATATATAATGAATACTATTATCTACAGCGATACCAATTGTTATAGCAGCGATAGTAATAGTCATCATATCTAAAGGGATACCCATAAGACCAATTATGCCCAATATAAAGAAAGCTGCTAAAAAGTTAGGTACTACTCCTATAACTGATAGTTTTAAATTTTTAAATAAAATTAAAAACATACCAAATATACCAACCATAACAAATCCCAAAGTTAATATTTGAGACTTGAACAAGCTTTGGAGCAAGTTGTTAAATAAGATTAATACACCAGCTAATTTGAATTCTTTTTCTTTTAGATTTAATTTATTTTTAAGATCATAATTGATTTTATTAATCAATTCATTTCTTCTTAGATTTTCTTTAGAATCTTTTATTCTTAAACTTATTCTTGCTTCATTATCCTCAATTGAAATATAAGGATCAATTATATCTTTTTTTATTGTTTCTGGAATTTTCGAATAAAGAACACCCATTTCTAATGTTCCGAGTGGTTTATTATTATTAAGTTGTGTTGCGACTTCTATAATAGATGAAAAAGATAAAACCTTCCCTACAGCAGGCAAACCATCCAGATAGTCATGGACTTTCTTAATTTTATCAATCTTATCTTTTGTAAACCAGTATTTTTCATTATTTTGATTTTCGCTAGTGTCCCAATCTTCGAATTCATCATTTTCAACATCATTAGAATTTTCTATTTTGTCAGCAAATTTTATTATTACTTCAAGGGGCGTAGTTCCTCCAAGTTTATCATCTATTAGTTTCATTCCTTTATAAATTTCAGTCTTTTTATTGAAATAGTTTATAAAGCTATTTTCCACTTCAAGCCGGCTTATTCCTAACAAACTTAGAATTATAATTATTGTAGATATAACGAAAATAAAATTTTTATTATTAATAGATAAGTTAGAAAAATATTCAGTTATTTTTGAATCTTTTTTTTCTAATACTTCAATATTGTTGTTAGAAACAAAATTCAAAAGAGTTGGTAACAAAGTGAATGTAATTATAAAAGATGTAATTAAACCTAATGTCATCATCCAGCCAAAATCTATAATTGGTTTTATTTCACTAAAAATTAGAGATAAAAAAGCACAAATTGTTGTTAAAACTGTATAAAGAATTGGCCAAAACATTTTCTGAGTAGTCATAAGTATAATTTCAAAATTAGTTGAATCCGAAAACTTTTTTTTTAATTGCAAAAATCTTGTACTCATATGAATATTCATTGCCATCGTTAAAATTAACATTAACGCAATAAAGTTTGAGGATATTACTGTAACTTTCCAACCCAATAGACCTAAGAGCCCCATCATGATTACTACAGAGAAAAAACAACTACTTATTGGAACTATAATCCAGATTAACTTTCTGAAAACAAACCATAATGTTCCTATAATGAATAACAAAACACCTAGACCAAAAACAACTATATCATTTTTAATAAACGTCATCATGTCATCAGCAATCATAGGAATACCACCAAGATAAATTTTTCCTACATTTTGGTAAGTTTTAATAATTTCCCTTATTTCTAAAATATTTTGATGATTTTTTTTCTTAAGTTCTTCTTTATATTTTTCTATTTCTTTTTTATTTTGTATATTTTTTAAAACATCATCTTTTTTGATGTTAACTATTATTCCTGTTGTACCTCCATCTTCACTAATTACAAAATTTCTAAAAACGGGACTGTCCAGTATTTCTTGAAATCCTCTTTCCTTATCAACATTTTTATCTTTTAATGTAACAAAGTTTTCAAGTCTTTCTTGAAGGGGAGCATCGGAGTTGTTTAATAATGGAATATCTAAAAGAGTAATTACATTATAAACCCAATCCAGACTTTGTAGTTTGTATTTTAAACTTAATAAATTATTTATAGAATTTTCTGAAGTAAGTGGATCATTCGGTGTAAAAGTAAGAACTAAAAAATCTTTTGCTCCATATCTCTCTGTAACTTCTCTTAAGTATTTTAAATCAGGATCACCTTCTATTAACAATGTATCTGATGAAGCATCCAACTTAAAATCTTTTGAAAAGAAGCCAAAACCTACTAAAGTAAAAATTAAAATACAAAAAATTATCTTTGTTTTTTTAAGAACTAAATTTTGATATAATTCAGCATACATTACAATTTTACTTATAATTTAAATTAACTATTTTGAGTATCTTTAAATTTCGTAAACATTGGCTCAAATTCAAGCATTACATTCCCGGTAGGCCCATGTCTTTGTTTGCCAATTATAATTTCTGCTAAATTTGATACTTCGTTCATTTTAGCTTGCCATTCAGCATGTTCAACTGTTGCCATTCTTGGCTCTTTGCCTTGCAAATAATATGCTTCCCTGAAAACAAACATTACAACATCGGCATCCTGCTCAATAGAGCCAGACTCTCTTAAATCAGATAGCATAGGTTTTTTATCATCTCTTTGTTCTACAGCCCTAGATAATTGAGATAAAGCCAAAACCGGAACTGATAATTCTTTTGCAAGAGCTTTTAATCCTTGAGTTATTTCAGAAATTTCTTGAACCCGTCCATCTTTAAATGAACGAACTGCTCGCATTAACTGTATGTAATCTACTACTATTAAATCAAGTCCATAAATTCTTTTAATTCTTCTAGCTCTATTACTTAGTGCAGCAATACTTATTGCTGGAGTCTCATCAATATAAAGTGGTAATTCAGAAATATTTTTTGAAGTTTCTAGAAATTTATCAAACTGTTCCTCTGAAATTTTTCCTCTTCTAATATCATTCGATTTAATTCTGGATTGTTCAGCCAATATTCTTGTTGACAATTGTTCAGATGACATCTCTAAAGAAAAAAAAGCAACAGATGATTTTTTTCCACTTTCCTGTATTTTTTGGGCTGCATTAAAGGCTATATTTGTTGCTAAAGCAGTTTTACCCATAGAAGGTCTACCTGCTATTACCAATAAATCTGAATTATGCAAACCACCGAGCCTATCATCTAAATCTCTTAGACCAGTTGGTACACCAACAATACCTTCTTCATTTTTGTAGGCGTTAGATGCCATTTCAATAGTTAATTTCATTGCATCATCAAATTTTACTAATGATGAATGAAAAGATCCTTTTTCAGCTAAATCAAATAACAACTTTTCAGAATTTTCTATTATGCTTTGTCCCGATGTATTTAAATCATTTATCTTCGCGATATCGATTGTATTTTCAGAAATTTTAATCAATTCTCTTCTTACAAACATATCATAAATAATTTTTGAATATTCTATCGCTTGCCGTGTTGAGGTTGAAAATTTTGTAACTTTAACTAAATATTCTGGAACATTAATTTCATCTTTCTCTTTTTCAAAATAATTTTTTAATGTTATTGGATTTGCTAACATTCCTTTAAAAATTAAATTTTCTATTGCAGCAAATATTTTTTGATGCATTGGATCATAAAAATTATTATTTGAAATAATTGTATTTATTTCATCAAAGATCTCATTTGTAAGTAGTATTGATCCAAGCACAGCTTGTTCTGCTTCAATATTATTTGGGAGTTCTTTGAAAGTATTTTGTATTACGCTGAAACTTTTTTCCATAAATTTAGATTATACCAGAATATAAATTTATATACTCAAAAAAAAGTATGGGGATAATATTGTATAATTATTGGATTGTTTCTGCAGGTATTACTTTAATTTTAATTTTTGCCTGGACTTGAGGATGCAAATTTATTACCACAACAAATTCACCCAAAGTTTTAATATCATCTTTTAGTTGTATCATAGATGGTTTAATTTCAATCTTATCATTTTCAAAAATTATTTTAGATATTTCTGTAGGTTTTACAGATCCGTATAATTCTTTATTTTCAGTACTTAGTTTTTTTACTGTATATTCTTTAGATTTAATTTTTTCAAAAATATCTTTTGCATTTTTCTTTTTCTCTAAGTCTTTTTTGTTAAGTTCACTCTTAATTTTTTCAACTTCTTTAATATTTTCTTTAGACGCATATAAAGCTTTCTTATTTGCGATTAGAAAGTTTCTTGCAAATCCTCTCTTAACATCAATTACTTCTCCAATTGATCCAATTTTACCGATATTTTCTAATAATATAACTTTCATTAAATTAAAGCTAGATTTCTGGCCCTTTTAATTGACAAAGAAAGTTCTCTTTGTTTTTTTTGGCTAACATTTGTTATTCTTGATGGCAATATTTTACCATTCTCTGAAACATATTTTTTTAATAATTTTATATTTTTGTAATCAACGATCGGAGCACCTTTTGCTGACAAAGGACATGATTTTTTAAATTTATATTTGTTAGGTTGAAAAATACTTAGCTTAGCAAAGTTACTTTGTGATTTTTTTTTGTTTCCACCTCTTTTTTTTTGCATTAATTTAAATCCTTATTTTCAATATTTTTCTTATCGTTTTCATCTTTTTTTCTAAAATAGTTTGTTTCTAGGTCAAATTTTTTTACTTTGACTGTTAAATATCTTAACAAATTTTTATCCATACTTTCATTCTTTTCTAAATCTCCAATAATTTTTGTAGGTCCTTTAAATTTAAAGTGAATAAAATTACCTTTTTTATTTTTCTTTATAATGTAAGAAAGATCGAGCAGACCCCAATTTTGAGTTTGAACAACCTCTCCATCATTTTTTTCGACTATTTTCGAATATTTCTCAGTTAACTGTTTCAGCTGAGAAGTAGTTGCATCTTGTCTTGCTACTATTGTATGTTCGTATAAGTTCATAATAGTTATTTAATAAAAAATGAGGATATACTATTATAACCCTTTAATTACAATACTTAAAACAATAATAAAAAATAAAAAAAATATATGTTTTCTGTGATATTTCCAGGTCAGGGGTCCCAAATTGTAGGTATGGGCAAAGAATTATATTTAAAACATGATTATATCAAAAAACTTTTTAAAAATGCAGATGACATACTTGAATTTCCAATTTCTAAATTAATTTTAGAAGGTCCAAAAGAAAAACTTAATTTAACTGAAAATACTCAACCAGCTATATTCTTAGTTGGTTACTCAATTTTTAATTTATTAAAAGATGAGTATTCTATAAATTTAAATAAGGCTAATTTTCTCGCAGGACATTCGTTAGGCGAGTACACAGCATTAGCATCTGCAAAATCTTTGAAATTTTCTGATACTTTAAAAATTTTGAAAATAAGAGGAATGGCAATGCAGTCATCTGTCCCAAAAGGCGAAGGTGGAATGGTTGCTGTATTAGGAAGTGAAGTTGAAAAAATTGAAAATATAATTAATAATCAGGAAGACTATGAGTGTTTTATTGCAAATGATAATTCCGATGGTCAAATAGTAGTTAGTGGTAAACTTATAGAGCTTGAAAAATTTATTTTAGATTTAAAAAAGAATAGTATTAAAAACATTTTGTTGCCCGTTAGCGCACCTTTTCATTGCAAACTAATGAGCAAAGCAACTGAAATTATGACAAGGGAAATTGAAAAAATTAATTTAAATCTTCCAACAAACTTTATTGTTTCTAATGTAACTGCTAAAAAAGTTGCAAGCATTAAAGAGATAAAAGATCTTCTTATAAAACAAATTGAAAGCAGAGTAAGATGGAGAGAAAGTGTCTTGTTTATGATAAAAAATGGTGTTAATAAATTTATTGAAATAGGCCCAGGAAAAGTTCTGACTGGTTTAATTAAAAGAATAGATAAAAATGTAAAAGTTAGTGCAATAAATACAGAAGAAGATATAAAGTTAGTAAATATAAATGAATAACTTTGAAGGAAAAAAAATAATTGTTACTGGAGCTACAGGAGGAATTGGCGCCTCTATAGTTGAAAAATTTGTTAAGCTTAAAGGTTCAGTTTTAGCCTCAGGAAGAAATGAGAAAAAGCTTGATGATCTTCAAACTAAATTTAAAGATATTAAAACATTGAAATTTGATAATTCACAACATGAAAATATTGAAAATTTTATTGAAAATTCATCAAAAGAACTTGGTGGTTCTATAGATATTTTAATTAATAATGCAGGTATTAACCAAGATAATTTAACTATTAGAATGGGAATCCAGGAATGGAAAAACGTAATTGACACAAATTTAACTTCAACATTCCTATTATCTAAATTTGCAATAAAAAAGATGTTAAAAAACAAATTTGGAAAAATTATTAATATTACTTCAGTGATAGGCCATACAGGAAATGTAGGACAATCCAATTATGCAGCATCAAAGGCAGCAATTATTTCCATGTCTAAGAGTTTAGCTTTAGAGTATGCAAAAAAAAATATAGCCGTGAATTGTATATCACCTGGCTATATAACAACTAGTATGACTGATCAAATCAATGAAAAATGGAAAGAAATAATTAAAACAAAAATACCAATGGATAGATTTGGCATGCCTGAAGATGTTGCAAATTCAGTGGTATTTCTGTCATCTGATGAGGCAAATTATATAACAGGTCAGACAATACATGTTAATGGGGGCATGTATATGGCTTGACAAAGCCTAGTAATAATCTAATAACGAAAATATAACAAACAAAGGATTAATATGTCTGAAGATATTTCAAACAAGGTAAAAAAAATTGTAGCAGATCATTTAGGAATTGATGAAGCCAAAGTAACTGAGGAATCAAGTTTTATAGATGATTTAGGAGCTGATAGTTTAGATACTGTTGAATTAGTTATGGCGTTCGAAGAAGAATTTGGTTCAGAGATTTCAGATAGCGAAGCCGAAAAAATTTTAACGGTTGGAGACGCAATTAAGTTTATCGAGAGCAAAAGTAACTAACAAAAGTAGGTGTCCTTAAAAACATGGATGGGATAATTGTTATATTGTCATCACCATCTGGAGCTGGCAAAACAACGCTGGTAAGTTTAATATCTGAAAAAGAAAATTTTATAAACTCAATATCACATACCACTCGAAAACCTCGAAGCAATGAGGTGAATGGTAAGGATTATTACTTTATAAAAAAAAAAGAATTTGAAAAATTAATTAAAAATAATGAGTTTTTAGAATATGCAGAGGTTTTTAATAATTTTTATGGAACCTCAAAAAAACCAGTCCTTGAAAATTTAAAAAATGGAAAAAATGTTATATTTGATATTGATTGGCAAGGAACAAAACAAATTAGACAACAAAATATAAACTATAAAATAATTACCTTTTTTGTTTTACCCCCAAGTAAACAAATACTTTATGAGAGATTATCAAATAGAGATATGAAAGATAAATTAATAGCTTCAGAAAGAATGAAAGAATTTTATAAGGACGTGAAACACTGGAAAGATTATGACTATGTTGTAATCAATGACAATCTTAATAAATGTTACCAAGAAATTGTAAAAATCATTAATGACTCACTATCTGGGAAAAAGATAGATTATGACAAGAATTTTATAGAGAAGCATATTGAAAAAATAACATTATAAGTTTTCATATTCCTTCACAATACTATAATAAGTTTCAGGCTTTAGATTTTGTGGTCTTAAATTTAAATCTAAATTATACTTTTTTAAAATACCCAGTTTACTTTTAAATAAAAAATTAATAGGTTTTTTTATCTTCTTTCTTCTTTGGTTAAAAAAAATATTAGTTATATGTTCAAGGTTTTTCACATCTTTGAACTTAATAATATTTTCTTTTGGTATAAAGATTAATAATGAGCTCATAACTTTTGGCCTTGGTAAAAATGAATTTGGGTTTACATCTATTACTTTTTTAATATCGAATTTCCAGTTTGCTAATATAGAAAATCTACCATAATTAGAGCTATTTACTTTAGCAAGAATTCTGTCAGCTAACTCTTTTTGAAACATAAAAATTAATTTTTTGAATTTAAAATTATTTTTATTTATTATAAACTTAACAAGAACTTGCGATGAAATATTATATGGTAAGTTACCGATAATAATTAATTTATCACTTCCAATTGAACTACCTGTATAATTTAAAATATCTTCATTTATAATATTTATATTTTTTTTAAATTTATTTTTTAGTATTTGAACAAGATTTTCATCTTTTTCAATTACATGAATTTTTTTTGGTTTTTTTTGATTTATAAAATCTGTGAGATTTCCACTACCTGGTCCTATTTCGAGAACTTCACTATTGTTGTCTATTTTTGCAAAATCTATAATTTTTCTTAAAATATTTTTATCTATTAAGAAATTTTGCCCAAGACTTTTTTTTGCTTTTATTATCACTTTGTTTTTTTAATAAACTTAAAAACTTCAATAAGACTATCTGGACTAGAATAATTTTTACCCAACATTTCATTGTTAGTTCCATGATCTGGAGTTATTCTTAAAAATGGAAGACCAAGTGTAATATTTATTGCGTTAAATCCATATAAGGCTTTAATTGGCGTTAGTACCTGATCGTGATACATGCCAATTATCACATCAAAATTAGGTAAATTTTTTTTCAAAAATATAGTATCAGCCGGATAGGGGCCATTTATTGATAGACCCTCCTTTTTCAATTTTCTTATAGCTGGACTTATAATTTTATCTTCTTCAGAAAAGCTATCTTGTGTTTCGCAGTGTGGGTTTAAACCAGTTACTGCAATTCTAGGTTTTTTATTGAAGTTTTTTTTATAAAATCCATTAATTGTTCTAGCTTGTAAAATTATTTTTTTTTTTGATATTTTTTTTACTACATTTTTAATAGGAATATGTGTTGAAATAGGACTTACAGCGAGTTTTTTATTATAAATTAACATAACCTGTTTATTCAGCCTCTTTGTCTCGGATGCAAAAAACTCTGTCATACCTGGAAATTTTTTATTTAATAAAAATTTTTTAGATATAGGACCATTTACAAATGACTTTACGCCAAATTTTTTTACTATTTTAAAACCCAAACTGAAGCATTCATATATATATTTATTTGATTTTATAGAAATTTTATCAAAAGTTTTGGTAAAATTAAAATCTACATTCAGTATGTTTATTTTATTATTACTTATTTTTACACTACTTAGATTTGAGAAGAAAATATCATTTATGTTAAAATTATACCCAAATTTTTTCATTTGATTGTAAAATAACTTTCTTGAACATATTAAAATGATTGGGTTTTTAAATTTTAAAAAAACTTTTTTTTTAAAACTTTTCAAAAAAATTTCAAAAAAAATACTGTATGGTTCACCGGCAACTATAACTATTGGTTTATCTTTCATAAATTTTGGTATTTAATTCAATTTTTTTATAATATATTGCTGAAAAACGATTTAGCTGCTTATTCCTCTCAGAATTTACTTTTTTAGATAATTGATCTTCTAAAGATAAATCATTTTTAACTTGTCTTTTATCTTTTAAAAATAAAATTAATTTCCCACTAGGAACATTTATTGGATCTGTTATTTCTCCTATATTTAATTCACTAATTTTTTTCAAAATTATTTTTGAAAGCTGATTTTCGTTTATCCATCCTATTTTTCCCCCAAATTTAGATGAATTAGATATACTAAATATATTAGCCGTATTTTCAAAACCAATATCTTGAATACTTTTTGTAATTTTTTGAATGTCTGCATCAAGATCAGAAGTTGTTTTAGGTGAAAAAAGAATTTCATACAAATTATATTCATTTACTTTATTTGCTTGATTATTAATTGTTGTTTTTAATTTTTCTTTAATTTCTTCTTCATCAATTAGCAACTTGTCTTTGTACATTTCATAAATTAATCTATTCCAAATTAACTCGATTTCTATTTTTTTACTTAAAAATTCTTTTGAAAGATCAATGCTTGAAAGCAAACTATTAAATTCATTTTCTTCAGTTATATTTAAATTAAGCATCATTCTATTTAAATTGTTGTTTACAATATTTTTGTTTTTTCCAAATTTATAATATTTTATTATTTCTAATTCTTTTATTTTTTCTTTTAAAATAGATTTTGATGCATATTTTACAAGTGTTTCCTTATCAATCTCTTTTAGTTTAGGGTTTATTAACAAAAGATATTTAATTTCATTATTAATTTCTACATTTGTAATGGGTTGATTTTCAACAACATAAATTATTGAGACCTTATCAGATATGGCTCTACTTTGAAAAATTGCCAATAGAATAAAAATTATAATTAAATAAAGACTAATTTTATTTTTCATTAGTTTTTAAAGTTTGTAGTATTAAATTTACTAAATGGCACAATGGTTAAAGTGAAGAAGAGTTCTTCTTCTGGCTTAAGATCGCTATCATTATAAAATGTTTTGTTATATTCAATAGCTGCCTTCAAACAATCATTTTCATATTGGTACATAAGATTGTAAAATTCTGTTAAATCCAATTCTTTATTTCTTCTAGTAGAAAAATTAATTGAGTTATTTTCGTCAAATTTATACGAAGTCTGATTTCCAATATAGTTAACTGTTCCGATCTCCCCTTTTTCTTCAAGATATTCAAAGTTAGTAATAAAATTATTTACATTAAGGCCTGTTATTATCGAGTCATAATTTGATTTATTAAGATCTTTATCTAAAATGAAGTTATATTCTAAATTAAGATTATCAATTAAGTTAAACTTCAGTCTACCAATTACATCGGAATATTTTTTATTTAAAGTACTGCTTTTGGGTAAGTCTGGGTTTGCAGTGTCGCTATAAACTTGAGCAATATCAAGAGTTATTTTTTCTTCATCTAGTTTATTTGTTAATTTATATTCTAGTCCCAGTGTTAAAGATTGTCCACCCTCTACGCCGTCGCTTATCGCCAATCTATTAAATGAATTAATATTACTTATATCAATCCTTCTATCTGATGATGAAATATTTTTTGTTTTATTAGGACTCAATCTCAATGAAACAGTTGGTGTAATAAAATTATCATAAATTTGACTTTCTTTTTTAAGTGGATAACTTAAATTATACATTATTTTAGATAGAAACTTATTTGTAGATGTACTTTGATCATTAGATCCAGTCTCAAACTTTTCATTAACATTCTTAACCAACAACTTATAATCATTTAAAAAACCAGTTAACCCCACATTTGATCGTGAAGTAAAAAGTAAATCATTTATAAAACTTTGTTTATAGATATTAGTGTCATATTTTTTTTGATAAATATTTGAAGATAAATTTAGGTTTCCTGGCAAATCAAAATATTTATCTATATCTTTTGAAAAGTCTATATTAGGATAAATAATTTCAAACCTATCATTTTCTTTTTTTGTAAGGTCTTCATAAGTTTCAAAAGAAAGGTTTATTGAAGTATCATCATTATATCCAAAATACTCAATATAAGAATGCATTAGTGTTTCATTTTGGATTATTGGTGACTTAATTTTATATTTTTTTAAATATGTATCATTTGAAACTTGTTCTAAATTTATTTTTAATAAAGACTCTTCAAATAAAGAATTATTTAGGTTAAGAACTGTATTAGAAAAGAAGTGAGACTTTGATGTTTGTTGATCATTGCTTAGTGCAGAGGTAAATAAACCAAAATCGATTATTGTATTAAAATCTTTTCCAACCTCTCTATATTCATTTTGTAAGATTAAATTTTTATCTGCAAATATAGTTGGTGTAAGAGTTAAGTCCTTGTCAATATCTAAAACTTTAAAATATGGAATTTGAAATGAGGATCCTGTGTTACCAGACTCTGAAAATTTGGGAATTAAAAATCCAGATTGTCTTTTAACCGTTGGATCTGGGTGAAAAAATTTTGGGAAATAAATTATCGGTTTATCATAAATTTGAAGCCACGCATCTTTATAATTTATTATCTTTTTTTCTTTATCATGAACTACTTTCTTAGCTTTTATTGTCCATGGTGGGCACTTATCTCTTTTTTTGCATGTTGTAAAAATACCTTTTGTTATTATAGTTTCATTTTGATTTGTTATTAATGTATTACCATATAATCTAGGCTCATTGTTTTTATTTCCAAAAGTTTCACTTTGAAAAAGCACTTTAACATCTTTACCATAAAAATCTTTTTCTGAAAGATTTCCAAAAAAACTGTCAAAAAATGATTTATTTCCATCTATATCTTTTAAAGAAACATTTTTTCCTTTTAATATTTTATCATCTGTCAAAAATAAAAATTTTTCAGATGAAAAGATATTTCCATATTTATCAGAAACATTAGTTTTATAATCAGATCTTATCTCTTTTTTATCTCTTAAAAATGTAATGTCATAAGAATTAATAATATAATTATTATCAACTTTTATATTTGTATGACCTTCAGATAATAATTTTTCAAGATTTCTGAAATATTTAATTTTTTCTGTATTTATTATTGTTTTGTTATTTTGATCATTAATTATTACATTTCCCTTTAAAATAAGTTCAGATTTAATTTTATCGTAATCAAATTCGTTTGAAGTAATAATTAAATTATCAGAGGATGTGATTTTCACTTTTTCTTTTGAAAGTAGTCTATTCCCATTATTTAAAATTTCTATTTCATTACCTTCAAAAAAAAACTCATCTGAACTTGAAAAACTTTGAAAACTAAAATTAATCAGTATAAAAATAATAAGAATTTTTAAGTTTTTAATCATTTTTTTATTTTTCATTTATATTAACAAGACCAATTGAGCAAAATAATGAAATAACTAATAAAGGTAACCATATTGACAATGCTTCAGGCAACCTTTCGTTTTGTCCCAAAAGACCAGAGAAATAATTAATATAGTATATAAATACTGAAAATAAAGTTCCCATTATTATATGAAATATTTTGGATTTATTTCTCTTTACGTTTAACATTACGATTGCGCTAAAAACTGTCATAATTGTTAAGTAAAAGGGATATGAAATTAACTTTTGAAAATGAATATTTATGTTAGTTATGGAATAACCCAATTTTTTGTAGTCATTTTTCAACTCATTTAGTTCAAAAAAATTAAGTGAGGA
Source organism: uncultured Pelagibacteraceae bacterium (assembly GCA_902588965.1). Classification (GTDB taxonomy): domain Bacteria; phylum Pseudomonadota; class Alphaproteobacteria; order Pelagibacterales; family Pelagibacteraceae; genus Pelagibacter. The sequence goes on from CACIRD010000001.1 coordinate 25,167, forward strand.
TAAGTCCGAAAATAAATTATTAATCTGATTTGCATTAAAATTAGTTTTAAAAACCATATTTTCTATGTCTTTCAATCTAGAATTATCTTCCGAAAGATTTCCACTTTTAATTATCCAATCTTTATTAGTTACGTCAATTTCATAAGCCACAATATTCTTTTCATTTTTGTAATCTTTTGAGAATTGATTTATCGTAACATCTTTAAGAGTCTCATTTTCCATTTTAGCTGCATTTATAATATTAATGTTTCCATCTATCTCGTCTTTTATCCACAGACCGTTTTCTGTAACTATTGCTAAATATTTATTGTCCTTTGAGTATTTATTTTTAAATTCTAAATACATAAATTTAAAATTTGATGAGAGATTGTAAAAAATAATAACAATTACAATTGATAAAAGTAAAGAAAACAAAGATAAAATAGAAATTAATTTATAATTACTAAGACTAATTTTTTTAAAGATATCTAATTCTTCTCTATCTAATAATCTTATAAAAAAAAATTGTGTTGAAATAAAAAATATAAATGGGAACGTTTCATATACAATTGATGGAGAGTTAAGCAATGTTAAAATAAATGGTAGAAAAGGACTTGCATCTGTATCTTTAAAAAAAGACACTTCTTCAAAAATATTTAAAATAATAGTTAAAGAAAAAAATAAAAAAAATATGAATAAAAATATTTTAAAGTAGGATCTAATAATATAGTTCTGATATAATTTTATCATATTTTAACTCTTAGTTTTAGCAATAAATAAAAGTAGCTCGCGAAAAAAATAAGTATTGGCAATGTAATAAAAATAATTGGCATAAAATCATTTGATATATAACGCGCCGATATTTCAGATAAAACAATTGTAAAAAAACCAATTGTAAATAAAGTGTACTGAATTCTTGAATAATTAAAATAGTCCTTATTATAAAGAACTATTATAGATGCTATTAAAACTATGACAGGAATAAAAAGAGGCTTTATAACTCTTTTAAAAACTTCTTCCTTAATATCACCTTCCGAATTTTCATTACAACTTATTAAATAAGACGATAAAATAAAGTTTTTATTAAATTTTAATTTGTATAAACACTCTAGTAAAAAATTTGTATCTATTTCTTGAAACTTTGGGAATGTTGTGCTTGTAGTTACATATTTTGATAAATTAAATTCGGTTTTTTTAAAAGCGAAACTTGTAATTTTATCTTCTTCAATATCTATAAAGTTTCCATTATTTAATATTAAAAAATTGGAATTGTCTTTAGTAATAAATTTACCATTTTTTGCAATAATAATTTGAGATTGATATTTATCGATTTGATCTTTTAGATATACATTTTTCAGTTCTCCATCTTCATTTTTTGATTCTATAAAAATAGTTAAATTCTCGACGGCATCTATGAATTTTTTTTCTTTAATTAAGCTAGGAAAAAAATCTATATTTGATTTCCTAATATATTCTCTAGCCTCGTCTAAAGAACGAGGGACAATTAGAGTATTCAAAAAAATTTGAAAAATCAAAAATAGTAGAGAAAAAAGAACTAATATATTTATGAATTTTATTTTTTTTATTCCTATATTCCAAAAAATTACTAATTCATTTTTTACCTCATATTTGTTTAATATGTAAAAACAAGATACAAAAATACAAAAAGGCATAATTCTTGAAAAGATTTTGGGAAAATTTAGGATTGTTATGTAGAAATAGGTTTTAAAACCGTGACCATCTTCAGATATATAATCCAAAAAGTTTACAGCCTGAACTACCCATATAATTAGAGATAAACTTAAAGATATTAATAAGAAAAATTTAAAAACATCCCTAATTAATTTGTTAAAAATAATTTTTTTCATTGAAATCCTGCAAGATAATACCTATATATTTTCAACTATAAGTTTATAATTTAATTACAACCTAAAGTACATATTAATAAAAAATGTCAATAAAAATAAGCTACAAAAAGGGTATTAGCGAAAAAACTATTAAAAATTATGTTTTGTTTGCCAATGAAGAATTCAAAATAAATGGATTAAACAAATTATCATTAAGCAAACAATCAAATCAAATAAACAGGACTATAATATCAAACAAATCTAAGAAAAAGGATTTTATTACCTTCAACCATAGTCCAGATCAAAAAATTATTTTAATAAAAATTAAAAACAACCTAAGTTCAACCGAGAATGAGAAAATAGGAGCAAATTTTTATAATTTTGTTAAATCTAATTTGCTAACAAATTTAACATTTTTCGATAATAACATTTATGAAACCCAAAATAAAAACAATATTTTTATTGAGGAATTTTTACATGGTATGCAAATAAAATCATACGAATTTAATAAATATAAAACAAAAAAAGAAATGATAGATACGAATATTGATATTGTATTCAGAAAAAAAATTCCAACAAAAATTAAAAGTAATAGATTTACTTCTTTGCTCGAAGGTACAAATTTTACTAAAGATCTTGTATCAGAACCGGGCAATATTCTTCATCCAGACGAATATGCAAAAAGAATACTTAAATTAAAAAAAATTGGACTTAAAATTAAAGTTTATAATAAAAAAGAACTTAAAAAATTAGGTATGGGAGCTCTACTTGGGGTTGGTCAAGGTAGTATAAGAGGATCTTATTTAGTTACTATGGAATGGAATGGTAATAATTCAAAAAATAAACCTTTAGCTTTTGTAGGTAAGGGTGTTTGTTTTGATACTGGTGGTTATTCACTTAAACCAGCTAAGTTTATGGAAGATATGACCTATGATATGGCAGGTTCAGCGGCTGTAGTAGGACTAATGAAAACTTTAGCTTTAAGAAAAGCAAAAATTAATGCCGTAGGTGTAGTAGGTCTTGTTGAGAATATGGTAAGTGGTAATGCTCAAAGACCTGGTGATATTGTAAAATCTTATAGTGGAAAAACTATAGAAGTTTTAAATACTGATGCTGAAGGCAGGCTAGTTTTAGCAGACGCTTTAACTTTCACTGAAGAAAAATTTAAACCTAGATTCATAGTTGATTTAGCAACTTTAACTGGTGCTATAATTGTCTCTTTGGGTTCAGAGTACGCGGGTCTTTTTTCTAACGATGACAAGCTATCAAAACAATTAATTAAAGCCGGTGAAAAAGTTGACGAAAAATTATGGAGAATGCCTCTTCATAAAAACTTTGATAAACTGATGAATTCTAAAAATGCTGATATGCAAAACATTAATTATGTTGGAGGAGCTGGCTCAACAACTGCTGCACAATTTTTACAAAGATTTATTATTAATAAAACACCTTGGGCTCACTTGGATATTGCAGGTATGGCTTTTTCAAAATATGGGGGCGCTTTAAATTCTGGAGGAGCTACAGGATATGGAGTTAGGCTACTAAATAAACTTGTTGAAGATTATTATGAGTGAAACAGAGCAAACTTTATCAATTATTAAACCAGATGCTGTAGAAAGAAATCTTGACGAAAAAATTAAATTAATTTTTAAAGAAAATGGTTTTAAAATTATAAAAGAAAAAAAAATTCAGTTAGAAAAATCTGAGGCTGAGCAATTTTATAAAGTTCACGAAACAAAGCCTTTTTACAACGATTTATGCAATTATCTATCTTCCGGACCTATTGTAGTTATGATAATTGAAAAAATAGGCGCAGTAGCCGAAAACAGACGACTTATGGGTGCAACTGACCCTAAAAAAGCAGAGGAAGGAACGATAAGAAAACAATATGGTATTTCTATAGATAAAAACTCTGTTCATGGATCAGATAGCATAGAAAATGCAAATACAGAAATTAAATTTTTTTTTAATTCTTAGATAAAATTTTTGTTATAGCTTTCGGGTAAATTTTATATTCTTCTTTTAAAATCTTTCTTTCTAAAGATCTAATTGTATCTCTTTTTTTTATTTTAATTTTCTTTTGTAAAATTATTTGACCAGAATCAAGTTTAGAATTTACAAAGTGAACTGTGCATCCGGAAAATTTTTCATTATTCATTAATACTCTTGCGTGAGTATTAAGACCTTTGTATTTGGGAAGTAAAGATGGATGAATATTAATAATTTTACCCTTAAATTTTTTTATGAAGTTTTTTGATAAAATTTTCATAAATCCTGCTAGACAAATTAGTTTTATTTTATTTTTTTTTAGAATATCTAAAGCCAGTTTTTCAGCCTTTTTTGAATTTTTAAAATCAAAATTTTTTTTTTTTATTTTGTTATTTAATGCGTAACTGATCCCTTTAGCATATTTGTTATTTGATATTAATAACTTTATAACAATAGGTGAATTTTTTTTTTTTGAAAAATTAATGAGGTTTTTAAAATTAGATCCCCTGCCAGAGATAAAAACTGCCGTTCCTAACTTTTCTTTTACCACTTTATTCTTTTTTTAAGACTAACTTTAGCTTTCGATGACACTATCTTTCCAATAACATATGGTCTAAATCTTTTATCAAAATATTTATTAATTTTAATTGTATTTTTTTTATCGATAATTAAACAAAAACCAACACCACAATTAAATGTTTTCATCATTTCCTTATCAGATATACTTTTCTTTTTTAACCATTTAAATATTTTTTTTGTTTTAATTTTAGATAAATCAATTTCTGCACATAGCCCATCAGGTATTATTCTTTTAATATTATCAGGAATTCCTCCACCGGTTATATTTGCACATCCATTTATTAATTTTTTATCTAATAATTTAAGAATTTCTCTAACGTAAATTTTTGTTGGCTTTATTAATTCATTTTTTAAAAAATTATTTTTTTTTAAGTTTATTTTCTTTTTTTTTAAAATATATCTTATTAACGAAAAACCATTTGAATGAACCCCATTTGACGGTATTCCTAATATAAGATTTCCTTTTTTTATTTTTTTTTTATTTAAAACTTTTTTCTCGTCGACTATACCAACAGAAAAACCTGCTAAATCAAATTTATCTTTCCCATATGTACCTGGCATTTCTGCTGTCTCGCCGCCCACCAATTCACATCCAGAAATTTTACATCCATTACTTATGCCAGTAATAATAGCCTTTAGTTTTTTCAGATCTAACTTATTTAAAGATATATAATCTAAAAAAATAATAGGCTTTGCACCTTGAACGATTATGTCGTTAACACACATTGCTACAAGATCTATACCTATTGTATCGAATTTTTTTAGTTCGTTAGCTATTTCAATCTTTGTTCCAACACCATCTGTGCTTGCTACTATTTTTGGATTTTTGTAAATTTTTGGTATATTAGTTATTGATCCAAAACCTCCAATATTTTGAAATATTGAACTCTTTTTATTACCTTTGGTTTTTTTAGAAATAAAATCTACAAATCGGTCAGCAGTTGTTATATTTACGCCACTTTTTTGATATGTAAACTTACTATTATTCATTAAGATACAATATGTGTTTAAAAAATTTTTTATTTAGTTTGAAGAAAACTTATATATTTTTTTTTGCGACAGTTCTATTTTTAAATTTATCCACATCAGATGTTAAATCGTCAATATTTAGAGTTAATGATATTGAAATAGAAGAACCATTTGAAACAAATTTCAATAAAGAACAAGTAATTGATAAATCTTTTAAAAATGCTTTTGATCAACTAATTAAAATGACAGTAGCCACTAATCAAATTGGAAAGCTTAATAATGTAAGCATTTCTGAGATAAAAAACTTAATAGATTCATTTAATATAAAGGATGAAAAATTTGTACAAAATTCTTATTTTGCAAAATTTGAAGTAAATTTTAACAAACAAAATACACTTTTATTTTTTGAAAAAAAAAATGTTTTTCCCTCTATTCCAAACAAAAAAGATATTTTAATTTTACCAATCTTAATTGATACAGAAAAAAATAGTGTAAATTTATTTAATCAAAATCCTTTTTTTAATGAGTGGGAAAAAGAAAGTAAAAAATATTACTTACTAAACTATGTTCTTCCGACTGCGGATATAGATGTAATAAATATTATTAATAGAAATTTAAATAATCTTGAAGAGTATAATTTTGAAGAAATTATTAATAAATACGACTTTGATGAATATGTGGTTAGTTTAATTTATAAGGATAAAAACAATTATAAAGTTTTTTCTAAAATTAAAATCAAGGAAAATGTAAAAATTTATAGTAATACTTATAAAAATATTAATATTTCTCAAAATGAAAGTTTAACTCAATTAATCTCAAAAATGAAAAATACATATGAAGATATCTGGAAATTGGATAATCAAATTAATCGCTCAGTAAAGTTACCAATTAACATTAGTATATCGTCAAAGGATTATAAAAAAACTATTAAATTTAATAATTTTTTAAAAAATACTGAGTTAGTTTATGATTTTTATATAAAAGATTTTAATAATAAAAAACTAAATTATAAAATTATTTTTAATGGATCTCCAAAGCAATTTTTAGATATAGTTAAAAGTAATAATATTAATGTAGATACCAATCAACAATCTTGGGAAGTAAATTAAAATGAGTGAGCTAGATCAGCTTCTTTTAAATTTTAAATTTAGTAAAAACTTTCAAAAAGATGATTTTTTTGTGTCGAAAAGTAATTTTTTTGCTTATAATTTAATAAATTCTTGGCCAAATTGGGAAAAAAATATTTTAAATATTTGTGGTGAAAAATATTCAGGCAAATCGCACTTACTGAAAATTTTTCAAGAAAAAAATAAAGGTAAATTATTTGATTCAAGAACTTTTACTCTAGAAGATGTTAAAAATCTTAGACTATATCAAAATATAATTTTAGAAAACTTTGATGAAAAAGTTGAAGAAAAAGCAATTTTTTCTCTTATTAATTTTGTTGATCAAAATAACAAGTACTTATTAATTGTTTCAGAATTACCAATTAATGAAATTAACTTTAAACTTAATGATCTTAAATCAAGATCAAAAAACTGTTTGATAGCTAAAATTGAACAACCAGATGATGATTTAATAAAAGTATTAATTGCTAAAAGTTTATCAGATAGACAGATAAAAATTGATAACAAACTAATAGAATATGCAGTAAAAAGAATATCAAGGTCTTATGGAAAAATATTTGAATTTATATATAAGATTGATGAAGTGAGTTTAAAAAAGAAAAAATCGATCGATCTAAAAACTGTTAAAAAAGTACTAGGTAATTAATTGAATACTTATAGAACACATACTTGTGGTGAATTAACCAAAAAGGATTCAGGACAAACAGTTATTTTATCGGGCTGGATAAACAAGAAAAGGGATCACGGAAACTTGCTTTTTGTAGATCTGAGAGACAATTATGGAATAACCCAATGTTTAATAGATAAGGAAAATAAATTTTTTAAAGATTTAGAAAAAATCCAACTTGAGAGCGTAATAAAAGTATCCGGCAAAGTTAATGAGAGAAGTGAGGATACTTTAAATAAAGAATTAAAAACAGGAGAGGTTGAAGTATTAATAAATACTTTTGAAATTTTAGGTAAATGTAAAGAACTTCCAATGCCAGTTTTTAGTGATCAAGAATACGCTGAAGATATTAGATTAAAATATAGATTTTTAGATTTAAGAAGAAAAAAAGTTCATCAGAATATCTTACTAAGATCACAAGTTATATCTTTTATTAGAAGTGAGATGATTAACTTAGGATTTAACGAATTTCAAACACCAATTTTAACTTCATCTAGTCCTGAGGGAGCTAGAGATTTTTTAGTTCCGAGCAGATTAAATCCTGGAAAGTTCTATGCTTTACCTCAAGCACCTCAACAATTTAAACAATTAATAATGGTTTCAGGTTTTGATAAATATTTTCAGATTGCACCTTGCTTTAGAGATGAGGATGCCAGAGCAGACAGAAGCCCTGGTGAATTTTATCAATTAGATTTAGAAATGTCATTTGTAGAACAAGAAGATATTTTTGAAGTAGTTGAAAAGCTTATGTCCAAACTATTCAAAAAATTTTCTAACAAAAAAGTTCTTTTTGATAAATTTCCAAAAATAACATTTGATAATTCGATGCTTAAATATGGAACTGATAAACCAGATTTAAGAAATCCACTCGAAATATCTGATATTACAAAAATTTTTAAAAGGGATGATGTAAAATTTGATATATTTAAAAAGTTAGTAAAATCTGGTTCAATTGTTAGAGGTATAGTAACAAAAAACACAAAAGGTAAACCTAGAAGTTTTTTTGATAATATAGATAAATGGGCAAAAGACCAAGGTGCCTCAGGTCTGGCATACTTTACTTTAGAATGTGAAAAAAATATAAGTGCAAAAGGACCTGTAGGAAAGTTTTTTTCAGAAGATTCACTTAAAGAAATTATGAAAATCACAAACGCTAAAATTGGAGACAGTTTATTTTTAGCATGTAATAAAAAAAATGATGTTTTGAAATTACTTTCAGCCGCAAGAGATAAAATTGCTGAAGACTTAGATATTATAAACAAGAATACTTTTGCATTTTGTTGGATTGTTGATTATCCAATGTTTGAAGTAGACGAAAAGACAAATAAAGTTATTTTTAGCCATAACCCATTCTCAATGCCGCAAGGAGAAGAAAAAAGCTTAAACTTTTCAAAACCACTTGAGATGAAAGCATATCAATATGACATTGTTTGCAATGGAATAGAGTTGTCCTCAGGAGCAATAAGAAATCATAAGCCAGATTTAATGTATAAATTATTTTCTATTGCAGGTTATACTAAAGAGGATGTTGATAATAAATTTGCAGGCATGATAAATGCTTTAAGTTATGGTGCCCCACCACATGGAGGTATTGCACCAGGTATAGATAGAATAGTAATGTTGCTAGCTAATGAAAAAAACATAAGAGAGGTAACTCTGTTTCCCATGAATCAAAATGCTCAAGATCTTATGATGAACTCACCCTCTGAAGTTAATGATCAACAGTTAAAAGAGTTAAATTTAGCAATTAAAAAGAAATAAATATTATTTCTTTCCCTTAAGGTTTATTCTGATATCAGACAAATCAACCATTTTTTTTTTATAATTACTTCGCACAAAACCTTTGCTTGTAATGTTTTTAACCAGTTTTAAAAACTGATTTTGATCGTCGTTATCGTAAATATCACTTTCTTTAGATTTATCATTTGTTGAACCAATCGAAGGAGTATGTGCTAAGTCTTCTCTATTTGAATATGAAATTGCTAATTCTCTAAAAATATAATCAAGCATAGATGAAGCGCTTAGAATTCTATCGTTACCGGTAACCTTTCCTGACGGCTCGAATTTTGTATCGACATAAGCACTTACAAACTCATCCAGCGGAACACCGTATTGTAATCCCAATGAGACCGCAATCGCAAAGTTATTCATTAGCGCTTTTACCAACTCTCCCTCTTTACTAGTGTCTATAAAAATTTCTCCTATTTTACCATCTTCATATTCGCCCGTATGTAAATAAATTTTATGGTCACCAATTGTTGCTTTTTGAATATAACCTTTTCTTCTATCAGGCATACTAAATCTTTTATTAGCAACTTCAGTCAGTTTGTTCAAAAAAGTATTATTTTTTTCATCTAAAACTGGTTGGCTAGTTTGTTTTTCTGAGACTAAATTAATTTTATTTTTTTCATTTTTTTCAGGTACGTTTTTTGAATTTTTATCTAAACTTTTAGTTTTTCTATTATCCAATTTGACATTTAAAATTTCAAACTTTCCATCATCTCTCTTTTCAAGATTTGAAAGATTCGTCTCATTTATGTCATCCAAGTAGTGACTTACTTTAAAAGTACAATTATAATAAGTTTCTACTAAATATTTTGCCATTTTTTATTTTTTTTGAATCTTTGTTAAATTATTTATATACAAATAAAAAATTTAGTCTAATTTATTTTTTGCAATTGGAAATTGAAAAAAAAACTAAAAATTTATGTTGACATTGTTTAAGCAAATTTTTGTTTGGTGGAATCAGCAGACATTAGGAACAAAAATTTACACTATTTTTTATGGAAAATTAGTTGGTAAAGATGATTTTGGAAATAAATATTATGAAAACAGAAAATCAAAAAAAAGATGGGTTATTTATTCTGGAGAAATAGATGCCTCGAAAATATCAAATGAATGGTATTCATGGATTCATTTTATGCAAAATAAAATTGATATTAGCATATCAAGTAAAAAATATGAGTGGCAAAAACCACATATGCCTAATTTAACCGGAACAGAAAATGCATATCACCCAAATAAGAAAAATGTTGAAATTGAAAAAAAATATAAAACCTGGAAAAATTAATTCAGTATTATATTCTCTTATACTATTTTTTTTTCTCATAAATTTTTCGCAATCATCAGAAAAAAATTTAGATGGTAATTTTTTAGAAATAAAAGTATTAGATAAGGTTAGTTCTAAAAGCTACACTTTAAATATCAGAATAGGTGAGGAAAAGATTTTTAAAAATATTTTAATTAAGGCACTTAAATGTCAAAACTCAGAATTTGATGATAGTCCAGAAATTACTGCTTATCTCCAAGTTAAAGATTTAAAAAGTAAAGATAAGAATGAAGTCTTCGTCTTTAATGGATGGACATTTTCATCAAGTCCAACATTAAGACCATTTGATCATCCTGTTTATGATATTTGGTTAACCAAATGTTTTATTTAGTTTTTTTAAATTTGTTTAAAATTATACAATAAATAAATTCTACTAAATATCTAATCATAAAATTAATTTTTACAGTACTATCTCTATTTGACTCTATATATTCTGTTGAGATTTCTTGAATTGAATAATTTTTTTCCAAAATATTTAAAAGATTGTGTAAATGGCCAATAGGAGACTTAAAAATAATATTTTGATCCACAAACTTTTTTACTAATGAAAATTTGTAAAAACGAAAAGTATTAGAATAATCTGTTATTTTTTTATTGAATAATAATCTGCAAACTACCGTAATAAATTTACTTATTATTATCCTTAAAAATTGCCTATTTTTTACTATTGAGTTACTTTTATATTTTGAAGCTATAATTAGATCACAATTAGAGTCCTTTAATTTTTTTAAGCCTTTAATAACATCTTTAGGGTGATGAGATAAATCTGAATCAATTTCAACTATGTAATCAGCCTCAAGGTTGGCAACTATCCATCTAAATCCATCTAATGATGCAGAATATCTAGTTGAGTATTCTTCTTTTTTCTCTCTTCTAACAATATGGAATCCATCTAGAAAATTTTTTTTTATTTCTAATGAAGTAAGGTCATTTTTACTATCATCTACAAAACATACAAAAAAATTATAATTAGATAAATATTTTAAAATTTCTGTTTTTAAATTCTTTATTTTATTTTCATTATGGAAAACTGGTATAAGAATTGCAAAATCGAATTTTTTATATTTTTTCACCTTCTCCAATTTCAATTATATTTACCCCATCTCTATTTTTGATATATCTAAATGGATCAAGAACATTAGATCCTTTTTTGAAATTTATATTTAAAAAAGCTTTATGTTGAGTACCAACAAAATAACAAATTTTTTTATTACTCAATGAGTTAATTTTTATGAAATTTTCTAAATTTATTTTGTCTACTTCCGGGTCCCATATATAAACATCCCTTTTCTTTTTTTTTAATGAATTAAATAGATATATACTTGGACTGCCGGTAACAATGTTTGTTTCCGGTTTAAAACTTTTTCCAAGAATTATAATACTTGCTTTTTTTGAATACTTTAAACACATTTCAGCTAACCAGTGATTATACTTTTGTCTTTGGAGCATAATTGCCTCAAAAATGTTAAAACTAACATTATGTCTTTTTGCTAAATAACTCATTGCAATATTGTCTCTAGGGTGACATCCTCCACCATCACCCATGCCCCCTCTCAAATATAAATTACTTATAATTCTTTTTGTTGATAACGATAAAGCCCTAGTAACTTCATCTATACTTGTATTAGGAAGTCTATGACACATTTCAGTAATAGAGTTAATAAAGGCAATTTTTGTAGAAATGAAAGTATTATAAACAACTTTGATTAATTCTGCATTTTCTATTGTAGTTTCAAAAAAAGGTGAATTTGTCAAAGTCCTATAAAAATTTTTTGCTTTATCACTAACAAACTTATTATCTGATCCAAATAAAATTATTTCAGAATATAAAAAGTCATCTATTGTTGTTCCCATAGCTATAAAAAAAGGATTATAACCTATTTGAGTGTACTTATTTGTGAGAGGTAAAACTTTTTTTCTTATAGTTCCAGGTAAAACAGTTGAAATTATAATTACTATTTTTTTCTTTTTAATTTTTTTTAACTCTTTAGAAATCATTTTTATTCCTTTTGTTAAAAAGGTATAATCAAAATCTTTTCTAGTTTTAGGTATATCATTTATTCCTTCGTATTTTTTATCATGGGGTGTCTGAATAGGCACAAAAATTATATCGGAGAGACTGACTAATTTTTTTAATTCTACAATTTCTATATTTGTTTTTTTAAGGAGTTCATTTGCATGTTTTTCTTTATAATCAATTTTTCTGTTTTTGATTTGGGTATAAATTTCTTTTTTAATATCGTACCCAAATACTTTATGACCTTTGCTCTCAACAGCTAAAGCTACCGGTAAACCAAGTTTTCCAAGCCCAACAAATCCAACTTTCATAATTATTATTATTTAATATTGCGTTTAAATTTATAAATTATACTTTTAATCAAAAATGAAAAAAAATAAAATCGAATTTTTTTATCCTATCTTGGCATCAATTGCATCTATTATTGTATGTGTATTTCTTTGGGATAAAATTATTGCGCCATACTCAAATCCTTATGAAATTATTGGTGAATACTCAAAACATGGACATAGCACTCATAACGATACAATGAGATATATTCTTTTTATTACACTTCCAATTTTATCTTTTTTCACAATTTTTATTTTAAGAAATAAAAAAAATAAAGATTTTAATTTTAATAAAAGTATTTTTTTTTTTAAAAAAGAAAAAAAATATGAAAATTTGGAAATTAAATTTCTAATAATAATTTTAATACCAGTTGTTTTATTATTTTTATTTGATGATTGGAATATGTACTCAACCCAATTATTTGAAGAGGGTATGCCTTTGTCTGGATCAATGCTGTCTAAACTAAACCAAATACCATGGATCAATGTATACATAAATACAGGATTATTTTATGACATGCTTAATGCAAGAATTTCTTGGAACCTAACTGGGCATGAAACTATAGGATCGTACAAATTTTTTTTAAAATTTTTAAATTTATTATCCAAAATATTATTAATTTATTTTTTTTATAAAATTTCAAGTCAAACCTTTGAAAGAAAGAATTTAAAAGAATTATTTTTTTTATTTTTAAGTTTAACTTTTTTATTTTTTTTCGGAAAAAATGATTTTTGGAGAGAAATACCGTTAATTATTTTTTTAATTTCCATTTTAAATTATACAAATAATAAAAATAATTTTTATATTTTTTTAGTAAGTTTTATTAGTGTATTTTCTTTTTTTTGGAGTTTAGATAGAGGCTTTTTTATTTTACTGCCATTAATATTATTTTTGCTTTTGGTTTTTATAAATAATAAAAAGGAATTTTTTAAATTTATTTTTTCAATTATTTTATTCTGGTTAATTGCAATTTTAATAATGGGGCCAAGCACATTCATTAATTTTTTAATTCACGCAAGAGAAATCTTTACTCAACATGAACTAATTAATGGTTTAATTCACCCCAAACCATTCTCAACTGATGAACATTCTGCAAGAGCAAGCAAAGCTTTTTTGTTAATAATTTTTAATTTTATATATTCGTTTTATCTAATTTTTAAAAAAAAAAGTAATTTTTTAAATAATACAAAAATATTATTCATTATTTTTTCATTTATGAATTTCTTTATTTACAAATCAGCACTATCCAGATCTGATGGGGGACACATTAAATATGCCACATACTTTTCACTTATACTTTTTTTAATTTTTGCAACATCTTTTCTAATTAGTTATTTAAGAAAAAAAGAAAATTTTTTTAAAAAGAAAAAAAATTTATTTCCTACAGTTTATTTAATTTTTATTTTTGTTATTTTAATTAATCAGGTTAAATCTATAAAAAACCTTGTTAATTTTCCAGTAGATATAAAAAATATAATAATAGCAAATGACGAAAAGTTTATATCAAAAGATCATTTTATTTTTATTAAAGATTTAGATGAACTTTTAAATGACTCAGATTGTGTTCAAACATTTTCTTATGATAACTCAATTTTTTATTTTTTAAAAAAAAAAAGTTGTTCAAAATTTTTTAATCTATGGACAGTTGGATCTAAAAAGAATCAAAAATTATACATAAATGAATTAATAACAAATAAACCAAAATTTATTATTACAGAAGGACCTGTTAAATTTCAAAATTTAGGAGAGAGATATCCATATATTCAAAAATTTATAAGCCAAGAATATAACTCTTATAAAGTGTATGATGCTTGGAAAATTTTAAAAAAAATAGATTAAATTATCTTTTCTTTGTCAAGCCAACTTACATTAAAGTCTGACTCTACAAATTTTTTATGGCTTAATAGTTTTTTATGAAGATCAATTGTTGTTGTTATTCCCTCCAAAACAAACTCATCTAAAGATCTTAACATTCTTTGTATTGCCTCTTGTCTATTTCTACCATGACAAATTAGTTTACAAACCATACTGTCATAATAAGGTGTAATTTTGTAACCTTGATAAATTGAACCATCTACTCTAGTTCTGAATCCAGAGGGCTGATGACACATCTTTATTACTCCTGGTGAAGGTTGAAAATTCTTGCTAGGATCTTCAGCATTTATTCTACATTCTATAGCATGACCCCTTGGATTTACATCTGATTGATTTAAAGCTGTTTCACCAGTGTAAGCAATCCAAATTTGTTCTTTAATTATATCAATACCAGTGACCATTTCAGTTACAGGATGTTCTACTTGAACTCTGGTATTCATTTCTAAAAAATAAAATTTTCTATCTTCGTAGATAAATTCTACTGTTCCTGCTCCCTCATAACCAATTTTACTAACCATATTTACTGTTTTTTTAAATAATTCATCTCGTATAATTTTATCTAAAACAGGACTTGGGGTTTCCTCTATAAGTTTTTGATGTCTTCTTTGAACAGAACAATCTCTTTCATGCAAATGAACGGTCCTATTCTTTCCTGATAAAACTTGAACTTCTATATGTCTTGGATTTTGAAAAAATTTTTCGATGTATACTTCATCATTAGCAAAAAATTTTTTTGCCTCTGACTTAGCAGCTAAAAATAATTCTTCAAATTTTTTTTCATCTAACACAATCTTCATACCTTTTCCACCACCACCACCAGCTGCTTTAATTAAAACTGGAAAACCAATTTTTTTACAAATCTCTTTTGCTTGTTTTATATCTGAAACACCACCATCAGATCCCTCAATTACAGGTAAATTATATTTTCTTGCGATCTTTTTAGCTTCAATTTTATCTCCCATCATTTTTATAAGTTTTGAAGAAGGACCTATAAATTTTATTTTAGAGTCTTCTAAAATTTTTGCAAAATTTGCATTTTCAGATAAAAAACCATACCCAGGGTGTACTGCTTCTGCTCCAGTAAGTTCAATTGCTGACATTAATGCAGGTATATTTAAGTAGCTATTTATGGGCTGGTGAGGACCAATACAAACGCTTTCATCAGCAAGCCTTACATGCATGCTATTTTTATCCACATCAGAGTGAACTGCTACAGTAGATATTCCCCATTCTTTGCACGCTCTTATTACCCTAACTGCAATTTCTCCACGATTAGCTATTAATATTTTTTTAAACATTATTCTAGAACAACAAGTACTTGACCATATTCAACTGGCTGGCCATCTTCTACTGAAATTTTTTTTACTACTCCGTCTTTGTTTGACGGTACGTGATTCATAGTTTTCATTGCCTCAACTATCATAACAGTATCACCTTTTTTGATTTTTTTTCCAATTTCAACAAAATTTTTTCCTCCAGGTTCAGGAGCTAGGTAAGCCGTTCCAATAATTGGGCTTTTGATTGTATTTATTTCTTCTAACTCTTCAAATACAGTTTCATCTGTAGAAATTTCTTGATTGCTAGCTTTAATAGACTTTTTAAGATCTTCTAAAGCATCAATTAGTTTTTTAACAATTTTTTTATCAATTTCCATCGCTAAGCAATTCATGCATTGCATTTATGGCTAAAATATAACCGTTGGAGCCTAATCCACATATTATTCCATTTACCACATCACTTATAAGGGATTTTTTTCTAAATTCCTCTCTTTTATATATATTTGAAATATGTAATTCTATTTTCGGTTTTTTATATATATCTAGAGCATCTCTTATAGAAACTGAGGTATGCGTAAAACCTGCAGCATTAATAATTATTCCATCATAATTATTTCTAGCATTTTGAATCATTGTGACAATTTCTCCCTCAATATTAGATTGTTTAAAATCTAAATTTACATTTAAATCTTTACATTTTTGAATACATTTATCTTTTAATTGATCAAATGTAATTGATCCATATTGTGATTGTTCTCTTTCACCTAATAGATTAAGATTTGGACCATTAATGATTAAAATTCTGTAAGTCATAAAATATTTATATATTATGAAAAAAATAAACAAAGTAAAAATAAAGATTAATGGGAAAAAGTGCTTAATTAACCAAAAAATGACTTTAAAAAAAGTAATTACTAAATTCAAAATACCTTTAGACAAAGTAGCAATAGAATTGAATGAAAATATAGTGGATAAAAGAAAAATAGCTAAAATTAACCTAAGGGAAAATGACAAAATTGAAATAGTACATTTTATAGGAGGAGGTTAAAAAAGTGTCTGATTATTTAAAAATTTCAAATAAAAAATTTAAGTCAAGATTAATAGTTGGAACTGGTAAATATCGAAACTTTATTGAATGCGCAAAAGCAATTAAACTTTCGGGTGCTGAAATTGTTACTGTGGCAGTTAGAAGAGTAAATATTTCAGATAAAAAAAAACCTCTTTTGATGGATTATGTAGATCCAAAAAAAATAACTTATTTACCAAACACCGCAGGGTGTTTTTCTTCATCGGAAGCTTTAAGAACTTTAAGACTTGCTAGAGAAATTGGAGGATGGAAACTTGTAAAGTTAGAAGTTTTAGGAGATAAAAAAACTTTATATCCTGATATGATAGAAACTTTAAACTCAACTGAAGTTTTATCAAGAGAAGGTTTTAAAGTTATGGTTTATTGTTCAGATGATCCATTGATGGCAAAAAGATTGGAAAATGTTGGAGCAGTAGCAATAATGCCTTTAGCGGCACCGATTGGATCCGGTTTAGGAATTCAAAATAAAATTAATGTACAAATTATTAGGTCACAAACTAAACTTCCCTTAATTATTGATGCAGGTTTAGGCCAAGCCTCAGATGCGACAACTGCAATGGAATTAGGCTGTGATGGAGTATTGATTAATACCGCAATAGCAAAAGCAAAGTATCCTTTTAAAATGGCTGAAGCAATGAAGCATGCTGTCATCGCAGGTCGAAGTTCCTATTTATCAGGAAGAATTGAAAAAACAACGTTTGCTAAAGCATCTAGTCCTAGTAAAGGCATTATTTAATTTTTTTTTTATAATATTTCTTTTTATAATTTTTTTTAAATTTTGATTTCTTAAAAGAAATTTTATTTTTTTTCTGAGAAAAATTAATAATATTATCTCTTTTTTCTTCTACATATTTTAATTCAGATATTTCCTCAACTTTATTAATAATTTTTTTGCTTTTATTTCTAAATTCAATTTTATAATCTGGAATAATAAGAAGATTATCTGCTTTTAAATTAATTTTTATTTTATTCTTTTTTTCAATATATTTTAAATTTTCACCAAGGTTTTCATTTATAAATTTAAGTACTTGCTCACATATGCTTAAATCCACAATTTTTGCTTTATTTTCTATAGAAAGAACTTCTAAAAGCTTAATAATTTTTAATGCAAAGGTTTCATTTGTTAGAGATATTTTCCATTTTACTGAACTTTCTCTTAATCTTTGTCTTGACATTTCTAACAGTCCAAAGCTGCTAATTCTACCTATTTGAATTCTAGCTCTATCACTTCTACATTTTTCTTTTAATTTTTTTTCTATAACTCTCCTATTTCCATAACTTATCATATCAATAAAATCGATTATTATTAAACCAGAGAGGTCTCTTATTTTAATTTGTCTTGCAATTTCTTCAGCTGCTTCTAAGTTTGTATCTAAGGCAGTACTTTCAACATTTTTTTGCTTTATAGATTTTCCTGAGTTTACGTCAATTGAAACAAGAGCTTCAGTAGGATTTATAACTAAATATCCCCCAGAATTAAGTTTAACCTGTGTGTCAAATATTTCATTTAACTTATTTTCAATTTTTTCTTTTATAAATAGTGGAATTTTATCTCTATATTTTTTAATTTTTTTTACATGACTTGGCATTATAATTTTCATAAAGTTTTTTGCTTTTTGGTAACCCTCATTACCTTCAATAATTATATTTTGGGTATCTTCATCATACATATCTCTTAAAGTTCTTTTTATAATTTCACTTTCTTTATGTATTAATGAGGGTGCCATTGAATTCATCGCATTTTCTTTGATCGACTCCCAAACTTTAATTAAATTTTGCAAGTCACGATCAATTTCATTTTTTGTCTTATTCGATCCTGCGGTTCTTACAATAATACCCATTTCTTTAGGTATTATTATTTGATTCAAAATAGTTCTTATTTTTTTTCTTTCCGCAGGATTAAATATTTTTCTAGATATTCCGCCACCTTTAGGAGTATTGGGCATTAAAACAATATATTTTCCAGCTATAGATATAAAAGTTGTTAACGCAGCACCTTTAAAACCTCTTTCATCTTTTAAAACCTGTACAAGTATCACTTGATTTGGCTTTATAACTTCTTGAATTTTATATTTTTTAATTGGATATTTTTTTTCTTGGTTGGGTTTTTCTATATTGGTATTTTGTTCAGTATTTTTTTCAACAGGATCTTCTAAATCTGTATTATTTTCTATAATATTAATTTCTTCTTGCTTTTCACTTTCTTCTAATAATCTTTCTCTGGCTTTTTCTTCCTCTTCCTTTATTTTTTCCAGGTCACTGCTTGGTATTTGATAATAGTCTGACTGAATATCGTTAAAAGACAAAAAACCATGTCTTTCTCTTCCGAAATCAATAAAAGCTGCTTGTAAAGATGGTTCTACTCTGCTTACTTTTCCCAAGTAGATATTATTTTTAACTAAAGTATTTTTTATGCTCTCGTATTCGTAATCTTCAATATTGCCATTTGATTTGAGTACAACTCTAGTTTCATTTGGATGCGAAGCATCAATATATAAATTCTTTTCCATGTTTGTTTAGTTGATTTTTTCATTATACAAAAGTATCTATTTTCTTAAAAATTCTGATGCCATAACATTAACAAATTTGTAAAATAAATAAACTAAAATGAACAAATTGCTAAAAAAAATTCTAGTATTAGTAGGTGGTGGTTTTTTGTTATCCCTTTTAAGCATAATTACAATTTTGTGGGTTTTTTCTAACAATTTACCAGATTATAAATTTTTAAAAAATTATAAAGCTCCAGTTTCAAGCAAAGTTTATTCTGGAGATGGTGAGCTTGTAAGCGACTTTTCCTCAGAAAAAAGAATTTTTGTACCATATGAAGCTATACCAAACAGAATAATTAACTCTTTTTTATCAGCAGAAGATAAGAATTTTTTTTCTCACCCAGGGGTTGATGCAAAAGGGGTGATGAGAGCTGTAGTAAACAATATATCAAATATACTCTCTTCAAAAAGACTAGAAGGAGCTTCAACAATAACCCAACAAGTTGCTAAGAATTTCCTTTTAAGTAACGAAGTAAGTTTAAATAGAAAAATAAAAGAAGCAATTTTAGCTTTTCGTATAGAGCGAGCCTTAACAAAAGAAAGAATTTTAGAGTTATACTTAAACCAGATTTATCTTGGGGAAGGAACTTATGGGGTAGCTGCTGCCAGTCTAGCTTATTTTGACAAACCAATTACTGAACTCTCATATGTTGAGGCAGCTTTACTTGCTGCTTTACCGAAAGCTCCAAGTAGATACAACCCTTATAAAAATAAAAAACTCGCAAAATTTAGAAGAAATTTAGTTGTTAAAAATCTTTTAGAAAATAATTTTATAAACAAAGCTCAGTACAATTCATACATCAACGAGAATATAAATTTAAAAAAAAGAAAAAAAATTTATTTAGAAGATGCAAGATATTATGTTGAGGATATAAGAAAGAATATACTAGAAAAGTTTGGTTTTGATAAAGTTTATAAGAACGGATTGAATATTAAATCACCATTAAACTTGAAACTTCAGTCAAATGCCACTGAAGTTTTGAGAAAAGGTTTGATGAATTACGATAAAAGAAAAGGTTGGCGAGGACCATTAGCAAATAAAAATTATAATGAGCAATGGTTTAATGGATTAGATAATTATAAAATTGAAAAATCACTTAATTGGGAACTTGCAATAGTTAAAAAAACTAATCCAGTATCTATTGAAATTGAAACTAAGGATAAAAAAAAAGGAATTATTAAACTTAAAAATATATCTTGGACTAAAAAAAAACCTGAAGAATTAGTTAAAATTGGAGATGTAATTTTTGTAAAACAAATAAACTTAGGTTTATATAGTTTAAAACAAATACCTAAAGTTAATGGAGCAATAGTTGTTATGGACCCTTACACAGGAAGAGTTTTGGCTATGAGTGGTGGTTTTAGTTTTTTACAAAGTGAATTTAATAGAGCATCCCAAGCTTTAAGACAACCGGGTTCAGCATTTAAACCTTTTATATATGCTCTTGCATTGGAAAATAATTACACGCCATCAACAGTTATACTTGATGCACCTTTAGTACTTGAACAAGGGAGCGATCTTAAATTATGGAAACCTGAAAATTATGGTAAAAAATTTTATGGGTTATCTACTTTAAGAACAGGTATTGAAAAATCTCGAAATTTAATGACAGTGAGGATAGCTCAAGATTTAGGATTAAAAAAAATAGTTAATTTTTCAAAAAAATTAAAAATATATGATAACCCAAATGAACTTTTGTCTATATCTTTAGGATCCGCTGAAACCACACTTTTAAAATTAACTTCCGCATATTCATCTTTTTTAAATGGAGGCAAGCTCGTTTCTCCAGTTATAATTGACAGAATACAAGACAGCGAAGGTAATACAATATTAAATACAGAGAATAGAAAGTGTAGCAGGTGTGAAGAAATTTCTCATTTAAGCAAAGATTACCCAAAGATTATTGATAATTTTGAGCAAATTTTTTCTCCCGAAACAGCTTATCAAATAACATCAATGCTAGAGGGAGTAGTAAAAAGAGGCACTGGGAAAGGACTAAGAGACTTAAAATTAGATCTCGCAGGAAAAACTGGCACTACCAACAAAAATACCGATACTTGGTTTGTAGGCTTCACTTCAAAACTTGTAGTTGGTGTTTATGTAGGCTTTGATAACCCTCAAACTTTGGGTAAAAAAGAAACTGGAGCTAGAACTGCAATGCCAATTTTTAAAGAATTTATAAAAAAAGCAGTTGAAAAAAAAGATGCTAGGCCATTTAAAGTTTCTCAAAATATAACAATGATGGTTATAGATCCTAAAACAGGAAAAAAAGCATCATTTGGCACAAGAAAAACTATAATTGAAGTTTATAAAAAAGATAAGTTTCAGCAAGGAATTTTGTCAAGTCAACAATTTAATAATAGATTAAAAGAAGATAATAATATACTAAGGTTTTATTAATGGAAAATGAATTTTTACAAAACAAGTCTGAAATAGAAAAAACAAATCAAAGAATACAGGAGTATCTTTGAAAAAAATAACATTCGTATAAAAATAACTGAAAATAATAAAAAGATTTTAGAGCCAAATTTCTGGCAAAACAAAACACTTGCCCAAAAAATAATCAAAGAAAAAAAGTTTTATGAAGACCTATTAAGTTCTTATGAAAATTCTGTGCAAGAGGTTAAAGATTTATTTGACTTATACAATCTAGCAATAGAAGAAAATAATATAAATATGGCTACTGAGACTATGGATAATATTATTAAATTAAGAGATAGGTCTAAAAAAAATGAAATTAAGTGTTTTTTATCAAACGAAAGTGACTCATTAGATTGTTATTTAGAAATCCACGCAGGTGCAGGTGGAACAGAGAGTCAGGATTGGGCTGAAATGTTAAAAAGAATGTATTTAAAGTGGGCGCAAAGCAAAAAATATAAAACCAATCTAATAAGTGAACACAAAGGGGATGAAGCAGGAATTAAATCAACTACTTTAAAAATAGAAGGAGAATACTTATACGGCTGGTTAAAGTCCGAGTCTGGAATACATAGACTTGTAAGAATATCTCCTTTTGACTCGGGAGCTAGAAGGCACACAAGTTTCGCAAGTGTGTGGGCTTATCCAGTTATTGATGAAAGTATAAGTATAGATATTAAAGATAAAGATTTGAGAATTGACACTTATAGATCTAGCGGAGCTGGAGGACAGCACGTTAATACTACTGATAGTGCTGTAAGAATAACGCATCTACCTTCCAAAATAGTTGTTCAATGTCAAAATGAGAGGTCGCAACATAAAAACAAAGAAACTTGTATGAAAATGTTGAGAGCTAGATTGTATGATTTTGAAATAAAAAAAAAAGAAAAAGAAACAGAGAACCTTGATGGTTTAAAAACTGATATAGGTTGGGGACATCAAATTAGATCTTATATACTTCACCCATACAGATTAGTTAAAGACAATAGAACAAATTTTGAAAGTTCTGACCCATCTAAAATTTTAGATGGAGATATAGATGAATTTTTAGAAAGTTCTTTATTTAGATAAATGATAAGAAAACTTATAAAATTTACAATTTATTTATTAGTAATATTATTTTTAATAATTATTTACTTAAGTTTATATGGTATAAAAACAGATAGGTTTAATCAGGTTATATCAAACCAAATAAAAAAAAATAATCAAAAAATATCAGTTAAATTAAATGATATAAAGCTACATTTAGACCCTTTTAATTTCAATATTAAGCTAGAAACAAAAGATCCAAAAATTATTTTAGAAAATAAAGAAATTTTATTAAAAAAAATTACCACTAGTTATAGCATTATAGCATTTTTTAAAAAAGAATTTGGATTAAATAAAATTTATTTTGAAACAAAAAAAAATAAAATAAGTGAAGTAATTAAATTTTTAAGAACAAATAAAGACTCACCTCAATTATACCTTTTAGATAAATCAACAAAATCAGGAGAAATATATATAATAGCAAAAATAAATTTTGATAAAAATGGAATAATTAAAAAAGATTATTTTGTTGAAGGAAGGATTACAAACCTAGATTTAAGTTTTTTAAAAAAAAAAATTAACAATGGTGAATTTAATTTTATTTACTCTAGTAAAAATCTAGTTCTAAACAAATTAAATTTAGAATTTCAAAATATTAAAATCACTTCACCAGAATTAACTTTTGAAGAAAAAAATAATTTTTATTTAATTAAAGGAATTGTTAAAAACCCCGAAACTAAAGTATCTGATGAAATGGCAAAAGTATTATTAAAAAATAAATTATTTGAAAATATTACTTTATCTTCAACAAATGATCTAAGTTTTAAGCTAAGTAAAAAATACAAGATCTCAGAATTAAAAATTGAAACGAAAATTAATTTAAAAGAAGCTACTTTTAACCAAGAAAATAAAATAATTAAAAATTTTATACCCAATTACAATAATAAGATAAATTTTTCTAACCATAAAATTAATATTAATTATGCAGATAAAATAAACATCAACGGTGAAGGTGATTTTTTTATTGAAAAAGCGATAGATAGAATTAATTATGACCTGGTTTTTTTTAATGATGATAGCATTAAATATAATTTAGAAACCTCTATAAATAACATACCAATTAATTTTAATTTGATAAATTTTAAAAAAGAAAAAAAAGCACCAGGAAATTTTAAAATTAAAGGGTCCAAAAATAAAAATGGAATAACAATTAATGGTGCTACTTTAAAAATTCAGAATAATTTATTTGAAATTTATGATCTCAAATTCAATACAAAAAATCAAATTTCCTACTTCGAAAAAATAAATCTTAATTTTGTTAATAATAAAAACAGAAATAACGATTTATTGATAAAAAAAAATAATAAAGATTATATATTAAAAGGTAAAAATTTTAATATCAGTAAAATAATTGAAGAAATTTTAATTGGTAAAAAAAATAAAAACAAAAAATTATTTGATCAAAAAAATAGAACATTTAAAGTTGAATTTAATAAAAACTATATTGATGACGATTATTTTATAAAAGATCTAAATGGAAATTTCATGTTTAAAAATAATGAAATTCAAGAGTTGGAGTTTACCTCTAATTTTAACACTAACAAAAATGTTTCTTTGTCTATAAAATCTAGAAATAACAGTAAAGTTACTGCTTTTTACTCTGATATAGCCGAGCCTTTTGTTAAAAAATTCAAATTTATAAAAGGTTTTGAAGGTGGAAGAGTAGATTTTACATCAATTAAAAATAATAATGAAACAAATTCTAAAATTAAAATTTATGATTTTAAACTTAAACAATTGCCTGCTTTAACCAAAATACTAACACTTGCTTCTTTGCAAGGCATTGCAGATATTCTTTCTGGAGAAGGGGTTAGATTTGATGAATTCGAGATGAATTTTAAAAATAAAAAGAATTTAATGGAAATTCTTGAAATATATTCTATAGGGCCAGCAATATCAGTATTAATGGAAGGATATGTGCAAGATGACGATATTATAAGTCTCAAAGGAACTTTGGTGCCCGCAACAACAATTAATAAGTTTGTTGGATCATTGCCTGTATTAGGAGAAATCTTAGTAGGAAAAAAAACAGGCGAAGGTGTTTTTGGTGTTAGTTTTAAAATTAAAGGACCACCAAATGACCTTAGAACAACTGTTAATCCAATTAAAACTTTAACACCTAGATTTATTACCAGAACTTTAGAAAAAATAAAAAAAACTAATTAACCAACTTTATTATAACATGTTTTTTTTTACCATGTGATAATTTACAAAGAGTTGAATTATTTTTAAAGTCTGATAATGATATTGAATAGCTATCTTGTTCAACAGGAATATCATTAATTTTAACACCTCTATCTTTAATTGATCTCCTTGCCTCACTTTTAGAATTTAATAACTTAGAACGAACAACTACATCAAGAATATTAACACCTATTTCAAATTCACTTTTTTTAATTTTTATTACTGGAAGATTTGAATTTTCACTAATAATTTTATTTGAGAATGTTTCTAATGAAGTTTTTAATGCTTTTTTTGCTTTGTCAGAGCCATACAACATCTTGGTTGCGCTCTCCGCTAATAACACTTTTGCATCATTAATATTACCATCTTTCATATTCTCCACTTCACTCAATTTTAAATCTGTAAACATTTTTAAAAATCTAAATACATCTTTGTCATCTGTGTTTCTCCAAAATTGAAAATAGTCGTATGGAGATAAAAGTTTTTCATCTAACCAAATTGCTCCTTTTTCAGTTTTTCCCATTTTGGCTCCAGAAGCTAGTGTGATTAATGGAGTAGTTAGTCCATATGAGGTTTTATTTGAGTGTCTTCTGATTAAGTCAACACCATTAACAATATTTCCCCATTGATCTGACCCACCTATTTGTAAAATACAATTTTTAGACCTGTTTAATTCCAAAAAATCATAT
The DNA here is from genome assembly GCA_902588965.1 of uncultured Pelagibacteraceae bacterium. Lineage (GTDB taxonomy): Bacteria > Pseudomonadota > Alphaproteobacteria > Pelagibacterales > Pelagibacteraceae > Pelagibacter. The sequence continues at coordinate 50,949 of CACIRD010000001.1, forward strand.
GCTTGTAATATCATATAATTAAATTCCATATAACTCAAAGATTGTTCTCTATCTAGTCTCAACTTTACGCTATCGAAATTAAGCATTTTATTAATAGTAAAATGCTTACCAATATCTCTCAAAAATTTTATATAGTTTAGTTTACCTAACCACTTGTAGTTATTAACGAATATTGGTCTTGTTTTTGGATTTTTAGTATTTAAAAATTTTTTAAATACATTTTGAATATTTTTAATATTTTTCTCGATTTCTTTTTCAGGTAAAACTTTTCTTGTTTCCTCTTTTCCAGAAGGGTCACCAATTCTGGTCGTTCCTCCACCAAGAAGAACTATTGGTTGATGCCCGTATTTTTGAAGCATTCTTAAACACATAATTTGTAATAAACTACCGACATGAAGGCTTTTAGCTGTACAATCAAAGCCAATATAGGCTCTAACTTTTTTTTTGCTCATTAAAAGTTCTAATTCATCAAAATTAGTACATTGATTAAAATATTCTCTGTTTTTAAATTCTTTTAAGAATGAATTTTCCATATTTTTTTAAAAAAAGTGTAGAATTAATATACTTTATTTAAATTAATTAAAAAATACTTATGAGTAAAACATTTTATAGTCTTGGATTAATGAGCGGAACATCAATGGATGGCATTGATGCTTCAATAATCCAATCAGATGGTAAGGACAGTTATAAGACAATTTTGAATGATTTTACCGAATATAGCCCAGAAATATATGACAAATTAAATTATTTAAGAAACAAGATTCATAAACCAACAGATTTGCTTGAATTATCAAAAGATTTAAATTTACTTGAAAAAAAATTAACATTATTTCATGCAAAGTTTGTAAATAAGATTATAAATCAAGTAAATTTTGATATTAATTTTCTTGGTTTTCATGGACAAACAATCTTTCATAGTGCAGATGAAAAAATTTCAAAACAGTTGGGAGATGGAAATCTTTTGTCTCAAATTGTAAAAAAAATAGTTATTTATGATTTTAGGTCAAATGATTTAAAAAACGGAGGAGAAGGAGCTCCACTTACTCCTATATTTCATTTACTGCTTAATAAAAAAATTAAAAAAAATAATAATTCATTTTTAAATATAGGAGGTATATCAAACTTAACGGTTATAAAGGATAAAGATAATTTTTTTGCTAAAGATATAGGACCAGGCAACTGTATGATTGATAAATGGATTAAGCAAAACTCAAAAATTTCTTACGACAAAAATGGAGATAAAGCTAGAAAAGGTAAGGTAAATAAAATCATTCTTGATCAAGCTTTAGATATTTATTTAAATAACAGTATTAATGATAAAAAAACTTATGATATAAATGATTTTGATATCTCATTTGCAAGAGGTTTGTCTTTAGAAGATGGCGCTGCAACAATTACAGAATTTACTGCTGAAGTTTTATCTAAAAAAATTAATAACAACAATATTTTTGTAAGCGGTGGAGGAAGAAAAAATAAATATCTTCTTGAAAGAATAGAAAAAAAAATAAATAGTAAAATAAATTTAATTGATAGTATAGGTGTAGATGGTGACTTTGTTGAGTCACAAGCTTTTGGCTACTTAGCAATTAGATCTTATTTAAAATTACCAATTACATTTCCAGAAACAACAGGATGTAGCAAACCTTTATCAGGCGGCTTAATAGCAAAAAATTTTTAGAAAAGAGTGCTTTCTTTTTTTATATATTTATCCAATGATTGTGATAAATTTTTCTCATTTTTCGAAAAAAAATGATTTGCATCTGGTATAGATTGAAAATCTACTTTTATTCCTTTTTGAGAACTAAGTCTTTTGTTTAATTCATTTATGAATTCAATAGGAACTAATTCATCTCTTTTACCATAAACCATAAGTCCAGATGTAGGGCATGGTGATAAAAAAGAAAAATCATAAACATTTGGTTGAGGTGACACGGCAACAAATCTGTTAATTTCTGGTCTTCGCATTAAAAGTTGCATAGCAATCAAAGTTCCGAATGAAAAACCGGATATCCAGCATTGCGAATTATCCAGATTTTCTCTTTCGATCCAGTCTAGAGCTGCAGCAGCATCAGCCAATTCTCCTTGTCCATTATCAAACTCACCATCACTTCTACCAACTCCTCTGAAATTAACTCTACACACAGAGAAATTATTTTCCACAAATGTGTTAAATATTTCAACAACAACTTTATTATTCATGGTTCCTCCATACTGAGGATGTGGTTGTAAAACTAATGCTATTGGCGAAGTATTTTTTTTACTTTTAAAATATTTTGCTTCGAGCCTACCAGCAGGTCCTGGTATAAAAATTTCAAGTATTTTATTATCCATAAATGTTATTGATAACTATTCTCACAAAAAATGTTTATATAACAATCATGGGACGATATGCGAGTCTTTTTAATCTTTAGTAAATCTTGACTAATTTAGTCGGGTATATATATAAGTCGCATAAATAAACAATTATGAAGCTAAATACTAAATCAAGATATGCAGTTATGGCCCTTGCCGATCTTGCAAAATTTTCATCTCAAAAACCAGTTAGTTTGAGAGATATTTCTTTAAGGCAAAATATTTCTATTCTTTATTTAGAGCAAATATTTTTGAAATTAAAAAAAAGCAATGTTGTAAAAAGTGTAAGAGGCACAAAAGGTGGTTATGTTCTTAATAAAGATCCTAAAGAGGTAAAAATTGCAGAAATTTTTTTAGCATTAGATCAAAAAGTTAAAACAATGGCATGTAAAAAAGATATAAAAAAGAGTTGTACAGGAAGATCAGTTAAATGCATTACTCACAATTTGTGGGATGAGCTTGATATTCATATAAATAGTTTTTTTGAAAGCAAAAATCTAAGTGATTTAATTAACCAACAAACAAATAGAAATTCATGAGAGAAAAAGAAATAGAAAAATTAAAAGATTATAAATACGGATTTTCAACAGATATCGAAAATTTTAAGGCACCCAAAGGACTAAATGAGAAAGTTATTAGATTTATTTCTAAAATTAAAAAAGAACCAAAATGGTTACTTGATTGGAGATTGAAGGCATTTGAAAGATTAAAAGTTTTAAAAGAACCTGATTGGCAGAAACCTAAGTATCCTAAAATTAATTATCAAGATCTTTATTATTATTCAGCGCCAAAAAGCTTTAAGGAAAAACCAAAAAATCTTGACGACCTAGATCCAAAGCTTTTAGAAACTTACAAAAAACTTGGAATACCTTTGCAAGAACAAAAAAGATTAAATGGTATTGCTGTTGATGCGGTATTCGATTCTGTATCTGTTGCAACAACTTTTAAAGATAAGTTGACAGAAAAAGGTATTATATTTTGCTCAATATCTGAAGCTGTTCAAAAACATCCGGAACTAGTAAAAAAATATCTTGGCACAGTTATTCCGTTGTCTGACCATTTTTTTGCAACATTAAATTCAGCAGTATTTACAGATGGTTCTTTCGTTTATATTCCACCAGGAGTTAGATGCCCAATGGAATTATCAACTTATTTTAGAATAAATGCTTCAGATACAGGACAGTTTGAAAGAACTTTAATCATTGCTGATAAAGGAAGTTATGTAAGTTATTTAGAAGGTTGTACCGCTCCTATGAGGGATGAAAACCAGTTGCATGCAGCAAATGTTGAATTGGTAGCTTTAGATGATGCAGAGATTAAATATTCAACGGTTCAAAACTGGTATCCAGGCGATAAAGATGGAAAGGGTGGTATTTATAATTTTGTCACAAAGAGAGGTCTATGCAAAGGAAATAATTCAAAAATATCTTGGACACAGGTTGAAACGGGTTCTGCAATAACCTGGAAGTATCCTAGTTGTATTCTTCGTGGAAATAATTCAATCGGTGAATTTTACTCAATAGCAATCACTAACAATCATCAAAAAGCTGACACAGGAACAAAAATGATTCACATTGGTAAAAATACTAAAAGTAAAATTATTTCAAAAGGTATCAGCGCAGGTTACTCTGATATGACTTATAGAGGACTGGTTGATATTTCTCAAAAAGCAAAAAATTCTAGTAATTATACGCAATGCGATTCATTGTTAATGGGAAATAAATGTGGAGCACATACAGTTCCTTATATAAAAAATAAAAATTCAGACTCAACAATTGCTCACGAAGCAACCACTTCCAAAATAAGTGAAGAGCAACTTCATTATTGTCAACAAAGGGGATTGAATCAAGAGGAGGCAGTAGGACTTATTGTCAATGGATTTTGTAAAGAGGTATTGCAACAACTTCCCATGGAATTTGCAGTGGAAGCGCAAAAACTAGTGGGAATAAGTTTAGAGGGAAGTGTAGGTTAAATGCTTAAAATTAATAATTTATCAGCAAATATAGACAAAAAATCTATTTTAACAGGATTTAATCTTGAAATTAAAGCAGGTGAGGTTCATGCAATAATGGGTCCAAACGGTTCTGGTAAAAGCACATTATCAAACATTCTATCTGGCAAAAAAGGATATGAATTATCAGGAGAAGTATTATTTGAGAACAAAAATCTATTTGATTTAGAAACAGAAGAAAGAGCTCACAAAGGTATATTTCTAGCATTTCAATACCCTTTAGAGATACCTGGAGTAAATACAAATATATTTCTAAAAACATCACTTAATGCAATTAGAAAAGCAAGAGGTGAGAAAGAACTTGATGCAATTGAATTTTTAAACTTAGTTAAACTTAAATCAAAAGAGCTTAAATTTGATGAAGATAAACTTAATAGACAATTAAATGTAGGTTTTTCTGGAGGAGAGAAAAAGAAAAATGAAATTTTGCAAATGTCTATTTTAAATCCAAAATTATCTATTTTAGATGAGACAGATTCAGGATTAGATATTGATGCTTTAAAAGTTGTTGCAGATGGTGTTAATGCATTGAGAAAAAAAAATAATTCATTTTTGATCATAACTCATTACCAACGATTATTAGATTATATTAAACCAGACTTTGTACACGTACTAATGAATGGAAAAATTATAAAATCAGGTGGACCAGAACTAGCACTTGAGCTTGAAAAAAAAGGTTACGAAAATTTTAATTAAATGGAAAATAGAGCAAAAACAGATTTTGGAAAAACCTTTAAAGATCATTTATCAAAGGATGATGTAAATACAAAAGAAAAATACTTAAATAATTTTTTAAAAAAAGGATTTCCGAGTAGGAAATTAGAAAACTGGAAATTTTCTGATCTTAATCAAATAATAAGAAACAATATTGGGGAATTAAATTTTTACAATAATTTTTCAAATAAAAATGATCTTGATAGTTCAATTTTAACAAATAAATTTGAACATAATAAAATTGTATTTATTAATGGCAAGATTGAACAGATAGATTTTAGTTCTGAGGATCAAAAACAAATTGATATAGAAAAAAATAGAAAAATTAAGATTATAAAAGAAGAAAACTCATTATTGGATTTAAACAATGCTTTTAATGATAATAACTATTTAGTTAGAATTAAAAGTAATTATAAACTTAAAAAACCTTTAATTGTCTACCATACAACAAATAAGAAACTTAAGTCTACGAACATTAATTTACAGCTAAATTTTTTATTAGAAAAAAATAGTTCTTTAAGAATTATTGATATCTTTAATGAAAAATCAGAAAAGAATTTTATTAATATTTTTTATAATTTTGACTTAAAAAAAGATGCTATTTTAAAAAATTATAAAATTGATTATTTAAAAAATAATAATATTAAATATTTCTACAATAATATAGATCAGGACGCTAACAGCATTTCAGAAACATTTATATTATCTAGTGGCTCAAAATTTATTAAAAACGAAATTAATTGTAATCTAAAAGATAAATATTCTTCTGCATTTGTTAATGGGATATTTTCTTTAGAGGATCAAAATCATCATGAAATAAGAACAACAGTTAAACACTTGAACGAAAATACAAAGAGTTATCAATTAATAAAAAGTGTTTTAAATGACAAATCAAAGGCAGTTTATCAAGGAAAGATTTATGTAGACTCCATAGCTCAAAAAACAGATGGATATCAACTAAGTAAAGCTGTGTTGCTAAATGAGGATACAGAATTTAATGCAAAACCAGAGTTAGAAATTTATGCTGATGATGTAAAATGCTCTCATGGTTCTGCATCAGGTAGTCTAAATGAAAATTCAATTTTTTACTTAAGATCAAGAGGCTTAAATTACAAAGAGGCAAAAAATCTTTTAATTAAAGGTTTTTTACTAGACGTGATTGATAAAATAACTGACGAAGAAATTAAAAATTTTATTAAAGACACAATGGGTTTTAAAGAATGAATATAGATAATATAAAAAAACAATTTCCAATTTTTGATAACAAGGTTCAAAATAATGATCTTGTTTATCTAGACAGTGCAAATTCTTCACAAAAACCGCAAGTTGTTGTAGATAGAATTTATGATTTTTATACTAAAGAATTCTCTAATGTAGGTAGAAGCGTTCACTATCTAGCAGTAGCAGCAACAAATTTATATGAAAATACTAGAGTTTTAGTTCAAAAATATATTAATGCCAAGGACCCTAATGAGATAGTTTTTACAAAAGGAGCGACGGAGGCTATTAATTTGGTTGCAAACACATTCGGGCAAAAATTTTTAAATGAAGGAGATGAAATTTTGCTCACAGAACTAGAGCATCATTCGAACTATGTACCATGGCATTACTTAAGAAAATCAAGAGGAATTAAAATAAATTTTGCTGAAATAAATTCAGATGGAGAAATAACTTTAGAGAGTATTGAAAAAAATATTAATCCAAAAACTAAAATGATTGCAATAACCCATTTATCAAATGTTACAGGTGCTATTTTACCAATAAAAGAGATTACAAAATTAGCTCACTCTAAAAATATACCTATTTTGATTGATGGCTGTCAAGGAGCCCCTCATCTTAAATTAGATATGCAAGATATTGATTGTGACTTTTATGCTATATCTTGCCATAAAATGTACGGACCAACAGGTCTCGGAATACTATATGCAAAAAAAAAATGGTTAGATATTTTACCACCATATCAAGGTGGAGGAGGAATGATACGAGAGGTTAAAAAAGAGGGAATAACTTTTGGTGATTTGCCAAATAAATATGAAGCTGGCACTATGGCAACTGCGCAAGTAATAGCTTTTGGCGAGTCCATAAAATTTCTTAATAACATAGGAATTAAAAATATTGAGCATCATGAGAGTGAACTTACAAAGTATGGGGAAGAAGTTTTGAGAAAAAATAACTCAGTTAAATTGATTGGAAACCCAAAGAACAAAGGTTCTGTTTTATCTTTTACCTTAGATGGAATACATGCTCACGATATTGCAACAATTTTAGATGAAGATGGAGTAGCTATTAGAGCAGGCCACCATTGTTGTCAAATTTTACACGATAAGTTGGGATTGCAAGCTACTGCAAGGGCATCACTGGGTGTTTATAATACAAAAGATGATATAGATAAATTAAATGAATCTATAAATAAATGTAAGAAAATATTTGATAAATAATGGACCTTAAAGAATTATATCAAGAAATAATTTTAGATCATGGAAAAAATCCAAGAAACCTAAAAAAATCAGATAACTTTAATAAAGATGCAAAAGGTCATAATCCTTTATGCGGCGATAAGGTTCATGTATTTTTAAAAGTTGATGAGAAAAATAAAATATCAGATATAGCTTTTGAAGGAAGTGGATGTGCAATTTCAATGGCCTCAGCTTCCATAATGACTGAATTAATGAAGGAAAAAAAAGAAATTGAAGTAAAAGAATTAGTTGATGATTTTTTAGAAATGATAAAGCAAAATCCGGAGCTTAAATCTAAAATTTTAGAAGATAATGAGAAAACTAAATTAATGTCTTTATCAGGTGTAAAAAAATACCCGATGAGAGTTAAATGTGCAACTATGGCCTGGCATACTCTTACAGCAGCAATGAAAAATTCAAATGATGAAACTAATACGGAAAAATTTGATTAAATGGAACTAAAAGAAAAAATAATAACAGAAATAAAAAAAATTTATGATCCAGAAATACCTGTGAACATATATGAGCTAGGATTAATTTATGATATAAAAATAGAAAAAGAAAATTCAATTAAAGTAAAAATGACTTTAACCACACCAAATTGCCCAGTTGCTGAAAGTTTGCCAAAAGAAGTTAAAGATAGTATTATGAAATTAAAAGAAGTAAAAGATGTAGATCTACAATTAGTATGGGATCCGCCTTGGGACAAAACAATGATGTCTGAGGCAGCAAAATTAGAGTTAAATTTATGAAACAGATAATTAAATTAAGCGATAAAGCAGCCACGAGAATCAAAGAAGTACTTTCTAATGATAAAAATTCTGTAGGAGTTAGAATTGCTGTAAAAAGTGGTGGTTGTGCTGGCATGGAATACGTAATGGAATATGCAAAAGTTTCAAAACCTGAAGATGAAGTTATTGAAGATAAAGGAGTGAAAGTTTTTGTTGACCCGGCAGCAGTCATGTACCTATTAGGCACCGAAATGGACTTTAAAGAAGAGGAGTTTTCATCTTCTTTTGTGTTTAAAAACCCTAATGAAACAGAGCGCTGTGGATGCGGAGAGTCCTTTAAAATATAGTCCCATTTTGAACATAGCAGAGTTGCAATAAATGCATAGATAGGTTATTTGTATATAATGAATCTTTTTGAATTTAGAAACCTGCTTAAGTCAGAGGATAGAAAAGAGAAAAGAAAAGGATTTCTAAGATCTCTAATTAAATCTGTCGAGACTGGAGCAAATGGCACACAAGATTACGTTGTTAAAAAGGGTCCTGGCAAAGATAAAGTTGCTTCAACAAGACAGTAATAATTAACAACTGTAATACATATCGAACTCTATTGGGTGTGGCGTGTGTTCAAAATTGTGTATTTCCTCAAATTTCAGAGCAATGTATGCATCTATTTGATCATCAGTAAATACATTACCTTGTTTTAAAAAATCTCTATCTTTATCTAAGCTCTCCATAGCTTCTCTTAAAGAACCACAGACGGTTGGTATTTTTTTGACTTCATTTTCTGATAGTGCGTATAGATCTTTATCAAATGATTTTCCAGGATCAATTTTATTTTTAATCCCATCAAGGCCTGCCATTAGCATAGCTGCGAAAGTTAAATAAGGATTACCTGCTGCATCGCCGAATCTAATTTCACATCTTGCAGCTTTTTTACTTAGAGTAATTGGAATTCTACAAGATGCAGATCTGTTTCTTGCTGAGTAAGCTAACAAAACTGGTGCTTCAAATCCTGGAATTAATCTCTTATAACTATTTGTTGTAGCATTTGAAAAAGCATTTATTGCTTTAGCATGTTTTAAAATTCCACCTATATAATTTAAAGCTAATTCAGATAAACCAGCATACTTATCACCTGAAAATAATGCAGAGTCTCCCTTCCAAATAGATTGATGTACATGCATCCCTGAACCGTTATCTCCTTTAACAGGTTTTGGCATGAATGTTGCAGTTTTACCAAATGAGTGCGAGACCATATGAACTGCATATTTATAAAGTTGTAAATTATCTGCTTGATCAACTAAGGTTCCAAAATACATTCCTAACTCATGTTGACTAGGTGCCACTTCGTGGTGATGTTTTTCAACTTTAATACCCATATCTTTCATTGCTTTTAAATATTCACTTCTCATGTCCTGAGCGCTATCAACTGGAGGTACAGGAAAATAACCTCCCTTAATTCCTGGTCTGTGACCCATATTTCCATTTTCATATTCTTTTCCAGTATTATAAGGACCTTCTGTACTATCAATTTTAAAGCCTGTTTCGTTCATATCGTTTTTAAATCTCACATCGTCGAATACAAAAAATTCTGCCTCAGGTCCAAAATATGCCTTATCTCCTATCCCAGAAGTTTTTAAATATGCCTCTGCTTTCTTTGCAGTTCCTCGTGGATCTCTTTCGTAAGGATCTTTTTTTATAGCATCTAAAATATCGCAGAATAAATTTAAAGTATTATGAGATGTAAAAGGATCAACTATTGCTCTTGTCAAATCAGGCTTAAGTATCATGTCAGATTCATTAATAGCTTTCCACCCAGCAATTGATGATCCATCAAAAAATATTCCCTCATTTAACATTTCTTCATCCACAACTTTTGTATCCATCGTTACATGTTGAAGTTTACCTCTAGGGTCAGTAAATCTTAAGTCTACGTATTCTATATCTTTATCTTTAATTGTTTTTAATACATCATTTGCACTCATAATCTTCTCCTGTTAACCGTGGTTATTACCAAAAAAAAATGTAATAATAACGCTTATATAACTAATATCTCCTATGCATTTGGCGCATACATAGAATATTAGTTATATGCATAAAGCAATCAATTTATAGTTGTATGAACAATTTATTAGATAGAGATACTGTTAAAAGAGTAAAGGCGACTTTAGAAAAATTTAATAAATCGATTAAAGTCCAAATTTTAGACCAATCAGCTAGAACAGCCGTTGATGCTGCAAATGCTCTTTCCTGTGAGGTAGGTGCTATCGTAAAATCCCTTTTAATAAAAACTGATGATACTTTTATTCTCTGTCTAATATCTGGGGACAAAAGATGTTCACTTAACAAGTTAAAAAAAATAACTGGAAAAAAAGATGTTTGTATGGCTAATGCCGAGTTAGTTAAAGAAAATACAGGTTTTACAATTGGAGGTGTTTCGCCTGTCGGTCTTAAAAATAACTTAGAAATTATGATTGATAAAGAACTAAGTAGATTTGAAAATATATATGCAGCAGCAGGCCATCAAAATGCAATATTTAAAATTAATTTAGAAAATTTGATTAAAGTAACTAAAGGCACAGTTAGGGAAATTTCTGAATGAAACAAGCAACTTTAACTGATTATATTTTTTTAGTTGTTTTAGCATTAATTTGGGCATCAGCATTTTTTAATATTAAAATATCTACCTATTCGTTTGGACCAACTACCATAGCTTTTTTAAGAGTTCTATTTGGATCTATACCAGTTCTTTTACTCTGTTATTACAAAAAAATAAAAATTGAAGCATTTTCAAAAGATTGGAAATGGTTTGCCTCAATAGGTTTTATAAATTTAGTTATACCATTTTTTTTAATTGCCTATGGGGTAAAATCTGTTCAAAGTAATCTTGCAGCAATTTTAATGTCAACAACCCCATTAAGCGCAACTATATTGGCTCACTTTTATACAAAAAATGAGAAATTTAATTTTACCAAAACAATAGGAGTTCTTATAGGTTTTTTTGGAGTTATTTACTTATTTTCTGACAATATTGTTATAAATGAAAACAATTTTGTAGCAGCGTTACTAATTTTACTTGGATCAACTTGTTATGTTATTGGCGGGATACTTACTCTTAAAATTAGCAAAAAAAAAAATGAAAATGTTACGGGATCAATTTTAATATGGGCAACAATAATATTATTGCCATTAGTTTGTTTTTTAGAGCAACCTTGGAATTATACTCCAAGATTAGACTCTACAATATCAGTTATATATCTAGGAATTGTCTCAACAGGAGTTGCGTGGCTTTTAAGATTCAGAATTTTAATGAAGAATGGATTAATATTCCAGTCCCAAGTTGCTTATCTAATACCAATATTTGGTGTGATATTAAGTTATATTTTTTTAAAGGAGATAATAACAACAAAAGTTTTAATATCTCTTATAGCTATTATTATTGGAATTTATTTTGTAAAAAGGGCTGACCAAAAAAAAACTACTTAAGCTTAGATATTGCTGATATGTGCAATGTATTAGTTTCACAACAACCACCTAGAATAGTTGCTCCTTTATCTTTTAATTTTTTTGCAAAATCATGAAAAACTTCACCCGTTACCTCTTTTCTTGATCCAAGAGATATATTAGGATTTTGACCAATTTCATCAGGTTTAGATTTATTAAAAGTACTTACTGGCAAAGGTTCTTCTTTACCCCACAAATTAGCTTTAAAACCAAATGGTAATCCTAATTTTTTGAACTCATAAATATTATTTTCTATTATTTCTAAAGAAACGCATGACGCTATTAAACCTAGCCAATTATTACTTTTATAATTTTTAACAATTTCACATACAGTTTCATTTGATGGAAGTTTGCCATCTTTTTTTAAATGAAATCCAACTAGAACAGGTTTATTTAATCTCTCAACAACATTTAAAGCTAATTCAATTTCCCAGCTACTTGAAAAAACATCTAAGTAAAAAAAATCTATATAAGGATCAATTAACTTTGCTTGATCGTCAAAACTTTGTTCAATTATTTTTCTATCTCTATTATCAACTACATAAGTCCCATTTTGAGGAGGTAGGCCACCCGCAATCAATATATCTTTTTTTGAATTGTCTCTAGCTTTTGTTGCAAGTTCACCTGCTTTTTTATTTGCATAATCAAACATCTGCAATACTTTATTTTCTTCCAGCCTTACTTTTCTTGAACTAAAAGTATTTGTAACTATTACATCAGCACCCGCCTCTATAAATGCAGAGTGGGTATCTACGACTAAATTATGATTTTTCTCATCAATTAATGCACTAGCTGACCACAGAGATCCATAAGAAACCAAACCTCTTGAAAGAAGTTCTTGTCCCATACCACCATCTAAAATTCTTACTTTTTTAAAAAAATCTAAATTCATATTAAAAAAACAATTTAATACCCATTCTAATTGAAACAAATAAAACAAGTCCCGAGGTTATAAGTGCTAATATTTTTGTTGGTAAAATTTTCAAATTTAGAAAATTACCTATCTGTCCTCCAATTAATACTACAAAAAGCAGGTACCAATAATCTAATAGCTGATTAAAAACATATTGTTTAGAAATTTGACCGAATATTCCAGCTACTGAATTTATCAATATAAAAATAGAAGCTAATGAAACTATTTCTCTTGGCTTCGCTGCTTTAAGTAAAAAAAGTATAGGACTTAAAAAAATTCCACCTCCTATTCCGACTATACCAGAAATAAAACCAAGCACTGAACCAATAAGTAAAGAAAAAGAGAAGGAAATCTTATTATAATCATTTTTAGAATCTTCATAAGATTTAAAATTAAACATAAGTAAAAAACCAGCAAATAGTAAAACAAAAAATAACAGAATTTCAAAAATTTCCTTTTCTATTTGAAGAGAACCACCAATAAATGCAAAAGGTACAGAGCCTATTAAAAAAGGAATTACTAATTTTAAATTGTAATTTCCAGTCCTCAAGTAGTTAAAACAATTGCCTGAAACCACTATAATATTACAACATAAAGCAATTGTAGGAAAAATATAGTACGGAACTCCCCATAATAACAGTAGCGCTAAATAAGTAGATCCACCACCAAATCCAACGCTTGAGTACAATATTGCAGTTACAAAAAATAAAATTGGTAATATAATCATTTTAAATTTATGAGAGTAAATATAGCACTTTTAACAGTCACTGACACCAGAACTTTCGATAATGACAAGTCTGGAGATATTCTAGAAAACAAAATAAAGGATGCAAATCATAATTTGGTTGATAGAAAAATTTGCAAAGATAGCAAAAAAGAAATTAAAAAGATATTAAACCAGTGGCTTAAAAAAAAGAAAATTGACACAATTATTACTACAGGAGGAACTGGACTTACAGGAAGAGATATTACCCCGGAGGCTTTAGAGGAAGTTGCAGATAAACAAATTCCAGGTTTTGGAGAAATTTTTAGACACTTAAGTCTTGAGACAGTAGGGACATCTTCAATTCAATCAAGAGCTTGTGCTGTTTTAGCTAACGGAAAATACATTTTTGCTTTACCAGGATCTTCAGGTGGAGTTACTGATGCGTGGGACAAAATACTAGTTCATCAATTAGATGTTAACCACAAACCATGTAATTTTGTAGAATTATTTCCAAGACTCAAAGAAAAATAAGATTTTTATTTTTTCTCTCTTGTAGCAAGAAATACTCCAGTAGAAGCTATAATAAAGCCAATTATATCGATAGTGGTAAGCATTTCTTTTAAAAAAATCCATGCAATAAAAGCTGAAGTTGCGGGAATTAAATAAAACAATGAAACAGTTTTGCTAGCGGAATTGTGTTTTATTAAATACATTAAAATAGTAAACGCACCAAATGATACAAGTAGTATTTGATGACTCATAGCCACAATAAAGGTTAAAGAGAAATTTATATATGGTTCAATAAAAAATAAAACCGCAAGTAAATGAAATATGAAACCACCTAACGCCTGATACATGTTGCTCACAGGTAAAGACATATTATGACTTAATTTTTTTTGCCACAGAGTTCCACTTGTTACAGCTAATAAGGATATAAAAACCGCATAAATACCAATTGTAGGTAATTTTGAACCAATATCAAAACCTAACACAAAAAATGCACCTATAAATCCAAGGATTACTCCAATCCATTGTTTTAAAGTAATTTTTTCATTAAGCAGCGGACCAGCTAAAGCATTTGTTAAAATTGGATTAAGCGTAACAATTAATGCTGCTATTCCTGTTGGAAGTCCTTTTGAAATAGAAAAGAAAACGCCTCCTAAATAAACTCCATGAAATAAAACTCCACTAAAAATCGACTCAAGTATAAATTTTTTTTTAACTATAATTTTATAATTTTTTATTAATGAAAATAAAAAAAAACCAAAAAAAACCAATATGAATCTAAAAGCTAGTGCCGAAAAAGGATCACTATTATCTACTATTGGTTTGGTTGTTATAAATGCAGATGACCAAAGAATTACAAATATTATTGGAAATAACTTTATCATTAAAAAGAAAAATATTTATTTTTGGTATTTTTCTTTCCACTCAGCATAAGACATTCCATAAACGTGTTGTCTTGCATCAGGGTCTGAAATTTTAATGCCTTTTTTTTCCGCTTCTTCTCTATACCATTTAGACAAACAGTTTCTGCAAAATCCAGCAAGATTCATTAAATCTATATTTTGCACATCTTTCCTATCTCTTAAATGATTTAAAAGTCTATCGAAAGCAGCAGATTGCAATTCTTTTTTAGTATTATCATCCATAAAAATATATGTTAATCCTGATACACTTATGAAACTTTCTGGATCTTATCAAATAAAACTTGAAAAACAAAAGGTTTGGGAGGCTTTAAACGATCCCGAAATCTTAAGAAAATCTATACCAGGATGCGAAAATTTTATTAAAAACTCAAATACAGAATTTACCGCCATAGCTACAAACAAAATTGGACCATTTAATGCTAGTTTTAAAGGAGATATTGAACTTAAGGAAATTAATGCACCACATAGTTATGTTATCGAAGGATCTGGCAATTCTCCAGTGGGTTTTGCAACGGGCTCAGCGAAAGTTAAGTTGGAAGATAGTGACGGAGGTACAAAACTTTCCTATTCAGTTGAAGCAAATGTAGGTGGAAAAATTGCACAAGTTGGCTCAAGACTAATTGATATGACAGCAAAAAAAATGGCTGACATATTTTTTGGAAAATTTTCACAATTGGTTGCACCGAATAAAATTTCACGTGAAAAAGATTCAAAACCAGAGGTGGAAAATATTACAAATAAAAAAAAAGACACAAAATATAGTGGTATTAAATTTTTATATCCCTTAAGTTTTGCAGTTTTAATAGGTATATTGATTTATTATTTACTCTAGTCGCGTAATACTAGAATTATTTTACAGGTTGTCCCACTTAATTTAATTGTGTTATAATAAAATTATTAAAGTGAGGGATGTGTGAAAAAAATTACTTTAGAAGTAAATGGCAAACCTGTAGTTAAAGAAATTCCTGATAATACTTTATTATCATCGTTTTTACGAGAAACTCTTAATTTAACAGGCACACATGTTGGCTGTGATACTAGCCAATGTGGTGCATGTGTTGTTCATGTAAATGGAAAATCTATAAAAAGTTGTACAGCATTAGCAACTGATGTTGAGGGTTCAAAGATTACAACAATAGAAGGTTTAGCATCAAATGGTAAAATGCACCCAATGCAAGAAGCATTTAAAAAAATGCACGGACTACAATGCGGCTTTTGTACACCTGGCATGGTAATGAGTGCAGTAGACCTTTTGCAAAACAAAAAAAATCCATCAGAAAAAGAAATCAGAGATTGGCTAGAAGGTAATATATGTAGATGTACAGGTTATCATAATATTGTTAAAGCAGTTAAAGAAGCTGCTTCAAAAATGTGAAATAAAAAGGAGAACAAATGGCAAGTTTAGTTGGATCAAGAGTAGAAAGAAAAGAGGACAAAAAATTTTTAACAGGTAAAGGAAGATATACAGCTGATATTACTTTAGCACATCAAACCCATGCAGTTTTTGTAAGATCTCCTCATGCACGAGCACAAATTAAAAAAGTTGATATAACAAAAGCCTCAAAATCTCCAGGAGTAGTTGCCATATTAACAGGTAAAGATTTAGCAGATGATAAAATAGGTGGACTTATCGCAGGTTGGAAAATAGTTAGTGAAGATGGATCGGACATGAAAGTTCCAGCACATCCAGCTTTGGCAACAGATATAGTTAATTATGTAGGGGACCATGTTGCGGTAGTCATTGCTGAAACTTTAGAAGATGCAAAGAATGCAGCTGAGTTAGTGAATGTAGATTATAAAATTTTAAAAGCTGTCGTTGAAACCGAAAAAGCAATGGACTCAGATGCTATACACAAAGATATTCCAAAAAATTTATGTTATGACTGGTTACTTGGTGACAGATCTAAAACAAAGGCAGCATTTGATAGTGCTGATAAAATTGTCAAAATTGATTTAAGAAATAACAGGTTAATACCTAACGCAATGGAACCTAGAGCATCTATAGGAGATTATAATCCATCTACAGAAGAAATTACTTTATACACTGCAAATCAAAATCCACATTTAACTAGGTTAGTTATTTCAGCATTTAATGCTGTTGCACCGGAACATAAATTTAGAGTTGTTGCACCAGATGTTGGAGGTGGTTTTGGTTCAAAAATTTACCCATATTCAGAAGATGTTGTTATAGCGTGGGCTGCAAAAAAAATACAAAGACCAGTTAAATGGGTGGCAGAAAGAACAGAGTCATTTTTATCTGATTGTCATGGAAGAGACCATGTTACTCATGCAGAGTTAGCTGTAAAATCTGATGGAACAGTTGTAGGTTTAAAAGTTGATACTATTGCTAATTTAGGTGGATACGCTTCACTTTTTGCAACAGTTACTCCAACTTACTTGTATGGACCTCTAGTTTTAGGATTATATAATATTCCAGCTGCTTACTGCAATGTTAAGGCTGTTTATACTAATACAGCTCCTGTTGATGCTTATAGAGGAGCGGGAAGACCAGAAGCAACTTATATGATTGAAAGATTAATGTCTAAAGCAGCAATGGAATTGGGAATGGATCAAGTTGATTTTAGAAGAAAAAATTTTATTAAACAATTTCCACATCAACAAGCTTTGGTACACAATATAGACTCTGGTGATTACGATGCGCACTTAGATAAAGCACTTGAAATTGCCGATTATAAAGGATTTGCAAAAAGAAAATCAGATTCAGAGTCAAAAGGAAAATTAAGAGGAATTGGTTTTTCAACTTATATAGAAGCTTGCGGTATTGCCCCATCAGCAGCTGTTATGTCTTTAGGAGCAGGTGTTGGTTTATGGGAGTCAGCCGAAGTTAGATTTAATCCAACTGGAAATGTTACTGTATTTACTGGTGCACATAGCCACGGACAAGGTCATGACACAGTATTTGCTCAAATTGTTGGTGATAAATTAGGAGTTGCATTAGAAAATGTAGAAGTTGTTCATGGCGATACTGACAAAGGACCTTTTGGTATGGGAACTTATGGCTCAAGATCTCTTGCAGTAGGGGGAACAGCTATAGATAAAGCGTGTGATAAAATTATTGCAAAAGGAAAAAGAGTAGCCGCAAAAATGCTTGAAGCAAGTGAAAGTGATGTAGATTTTAAAGATGGAGAATTCATTGTAGCTAAATCAAACAAGAAAAAAACTATAGGAGAGATAGCATTTGCTTGTTATTTGCCTGGTCAGTATGGTGAAATTAAATCTCCATTACCCGAAGGTGATGAACCAGGACTTAAAGAAACAGCGTTTTATGATCCTATTAACTTTTCTTTTCCAGCAGGTACACACATTTGCGAGGTAGAAATTGATCCTGAAACAGGAGAGACCAAATTAGACAAATATTCTGCAGTTGATGACTTTGGAACGATAATGAATCCAATGATTGTCGAAGGTCAAGTTCATGGAGGTGTAGCACAAGGGGTAGGCCAGGCTTTATATGAAAATGCTCATTATGATGAGACGGGCCAATTGGTAACAGCATCTTATATGGATTACACAATGCCTAGAGCTGACAATTTTCCAGAATTAAAAATTGATTATACTTGTACACCAGCTACATCAAACCCTTTAGGAGCCAAAGGTTGTGGAGAAGCTGGAGCAATCGCTGCCCCACCAGCAGTAATGAATGCTGTGGTTGATGCAATTGGTACAGATATTTCAATGCCTGCAACTGCTGAAAAGGTTTGGAATGCATGTAAGAATTTAAAAAAAACTAATTCAAAAGCAGCATAGGAGATAAGTATGAAAAATTTTAACTATCACTCAGCAAAAGATGGCAAGGAAGCAACAAAGCTTGCCTCTTCTAATTCTGCATATTTAGCAGGGGGCATGACAACAATTCCATCTATGAAATTAGGTTTGGCATCTTATAAAGATATAATTGATATAAAAGGGATAAAAAAATTATCAGGAATAAAGGTCAGTGGAAAATCTATTACTATTGGAGCTACAACTAAACATTCAGATGTAGCTAACTCAAAAGACGTAAAAAAAGCAATTCCTTCACTAGCACAATTAGCAGAAGGAATAGGAGATCCAGCAGTTAGAAACAGAGGAACAATTGGTGGATCTATTGCAAATAATGACCCTGCTGCTGACTACCCATCTGCATGCATTGCCTTAGATGCGGTCATACACACAAGCAGTAGAAAAATCGATGCTGAAAAATTTTTTACAGGTATGTTCGAAACTGCTTTAAAAAAAGGCGAATTAATTGAGGCCGTTGAATTTAAAATTCCTGAAAAATCTAGTTATCAAAAACATCCAAACCCTGCATCAAGGTATGCTATTGTTGGTGTTTATGTTGCAAAAAATAAAAATGAAGTAAATGTAGCAGTCACAGGAGCTAAATCTTGTGTTTATAATGATGAAAAATTATCTAAAGCACTATCGAAAGATTTTTCAACTTCAGCAGTAAACGCAATAAATGTTAGTAGTTCAGGTATGAACTCAGATATTCATGCATCAGCAGAATATAGGGCAAGTTTAGTTGCTACATACGCCAAAAAAGCCGTTGACGCTTGTTAATTAGTATTATTATCTTTATCAAATGAAAAATTCATTTGATGAAAAAATTTTAGAAGAAGCAAGTGATTGGGTTCAAGCAAATCAAAAGGTGGTATTAGCAACAGTCATTCAAACCTGGGGTTCTTCTCCAAGGCAAGTTGGTAGTCGTATGATTGTTAATGAAAAAGGAGATTTTTCAGGTTCAGTTTCAGGAGGATGTGTTGAATCTGCAGTAGTAAGAGAGTGTGTGGGACTAATAAAGGATAAAAAACCATCTAAAAAAATTGAATTTAAAGTATCTAACGAAAGTGCTTGGGAAGTCGGACTTGCTTGTGGTGGTGAAATTGCAGTTTATCTTGAGCAAATTAATTAATGAAGTTCAAAACTTTACAAGAAATAATAAAAAAAAAATCTTTTAAAAAAGAATTTGCAATTTTAACGAACCTTAAAAATGGTGAGACTGAAATTTTCGAACCGGGCAGATCATTAAGTAAGGAATTTCAAAACTATCAAAATCAAGTAGAAAACTTTTTTAAGAAAAAAAAAAACGGAGTAATTGAAAATACAGATATTTTTATTGAAAGCTACATAAGACCTATAAAAGTAATTATAATAGGGGCAGTTCATATTGCTCAATATCTCGTAGATTTTGCAAAAAGTTTAAATTTTGAAATTTTAATTATTGATCCAAGAGGATATTTTGCAACTTCACAAAGGTTTCCAGATTTAAAAATAATTAATAAATGGCCCGAAGAAGCATTTAAAGAAATAGAAACAAGCGAAAGCTCAGCTTTAATTGCACTTACACACGATCCAAAAATTGACGACCCTGCTTTAAAACATGCTTTAAATAAAAAATTTTACTATATTGGTGCTTTGGGGAGTAAAAAAACTCATGAAAATAGATGTCAAAGATTAAAAGAAGCTGGATTTAGTGACGATCAAATTAAATCTATCCACGGACCAATTGGAATAAAATTGGGTGGAAAATCTGCTCCTGAGATTGCCTTGTCAATTGTTGCTCAATTAGTTTCAGAAACATATAAAAAGTGAATAGACCATTTAAAAATAAAAATACAATAAAACTTTAATGATAAAAGCTATCCTACTTGCAGCTGGACAATCAAAAAGATTAAATGAAGAAAATAAATTAACAAAAAAATTTAAAAATAAACCTCTAATTACTTACTCAGTAAACTCATTACTAAAAAGTAAAGTTAATAAAATCTTAGTTATTTTAGGCCATGAAAGTTTAAAAATAAAAAAAATAATAAAAAAAAATAAAAAAATTCATTTTATTTTAAATAAAAGTTTTAAAAGGGGAATGTCTTCATCTATTAAAGCAGGTATTAAAAAAATATCTAATAAAGATAAAGGCTTTATAATTGTCCAATCAGACATGCCATATATTAAAACCACTGATATCAATAAAATTTATAATTCAATTAAAAAAGCAAATTATTTAGTTCATGCATTAAAATATAAAAACCGAGTTGGTAACCCAATTGGATTTGATATTTCAATTTTAAAAAAGTTTAAAAAAATAAAAGGAGATACAGGTGCCAAATATATGGTTAAAAGGTTAAAAAAAAGTACAAATTTTATAGAAGTAAAATCAGCAAAAGTTTTTAAAGATTTTGATTTAAAAATGGATTTTAACTAGTTTGAACAGGATTTCCTTTTAGCCATTGACTGTCTTTATTTTTGTAGTGTTCCTTTTTCCAGATCGGAGATCTTTTTTTAATTTCTTCTATGATATATCTAGATAAATCATATGCTTCTGATCTATGTGGGCAAGCTACCGCAATAATAATGCTTATTTCTCCTAAACCCACATATCCTTTTACATGTTCGATAAAAACAGCTTTATCTTTGATGTGTAATTTTTTCTCAACCTCTTCATAAATTTCTTTAAAACTTTTAATTACTAAATCATCATGACTATCATATGTAATGCCAGTTACTTTTTTATTTTCATTAGTTTCTCTTACAGTTCCTGTAAAAAAAATTGACGCTCCAAATTTAGAAGAACTTACAAATTCTTCAGCTTTAGAAATTTCAATTTTTTCATCTTTAACATCAACAATTTTAGCGTGAAGCATCAACCACCTCCTATTGGTGGTATAATTCCAATTTTCTGATCTTTTGTTATTTTATAGTTATCCGAAACAATATTGTTATCTTCTGAGCAAAATGCAGACGCTTGAATTATTTTTTTAAAATTTTCATTTCCCCTAAAGTTATCATTAATATGATTTATTATTTTGTTTCTAAGATCTTTTATTGAAATTTTTTCATTAACATTAAATTCTAAAAAATTTTTATCACTAAGATCCCTACTTGCACCAAATAATTCAAGTCTTATCTTCATATTAAAAAATACTTTTTAGAAACTCAGGCAAACCATCTGGATTCTTCCATAAACCACTTTTTCCACCTTCTTTGATTAATAATTTTACGTTATCAATCTTAAGATGTGGATTAACTATTTTGCTCAAATCATAAATTGTAATTAATGCAGCATTTACTCCCATTATTGCCTCCATCTCAACTCCTGTTTTAGCAATTGCAGAAACAACACAAAATACCTCTAAAGAAAAATCTTTTTCGTTCAATACAATTTTAGTTGCTGTGTGATCAATTGGCAAAGGATGACATAGAGGTATTAACTCGCTTGTTTTTTTTACACCCAAAACAGCAGAAACTTCTGCTAGACTTACAGGATCACCTTTTGGCATTTTGTTATTTTTTATTAAATTAAAAACTTCTTTGCCTACATAAATTTTTCCTGAAGCTAAGGCTCTTCTAAAAGTTTCCTTTTTTGATGAAACATCAATCATATTGAAAGAATTTTCTTTAAAAATTTCCTTTGCCCAATCTTTCAAATCATTTTTGCTTATTATTTTTAATTTTGTCAACTATCCTCCAGTTTTAGATAAATTTTTAGTTGAACCTGTTTCCCCAAGTTCTAGGTAGTGTGACTCTTTTTTAAATCTCATTTGACCAAGTATGAGATCTTTTAATTCTTCTAGTTGATCATCTTTTTGTAACAAATGTCTAACACTTATTCCAGTATTACCAAATAAACAAAGTCTCAAATCACCTCTTGATGTTATTCTTAATCTATTGCAAGTCTTACAAAAATCTTTTGAGTAGGGAGCAATTATTCCGAATTTACCTTTATAATCTGGGTTTAGATAATTTAAAGCAGGGCCAGCATCTTTACCCAAAGTTTGATAAACCCATTTATTTTTATTTAAATAATTCTTAAAAATTTTTGAAGTTATATGATATTTTTTAAAGTAATCTAAATTATCACCTGTTTGCATTAATTCAATATATCTAAAATCAACTTTATTTTTTTTAATAAAGTTGGACCATTCAACAAAGTCTTTTTCAGATGAATTGACTTTATTAAGTAAAACAGCGTTAATTTTTATATTTTCAAAACCTAGATCTTGTAAATTTTTAATTCCTTGCAAAATTTCTGGTAATCTGTCGTGACCTGTAACGTTTTTAAAAATTTCACGATCAAGACTATCAATACTGATATTTACTCCATTTAAGCCACTATCAACTAATAATTTAGCCTTTTTATCTAAATGATACCCATTTGTGGTGATTACAACTTTTTTTATTCCAGATTCAAATTTTAAAACTTTTATAATTTCAAAAAAGTCTTTTCTTACAGTAGGTTCTCCTCCTGTAATTCTAATTTTACAAACACCCAACTCAGAAAAGCATTTTGCAAGTCTTTTTATTTCTTCTAAATGAAGAAATTTTCTATTATCGCTTTTGTCAACTTGATAGCCATTTGGTAAACAATATCCACATTTAAAGTTACAAACATCAGTAATTGACATTCGAATATATGGAAATTTTCTTCCAAAACTATCTTCCAAATGTTCCATTTAATAAATCTATACTAGAAAAACTGATTTATAAATTCAAAACTAAAATTAAAAACTAATTAAATACGATATTTCAACTTGAGATTGAAAAACCTGTGATAGAAAATAAATAAATTTTTCTATTTTTAGAGGCAATTTTTTTTGATATTCTTAACATTATTGTTGGAGGAGATATGAAAAAAATAAAAAACAAACTTAATATTAATAGAAGAAATTTTTTAACAGGAACTGCAAGTTTAGCTGGACTAGCAGCTACGGCCTCTATGGTTCCAATTACAATTGCAAATGCAAATCATACTGAAGGCAAAAAAGGGCTGCCAGGTTTTATAAGTTGGAAAAATAGAGATGCATTAATAGTTCATTCCGATAAAGGAATTGAAACGCACAGAAGTGCAATAGGAGAAAGTTTGATAACTCCAAATAGAAATGTGTATATCAGAAACAACATGCCAACAATGACTGATGGACAAATTGGAGATAGAAATAACTGGAAAGTTTCAATTCAAGGTGTAAAAAATCCGAAAACTTTTACATTGGCCCAGCTAAAAAAATTGGGTCACACAACGATTGCAACAATTCTTCAATGTTCAGGAAATGGAAGAGGTTTTTTTGAGCATAAAGTAAGAGGATCTCAGTGGAAAACAGGTGCTGCAGCATGTATTTTTTGGACTGGTGTACCAGTTAAAGCAGTTGTGGATGCATGTGGAGGAATAAATAAAGATGCTGTCTTTATGACATCAGCAGGCGTTGATCACGAGCCAACTGGATTAGATCCAAAAAAAGCAATGGTTGAAAGATCTGTTCCTAAAAAAGTTTATAAAGATGCAATGTTGGCTTGGGAAATGAATGGAGTACCATTACCTAATTCACATGGTGGTCCTTTGAGAATGGTTACTCCGGGCTACTTTGGTATCAACAATGTAAAACATCTCGGGAAAGTAAATTTTAGCAAAGCTGAGTCTTCAGTGAAATACATGAAAAAAAGTTACAGGATTTCGCCGATTGGAAAAAAAGGATCTCAATACCCATCTTGCTGGGAAATGCCTGTGAAATCATGGATAACAAGACCAACAGATGAAACTGGAACAGTAAAAGCTGGAAAAGTTCAAATCGTTGGGGTTGCTATGGGAGGAATGAAAAAAGTAAGAAGTGTCAAAGTATCCATTGATGGAGGTAAAAGCTGGAAAAAAGCAAAATTTGTAGGACCGGATTTAGGAAAATATGCGTGGAGACAATTTGCTTTTGAAGCAAACTTATCTTCAGGAACTTACAATATAGCTAGTTTGGCTTCTAATGGTTCTGATAAACAACCAGAGTTAAGAATGGAAAACAGAAGAGGTTATGCGCATAATGGTTGGAAAGATCATAGCGTCCAAATCACTGTAGTATAAAACCATAATAAGAGTTATAAATTTAATTAATGAAAATTATTAAATTTTTATTAATTTACTTAATCACTTTAATTTTATTCTGCCAAACTTTATTAGCAGATGAATCTAAGTTAGCAAAAGGTCTTGAAATCTTTAATGAGATAGCAGCATGCTCAGCTTGCCACACTTTAAAGGCAGCAGGTGCTGAAGGAAATGTAGGACCAAATTTAGACACAGTAGACTTAACCATAGAGTCAGTCAAAGAGATGGTGACCTATGGACTTGGAGTTATGCCTGCATACGGAGAAGATGAAATTTTAACTAAGGAACAAATCGATATTGTATCTTTTTACGTTGTTAGTTCTGTAGGCAAATAAACAATTCAACTTCCGATCTTTAGACCAGAAGTTGAATTAAATATAATTAACCCGCTGGTTTATATGCTGCCGCTACTTTTCCTGCTTCTTTAGCTGCTGCATTAAGATCTATCGCTTCACTTATAGTAAAGTTAGAAATTGCACCTGTAGCTTCAACAGCTAGTTTTGCTGCTGCCATTTGTGTAAAAGTTCCTTCCATTATAACTACAAAGTCATAAGGTCCTCTTAATAAATCAAAACCATGAACTTTTGCACCTAAAGAATTTGCAACTGCTTCTACTGCTTTTGATCTATCTTGACCTGGATCTTTTATAAATCCTTGAAAAGCTTTAGCGGTATAGTTTCCCATGCCATAAAATTTAGCCATATATCCTCCTTTCTTTAATATTCTATAATATCATTATTACAAAAATGTTATAATGAGTAAATTGCATAGTAGACACAACCTATAGTAATGTTAAATTAAATTTATGTACGAAAAATTTGGTCAATTTATAGATGGTAAATGGCAGCAATCATCAGATAAAAAAACTTATGAAGTTATAAATCCATCTAACGAAGAAGTTCTTGGACATGCATCAAAAGCTACACCTACTGACGTTGATAAGGCACTCAAATCTGCGGAAAAAGGTTTAGAAGTTTGGAAAAAAACTCCTCCGTGGCAACGAGCATATATTATTAGACGTATAGCCGATAAAATGAGAGAGAAGCAAGATATTCTGGCTAAGTGGATGACGTTAGAAGTTGGAAAACCTTTTGCTGAAGCGAAAGGTGAAGTATCTGGTGCAGCAGATATATTTGAATGGAATGCAGAAGAAACAAAAAGAATTTATGGACAAACTGTAGAGAGCAGATTTGAAGATACTAGAGTTCATGTTTACTACCAACCTGTAGGAGTAGTAGCAGCTTTGGTTCCATGGAATTTTCCTGCAGTTTTATCATCAAGAAAAATTTCAACTGCTTTAGCAGCAGGCTGTTCAGTAATTGTAAAACCTGATGTAATTACTCCTGGAATTGTTATGGAGATAGTTGATATATGTAATGAATGTGGAGTTCCTCCTGGAGTAGTTAATCTTTTATCGGGAGATCCGCCAAGTATTGCTCAACAATTAATATCATCTGATATTATAAAAAAAATTTCTATCACAGGATCATCTAGAGTAGGTAAGTTAATTTTAAAACAAGCCGCTGACAAAGTTCAAAGAGTTACAATGGAATTAAGTGGTCATTCACCGTTTATTGTATTTGACGATGCAGATATTAAAAAAGCAACTGACATGGCAATCACCGCAAAATTTAGAAATAATGGTCAAGTTTGTATTTCTCCAAATAGATTTTATATTCAAGAGAATAAAAAAGATGAATTTGTGAACTTATTTGTTGAAAAAACTAAAAAATTAAAAATAGGTGACGGAATGGACCCATCAGTTCAACTTGGACCTCTTACAACTAAAAAAAGATTAAATGAAATTGAAGAATTAGTTGAAACTACAAAAAAAGAAGGAGCAAAAGTTCTACTTGGTGGAAAGAGACCATCAGGTTTTAATAAGGGTTTTTATTACGAACCTACTATTTTTGATAATGTAAAAGATGATTTTACTATAATGAAAGTAGAACCTTTTGGCCCATTGGTACCAATGTTATCATTTAAAACTTTTGATGAAGTTATTGAAAGAGCTAACAACCATGAACTTGGACTTTCAAGTTATATTTGTACTAACTCAATGGAAAAAGCACACAGAGCATCAGAGTTAATGGAAACAGGTACAGTTGCAGTCAATACACCTTTAGTTGCTTTAGCAGAAGCTCCTTTTGGAGGCATTAAACAAGCTGGATATGGAAGAGAAGGCGGATCAATGGCAATAAAAGATTATTTAAATGTAAAATATACTCACCTAGGAATCAAAGGATAACAAATGAAAAAAAAAGAAACGAAAAACGCAGCACGAATTTTATCTTCATGGAGAAAAGCGATGCCATTTTATTATGCTATTGTTTGGATAGTAATTACTTCAATAGTTTTGATTAAATGGGATTGATAAAAGTTTAAGAGATTTAAAATAATTTTATGCTCAAAAGAGATTTGTATTATGAAAGTATACCAACTAAATCCTTAAGAAACGACGTAAGATATTTGGGAAATATTTTAGGAAAAGTAATTAAAAAACAAGAAGGCAATGGCTTTTTTAATCTAGTAGAAAAAATTAGATTATTATCAAAAACTAACAGTTCAAATAAGAATAATAAAGAAAGATTTAAAAAAATAATTACTCAAATTCAAAGATTAAGTCCTTTGAAAATATTTAATTTAGTTAGAGCATTTAGTCATTTTATGAATTTTGTTAATTTAGCCGAGTCTATAGATGCTTCAAGAAAATTAGATGAGTTTGAAAATTCACAATTAAAAACAAAACATAAGAATATTTTTATTGAGGAAATTTTCGAAAATCTTTTTAAAAATAAAAAAATTTCATCAAATAAAATTTACAATATTGCTAAAAGTTTAAATATTGGAATTGTTTTAACTGCTCACCCAACAGAGGTAAAAAGAAGAACATTAATACAAAAATATCATAAAATAACAGAGATAATGGAACAAAGAGACTTATTAAAAAACTATTCTTCAAAATTAAAAATTTTAGATAAAAAAATTTATGATGAGATTACAATAATTTGGAATACGGATGATTTAAAAAGATTTAAACCCACTCCATTGGAGGAAGCAAGGTGGGGTTTGGCAGTAATTGAAGATAGTCTTTGGGAGACTATTCCTAAAGTTTATAGAAGATTAAATGGCATTTTTTTAAAAAATATGGGAAAAAATTTACCTAAAAATTTTAATCCCATTCATTTCGGTTCATGGATGGGCGGTGATAGAGATGGCAATCCCAATGTAACTGCAAAAGTTACAAAGGAAGTAATTTTATTATCTAGATGGGAAGCTGCTAAATTATATGAGAAAGAATTAACAAAACTAATTAGATCATTTTCTATGGAGAAATGTTCAAAAAAAATAATTAAAAAAACAGGAAAAACTTTTGAACCATATAGAGTTTATTTAAGACCCCTAAGAGATAAAATGAGGATAACACATCGAACAATAGAAAATCATTTAATAAGAAATAAACCTTTAAATCAAAAAAAATTATTATCATCAAAGGAAGAAATTCTTAAACCTTTAAGAGTTGTAAGAGAATCTTTGGAACAAAATCAGAGTGAAAATATTGCAAGTGGAGATTTATTGGATTTAATGAGAAGAGCTAAGTGTTTTGGCATTAATCTTGCTAAATTGGATATTAGACAAGAATCATCAAGGCATACGCAACTTATGGCAGAACTTATAAAAAAAAAAGATAAATCAAATTATTATAAATGGGATGAAGATAAAAAATTAAGTTTTTTATCTAGTAAACTAAAATCAAATAAAAACCTAATAAATAATTTCTCATTTAAAAATAAAGAAAATAAAGAAGTATGGTCAACTTTTAAAACTCTCGCAAATGAACCAGAGGAATGTTTGGGTGCATATGTAATATCAATGACTTCTAGCGCTTCTGATATCTTAACAGTTTATTTTTTACAAAAAGAAGGAAAAATAAAAAAAAAATTAAGAGTCGTTCCTTTATTTGAAACACTAGATGATTTGATAAATGCTAAATCAATAATGGACAGACTGTTTAGCCTTAAATGGTATAGAAAATTGATTAAGAACAAACAGGAAATAATGATTGGCTACTCAGATTCGAGCAAAGATGCGGGCAAACTATCAGCTAGTTGGCATCAGTACAAACTTCAGGAAGATATAACAAAATTAGCAAAAAAATATAAAATCGGTATCACTTTTTTTCATGGTAGAGGAGGATCAGCCGGAAGAGGTGGAGGACCTATCCAAGCAACATTAAGATCACAGCCACCAGGTTCAGTTGATGGAAAAATTCGAATTACTGACCAAGGTGAAATGATACAACAGAAATATGGATATGAACCAATGGCAAAGTATAATTTGTGTAGTTACATAGGTGCAGTTATGCAAGCTACACTTAACCCACCTCCACAACCAAAAGATCAATGGCGAGAGCTAATAGAAAAAATGACAAAAGTTTCTACAAAAGCATATAGAAAAAATATTAACTTTAATTCTGATTTTATAAGATATTTTAAAACGATTACGCCTCATATAGCTTTAGGCAAACTATCAATTGGATCAAGGCCATCAAAAAGAAAAAATGTCGATAATATAAAAGGATTACGTGCTATCCCTTGGGTTTTTGCCTGGACTCAAATTAGACTAATGCTTCCAGCATGGCTTGGAACCGGAGATGGTTTAAAATATTCTTCAATTAAAAAATTTAGAAAAGTTTTATATGATATGGAAAGGAATTGGCCTTTCTTTAATTCGACAATGGATATTTTAGATATGGTTATTTCAAAAGTTGATCCAGAAATATCGGAGGTTTATGAAAAAAATCTTGCAGATGAAAAATTAGCAAAAGTAGGAATGAAATTAAGATCAGAATTTAAAATTATAAAAGAATTGAATAAAAAAATAACCCCTAAAGAGATTATAAATCAAAGAAAAAAATTTAGAACTTCTATAATTGTAAGAAATGTTTATTCCGAAATTTTAAATATTATTCAAGCGGTTGTTATGGGTAAATTGAGAAAGAAAATTAAAAATCAAAAACAAAAAAAATATTTAAATGATGCTATGATGACTTCAATTGCAGGAATTTCAGCAGCAATGAAAAATACAGGTTAAAATGATAGAAATATTAATAGCATTTGGAGCGGGATTGATCAGTTTTTTATCCCCATGTGTTCTCCCTTTGATACCTGGTTATATATCTTTTATTACAGGTAGCAGCTTTAATGAGCTTATAGAAAAAAAAAATATAAATTTATTTCCAATAATTTTATTTACTATTGGTTTTTCAATTGTATTTATTGCATTAGGAGCGTCAGCAACATTCTTAGGAAAATTTTTATTAAGCAATTCTTTTCCTTTAAGAATAATAGCAGGATTAATTATCATTATTTTTTCACTGCAAATACTTGGATTAATAAATTTAAAGTTTTTAACATATGAAAAAAGATTCTATTCAGAAAATAATAAAAATATTTTTAGTTCAATTTTAATTGGAATGGCATTTGCTTTTGGTTGGACACCATGCATAGGTCCGATTTTAGGATCAATTTTGGTGCTCGCTTCCACTTCAGAAAGTATAATTAGAGGAATATTTTTACTATTTTCATATTCTCTTGGTCTAGCAATACCATTTATTTTATCAGGATATTTGATACAAAAATTCATCCTATTTTCAAAAACCATTAAGACAAAAATTGTTCTTATTGAAAAAATAGGTGGAACATTATTATTAATAACAGGCTTTTTGATTTTAACAAATCAACTTCAAGCACTTGGATTTTATATTTTAAATTATTTACCTTTTTTACAAAAACTCGGGTAGTTATTTTTGGCCTGGTTTATTTAATACAATTAACATTACTCCGATAATAATAATAACCCCCCCAATAAATAATTCTTTAGTTGGTTCTTCACCTAAAAGAAAAATTGCTGCTAAAAGTCCAGTTGGAGGGATACCCATCGTAACTATTGGTAAAACTTTATACAAAGGGTTATTTTTTAAAACGTAATAGAAACAACCATATGTTATTGGTTGCATAATAAACCCTAAATAAATTGCAATCATCCAACTTTCAAAGCTTGCAGCTTTAAAATAATCAATTGTATTTCCATCAAAAACTGCAGACATTGCTATTAATATTGGACCAGAGAAAAAACCTAACCAGGCAACAAGGGCTAATGGATTTATTTCTTTACTTAATGGTTTTACAAGGACTTGCCCTAAAGACCAAACAGCTGATCCTATTATTGTTAAACTAACACCAATTAACTTACCATTTAAATTTGGTGACCCAGTTAAAACATAAACACCTATAAATGCTATACTTATTCCTATTAAACTTCTAAGAGTTGGTTTTTCTTTAAGCATAAAGTAAGCAAATAGAACACCAAAAGGAACTTCTGTTTGAACAAGCAATACCGCTGCAGACGCATCTATCAAACTTAAACCTGTATATGTAATACTGTATTGCACAGTATTTGCTATTAAGGACGCAAAAAATATTCTTTTAAGGTACCCATGCGGTATTGGAAACCACCAAATTAAAAGTAATGCTACAAACGTAAATCTTAAACCCATTAATAAAAAAGGGGGAAGATATTCCATAGCTGGTTTTGCAATTACAAAACCAAAACCTAAAAATATTGGAACTAACGCTGCTATTAATGAATCACGAAGAGTCAAATTTTAAATTTTCTTTTTAAATGTCTCAATTTTCCCTCTGTACTGTCAAAATCTATGTAACATCCTTGTAAAAATCTATTTCCTTCATTTGAATTAAATTCAGTCCTTCCATGAAGCAGTCTATAATTATCCATCATTATCAAGTCACCTTGTTCTAGTTTAAACTCAATTCTAAATTTCTCAGAATTATATAAATCTGATATTTTTTTTCTTGCCTTATAATAAAGGTCAAGTTCTTTTTTCTCTAACATTGGAACAAAGTCTAGTCTTGGACTAAATCTTACTTGTTTAAATTTTTTATCTTCATCTAGCTTAATAAGCTCAGACCAGTCTTCCAAAACAACATCTCTATCAATAAATTGAAAACGGACTTTAACCTTTGTTAAAATATTATAAAATTCTGGATTTTCTTTTTTCAAAATCTCTGTAACAGCATACCCATCTACCAAAGTTGAATAACCACCCTTAACTTCATTTTTTATACAATGTAAAATTTGAATACATGGAACGGGATTTCTGTAGGGATTATCTGTATGTGGAGCCAAGGCTAACGATGTATAAGCTAGATCATTAGGATTTGGTATAGATTTTACGTTAAAATGTTCACCAAAATTAGTTCGTCTAACACTGCCAATTGAATTTGCAAAATTAACTAAATAATTATTTTCAGTGGGAACTTTTTTAATAATTACAAAACCATATTTATAAAAATCTATTAAAATTTCATACATCTCTTTAGATTCAAATAATTCGTTTTTGAAATCGTAATTTTTAATTTTTTTTAAATCAGAATCCCATTTTATTTTTTCAATACTATGTATGAAATTATCCTTTTTTGAAAATTCTTTAGCGATAGCATCAATATCAAGTTTAGAATTAACGCCATCATTAAAATCAATTTCAAGAATTTGATTATTAATTTGAGCCTTCTCAATTTTTATTTCTACATTAAGAGTGGTTGGATCAAAGAGTCTTTGTTGGGTAGTTTTATCTAGAAAGTTTTCTCCATTTACCCTTTCTCTTAACCAAAAAGGATGTATTTCTTCAACAGAAGACCCATTATTATAAAAAACTTTATTATTGTTAAGCTCGATTTTCATAATCTTTTTTGAGGATTATTTAAAAATTTACTTTAATCAAGATAAATAGTATGTCGTCTGCATGGAAAAGATAAATCCAAAAAAAATGAGAAATTTCGCTAATTTCCTCAATATATTAGCTAAAGATTTAACTAATTTTTATTACAAAAAATTAGACAAACCCTTTAAGGTTGTTAATAAATTAAGAGGAAAAGGATATGACCCAGTCACTAGCTCAGACAAAGCATTTGAAAAGTTTATTAGGTCGAAAATTAAAAAAAATTTTCCAAGCCACAAAATTCTAGGAGAAGAGTTTGGTTATAAAAAGAGTGTAAGTGATTTTACTTGGGTGATAGATCCTATTGATGGAACAAGATCCTATGTCATTGGAAACCCAACTTGGAGCAATTTAATATCATTGAACTTCAAAGGCCAGCCAATTTTGGGTTTAGCAAATTTTCCAAAACTAAAAAAATATTATTACAATGTTTCAAACAAAGTTGCATATGTAGTCGAAAATGGAAAAAAAAGAAAATTAAAAGTAAATAAAAAAGCTTCAATAAATAATATGAAAGTTTCTGGTGCTTTTCATGGTTGGTTGAGTTTAAATAAACAAAAAAAAATACCAAAAGTTTTAAAGTTAATGCAATTTCCTTGTGCTGACGCTTTAAGCTATGCACATTTTTGTGAAGGAAAGGTTGATGTAGTTATTCAGTGTATGAATAAAATTTGGGATATTCATCCTTTAATTCCAATTATTAATGCAGCCGGCGGTATTTCGTCTACATGGAAAAATAAAAGTGCAATATTTGCTGGTAATGTATTAATATCTGCAAATAGATCTATCCATAAAAAAATGTTAAAACTTTTAAAGCCAGCGCTTTAAAAGAATGAACATTTTAATTTTACAGCACATTAAAATCGAAGATCCGGGTTATATTAAAGATTTAATGATTAAAGATGGTGCTAAGTTAAAAACAATTGAATTAGATGAAGGTGAAAAAATACCCAAAGACCTAGAGATTTATGACGCTATGCTTTGTATGGGCGGACCCATGGATACTTGGATGGAAAAAGATTATCCATGGCTAATTGATGAAAAAAAAAGGATAAAAGAATTTGTAATTGATCTAAAAAAACCTTACTTAGGTTTTTGTTTAGGATGCCAACTATTAGGAGAAGTCGTTGGAGGGAAAGTTGTAAAATCAAGAAATCCAGAAATAGGAATTATGGATATTAACTTTTCAGAAAATAAAAATAAAGACATATTGTTCTCTGAATTTCCAAATTTAATTAAAACACTACAGTGGCATTCCTACGAAGTTCAAAATTTAGAAAACAATAAAGACATTAAATTAATCGCATCATCTCCAGAAACCAAATATCAAATTTTTAAATACCAAAATCATGCTTATGGAATTCAATTTCATATAGAAATTAAAAGCACGACCGTAAACGAGTGGGGATGTGTACCCGAATATAAATTAGCATTAGAAAATCAATTAGGAGAGGGTGCATTAGAAAAGTTTGATAATGATGCTAAAGTTAATATGAAAAATATGAATAAATATTCTAAAATTCTGTATACTAAATTTAAAAAAGATATTTTAAAATTATAAAGGAGGGATAATGAAAATATTTAAACCAATAAGCGAAAGTAAAGCTAAAGGTAAAGTTAAAAGAATTTTTGATGATATTAAAAAAATAAGAAACATTAAAAAAATTCCCAATTTTTGGAGGTCAATTGCACATAATACTGAAACACTTGAAAGAACTTGGAACAATCTTAAACAAATAATGGGAAAAGGAACTCTTGATCCAGTCACAAAAGAATTAATTTATGTTGCAGTATCAATAACAAATAGTTGCGAGTATTGTATAAGATCACACACTGCAGCAGCAAAAAAAAAAGGTGCAACTGATCAAATGATTAAAGAAATGATTGATGTTGTCGGCATAGCAAATCAAAATAATAAGCTAGTTGAAGCTTATCAAGTTGAAGTAGATGATATTTATAAATAAATTATGAATTTTTTAACAGGATATGTTTATTTAATATTAGCAATAATATTTGGGATTGTGGCAAATGGGTTTTTAAAAACTACTAATGGTTTTACTAATTTAGCTCCAACAATATTTTGCATTTGTAGTATTGTAATATGTATATTTTTTTTATCTAAATCTATGACCATAATACCTGTTGGTTTCACCTATGCCACTTACGGCGGTCTTACAATTACAGCTGTCACAATATTTGGAATTGTAAAATACAATCAGCTACCTAACTTGTATGGATCAATTGGTATTATCCTGATAATAATAGGTGTAATTTTAGTAAACTATTTGGGAAAAATTAATTCTTAAGTTAAAATATTAAACAGGTTTAACCTGCCGCACTAAAAACTTAAAATTTTCTGATATAAGAACAAATATAATTCTATGAAGTTATTTATAATTCTTGGAAATCAATTATTTCCTCAAAAAAATATAGAAAAATTTAAAAAAGATCATATTTTTTTTATGGCAGAAGATTATGAATTATGTACTTATGAAAGACACCATAAATTAAAAATATTACTTTTTTTATCTGCCATGAGATCATATGCAGATAATTTAAAAAAAAACAAATTTAATACTGTATACATAAAAGTTGAATCGAATGATTTTAAAAAAAGTTATTTAGATAAAATTAAAAAAATTATTAAATCGAAAAAAATTAATGAAATTTCAAGCTTTGAAATTGAAGATAAATTTTTTGAAAAAAAATTTCAAACTTTCGTTAAAAAAAATAATCTTTTATGGAATAAAATTAAATCACCAATGTTTCTAAACTCTAGAGAGGAATTTAAGGATTATTTATCAAAAAATAAAAGACCTTTCATGGCAACTTTTTATAAAGGTACAAGACAAAAGTTAAATATATTAATGAAAAAAGATGGAAATCCTGAAGGAGATAAGTGGAGTTTTGATGAGGATAATAGAAAGAAACTACCTAAAAATATAAAAGTTCCAAAGTTTCCAAGTATTACTGAAACAAAACATACAAAAAATTTAAAACCTATTGTTGAAAAAATGTTTAAGGACCATCCAGGAAATACAAAAAATTTTTGGCTTGCAACTGAGTACAGTGATGTTGTTAAACTTATAAACTTTTTCTTAAAAGAGAAATCAAATTTATTTGGTGATTATGAAGATGCAGTTGACCAAGGAAACAATATTCTGTTCCATAGTGCATTAAGCCCATATATTAATTTAGGCCTTGTAACACCTGAATTTGTAATTTCTAAAACTTTAGAATTTCATAAAAAAAATAAAATTAGACTTAATTCTTTAGAGGGATATGTGAGACAAGTTATTGGATGGAGAGAATTTATGAGAGGAGTTTATCAAAGATATAGCGATGAAATGGAGAAAAGAAATTTCTTTAAACAAAATAGAAAAATGAAGAAATCATGGTATGACGGTACAACAGGTCTACCACCTTTGGACTATGCAATTAATAATGCAATAAATCATGGGTGGTCGCATCATATAGAAAGATTAATGATACTTTCAAATATTATGAACTTATGTGAAATAAAACCTAAAATTGTTTACAAATGGTTTATGGAAATGTTTGTGGACTCGTCTGACTGGGTGATGGTCCCAAACGTTTATGGCATGGGTTTATTTAGCGATGGTGGAATATTTGCAACTAAACCATATATTTGTGGATCAAGTTATTTTATGAAAATGATGGATTTTAAGAAAGGTGATTGGTGCAACACTATGGATGGCCTATATTGGAGATTTATAAATAGAAATAGATCATTCTTTTTAAAAAATCCAAGACTTTCAATGATGGTAAGAATCTTTGACAAAATGAAACCAGAGAGAAAAAAATTAATATTGTTAGAAGCTGAAAAATTCATTAATAAAAATACATATGGCGATTAAGGTATTTTTTAATAATTCATGCAGCGTTTGTAGATTAGAAATAAATCACTACAAAAAGATTGCTGATAGTAATTTAGAATGGATTGATATCACAAATAACGATGAAGCTTTAAAATTAACATCTAAATCACAGGAAGAATTGTTAAGAAGACTCCATGTAATTGATGATGGGAAAGTTATAGGGGGAGCTAAAGCTTTTATTGTTATTTGGTCTAAAATTCCAAAATATAAATTTCTAGTTAAAATTTTTTCAATTAAACCATTGTTTATTTTATTCCACTATCTTTATGAAATAGTTGCTTATTTTTTATTTTTAAAAAATAAAAACCAATTAAGATGAAAAAAAAAGATTTACCCTCAAAAATTTGTTCAGGTTGCAAAAGACCCTTTGTTTGGAGAAAAAAATGGAGATTAAATTGGGAAAGAGTAAAGTACTGTTCCAAAAGATGTTCGTCTAAATAAATTCTTGAACTATTTTTGGTATATAATTCTTAAAATTAAAAAAACCTTTATTACAATATTTCCAAGAATATTGATCAATCTTTCTATATAAAAAAGAAATATTTTTAAAACCATTTAAATTAATAAAATCTAGGTTTTCACCAACCGAAGGATATAAAGCAAATATGTTTGTTTGAATTTCTTTTAAATTTTGGATTTCAATTACTTTACAATCCAAAGATTTTTTTTTTAAAACATCTATTTGATTATTTAGAAGAGATTTTTTAAAGTTAAGAACTTTTTCGTCTAATTTAATTTGCCTTGTATCATTTCCATTAAACACAAAATAAATATTTCTAAAAGAATGATTATTGAAGTCAGATAGTTCAAAAGATATATTATTTTCAAATATCAATAGATCTTTTTCGGCAGACAAAGGCGAACTTATAAAATTATCAGTAATAACGGGGTAACTTCTATCATCTATTATCGGAGTTGGATTTTCATTAAGTCTAATATTGCTAAATCTATTATTTGTGAATTTTTTTATGTTCCACTCAGAGGCAATATAATTTTTGCCTTTTGTCTGAATTCCAGCTACCCATTTCCAGCTCAAAGTGTTGGAAGCGCTGTCTCCATCAAAAAGATATTTCATGAAAAATTCTGCACCTAATTGCCAAGGCAAACCAAGTGTAAAAATCCAAATACTCGCAAACCACATTCTTGTATGATTATGGAGATAATTATAATTTTTTAATTCATCTACCCATGTATTAAAGCATTTAATTTCAGTTTTTCCATCAATAGCTTCATTGTAATTTTTATTATTATAATATTCTTTTTTTAACTTATTTAGATCCATAAGATAATCAGACCAAACTTTTGGTCTTAATTCTAGCCACCCTTTCCAATAAACTCTCCATAAAATTTCTTGTATAAATTTTTCATTTTTAATAAATGAAAATTTTTTTAGGGATTTTTTGATAATTTCAATTTCGCTCAATGTACCATGTGTAATATATGGGGATAAACAAGAAGTATTTTGCCTCTTAGATGGACCATGGTCAAAATTTCTAGCTCTAGAATACTCTACTAAGTTTTTTTCAACAAAATTATTTAACTCTTTTAAAGCAAAATCTCTTGAAGGTTTAAAATTCATAATAATTAAATTTTTTTTTATTTTTTTTCCTATGTTTTGAAGAGCGTCCTCTTACTCTTTTACGCCAAATTATGTAACTTTTTTTTTTTAGAGTAGATCTCATTAGACATATTACTTCTTTTTCAGAAAGGCCAGTTTTTTTCTTGATTTCCTCAAAAGATATTTTATCGGACCAAGCCATTCCTACTACTTCGTCCATTTTATTTTTCATATAAATTATTCGGAAGACACTTATGTATATTATTTTTTTTTAGCTTATTGCCGATTTGCCACCATCAACACCAATAATTTGTCCTGTAACCCAGAGACTCTCCTCAGACAATAAAAAGTTTGCCATAGATGCCACATCTTCAGCTTTTCCTATTCTTTTCATTGGATGTGACTTGGCAATCCCTTCGCTCATTAATTTATTTTTTAAAATTGGCTGAGACATTTTTGAATCAGTTAAACTCGGAGCAATACAATTTACTCTTATGTTTGGTGCAAATTCTGCTGCAAGAGATTTTGTTAACCCCTCTATAGCTCCTTTTGCAGAAGCAATTATTGCATGATTAGTAAATCCTGTTTGTACAGCAACTGTTGAGAAAAGAACAACGGAGCCTTTATTTTTTTTTAAATTTTCTTGTAAACCTTTAATGATTTCAACAATTGGAAAAAAATTAATATCAAAACATTTTTTAAAATCTTCTTTTTTAGTTACCCTTAAAGGTTTTAAATCAATTGATCCGATACAATAAGCAACTCCTGAAACATCAGTATCTTTAAACTCATCTTTTATAAAATCTGAAATGTTATCTGAAAATATATCAAAAATAGTATAGTTTGAATTTAATTTTGAAGATAAGCTTTTAAGCTCTTCTTCATTTCTGCCTATTAAATGAACTTCCTTACCTGAGTTTAACAATTTTTCAGAAAGTTTAGACCCTATAGATCCAGTTGCTCCAAATATTAAAAACTTTCCCATTATTGATTTCCCTCTGGTTTTCTTGGATCTTTTAAACTTTTAAGCACTTTAGAAATGCCTGATATTTTTAAGCTAATAAAAATAATATACATAAGTGTTGCACCCAAAGCCATTGTGGATAGAAATACAAAAATTGCTGTTAAAAACTTTTCAGTAAACCAATTTTCAATGTCTGAGTTTGATAAATAAAGTATATTCCAGAATAGTAAAAAAACTAATTCGTAGGTTATTATTACTTTATATAATGAATTCATGCTTAATAATTAGTTTGTACTAATATTATTTCAATGAGTTAAAATATTTTTGAATAATTAGTTATGAGTTTTGCCTAATAAATTTACCATTAAAACACCAGCGACAATTAATCCAATCCCCAAAATGACGTAAATGTTGGGAATTTGATTAAATTTAACAAATCCTACGAAACTTGTTGCTATTATACACAAGCCCGCGAAAGATGCGTAAGTTACCCCTACAGGAATTGTTTTCATAACAAGGGATAAAGCATACATACACGCAACTATAGAAATACCAGTAAACAAACTTGGAAACAATAAAGTAAAACCCTGAGAACTTTTTGCAAAACCATTAGCTGCTGTGCCTAAAATTACAGCTACGAAGAGAATAATATATGCTGTGATATTGTTCACAAGATAACATTAATATTAATTTGTAATTTTATCTACAAACTTTTTTGCAATAGGACCAACCAATAATGCTGTTGTTATAGCAATTGGAAGTCCCACTGCCCATGCTTTTAAGAATCTATTTAGGTAACCACTATCTATTCCTGTATTTACATATGTAATTATTAAGGTCATAAGTAAACTCATACCAAAACCCATTACCAGTATGAATAAAAGATTAGAATATTTTTTTGGGAACATTTTAAATAATCTTTACACTCTATTTTGGTAATTTAGTTGCACCTGTTTCTTGGTATACAATCTTACCATCTTTAAATTTATAATAAGACATAACGGCTTCTTTATTTCCATCTTTAAAAGTTACCATAGCATGTTCAAAACCAACCTCATCATTTTCAAAAAGAACTCTCACTTTATCTTTTTTTACATCTTTCATTCCGATCCATCCAACAACATCTTTTTTAGATAATGTTTTTCCTGATGCATGCATTAAAAATTGATAATCATTGTGAATCAATTGTTCAGCACCCGCAGTATCGCCCTCATTAATAATTTTTGATATTTTTTCTATTTTAGACATTTTAGAGTCCTTTTTTTTAGTTTAAGTATAAATTTTATCAGCTAGTCCGTAGCACAGTATAGCACTTAGTAAAGTTAAAACCCCTGGAGCAATTATACCTTCTACTGAAGTTTTAGAATTAACACCCAAGTTACCTTTTCTATGAGACCATATTGCAAAAATAAATGCTGCAGCATTTTGTAAAAATATTAAATTAAAAAAAGCCCAAGTATTTTCCAATCCATTTGGTCTTACAAATCCAACATATATAGCCATTAAAACTGAAGCTACAAATATTGATCCAAAAAATCTCGTCATTATAGCTGCTCCATCACCCATTCCATATTGATCAACAAAAGACTTTGTTGCAAATAAGCATCTAAATGCGTAAA
Organism: uncultured Pelagibacteraceae bacterium; assembly: GCA_902588965.1. Taxonomy (GTDB): domain Bacteria; phylum Pseudomonadota; class Alphaproteobacteria; order Pelagibacterales; family Pelagibacteraceae; genus Pelagibacter. The sequence continues at coordinate 91,472 of CACIRD010000001.1, forward strand.
AGGCAAAGGCACCGAAGTGTACTAAAAATACTATCAAGTAAAAAATATTATTAAACTTTTCAATCATTCTATTCTCCTTTTATTATTATTCCATTAGATACCGAATTATCTAACCGAATTTTTTTTATTGGTTTATACTCATCTGAATTATACCAGTCTAAGGCATTTTGAAAAGATGGAAATTTTATCACAACTGTCCTGGGATAAGACCATTCTCCTTCCACAATTTTGAATTCTCCGCCTCTCACAATGTATTCTCCACCATATTTTTCAGCAGTTGGTTTAACTTGTTTCACATAATCTTGATAAGCATCTGAATTTTTTACTTCAATATTAAATATTGCAAACCCAGACATTATTTACCTGGTTTAACAACACTGTTTGCAGCTTTAGCGGCATTTCCGAATGCTTTATTGTAATCAATAACTTCGTGTATCATTAAATCTTCCATAAGACCTGAGTTTTTAAAAGCTATCTTTAAACCTACTACTGCCTCAAACTCACCTTCAACACATGAAATTACATCAAATCTTCCTCTCACCCATTCATAACTTATCATTTTAGCACCTGCTGCTTCCGTTACTTTTTTTGTAGACTCGTATCTGTCTGCAGATGGATCCTTTTGCATTCTTTCCATTAAATCCTTGCTTATTTTACCAATCAAATAAAATTTAGCCACAAAACCTCCTTTATTGTTAATATTTGTATTCACCTGTGAAAGTATTAAATGTTGAGGCAAATCCTTTTTTTTTAGTTTTAAGATTTATTCTACCACTATTTCCTTTACCTTTAATATTTTCATATTTGCCAGTACCTCTAATAAATTCAAAAGTACCAGATCCATCTACTCCAGATGTACCTTTTCCAGTATATTTAATAAATACACTCTCTCCATCAATCAAATCGAACCTACATATGCCTGTTTCATCTTCAAATTTTGCCTCTTTTGTAGTTAATCCTCCGACACATTGTATTGATGCATTATTAAAAACTGGATCTTCATTTAAATCTTTCATACTTGCAATTCCGTCGTAGGTAATCGCTAGATCGCCTTTGCCAGCGTTTAGTGCGTTAACAGCCCAAGATCCAAAACCCTCAAGTTTAATTTTTCCCGATCCATGACCATCTGCAAATGTAGCAGTTGAAAAGATTGTGATAATTAAAGTTAGTATTATTTTTTTCATGTTTTTTCCTTTTTTTAATCAATAGGTTAAATAATTTTATAAATTAAAGATAAAGCTTTTATTACAATGCAGATATGCGGTTTTATATCCAGTTTGGAAAAGGCAGCCCTTTTTCTTGAAGAAACTTTTTATTAAACAGCTTGGAGTTGTATTTATCTGATCGATCACACAAAATAGTTACAATTGTTTTACCTGGACCTAATTTTTTTCCAAGTCTAATTGCTCCAGCTATATTAACTCCACAACTGGTACCTAAACTTAAACCTTCATTTTCAATTAAATTAAACAATAAAGGTAAGGACTCGTTATCACTAATTGAAAAAGCTCCATCAATTTTGGCTTCAGCAAAGTTCGCTGTTATTCTGCTAGATCCTATACCTTCTGTTATAGATCCTCCTTCGCTTTTCAATTCTCCATTTTCTATATAATTATATAGAGATGATCCAGCTGGATCTGACAAATAAATTTTAACATCTTTGTTTTTCTCTTTTAAAAAATTACTTACTCCTGCGATGGTTCCACCAGTGCCAGATGAGCAAACAAACCCATCTATTTTCCCCTCTGTTTGATCCCAAATTTCAGGTCCAGTTGTTTCGTAATGTCCTTTTGAATTAGCTGTGTTATCAAATTGATTTGCCCAAACTACACCATAATTATTTGAACTTTTCAATTCATCAGCAAGTCTTCCAGCAACTTTGACATAATTACCATCCTCTTTGTATGGCTTAGGAGGCACAAGTCTTAAATCAGCTCCAATATTTTTAAGCATATCTTTTTTTTCTTGTGTTTGGTTATCATTCATTACGATAACAGTTTTATAACCAACTGAATTCCCAATAAGACACAATCCTATGCCAGTATTTCCTGCTGTTCCCTCGACTATGACTCCTCCTTTTGAAATAAGTTTTTTTTCTTCTGCATCTTTTATTAACGCTAAAGCCGCTCTATCTTTTACTGATCCCCCAGGGTTTAAGTATTCCGCTTTTCCATAAATTTGACAACCAGTTATTTCTGATGCAGCTTTTAATTTTACCAAAGGTGTGTTGCCTATACCTGCAATAAAATTATTTTGAAAGTTTTTCATTGATCTAACTTTGTATCACTACCAGGTGCAATTCCATATGGCTTAAATTCTCCAGATGTCTCACCAACATTTTTAGCAGGTATACCTACCATAACTGCATTTTCTGGGACATCTTTTGTTACAACCGCGTTAGCACCAACTTTAGCATTTCTCCCAACTACCACAGGTCCTAATATTTGTGCACCAGAACCGACTACCACATTATCCATTAATGTAGGATGTCTTTTTATGTTTCTTTGATCATCAGAATTAATACTTGGCGATATGCCTCCTAAAGTAACCATATGATAGATGGTTACATTATCACCAATCTCAGAAGTTTCTCCAATTACAACACCCATGCCATGATCTATAAATAGGTTTTTACCAATTTTTGCTTTTGGATGAATTTCAATTCCAGTTAAAAATCTTGAAAATTGAGAAACAATTCTAGCAATTAAATCAAATTTTGCTACGGAGAAGAAATTTGCAATCTTGTGAAATAGAACAGCTTTAACACCAGGATATGTCAAAATCAAACTCAACTTTGATTTTGCAGCTGGATCTCTTTTTAAAATAGATTCTAAATATTCGGTCATAATTGTTTTAGAGAATTTAGATTAACTAAAAAACTACTTCTTACAACAGCAAGTAGCTTCGCTTGGCTGACAAACACAATTTTTGTTACCATCACAGTCACAAAAATCGTATGTGCAATTTGTACATTTACATTCTTGGTTATTACAAGCCATTAAATTAATATAAGCTTTATATGTTAAAATACAACAGCAATCTTGCCGCAAATTATATTTGATCTAGTGTAAGGCCTTTAACATTTGCTGGCACCGCAATATCCATCATTTTTGGATTAGCCAATTTTAAATTATTCATAATGTCAGCGTATTCTTCTTTTGAATTAACTTGTAATCTTGGATTATTATTTCTTTCATTTTCAATTGTAGAATATTTCTTTCCATTATAATCATGCGCAGGAAATACTAAAGTTTTCTCGGGAAGCTTTAGTAATTTATTAAATAAAGAGTCATATGCGTCATAAGAACTTCCATTTTGAAAATCTGTTCTTCCAGTACCGTTTATTAAAAGAGTATCACCTGTAAAAATTCTATCATTCATTAAATAACTATAAGAACAGTCTGTGTGACCTGGTGTATAAATTGCTTTAAGTTGAATATTTTCAATATTAATTTTTTCATTATCTTTTATTTTTAAATCGATTACTTCAGACTTTGAATTTTCACCCATAACTCTGGTACAGTTTGTTCTTTTGTTTAGTTCATTTAAACCTGTTATATGATCAGCATGTATGTGAGTATCTATTACCTTGACCAACTTAAGTTCTAATTCCTCTAAAATTTTTATGTATTCATTTGTATGCTCAATTACAGGATCTATGATCAGAGCTTCTCTGCCTTTATCGCTAGCTATAATGTACGTGTAAGTTGAAGATTTAGTGTCAAATAATTGTTTAAAGATCATGATATTTCATAATATTATAAAAAATTGCAAGGCAAATCAATCTTGCATATAATTTAATTTTAAAAAATAAACTAAGGATAATAATTATGACATTAAAAATAAATAGTTTAGCTCCCGATTTTAAGGCAAAAACACAAGAAGGTGATATTTCATTTCACGAGTGGCTTGGGGACAGTTGGGGTGTATTATTTTCGCACCCAAAAGATTTTACTCCAGTGTGTACAACAGAATTAGGTTCATTGGCTAAAATGAAACCCGAGTTTGATGCAAGAAATGTAAAGGTAATCGGTTTAAGTGTAGATCCAGTTTCAGACCATGTAAAATGGTTAGAGGATATTAAAGATGTGTGTGGTATGAAACCATCTTATCCAATTATAGCAGATGAAAAGCTAGAAATTGCAAAACTTTATAATATGCTAGAAGGTGATGCCGGAACAACATCAATGGGAAGAACAGCAGTAGATAACGAAACAGTCAGAACTGTCTATGTTATTAGACCAGATAAAAGAATAGGATTGTTTCTTACTTATCCGATGACAACAGGTAGAAATTTTGCTGAAATATTAAGAGCAATAGACTCTATGCAAAGAACAGCAAAACATAAAATAGCAACACCAGCTGATTGGAAGCCAGGTGAAAAAGTAATTATAGTTCCCAAAGTAACTAATGAAGAAGCGAAAAAAATATATCCAGATGGATGGGAAACTATAAAACCGTATTTAAGAAAAGTACCAGATCCACATAAATAATTAGGTTAAAAGATTAAACCAACAGTCTTAGAAATAAGATTGTTGGTTTTTTTTATTTTTTGTATTTTTTCATTGAAACCTGAGCTAATAAAAGATTTGGATCAATAAATACTTTAGACTCTTTAACTTTTTTAAAAGATTTGTAAGCAAAGATAGCTATTGGCAACTCTGTACAACCAAGAATAATTTTTTTACATTTTTCTTTAAGTAAAAATTTTACTGCAGGTCTTAAAACTTTTTCAGCTTCCTTAGCCTTTCCCAGTTTGACAAATTTTATTGCTTTATTTACAGAATTTTTTTGTAATGATTTTATTGGACTAACTAATTTATAATTTTTATTAAAATATCTACTATAAATTCCAGTTCTTAAGGTCGCTTCAGTACAAAGAATTCCAATTTTTGAATTTTTTTTACAGCTTTTTTGTGTATGTATAAATACTTCTTTAGGCATACTCAATATCGGGATACCAATTTTTTTTTGCAAATCATCTCTCCAGTGGTGAGCAGTATTACAAGGCATCACAATAAATTTGCATTTATTTTTTTGTAGTAAACGACAACCTGTAACTAAACTTTTTAAAACATTATGGTATTTTTTAATATTTTCTGGTCTTTTAGGAATGTTTGATTTATTATAAAGAATGAATAGGGGGTATTTTTGATCAATTTTACCTCTATTTATTACTGCTAGTTTATTGCAAAAATCTAAACCAGCCTGTGTACCCATTCCACCAAGTATTCCAATCATAATTAATTAGAGTATCCGTATTTTCTTAATCTTACATCGCCAGTTCTTGCATGGGCTTCCATACCTTCGTATCTTGAAATTCTGGCTGCAGCTGCACCAACTTCTTTCGTAGACTCCTTTGTCATCCGTTGAAAACTTAGGGTTTTTATAAATTTACCAACAAACAATCCCCCAGTATATCTACCAGCTCCTTTGGTTGGTAAAATATGGTTTGTTCCAGAGCATTTATCTCCATATGCAACAGTCGTTTCTTCACCAATAAACAATGAACCATAGTTTTTAAGGTTTTCATGAAACCATTTTAAATTTTTAGTGTGAACTTCTAAATGTTCAGGTGCATATTCATCGCTTATTTTAACTAAGTCTTCATCACTATCACAAAGAATAACCTCACCGTAATCTTTCCATGCAGCCTCTGCACTTGTGCGTGGTACTTCTGGAAGATCTGATATAAGTTCTGGAACTCTTTTCATTACGTCTTCCGCAAGCTTCTTGCTCGATGTAAATAACCATGCTGGAGAATTATAGCCATGTTCAGCCTGACCAACTAAATCAAAAGCAACAATTTCTGGATCTGCAGTTTCATCTGCAATTACAGCTATTTCAGTTGGGCCTGCAAAAAGGTCTATTCCTACTTTTCCAAATAAAATTCTTTTAGCTTCTGCAACAAATTGGTTTCCTGGACCAACCAAAATATCTGCCGGTGGGTTACCAAACATACCGTATGTCATTGCTGCTATAGCTGGTACACCACCTAAATTAAGTATAACATTTGCTCCACATAAATTAGCTGTGTAAATTATAGCTGGATGAGCACCAACTATTTCTTTTGGAGGGCTACATGCAATAATATTTTTAACACCAGCAACTTTAGCAGTAGTTACGCTCATAACCGCAGAAGCTATATGTGCATACCTTCCGCCTGGAATATAACAACCAGCTGTATTAACAGGAATTAATTTTTGACCAGCATACAAACCTTTTGATAATTCAACTTCGAAATCTTGACCGTAATTTTTTAACTGAGCCTCTGCAAATTTTCTTACTCTATCATAAGAAAATTTTATATCATCTTTTGTTTTTTGATCTAAAGATTTTTTTATGTCTTCAATCTTTTCTTTTGAAACTATTATTTCACCATTATATTTATCAAATTTTTTTGTTAATTCTTTACATCCATCTTCTCTAGTTTTTTCTAAATCATTTAGAAGTTTTTGAACTATTTCCCTAGTTTTTAAATCATCAGTTGAAGATGTCTTTGGAGATTTTTTTAAGTACTTAATTGTCATATATGTATCGAGGTTTTTTAAATCATTAATTAGTTTAATGCAACTACTGCAGCAGCAATTGATGCTAAACGTGCAGGAGCATCATCAGATCTACTTGTAATTACTACCGGTACCTTTCCACCAATAACAACCCCAGCAGCACAGGCTCCCATAAAGTAAACCATCATTTTAACTAGTCCATTGCCTGTTTCTACACTAGGAACTAATATTATATCAGCATGGCCTGCGACCAAATTTTTTACTCCTTTAATAGCAGCTGATTTTTTTGAAATACTGTTATCAAAAGCTAATGGACCAAAAACATCAGCATTTAAATTTTCTTTTTTGCAAAGTTCAGTAATTTCTTTAGCGTCGATTGAACTTTGAACACTATCAAGAACTTCCTCAGTTGCAGATAAAATAGATACCTTTGGTCTTTCCACTCCTATTCTATGAGAAAATTCAACAACATTTCTTAATATATGCATTTTTGTTTTAACATTTGGTAACACATTTAGCGCACCATCAGTAATTATTAAGGCTTTGTCATTTTTCTCCAAAGTCATATGCCAAATATGACTTAACCTAGTTTTTCCAAGCAAATTATATTCTTTCTTAATAACTTCCTTCATTAGAACATCTGTGTGAATATGACCTTTAACAATAATTTTTACCTTACCCTTAGAAGCAAGCTTGGCCGCAACTTTTGCAGTATTGTTTTCTACAGGCTCATGTATGATTTCATATTTTGAAATATCAAATTTTAAATCATTAGCACAATTTTCTATTTCTTTTTTATCTCCAATTAATACTGGTATAATTAAATTTTCTTTTACAGCATCCATTGCTGATAGCATTGGCAAAGGCTTTCCAGCATTAACTATTGCAGCCGCCACTCCTTTTTTTTTATGAGCAACATTTAATAAATTGTCTGGACAAACAATTTGTTTATTTGAAAGCATTTTTAATAATTTTATATATAATTTTAAATGTGTATATAGTAAGCTAAAATGTCTTAAAATGGAAATAGTTACAAAAATTGCCCCATTATCTTTAGCTTTAATAATGCTTGCCCTTGGAATGGGGTTAACAGTACATGATTTCATAAGGGTAGCCAAACAACCAAAGGATTTTATTGTGGGTTTAATCTGTCAGCTAATTTTTTTACCACTAGTTGCTTTGACATTAATTTTTTTATTTAATACTCCAATTGAAATAGCTATAGGATTAATGATTATTGCTGCAGCACCAGGTGGGGTAACATCAAATATTTTAACCAAATTTGCAAATGGCGATGTAGCTCTTTCTATATCTCTAACAGCAATTATAAGTTTATTAAGCATTATCACTGTTCCATTTATAATATTTAAATCTGTAGAGATATTTGATGTACCAGCGAACAGAGTTGAAATTTCAATGTTGGGTATATCAATAAAAATGTTTTCAGTTGTAACATTGCCAGTAATTTTAGGAATGTTAATAAGAAGATTTGCAACAAATTTTATTTCTTCTAGAGAAAAAACTATACAAATAATTTCTTTAATTTTATTTTTAATTGTACTTTTTAGCGCAATAATTCAAGAGAGATATAATATTATGCCATATATGAAACAATCTGGTGCTTTAACATTTTCACTTAATATAACTATGATGATATTAGGTTTTTATGTTGCAAAATTTTTTGCAACAGGATCTGAACAAAGAAAATGTATATCACTAGAATGCGGTCTTCAAAACGGGACACTTGCTATATTTGTTGGAACTCAAATTTTTAATGATGTGGTTTATATTGTTCCTGCAGCTACCTATTCCTTGATTATGTTTGCAACTTCAATCATTTTTGTTTTTTTGGTTAAAAAAAATAATTAATAGATTTTTAATGATAAAACCTTTTAAAATAGAGATATCTAAAGAAAATCTTCAAAATATATATAATAAAGTAAAAAATTATCAATGGCACGAGATGCCAGATGATGGCGGATGGGAGTATGGAACAAATCTAGAATATATGAAAAATTTTTCAAAGTATTGGGTTGAAAAATATGACTGGAGAAAAACAGAGGCAAATATCAACAAGTTTAAAAATTTTAAATCAAATATTGAGGGTATAGATATTCATTTCATTCATGAAAAAGGAAGTGGAACTAACCCAAAACCTTTACTACTAAGCCATGGGTGGCCAGGTTCAATCGTGGAATTTTTAAATATTATAGATAAATTAGCGCATCCGGAAAAATATGGAGGAAGTGAAGAAGATGCCTTTGATGTTGTTGTACCCTCTTTGCCAGGTTTTGGATTTTCAGGAAGACCTTCCAGACCAATAGGTCCTAGGAAAATGGCATCAATATTAAACTCTTTAATGTTAAACAAACTTGGATATAAAAAATTTATTGCTCAAGGAGGAGATTTTGGTGGGACTATTTCAACTTGGCTAGCGTATGATTTTCCCCAAAATTTATTGGGAATACATATTAATATTTTAATTACAAGACATCCTGATGGACCACAAACTTCTGAAGAAAAACAATGGCAAGAAAGATTTAGGAAAGAACAAAGAATTGAAGATGGTTATAGAACTCAGCAAGCAACAAAACCACAAACATTGAGCTATGCAATGATGGATAGTCCAGTTGGTGTCGCGGCTTGGATTATAGAGAAGATGAGAGGATGGTCTGATATTAAAAATAATGATATTGAAAGCGTTTATTCTAAAGATGTTTTGTTATCAAATATTATGGTTTATTTGGTAACAAGAACTTTTAATACAGCTAGCTGGATTTATTATGGAAGAAGGGAGGAGGGTGGCAGGTCGTTACCTAAAAAACATTTACCACTTAAAGTTCCAACTGCTATCGCAATATTTCCTAAAGAATATTTAGAGTGGGCTCCAAGATCTTATGTTGAAAGAATTTATAATGTCAAACAATGGACAAAAATGGCAAAAGGAGGACATTTTGCTTCTTTAGAACAACCAGAACTTTTGATAAATGATATAACAAAATTTTCAAAGGTTTTATGATAAAAAAATTTCTTTTTATTTTATTTTTACTATTTACTACAACTCTTAATTCTGCTTCACTTAATATGATAGGGCACAAAGGAAACGAACTAAATATAGATAGAGTAATTAACATAAAAATGTATGACAATTATTTTGAGCCAAATTTTGTAAAAATTAAAAAAGGAGAAACAATTAAATTTTTAATTTCAAACAAAGGAAGTTTAGTACATGAATATAATATTGGTACTAAAGAAATGCATTTAGAGCATCAAGAAGAAATGCAAAAACTAGTTGATAATGAAATTATTAAAGGTGGAGAAATTGATAAATTAAAAATGAAAATAATGTCAAAAAAAGATCATTCTTTAGCCCACTCTCACGCGAATAGTGTAATGCTAGAACCAAATCAAATAGGTGAAGTTATTTGGAAGTTTACAAAAGATGTGGATTTAGAGATGGGTTGTAATGTTCCAGGTCATTACCAGTCTGGCATGTTAGGAAAAATTATAATATACTAATTCCTTCTTTCACAAAATAAACTGCAAGAAAAAAAACAATAGCTAAATAAATTATAACGTAAATTGTATATTTAATATATTTTTTCATTTTTCATTTAGATCTTTTAAGTCCTTTTTAATATTATTAGGTATAAGAATTTTTTTAAAAATATTTTTCTTATATCTTTTAAATTTATTTTGTCCAGGATATAGGATTTCATCAACACCTTTAATTTTTGGCAAATTTTTAACCATTCTAATATTTTTCTTAATTCTTTTTCCAAAATTACCTACAAATAAATTTGGTTTCATAGCTATGAACATATGACCAACATTTTGTGGTCCAGAAAAATCGTCAAAAGGATCTTTTACTTTGCCACCATGACTACTTCCTGTCATCACTCCACTTAAAATATCAACCATCCAAGCTAAACCTGAACCCCTGAATCCTCCTAGAGGCAATTGAACACCTAGCAATGCTTTTTTTGCATCTGTAGTTGGTTTACCAAATTTATCTAAGGCAACTCCCATAGGGATCTTTTTCCCCGTTTTAGCAGCAACTCTTATTTTTCCTCTATTAATTTCTGAAACAGATGTATCCAAAATAAATGGTATTTTTGAAGAAGTTGGTGCTCCAAAACAAATTGGATTTGTACCAAACAGTTTTTTTCTTGAACCATATGGAGCGATAGCGGGTGGTGCATTTGTAAAACAAAAAACTATTAAATTTTTTTTTACAGCTTGTTCTGCATAGTAGCCAGAAAGTCCATAATGACCACTATTTTTAATTCCAACCAGACCTATTCCCGTTTTCTTTGCATTTTTAATTACTTGTTTTATTCCAACGTCTGCTGCAACAAAGCCAATACTATTATTAGCATCAATTTGTGAAATTGATTGTGATATTTTTTTAATTTTAATTTTTGGTTTTGGATTGATAACTTTTTTATTTATTCTATCACAGTACATCTTTAATCTTGCCAGACCATGCGTGTGTGCACCAACTAATTCAGCATTGATCAATGCTTCAGATACTATATTTGCATGATTTTGAGTTAAACCATGATTTCTGAAAATTTTTATAATTATTTTTTTTAATTTTTTTCCATTAACCATAAAGCATCTTTAGTTAAAAAATATATCTTACCAGTGGTTGGATGAACTTGTATATCTCTAATTCGTCCAATTTGATTTTCAAAAACAATATTTTCTTTGACATCTTTGAGGTTTGAAAAATCAAGACTTCTTAATGACATATCTTTTAAAGACGTTATTAATGCGTATCCATTCCACTCTCTAAACTCTTCACCTTTATAAATTGTAATTGCACTAACAGCTATGGATGGAACCCAATATTTTATAGCCTTTGTAAATCCTGGTTTCCATTTAGGACCAATTTTTGTTCCACTATAATTCGTTCCTCCCCATCCTAATATTTTCCAACCATAATTTTCACCTTTTTTTACTTCACCAAACCAATCTCCACCTTTTGCTCCATGATTACTCATATAAATTTTACGATCGAAAGGTGATAAAAAAAGTCCTTGAGGATTTCTTATACCAATTTGAAAAATTTCAGGTAACCAATTATCTTTACCAGTAAATTTTGGATTATCTTTTGGAATACTTCCATCTAAATGTATTCGAATAATACTTCCTGGGTGTGAAGTCGGATCTTGAGCAATCATACCTTGACCTCTTTCTCCTGCAGAAGCAAATAAATAATTATCTTTGATAACTAATCTTGAACCAAAATGATAACCAGAATCAATAGGTGGATTGGCTTGAAATATATTAGTAAAAGATAATTTTTTTCTATTTAGTTTTGCTTTTGCAATGGAAGTGCTAGTTTTCCAATCGCCTCTATTTTCTGAATAGGAAATCCATATATGTTTATCTTTATATAAAATATCTAATAGACCACCTTGTCCGTATACTAGGTAATTTAAATTATGCTCAATATCATAAATTTTCTTAGTATTAACATTAACTATTTTTATTTTTCCTTCTTTTTCTGTGAGAATTATTTCTTCATCATTAATAAATGATGATCCCCATGGTTGATTTAAAGATACTATTTTACTGAGTTTAATTTCATCAGCTTCACAAACAGATGAAATAAAAAATAAGACAATTATTATCCTTTTCCACGCCATGGGATGGTTTTATCGATTATTTTTCTTAAAGTAACGTCGAATAAAAGTCCCAGCATACCCATTATGAATATAGTTATCCAAATAACTTCATACTGGAAGTATTTCTTTGCGACATTTTCAACAAAACCAATACCCGTTGTTCCAGCCAAAAATTCTGCAGCCACAAGTGTTCCCCAGCACATTCCAACAGCAACTCTTATTCCAGTTAGGATTTCAGGTAAAGAGTTAGGAAAAATTACATATCTTAAAATTTGTTTCTTGGAAGCTCCTAGAGAATGAGCTGCATGAATTTTTGATAATTGAGTTCCTGAAGCGCCAGCCCTTGCTGAAATAATCATTATTGATAAAGAAACCATAAATAATAAGAAAACTTTTCCAGTATTATCAATTCCCAGTACAGAAATAATTAACGGTGCCCATGCTAAAGGTGGAACAGGTCTGTAAAGCTCAATTAAAGGATCAAAAAAACCTTTTGCAAATCTATTTAATCCCATGAATAATCCTAAAGGAACTCCTATAATTATTCCAAAAACTAAACCAAGAAAAACTCTTAAAAATGAATCCCAAATATGCCCGTAAGGGACTGGAACTTTAAATAATTTAAAATCCCCTGTTACGAATTTTAAAACTTTACCCTTAAAATTTTGTTTGACTATTCCATCTTTTGTATGAACAGGATATTCTCCAGGCAATATATCTGCAATCCAATCAGGCAAAATGAAACCGATCATTTTGCTTACATCAACCATATTTATCCATAGAAGAGGTATCTCTTTATAGCCAACACTCGGTTTTGACATTAAAACAAATTTTTTAAATGTATCTGAGGGCTTTGGCAACCATCTACCAGATCCTTGTTCTGAACAACTTGGGCCACTAGCTACAATTGTTCCAGCAGGAAATAAAAAAATATCGATAAATCTTAATCCACCCTGGGCTTCTTTTTGTGCACTATCAAATTTAACAATTGCACTTTGCATTTTATCTAATGCATTCGGTGGATATATACTTGCAAATTCTATTCTTCTTGCAATTTTAACAATATTTTTTGCATAATTAGATGCTACCTCTTCGCTATCATTTAAATCACCTCTATAAACCTTAATATCATTTTTAAGTTCTTTAATTTTACTTTTAAACACTGGATTATGATTTCTTAATTGAAAAAATTCATCACTTATAAGGTTTAATTCTTGGGCTGCGGCATGAAATTTTAGACCTCTATTAGTTGCAGGTACTAAAGGAACTTCAATAGTATTTTCAATTGTTCCTGATCCAGCATCAACTTTTGTAATACCCCAGCCACCTTCCTCATTTACAGCTTTGAGTCTTTCATTCAGCTCTTGGTTTGTTTCAAATGGATAATCAGGTTTTTTAAAATTTTCTGTTAAAAAATTTATTTTATCAGTTATTTCATAAATTTTTTGTTTAGTATCATTTTCTATTAAATTTTCATTAGTTAATAAAGGAATTAACTGTTTAGTCTTTGTAATAAAATCAATGAGAATTGTTTTTTGTTCATTATTAAGTTCATTTGAATTTTGAATTTCTATTGTAATTTTTTTAAGATTTTTATTTTCTTGTCGAATTTGTGAAGTACTTTTTAATTCTCTTTCTTCAATAGGAAATTGATATTTCAAACCTAACAATGAGTCATTTACCTTAGCTACTTGGCAAAGTTCATTTGCTGATTTTGGATAAAAACCCTTTGCAATATCCCATGAATAGTAAAGCCATATCAAAAGAAGAAAACTACTTCCAACAATAACCCAGTGTGTGCCACCCAATGCTCTTTCTGGGTTTCCAAAAACTGCATCTACTTTCTCTGTCCTAATTAATCGTCTTCCATAAAGAATACAGCCAATAACGGCAAAAAAAATCAAGAAAGTTATTAATTGGGTAAGCATTTAAATTTCTTTCCCCATAATTTCTTCTTCCATATCCCAAATCATTTCTAAAATTTCCTCACGAGTAGAGGAAAATTCTTTATTCTTTTTAATTTCTCTTAAATCTTCTTTTAGACCCATCTCGGCAAATGGAAGATTGTATTCTTTATGAATTCTTCCTGGCCTTGGTGCCATCACGTACAATCTTTCTCCTAGTAATAATGCTTCCTCAACTGAGTGAGTAATTAAAATAATTGTTTTACCAGTTTCTTTCCAAATTTTTAAAACAAGAGATTGCATTTTTTCTCTTGTTAATGCATCAAGTGCTCCTAATGGTTCATCCATCAAAATTAAATCTGGGTCATTAATTAAACATCTTGCAAGGGCCACTCTTTGTTGCATACCACCTGATAATTGATAAGTAGGAGTATTTCCAAAACCTTTAAGACCAACTATTTCTAACCACTCTTCAACTTTTTTAGCAGTTGAAATAGGATCTTCTTTTTTCATTCTTAATCCAAAGTTTACATTTTCAGAAACAGTTAACCATTCGAATAGAGCTCCTTGTTGAAATACCATACCTCTATCAACACCTGGTCCATTAATTTCATTATTACCTAAAGTAATAGTTCCAGATGTTGGTCTTATAAAACCAGCTGCAATATTTAATAAAGTAGTTTTTCCACAACCAGACGGACCTAATACAGTTAAAAGTTCACCTTTTTTAATTGTAAAATTTAAATCTTTTAGCGCATGGACAGTTTCTCCTTTCGGAGTTTTAAAAATCATGTTTAGATTTTGAGAAACTAGATCGCTCATAAAATGACTTTATATTAAAATTTTTATAAAAAAAATAGGCACCAATTTAAAAAATTGGCGCCTATTTAATTTTTTATCCTTTAAATTATAAAGGTAAGAAACTTGTATCTACGTTTCCTCTTGGCGTTCCCATTCCTTTTAAGAATGCATCAAGATTTCCTTTAGTCATAGAATGTTTAGTTTCTTCTGGTGTTAAGAATTTGAAACCACTTAGAGTTTCTTTCATATCACCAACTTTCATTTCTGAAGCTTTAGCCATAACATTCATGTTGCTTTTGCCAGCTTTATATCTAGCATTTGCTTCATGAGTAACTTCGATGAAAGTTCTTAGCATACCTGGATTCTCCTTCATAAACTTAGTAGTTACAGAAGTAATATCTATACCTAAGATACCCGCATCTCTAGCTTCTTGAACTGTAAGTAATCTAGATCCTACTGCAGTTGCAGCTTTAATAGAGTTACCACCAAACAAACATGCCATTACAACATCACCACTTACTAGTGCAGCAGCTCCTTCTTCTGGGTCCATTTGAATAATATCCATTTTTTTTCTGTCAGCTCCAACAACTTTCATACTTTCGTCAAAAACGTATTCAGCCATTGTTCCTAAAGGAACAGCAACTTTTTTACCTTCTAACTCAGTAGCATTTGCTTTTGTAATTCCAGAAGCATTTGATGTTACACAAGTTGTTCCTCCCATTCCATACTCCATAGCTATATCTACAAGTTTAATAGGCGCTTTAGATTTAACTGCATTTATGAAAGGTACTAAACCTTGTGAATAAGAAATATCAATGTCTCCTGCTAACATAGCATCAGTCATTGCTCCACCATTTGTGAAGTTAGTCCATTTTACCGGTACTCCCAAAGCTTTAGCAAAATTCTTTTTTTGCATGTCCTCGAGATTTGGACTTGGCCATTCTAAAAAGTATGCAACTCTAACTTCGTTTGCAGCTGAATTAGCAACTGAAATACTTAAGTTAAGAGCAACAAACACTCCTAGAAGATAACTTATTATTTTTTTCATATTTATCCCCTTTAATAATTATTAATATCCGTATTTAAGTTCATATTGAAACCGATGTAAATGATCATTTAGTTTAATTTAGGCCAATTAAAACAATCAGGGGTTGTATATAGATCATCAAGCTTTAATGTCTTATATTTTTCTAGTTTAAGATATTGTATTAGTCTAAATATAATAATTACTAAAAAAAAATGAGTTCAGAAAACAAAAATAAAATTCCCAATTCATTAAACGAGCATTGGATGCCATTTACATCTAATAAAGATTTTAAAGCAAAACCAAGGTTAATAACTGAGGCAAAAGGTTGTTATTTAAAAAACCATGAAGGCCAAACAATGATAGATGCTAGTTCAGGTTTATTTTGCAATCCACTTGGACATGGTAGAAAAGAAATTATCGATGCAATCACAAATCAATTAAAAACTTTAGATTATTGTCAACCCTTTCAACAAGGTTTTGGAGGATCATTTGATCTTGCTACTAAAATTTCCAAGCACACACCAGGAAATTTAAATAAAATTTTTTATACAATATGTGGATCAACAGCAGTAGAAACTGCAATTAAAATTGCCATAGCTTACCACAAAGCTAGAGGTGAAGGTCATAGATACAGATTTGTAGGTAGAGAAAGAGCTTATCACGGAATGAATATAGGAGCTACTTCTGTTGGAGGAATGATTAATAATGTTAAAACTTTTGCTAGTGTTTTGATGCCAGGAGTTTTGCACATGAGACATACTCATTTACCAGAACATAAATTTGTGAGCGGCCAACCTGAAACTGGAGTAGAAATGGCAGAGGACTTAGAAAGAATATGTATTAACTTTGGATCTGAAAATATTGCTGCATGTATTGTTGAACCAGTTGCAGGATCAACTGGTACTTTGGTTCCTCCAAAAGGTTATTTACAAAGGTTAAGAGAAATATGTGATAAGTATGGAATATTATTAATTTTCGATGAAGTTATTACTGGCTGGGGAAGAATGGGATCTGCTTTCGGTGCGCAAGAATTTGGTGTTACACCAGATATGATGACAATGGCTAAAGCAACAACAAACGGCATAAGTCCAATGGGAGTTGTTGCATGTAAAGATGAAATTTATGATACATTAGTTGATGGTGCACCAAAAGGAACAATAGAACTGTTTCATGGATACACATATTCAGGAATTCCAATTTCAGTTGCAGCAGGATTGGCTGTACAAGATATTATTGAGAAGGACGACATTTTTAAAAGATCGAAAGATATGGCACCATATTTCCAAGAAGGTTTATTTTCACTAAAAGATATTGATATCGTTGACAATATACGTGGCTACGGAATGATGGGAGGAATAGATATTAAAATGGACAAAAAACCTGGCGCAGCTGGTTTTACATGTTTTAAACATTGTTATGAAGCCGGAATAAATTTTAAAGCAACTGGAGACTGTTTGATTATTGCTCCAATGTTTATATCTGAAAAAAAACATATAGATGAAATTATTGAAAAATTAAGAACAGGGATTACTAATTATTCAAAGAGTAAAAAAAATTAATTTTCATTTTTTTTGAGGGTAATAGGGGAGTATATGAAAATTGGAGTGCCAAAGGAAATCAAACCACAAGAAAGCAGAATTGGTTTAACACCAGATAGTGTAAAAGCACTAGTATCTAACGGTCATGAAGTTTTAGTGGAAAATAACGGTGGCTATGAGGCAGGTTTCGAAAATAATCAATATAAAATTGCTGGAGCAAAGATTATCGATAAGGCTGAAGATATATTTAATGATGCCGAAATCATTGTAAAAGTTAAAGAACCTCTTTCAAATGAAGTTAAAATGATAAGAGAAAACCAAATTGTTTTTACTTATCTTCATTTAGCAGCAGCAAAAGAATTAACTCAAGGTTTAATAAATTCCAAAGGAGTTTGTATAGCCTACGAGACAGTAACAGACAATGATGGTAAACTTCCATTATTAGCACCTATGAGTGCTGTTGCTGGTAGAATGTCAGTTCAAGCCGGAGCACACTGCTTAGAAAAGAACCAAAAAGGTAGAGGACTTCTTCTTGGAGGAGCACCAGGAGTTGAACCTGGTAATGTTGTTATTTTAGGAGGAGGTGTAGTAGGAGAGAATGCAGCTATTATTGCGACTGGAATGAAAGCAAAAGTGCACATAGTCGATAAATCTGAAAAAAGATTAAAACAATTAACAGAAATGTTTGGAGATAAAATTATTCCAGAGCATGCAGACAATACTGATCTTGATAAGTTAATTTCAGAATGTGATTTACTTGTGGGTGGAGTATTGATTCCTGGTGCTGAAGCACCAAAACTTATCACAAAAAAAATGCTTAAAAGTATGAAAAGAGGTTCAGTAATAGTAGATGTTGCAATAGACCAAGGTGGCTGTGTAGAAACAAGCAAACCCACAACTCACGCAGAACCAACTTATATTATTGATGACATCGTTCATTATTGTGTAGCTAATATGCCAGGTGGTGTTCCACGAACATCAACACTAGCTCTGAATAAAGCAACTTTACCTTTTTTATCAAAATTAGCAAAAGATGGTTATAAAAAAGCTCTTAAAGAAGATCAAAATTTTTTAGCTGGACTAAACGTTTGTAAAGGAAATGTCACATATAAAGCTGTAGCAGACGTATTTGGTCATAAATATTTATCTCCAGGGGAGGCGATAATATAAATGTATAGACCATTACCAGACGGGTTAACTATTAAAAATTCTGCAATCGAAGGACTAGGGTTATTTTCAACAGTTGATATTAAAAAAAATAGTTTTATAGGTGTTACTCATATTCGTGATGAACAATTTGAAAATAAATATATTAGAACTCCATTAGGAGGTTTTTACAATCACTCTGACGATCCTACAGTAATAAGAATGGTTACTGATGTTTTGCCTAAATTGAAATTTGGAGACAAAGTTGATATTAACGCAGAAGTTAAAAAATTTGATAATGGTGGGTCAAAAGGCGAAAATCTTTTTTATAGTTTACATGAAAAAAGTGATGCTAAATACTTTTTTATGGTGGCATTAAAAGATATTAAAGCCGGAAGTGAATTAACAGCAAACTATAATCTTTACACTTATCCTAAAACGGGTGTTGGAATACAAATGATTTAGTGTTCTTTATTAAGTTTAATGAACAAAGAATTACCTAAAAATTGTAAAGTTGTTGTAATTGGTGGAGGTGTAGTAGGCTGCTCAACAGCATATCATTTAGCAAAATTTGGATGGAAAGACACAATTCTTTTAGAAAGAGATCAAATTACTTCCGGAACAACATGGCATGCAGCAGGTTTAGTAAGTCAATTAGGGCCATCAGCAGGCATAACAAAAATTAGGAAATATTCTCTAGATTTATACAAGAAGCTCGAAAAAGAAATAGATTTTGCCAGTGGTTTAAAATTGAATGGAGCTTTATCAATAGCAACTACGCCAGGTAGGTGGGAGGAATTAAAGAGACAGGCCACAACAGCAAAACTCTATAATGTAGATGTTGAAGTTTTAAATATTAAAAAAATAAAGGAAATTTACCCAATTATAAGTGATAAAAACATAATAGGTGGTATTTTTATGCCTGGAGACGGTCAAGCAGACCCAATAGGGGTAACAAATCTTCTTGCTAAAGCCGCTAGAAATGAAGGGGTAAATATTTTTGAAAAATCACCTGTTTCAAAAATATTAAAAAAAAATGGAAAAGTTAATGGGGTTATCGTTAACGGAAAAGTAATCAATTGTGAGTATATTGTTCTAGCTACTGGAATGTGGTCAAGACAACTTGGAGAAGATATTGGAGTTAGTATCCCTTTATACCCTGCAGAACATTTTTATATAATAACTGAACCCATAAAAAATTTACCTAGCAATATACCAGTGCTAAGAGATTTTGATGATAGATTATATTTAAAAGAGGATGCAGGAAAAATGTTGGTAGGTATATTTGAGGGAAAATCTATTCCAGCTTTTAATAAAACTAATCGAGTACCAGAAGACTTCTCTTATGGAGAATTTCCAGAAAATTTTGATCATTTTGAACCTTTTTTAACAGCTGCCATAAAAAGGGCTCCTATTTTGGAACAAGTGGGTATAAGAAAATTTTTTGCAGGACCAGAATCTTTCACTCCAGACACAAATACATTATTAGGAGAAGTTCCTGGTTTAAAAAATTTATTCGCTTGTTGTGGTTTAAATAGTATTGGTATTGGAAGTGGAGGGGGAGTTGGCAAAGTTACTGCTGAATGGATGATAAAAGGACATATAAATGAAGATTTGTTTATTTACGATATTAAACGGTTTCAAAAATTCCACTCCAATGTTGATTTTATAAAGGAACGAATTACAGAAACGTTAGGAGACTTATATGGTATGCATTGGCCTTACAAACAACACAAGACATCTAGAAATCAAAAATTATTACCTTACCATGATGAACTTAAAAAAGTAGGTGCATGCTTTGGAGTTTCGAGTGGTTTTGAAAGACCAATGTGGTTTCAACTAAACGGAACAGGAATAGAATATAAGTATAGTTATAATTATCAAAATTGGTATCCAGCTGTTGAACATGAAACAAAAAATGCTAAAAAAAATGTTGGACTATTTGAACTTACACCTTTTTCGAAATTTGATTTGAAAGGTGAAAAAGTACATCATGAATTACAAAAAATTTGTACAGCTAATGTTAAAAATAGCCCAGGCAAAACAACATATACTCAAATGTTAAACGAAGATGGAGGTATAGAGGTTGATTTAACTGTAGTTTGTATAGATAAAGATTATTTTAGAATTATTAGCTCTGCAGCAACGAGAGAACGTGATAAATTTCATATACTTAAACACCTGTCTCATGAAATTGAATTTAAAGATGTAACAGAGTATTATTGCTGCCTCGGTTTATTTGGCCCAAAAAGTAGAGAATTATTAAAAAATTTATGCAATAATGATTTATCAAATGAAAATTTTAAATTTGGTACTGCTAAATTTATAAAAATAAAAGATATCAATGTTTGGGCTCAAAGATTATCTTATGTAGGAGAGTTAGGTTTTGAACTTTATGTAGAAAATAAATCAGCAAAAAAATTGTATAACACGCTAATTAAAGAAGGTAAAAATTTCAACTTAACTCATTGTGGAATGCATGCGATGGATATAATGAGAATGGAAAGTGGATTTTTACATTGGGGACATGACATTTCACCTGAAGAAAATCAATACCAGGCAGGATTGAGTTTTGCTGTTAGTTATAAGAAAAATGTAGATTTTATAGGCAAAGAAGCTCTTACAAAAATTAAAGAAAAAAAACCATCAAAATTTTTTACCATGTTAACTTTGAAGGATAGCCAACCAGGTGAACCACTTTTATTACACGATGAACCAATTTATTTAGATAATAAAATTGTTGGAAGAACAACTTCTGGCAATTATTCTTTTAATTTTAATAAAAATTTAACATTTGGATATTTAGAAAAAGATTTAAATAAGGAAAATTTAAAAAATAAAGTAATACACGTTGAGGTTGGTAAACAAAAATATATCGCAGAATTGCTGATAAAACCCCTTAACCAAACATCTTTTAAATCAATCTAGACGAGAAATCATTTAATTAACTCTTTTTAAAGTTTGCCAACCCCAAATTGAACAACACCGTGATTGTATTGATTCGTTTTTCATGGTCTACTTAATCATGTCATCAGAACAGGCAATAGGAAAAATCAATAAAGAACAACTGGTTTCAGTTCCAGAAGGAACTGAAGAAAAAGTTACAAGTAAATTTAACAATAACAAAATTTCTTCCAAGGTTGATATTAATATTTTGATGGACAGAGTAAGGGTTGAAAGAAAAAAAGAAAAAAAAGAAAATATTATTTTTTTAAGTTTGATAGCATCAGTAATTTTAATTACAGGTGTAATAGCTTCTTTTTAATTTTTAATTAATCTTGCTGAATTAAAAAATTTACAAGCCATTTCGGAGATTTTTGAAATATTTTTTAATCTATGTTTATCTATTTCTTGAACTTCTTTAGACTTTGCAATCTGGTACAAACCCTTTTTATCTTTTACTATAAAATTTCCATTGACAAGTATTGTTAACTTTCGAATTACTGTAGGTCTTGGAATTCCAGTAAGTTCAGATATCGTCATTGCGTTTAAACCTACACTGTCTTGAAGATCGAATAATAAATCCAAGTAATTATCTCTAATATTTTCTTTAAAAATTGCGTTATTTTTAAATTTTTTTCTAAGTGATAAATTTTGATTGTACACAATCATTAACCAAATTGACAAACTTTCGTAGTCTTTAAACCATTTTTTTTTGAAATCACTACAGAGTTGGATTTGAAATTTTAAAAAAAAATTCCAACATTGAGTAAAATTATTTTTAATTAACTCATTAAACGACTCTGATTTAATTTCGTTTTGAATTACTCCTGATCTTTTTAACAATTTCGATAAATTCGACATAAATCTAGACATTGTTATAATTAAATTGCTTGGTTTTTGAAGAGTATAAGCAGATCTTTTCATGCTTACAGCTTTTTTAGTTTTAACAATTAAACCTGTTTGTTGGAGTTCAAGAAGTTTTCTTCTCGCAGTTTCTTTTGACATATGCAATTCAGATGCAATATCAACAATATTAAATTTTTTTAGTTCATATTCATTTACAGCGTAAAATTCATCAAAGTTATACTTAAGCAAATATTCACTATAACTATCAAATGTTTTGCTTACTAAACTTATTAATATAAAGTATTTATCTAAATCTTTAAAAGCTAAATAAGCTTTGTTATGCCATTCTCTTTGAAGTTCGAAGTAGTCAGTAATAGAAAAAATGTAATTTTTTGATATTACATTATAAATATCGGTTACATTCACCTCTGTAGAAAATTTAAATTTTTTTATATCCATTATAAATTTTGCATTTTTATTTAATAATCTTGAAACTAATATTAAAATATTACTTATCTCAAGAAAAATATACCCTATATATAAAATTTGAAATACTTTATATAAATGATAATTAAAGATTTTTAAAAAATAAATATATGGAATTTATTCAAACTTTTGGACCATTTGGTGTCTTCTTTATAATGTTCGCTTTAGGTTTAAATCTTACTTTTGAAAAGTTTGTAAAAGTGTTTAAAAATCCAGGTAATTTTATAATAGGAATTATATGTCAAATTATAATACTACCTACTATAGGATTTATAGTTATTCTTTTTTTTCATTTAGTTCCAGAGTTTCAACTAGGTATTTTTTTATTATTAATAATGCCTTCAGCTGCAATGTCCAATTACGCAACTAGACTTGTTAACGGTAATGTATCATTATCCATTTGCCTAACCTCAACTTGTGCTTTACTTTCATTTTTAACTATTCCATTTTATTTGAATTTTTTTTCTAATTTTATTTATGAATATAATTTCAATTTAAATTTAATTGCATTTTCTATAAAAACATTTTTATTTATTACTTTGCCAGTTTTTATTGGAATATTTTTAAGAAAAAAGTTTAATAATTTTTTCGAGAAACATACTTTTACGTTCGATAGAGCAGCTTTAATACTTTTCTTAGTATTCGTGTTTATAGCAATTTTAAAGGAAAAAGATAATTTATTAGGTTATTTTGAGGATGTTGGAGTAGTAATGTCTTTAATAGTATTATTTATTTTTTTAGCATCTTTCTCTATTACTCAAATCTTTGTCGGTGACGTATCATCTAAGAGAGCAATAAGAATTGAGGCTTTACTTCAAAATGGAGCAATGGGTTTTGTGATAGGTGGAATTATTTTTGATGATATAGAATACTTAATTCCAATTGCTATTTATGCGTTACTTCAATACTGCTTTCTTTTATTTTATATAGGAAATATTAATATTAATTCTAAAAATTAATCTATATTTCTAAAAAGCCAGGGCCATTCAATTGTTTTAGTGTATTTTTTAAACCAGAAAGAAAGATATCTTTCTGCTAAATAAGCATAAAGTCTTGTTTGGTCATATCCTTTCAATTCATCAAAACCAAAAATTTTTTCACATTCAAACAACCATTTAAAAACATCATTAAACCATCGATCCATAATTTTTTTTTTTGATATAAACATTATATGTGGATTATAATAACTTTTTGTATTTACATAGTTTCTAAATTCGTCTCTATCCTTTTTGTCCATTAAATCTATCGCTTTATCAATTACCCCATGACCGTGATGCATATCGAAGTGAGTTTTTATACTTATTTTATTTAAATTAAAAATAATCGTTGGGTTTTTTAGTAAATTTCTCCAACCTCTTTTAATTAATTTCATAAATTTAGTACCAAGTTTAATAGGTTCGCAAATTATTGATTCATAACTATTCCAATCTTCTGGTAAATTTTGCAAAATAATCTCTTTTAAATTGCCTTCTATATTTTCATTCCTTGATTTAAGCCAAAATCTTCTTTTCTGGCAAAATCCAACCCAAGTATTGTCAGAAAAATCTTTTAAATTATTTTTCCAAAACCAATAATGAAAAGTTAATTCGGAATAATGTTTTTCTTTATCATTGATGTTATCGCCATTATTACAGCTAATATATTTTTTATTAAAAGACTTAGCGCCAACGCCGACGAGTTTTACATTCAAATTTTCTAATTTTTCTGAAGGAATGTTGGTAATACAGTAAATTACTAAATTATTCATTTATTAATATATTAAGTATCGATATAATTGATATTAATCTTTTTTTCTATGAAAATATACGATTGCACTACATTCTATTCAGAGCATATGATGCTCGATATAAGATTTCATATATTGGATAAGTATGTTGAAAAGTTTATTGTAGTAGAATCTAAATTTTCACATAGCGGAAAAAGCAAACCATTAAATTTTGATATTAAAAATTATCCAAAGTTTAAAGACAAAATAATCTACCTAGTAATTGATAAAGAACCCGAAGATATATTGAAACCAAATAAATCTAATGAATTTTACTATAAAAGAGCAAATAGTCTTAAAAGAATTGAACTGTCATACAATTATATGAGTGGTGCTATAAAAAATGCAGTTGAGGATGATTTAATTATATTGAGCGATAATGATGAAATACCAAATTTAGAATCTAATGAATTTAAAAAAAGTAAAAAAGATATTTTTATATTCAAACAATTAATTTTTTATTATAAATTTAATTTACATTACGAAATAATGCCGTGGTATGGGTCTAAAGCATGTAAAAAAAAAAAATTAACATCTTTTGCGTGGTTAAGAAATTTAAAAAATAAGAAATATCCTTTTTGGAGATTGGATACATTATTTTCTAAAAACAAGTTTATTAATTTAGATATTATAAATGATGGAGGATGGCATTTTACTAATATTAAAACTGCAGAGGATTTGCATAAAAAATTAACCAATTTTGGACATCATGATGAATTTGATGAAAGCGGAATAACGACTGATGATTTGCAGAAACACATTGATAATGAAGTTGTTTTTTATAATCATTTTTTAGATCAAAAAGATCAAAATAAATGGAAAAATAATTATAAGTTAAAAAAGATTGATTTAAATTTATTACCAGAATATTTAGTCAAAAATAAAGAAAAATTTAAAAGGTGGTTTAAATAAAGTATGAAAATAATCAAATTTAATATTATTATTTTATAATTTAAAATGATTTACGGAAATATTGATGGATTAGAAAAAAAAATATCAAAAATAATCCTAGGCAATGATTTTCAAAAAAAATATACAAAAGCATCAAAGTTATGGGACTTTTATTTTAGTAAAGGAGGAAATACTTTTGATAATTCAATTTATTATAGAGATGGATTAAATGAAAAACTTTTAGGTACATGGATAAAATCAAGATCTCTAGAAAAAGAAATTGTTTTAATTTCAAAAGTTGGAAATAATGATACACAACCTTCAGAGATCAAAAAATTATTAAATATTTCACTCGATAGACTTAAAATTGATTATATCGATATACTAATTTTACATCATGATAATCCTGCAATACCCATAGGTGAATTTATAGATTCATTTAATGAGTTAAAAAAAAAAAAACTAATAAAATCTTTTGGTGCATCAAATTTGAGCAAAAAAAGATTCACCGAATCATTAAATTGGTCAAAAAGAAATAAAAAAACTGCTTTTGACATATTAAATAACAATCTTTCATTAGCAAAAATAGAGAAACCATTATGGCAAGATTGTATATCCTCTAATGATGGAGAATTTTTAAGTTTATTAGAAAAAAATAAAATGACACATTTTTCTTGGTCAAGCCAAGCAAGAGGTTTTTTTATTGATGACAATATTATAAATAAAATTTTAAGAAGAAAATTTCATCAAAATTTACGAAATTCTTTTTTAAGTGAAGATAACTTAGAAAGAAAAAAAAGAGCAAAACACCTTGCAAAAAAATATAATTGTTCAACAAATGACATAGCATTATCATGGGTTATATCACAAAAATTTCCTTCATATGCAATTATAGGTCCAAAAAATATTGATCAATTGAATTACTCTTTAAACTCACTTAATATAGAATTAAATTTTCATGAAGTAGAATGGTTAAATTTGAAAAAAAGTGTTAGTTGAGAAAAAAAGATAAATCTATTATAAATAAAAAGCTATATATTGGCGGGGTAGCTCAGTTGGTTAGAGCGCGGGACTCATAAGCCCGAGGTCAGTGGTTCGATCCCACTTCCCGCTACCATTCTAGAACGTCTTTAGCTTATTAGTTTCTTTAGATAAACTGAATACTCGCAATTACCATAAAACTTTATTGCTTCTCTTATGCTGTTTTTTTTGATCCATGCATTGTTTAGAGCTATTTCCTCTAAACAAGCTATTTTGAAACCCTGTCTATTTTCAATTGCAGAGACAAACGAGCTAGTTTTGTAAAAGTCTTCAATTGATCCAGTATCTAGCCATGCACCACCACGACCAATTAAATCTGCAGTAAGTTTATTATTTTTTTTGTATTTTTTTATAAGATCTACTATTTCTAGCTCACCTCTTTTTGATGGTTTTAATTCTTTAGCATATTTAACTACTTTATTATCAAAGAAATACAATCCCGTTATAGCCAAATCAGATATAAATTTTTTTGGTTTTTCTTTTATCGCGACTACTTTTTTACTTGAATTTACTTTTGCCACACCGAACAATTCAGGATTTACAACTTTGTGTAAAGTTATTTTTGCACCAGAGGATAGTCTGGTATTGTTTATTAACTGTTTAGTTAGGTTTTGACCATAAAAGAAATTATCTCCAAGGATTAAAGCAACATTACTTTTGTTTATAAATTTTTCACCCAAAATAAAAGCATCTGGCAATCCTTTTGGTTTTTTCTGCTCTGCATACGTAATTTTAATTCCTAGCTTTTTACCATCTGGTAAAACTTTTTTGTATTGATGAAGCTGACCCTTGTTTACAATTATTAATATATCTTTAATTTTAGCCAACATTAAAATTGACAATGGATAAAAAATTAATGGCTTATCGTAAATTGGCAAGAGTTGTTTATTAACCGCCTTGGTCAAAGGACTCATTCTAGTTCCTTTGCCACCTGCTAATATTATGCCTTTTTTAATCATAAAAGTTTATTTTCCCAATCTAGCTGTAATATCTTTTTTTTTTAAGTTTAAAAAATATCCCGGGTTCTTAAAATACCAATCGAAAGTTTTTCTTAAACCATTTAAAATATTAGTTTTTGATTTCCAATCCAAACTTTTAATTAATTTATTGCTATTAAGTGCATATCTTAAGTCGTGTCCAGGTCTATCTTTTACAAATTTTATTTTTACTTTCTTGCCAATTTTAATTTTTTCTTTAGCAACTTTAATTAAGATTTTCGATATTTTAAGGTTGTTAACATTATAATTTGAACCAATATTATAAAAATTACCTAAAGCGCCTTTCTCATAAATTTTAATTAATGCTTCGCAATGATCGTCTACATATATCCATTCACGTGAATTTATACCCTTCCCATATATAGGAAGGTTTTTATTTTTTAAAATATTATAAATTAATTTAGGAATTAATTTTTCGGGATGTTGTCTGGGACCATAATTGTTTGAACAATTTGTTATTATTGCGGGTATTTTAAATGTTCTTATATAAGAATAAACTAAGTGATCAGATGATGCTTTTGATGCTGCGTAGGGTGAACTTGGTCTATAGGGATCATTTTCTTTTGATCTACCATTTAACACATCTCCATACACTTCATCTGTAGAGATATGTATTAATTTAGTATTTTTATTTTTTATATTATAAAATCTAAATGCCTCTAGTAAATTAAAAATTCCCAAGATATTACTTTTAATGAAACTCTCAGGACCATCAATAGATCTATCAACATGTGTTTCAGCTGCAAGATTAAATATTGCACTTGGTTTAAATGATCTTAAAATATTTAAAATTTTTCCCCTGTTATTTATGTCAGATTTAATAAATTTATAATTTTTGGATTTATCAAATTGTTTTAGATTATAAAAATTTGATGAATATGAAATTTTATCTATATTTATTACATTATAATTTTTTTTTAATAGAATTTTGATTAAATTACTGCCAATGAAGCCAAGTCCACCAGTAACTATAACTTTTTTCATAATTTTTTTTACAATAATTGTCTATTTAAGTATACTTTTAAATTAACAATGAATTTGAATTTAAACGACATAACTTTTATAATTGTAACATATAAAAGCGAAAGCATTGTTCAACAATGTCTTGATACACTTCCAAAAGATTCAAAAAAGATCATAGTCGAAAACTCAAATAATGTAAATTTAGAGAAAGATTTAAAACCCAAATATGACAACATTGAGGTAATACTATCAAAAAATATTGGGATGGGTGGTGGTAATAATTTAGGATTAAAGGCTTGTAAAACTAATTTTGCTTTTATCTTAAATCCAGATACGAAGTTTGAGATGAATTCTTTAGACAATTTAATAAATTCTTTAAATACACTTAACGACTTTACACTGGCCTCACCTTTAAACGACAATCCTAAAGTTCCTAATTATAAAAAAAAAAATAAAAATAACCATCTTAATAAAAATATTTTATCTGTTGATAGTATTGATGGATTTTCAATGTTATTTAATCTTAAAAATTTTTCAAACAAAAATTATTTTGATGAAAATATTTTCTTATACTTAGAAAATGATGATTTGTGTTTAAGAGTAAAAAAAAAAGGTGGATCAATTTATGTAATAACTAATTCTTTAATAAATCACAAAGGCGGTATAGCCGGTAATAAAAATTTAGAATATCTTAGGAATTGGCACTGGATGTGGTCTAAATTTTATTTTAACAAAAAACACTATGGTTTCTTAAATGCACTTTTAAAAATTTCTTTTAATTTATTTTCAGCTTTTTTTAAATATTTTTTAAATTTAATTTTATTTAATTCTCATAAAAGAAAAATTTACAAAATGAGAATTTTTGGAATATTAAGTTCAATTCTTGGAAAAAAATCCAGCTTTAGAATTCAAGACTAGTGTCCTGGAAAATCAATTAAATTTTCAACTTTGTAACCTTTTTTTTTCAAGTTGTCGCTACCGCCTAAATCAAATAAATTTATTACAAAAATAAATCCAGCAACGTTTCCTTCAGACATCTTAACAAGTTTAGCTGCAGCTTCAGCTGTTCCACCAGTGGCTATTAAATCATCTATAATAAGCACGGAGTCCTTTTTTTCAATTGAGTCCTTATGCACTTCAATTGTTGCTGTGCCATATTCTAGCTGAAAGTCTGTTGAATATGTTTCTGCAGGTAATTTATTTTTTTTTCTAAGCATTATAAATGGTTTTTTAATTAGGTAGGATACGGCTGACGCAAAAACAAAACCTCTCGACTCTATAGCGGCAATTTTATCTACTTTGAATTCTTTAGATCTTTCGACAATTAAATTTATAGTTTCTGAAAAGGCTTTTTCATCTTTAATTAGAGTGGTTATATCTCTAAACAAAATTCCCTTTTTAGGATAGTCAGGTATTGATCTAATATAATCTTTTAAATCCATAAAAATTTAAGTTATAAATAATTAAATCATTTTAAATAATATGACAAATAAATTAGCTATTATTGGTGGTAGTGGACTTTATGATGTTGAAGAATTCAAGGAACGTGATTTTTTAGACATTAAAACTCCATGGGGCTCACCATCTGACCAAATTTTAAAAACAAAATTTAATGGAAAAGAAGTCTATTTTTTACCCAGACATGGAAGAGGACACTTTATTTCTCCATCCAAAATAAACTTTAGAGCCAATATTGATGCATTAAAACAATGTGGTGTAACTGATATAGTATCCGTTTCTGCTGTAGGATCTTTAAAAGAAAATTTACCACCTGGTAAATTTGTAATTATTGATCAATTCATTGACAGAACTTATGCAAGAAATAAAACTTTTTTTGACGATGAAATAGTAGCACATGTATCTATGGCTCACCCAACATCTAATGGCTTAATGAATGCTTGCGAAGAGGCAATTAAAAAAGAAAAAATTGAATATCAAAGAAATGGAACATATGTTGTTATGGAAGGTCCTCAATTTTCAACATTAGCAGAGTCAAATTTATATAGATCTTGGAAAGCAGATGTGATCGGCATGACCAATATGCCAGAAGCCAAATTAGCAAGAGAAGCCGAAATAAGATATGCATCAGTTTCTATGGTAACAGATTATGATTGCTGGCACCCAGATCATGAGAATGTCGATGTTCAACAAGTTATAAAAGTTCTTTTAGGAAACGCAGTTAAAGCAAAAAATATGATTAAAAATTTAATCGATAATTTTGAAAAACATATTGATCCAAAAGATCCAACAAATAATTGTTTAGATGTAGCAATTATTACAACTCCTGAAAAAAGAACTCAAAAAACTAAAGATAAACTTAAAATAATAGCAGGCAGAGTTTTAAATAAATGAAAATTAAAGGAAAAGAATATCGTACAATTTGGTTTGAAAATAATGTTGTAAAAATTATTGACCAAACAAAACTTCCACATCAATTTATAATTAAAGATCTTAAAACAGTTAAAGATGCGATTAATGCTATAAAAATTATGGAAGTAAGAGGAGCACCTTTAATTGGAGCTACAGCTGCTTATGGATTAGTTTTAGCTATTATTGAAAGTAATGATCGATCTTTTTTAAAAAAATCTAGTGAAGATTTAATTAATTCAAGACCTACAGCAATTAATCTAAAATGGGCTGTAGATAGAATGATAAAAAAATTATCAGGAATTAATAACAATGAAATTTTAAATATTGCATTAGATGAAGCAAAAGAAATTTGTGAGGAAGATGTAAAATTTTGTAAAAATATTGGCTTAAATGGATTAAAAATTATTGAAGAAAT
Source organism: uncultured Pelagibacteraceae bacterium (assembly GCA_902588965.1). GTDB lineage: Bacteria > Pseudomonadota > Alphaproteobacteria > Pelagibacterales > Pelagibacteraceae > Pelagibacter. Next base: position 122,748 of record CACIRD010000001.1, read on the forward strand.
TTACAATAAAAAAAAAGACACAGTAAATATTTTAACCCACTGTAATGCAGGTTGGCTTGCCACTATAAATTGGGGCACAGCTACTTCACCAATTTATCATGCCCATAAAAAAGGTATTCCAGTCCATGTTTGGGCTGACGAAACAAGACCTAGAAATCAAGGAGCTAATCTAACTTCTTATGAGCTAAATGAAGAGGGAATAAAAAATACAATTATCGCAGACAATACTGGAGGAATTTTAATGCAAAGGGGAGAGGTTGATGTCTGTATTGTTGGAACAGATAGAACTTTAGCTAATGGAGATGTTTGTAATAAAATTGGTACTTATTTAAAAGCATTAGCAGCATATGATAATAATATTCCTTTTTATGTAGCGCTACCCAGTTCAACAATTGATTGGAATTTAAAAAAAGCTAAAGATATTCCAATTGAAGAGAGAAATACTGAGGAACTATCACATATTGATGGTATTGATGAAAACGGACAAATTAAAAATGTAAGAATTTATCCAAAAAAAAGCAAATCTATGAATTTAGCTTTTGATATAACGCCAGCAAAATTTATTACTGGGTTAATAACCGAAAAAGGAATCTGCAAAGCTTCAGAGGGCGAATTAAGAAATATGTTTAACTTGGTATACGAATGAAAAAAAACTTACATCTTATAATTTTTGTAATACTTGCGTTAATAGCTCTGTATTTAACAAAGTTCGAGTATGGTTCTTTTAGTTACGATAAATCATTCAAAGGATGTGTTATGGCTCAAAAAAAATTGTCAAAATCTAAATCTATTGATGAAATTAAGAATTTTTGTGAGACGGAAATTAAAAAAAATCTTAAAAAATAATGGAAAATCTTAAATTAGAAGTTATCGAATTTGCAAAAAAACTTAATAGCACCAATCTTTCACCATTAAGATCTGGCAATGTTTCTGTAAGAGCAAGTGTTAATAACATAGACGGTTTTTTAATAACACCTTCGGGTATAAAATATGAACTTCTTAAAGAAACCGATATTGTATTCCTTGAACTACATAAAGAGTATGATTTTTTAAAAATTTTTAATTCCGGGTTAAATCCATCATCTGAATGGCGTTTTCATCAAGATATTTATAGAAAAAAAAAAGATGCAAGCGCCATTGTTCACGCCCATTCTCCACACGCTACAGCTGTTTCAGCTCATAGCAAATCTATACCTGCGTTTCACTACATGATAGCACTAGCTGGCGGCGACGACATAAAATGTGCGGAATACGCTACTTTTGGAACTAAAGAACTTTCTGAAAATATAATCAAGTCTTTAGAAAATAGAAAAGCATGTTTAATGTCAAATCATGGACAGGTTGCATTTGGACAAAATTTAAAACAAGCTTTCGAGCTTGCAGAAGAAGTTGAAAATATTTGCCATCAATACATAAATACAATAAAGTTAGGAGAGCCCAAGATTCTTTCATTTGCAGAGATGCAAAAAATTTTGGAAAAAATAAAAAGTTATAAAAAAGGATAATTTTTTATGGGTAAAGTAGGGGAGCACATTACTCTTGATATATTGGGGACAGTAAAAGAATATGAGCCAAAATTCTTTGAAAAGTTGGTTTATAAAATAGCAAAAAAAGCAAAAGTAACTGTACTTGAAATATCTAAATATAAATTTCAACCTCAAGGGTTTACTTTAGTAGCGTTACTTGCTGAAAGCCATATAAGTTTTCATACTTTTCCGGAAAAAGGAATTATTAGTTTTGATTTTTTTACATGTGGAAAAGTAAATCCTATTGTAGCACTTGATGTAATAAAAAAGGAAATTAAACACAAAAGAATAGTTAAGAAAGAATTTAATAGAGACACTGTAAGTTTATATGATGATATTTATAGTTCTCCTGGACTTAAAAAATACTATATGGTTAAAAATGTTTTAGAAGATTTTACTTCAAAAGTTGGTCAACATATAGAAATTTTAGATTTAGAACAATTTGGCAAATCTTTATTTATAGATAATGAACTTCAAGTAGCTGAAAGCGATGAACATTTATATAGTTCAACTTTCGTAAATTCTGGGATTAAATTAAATCCAGATAAAGATAAATCTGCAATAATCGGCGGTGGAGATGGAGGTGTTGCAAGAGAATTAATCTCAAAAGGCTTTAACTTAATAGATTGGTACGAGTTAGATCCAGAGGTAGTAAATGTTTGTGAAAAGCATTTGTCTAAAATAGGAGATAAAGCAACAACAAAGAATTCTGTGAAGTGTTTTTGGGGAGATGCCTTTGAAAGTATAAAAAAAGTTGAAGACAATAAATATGACAAAATATTTGTTGATTTGAATGATGATCAATATTGTATAGATCTAGCGGCAAAAAATATTAATTCTTTGAAAAGAATTTTAAAATCAAATGGAACCATTACAGCCCAAGTCGGAAGTAGAGATAAGAAACCTCAACAGGTGAAAAAGTGGCTAAATTTATTTGAAAAAAGCTTTGGTAATACATCTTTAGATAGAATTTATATTCCAAGTTTTGATTGTTCCTGGAACTTTGCGTCCTCACTAAATAAATAATTTCTTTTTAATTTTTTAATTTTGTGAAATAATTCATTAAATATATTTGGAGGGAAAATGAATATAATTAAAAGATTCAGCTTAGGAATATTGATAACGCTATTTTTAACAATATCTGCTAATGCTGACAAAATAAGAATAGGAACTGAAGGCGCTTACCCACCCTGGAATTCAAAAGATGAGTCAGGCAAACTAATCGGATTTGAAGTTGAGCTAGCTTGGACGCTTTGTAGATATATAGGTCAACAATGTGTTATCGTTGAACAGGATTGGGATGGGATGATACCAGCACTTATAATGAGAAAGTTTGATGCAATAATGGCAGGAATGTCAATTACTGCAGAAAGACAAAAAGCAATTAGCTTTTCTCAAGGTTATGCAGATGAAGTTGCTTCATTAGCGGTAATGAAAGGATCTAGTCTTGAAGGTTTAGATACACCTGCTGGGATTAATTTAACTAAACCTAATGCTGCAGCTAAAAAAGCTTTAAAAACTCTTACAGCAGCTTTAGCTGGAAAAACAGTATGTGTTCAAACTGCTACAATCCACCAAAACTTTTTAGACTCGGGTGATGTTGGAAAAGTAAACGTAAGAACTTACAAAACACAAGATGAAGTTAACTTAGATTTAGCATCAGGAAGATGTGATGCAGCATTAGCTGCTGCGGTTGCATTTAGTGATTATGCAGAAAAATCTGGCAAGCCAGTTGTTTTAACTGGACCTACTTTTTCAGGTGGTGCATTTGGTAATGGTGTAGGAGTTGGTATAAGAAAAGATGATACTGAACTTTTAAATGCTTTTAATAAAGCAATTAATAAAGCAAGAAAGAACGGAGACATTAGTAGAATTGCTACTAAATGGTTCGGTTTCGACGCTTCTATGTAATTTATTTAAGATTTGGCGGCTATAATATATAGTCGCCAGTCTGTATGGAACTTCTTTCATTTGGAGATACTGGTTGGGGTGATGAATTATTTTATGCAACTCTAATGACTATAGCTGTGTCAATCACAGCTATGTTAATAGGTTTTCTTTTTGCATTAATATTTACTCCACTTAAATTATCCAAAAATAAATTTTTTAATTTTATTGGAAATTCTTACACAACAGTAATTAGAGGTGTTCCAGAATTATTAGTAATTTATTTATTTTTTTTTGGAGGTAGTGGTGCCGTTATGTATGTAGCATCAATATTTGGTTACAATGAATATATTGAAATTAACGCATTTATAACAGGATCATTCGCTATCGGTATTATATCTGGCGCATATTCAACAGAAGTTTTTAGAGGGGCTATTCAATCTATAGACAAAGGACAGTTTGAAGCTTCACAAGTTTTAGGACTTAAAAGATTTGTTTATTTTTTTAGAGTAATCATGCCCCAAATGTTAAGATTGGCAATTCCCAATTTAAGTAATGTTTGGCAAATTACTTTAAAAGATACCTCGTTAATATCTGTTACAGGTCTAGTTGAAATAATGAGACAATCATATATTGCTGCCGGATCAACTAGAGATCCACTTTTCTTTTATTCATTTGCGGCTGTTTTATATTTATTACTCACATTTTTAAGCATGAAGCTGATTAATAGACTAGAAATTAAATATAGTAGAGGTTTTTAATGGACATTAATTTAATGATAACTAGTTTTCCAAAATTATTAAGTGCTACTGTTGTAACACTAAAACTGTTATCTTTATCTTTATTTTTTGGCTTATTTATTGGTTTGCTATTTGCAATTTTAAGATTAAATAAAAATATATTCATAAATAAATTTGCTTATGGCTATTCTTATGTGTTTAGAGGAACGCCACTACTTGTTCAAATATTTATTATTTATTTTGGTTTAGGCCAAATAGAATACTTTAGATCAACATTTTTATGGGTTATTTTTAAAGAACCTTACTGGTGTGCAATTATAGCATTTGCTTTAAATACTGGCGCATATACTTCAGAGATTCTTAGATCAGCATTTCAAACAATAAAACCTGGTTTTATAGAAGCTGGAAAGAGCCTAGGCATTTCAAATAAAATTATTTTTTATAAAATTCAAATACCAATAGCTATTAGGCAATCTTTACCAGCCTATGGTAATGAAATAATATTAATGCTCAAAGGAACTTCTTTAGCTAGCACAGTAACATTGATGGATTTGACTGGAGTCGCAAAATATATAATTTCTACAACATTTAAACCTATAGAAGTATTTATTGTTGCAGGTAGTATTTATTTATTTATGACTTTTGTAATTCATAATTTAATAAAATTTTTAGAGAAAAAATACGGATATTCTTGATGCCAAATTTAACAGTCAAACAAATAGATCATTATAATAAAAAAGGTTATATATCTGAGTTAAATGTATTAACCACAAAACAAGCTAAAGAAATTAGGTGTGAGATAGAAAAAATTGAAAAAGAGTGGCCAAATTCTTTAGATGGAATTAATCGAAATTATGTTCATCTAATATCGCCTATTTTAAATGAAGTATGTTTAAACAAAAATATATTAGATGCAGTGGAAAGTATTATTGGAAAAAATATACTTATATGCGGAACTACTTTATTTATTAAAAATCCTTATGAGAAAGGCTTTGTCAGCTTTCATCAAGATGCAAAATATATTGGATTGGAACCCCATAACTGGGTAACTGCATGGATAGCAGTAACAAACTCAAATGAAAATAATGGCTGTATGAGAATGCTACCAGGATCTCATATTGAAGATTTAAAATATCATAATGAAAATTTCGATGAGGGGAATCTATTGACACGTGGCCAAACGATAGAAAACGTTAGTCTAGAAATGACAGAGCCAATAGTTCTTAAAGCTGGACAGATGTCTTTACATCATCCCAAAGTTGTTCACGGATCTGGAATTAATAAAAGTAAAGATAGAAGAATTGGTTTTGTTGTTCAAAGTTATATAGGAAGTAATGTAGATCAAGTTCTTGGAAAAATGTATGTTCAAAAAGCTAGAGGCGAAGATAATTTTAAATATCATGAATATTCTAATATTCCAATTAAATTAATGGGTTTAAATGAAATAAATTCTAGAAATATTGCTAACAATGAGTTATCAAAAATTTTTTATAAAGGTTCTGAAAAGATAGGAAAATATTAAAATGAACTGCATAATCAAATTAATTAATTATTGTCCAGTTAAGTCTCTATCATTTCAAAGCATAAATTCGTGTAATATTTCAAAAGATAACGGAATGCCAAATGATAGAATTTTCGCATTTTCTAGAGGCATAGATCTAGATAAAGCAGTTATTATTCAAGATAACCCAAAGGAAAGAAAACTAAATAATTTTTTAACTTTAAAAAATTCGCCAGTTTTAAACAAGTATAATTTTTTTTATGAAAGTAAAAAATTAACTCTAATTTTTGAAGAAAAAGATATAATTACGATTAATCCACTTGATATGGAAGAAAGAATAAAATTATCTAGCAAAATACTTGAGTTAGAAACTTCTTTAGTAAAACCAATTTTTCTTTTGCAAAATCAAGATTTTCCATTTTACGACACATCTCATTCAAACAACGTATTCAACTCAATATCTTTAATTAATATTAATAGCATTTTAGATTTCGAGAAAAAAATTGACGATAAAGTAGAACTTCAAAGATTTAGAGGAAATTTTTATGTAGATGGTATTGAAGCGTGGGAAGAACGTAACTGGATAGGCAAAACAATTAAAATAAATGACACTTCTTTTAAAGTGGAAAAAAATATTCCAAGGTGTGTTGCTATTAATTTAAAACCTAAAACGGATGATAACTCATTAAATTTACTCAAATCATTAAAAAAAACTTATGATCATTTTGATATGGGGATTTATTTGACAGCGCTGAATAGTGGATCAATAGAGGTAGGGAATAAAGTAGAATTAAAGTAGAATTAAAGAAGTAATTGAAAGTGCAATCAACCTATAATTGTAATTTTTTCACACTATACAAATTACCTTAACTTTGATTTAATTTCTTAATTAAAACTTAATAAAGGGGAACTTATGAAAAGATTAATAAAATCGTTAACAGTTTTACTTGTTATTCTTTTTAGCATTTCATCTGTTAATGCAAAAACATTAACTGAAAGACTTGCTGACGGACACAAGCTTAGACTAGGTTTTGGTACAGCTGTTCCATGGGCTTACGCCGGTGATAATGGTGAAGCTTTAGGGTTTGTAAACATGATAGCACTAACTGTACTTGAAGAAATGGGTATTAAAGAACATGAAACAAAAGTTTTTGAATGGTCAGGATTAATACCAGGATTAAATGCGGATCGTGCTGATATGATTACAGGCGGTATGTATATTTTAAAAAGTAGATGTGCAAATATGGATTTTTCAGATCCTATAGGAGTTTTTGGAGATGCAATGTTAGTTCCAAAGGGGAATCCAAAAAACATAAACAACTACGCTGATGTAATTAAAACTGGTGCTAAATTAGTAACAGGAACAGGTTTTAACACTGTTGAAGCTGCTAAAAAGTATGGTGTACCGGATAGCCAAATGCTTTTAGTTGAAGGTGAAGTTGGAATATTAGCCGCAATGAAAGCTGGTAGAGCAGATGTGGCAGTTCAAACATTTTTTGGTGCCAAAGAACACGAAAAAAAAACAAATGGTAAATTTGAAGTTACTGATCCAAAACTAATGCCAAAAGAAACTTTAAATGTTGTAGGTATAGGGTTTAGAAAAGGTGATGACAAATTTAGAGAAGCATTTAATGCTGCTCTAGCAAAAGTTATGGCCAACCCTGCAAAAATGTTGAAGAGAGCTGGAAAGTATGGGTATGATAAAGCTCAGCTACCTCCACCAGATATGAGTACTGCGTGGGCTTGTTCAACTAAATAATATTAAAATATTTTTAAATCAGGCGACTTTTATAAGTCGCCTGGTTTTTTTATGAGGATTATAAAGTGAGCTATATAGAATTTTTATCTGAACATGGTACAACTTTACTCCTAGGTACAGTTACAACTGTCAAAGTTCTAGTTTGTTCAATTATTTTATATGTAGTAATTTCAATGATATTTGGATTAATGAGATTATCTAAAAATCCAATCATACAAGGAACAGCAACAGTTTATATCGAATTTTTTAGAGGAACATCATTACTTGTACAATTATTTTGGGTGTATTATGTCTTACCTTTTTTTGGATTATCATTAGAGGCATTTACCGCAGGTGTAGTTGCTTTAGGATTAAATTTTGGAGCTTATGGCGCTGAAGTAGTTAGAGCAGGAATTTTAGCTGTTCCCAGAGGTCAATGGGAAGCTGCTTTTGCATTAAATTTTAGTCCATCAAAAAGAATAAAAAATATAATTATTCCTCAAATTTTTCCAATTATCTTACCACCAGCCGCAAATTTAACTGTAGAACTTTTAAAAGCTACAGCTTTAGTTGCTTTGGTCACTGTAGTTGATCTAACTTTTGAAGCAAAACAAATAAATTCAATAACATGGTTATCAGCTCAGTGTTTCGGTACAGCATTATTAATTTACTATATAATGGCTAGATTTGCACTAGTTCCTTTTCTAAGATGGTTAGAAGTTTTAGCAGCTAGAAAAGTCGGAAAGGAAAAAATATAAATTATGGAAATGGGATGGAGATGGGATTTTACAATTGAAATATTGCCCAAAATGGCAATAGCAACACTTAATACTATTCTTGCAGCAGGCGTAGGTTATGCAATAGCATTGATTGTTGGGTTATTTTTTTTATTAGGACAAAGAACTCCATCAAAAATTATAAATTGGATAAACAGAGAAATAGTTGAATTTATTCGTTCAACACCATTATTAATACAATTATTTTTTGTCTATTTTGTATTACCACAATTTGGAATAACTTTATCGGCTTGGCTTTGTGGCATGATAACGATTGGTTTACACTTTGGTACCTATTTATCAGAAGTTTACAGAGGTGCATTAGAAGGAGTTTCTAAAACACAATGGGAAGCATGTAGAGCTCTAAATTTTTCAACAACATATACTTATAGAAAAATAGTATTACCACAAGCATTTCCAATAGCAATTCCAGGAATGGGAAATTACCTAGTCGGGATTTTTAAAGACACACCTTTATTATCAACTATAGGAGTGGCAGAACTATTTCATGCTGCTACTGCTGTTGGAGGTTATAATTACAGATATTTAGAGCCTTATACAATGGTTGGATTAATATTTTTAGTATTATCAGTGCCAGCAGCAATGTGGGTTAGAAAACTTGAAAGAGATGTTAATATATCTCAAGGAAAAATTAAAAAATAATTAATTATGGAAAATAAAAATTCAGAAGAAATTATAGTGAAGTTTGATCAGGTCACTAAAAAATACGGTGATCTAGTAGTTTTGGATAAATTAAATTTAGATATAAAAAAAAATGAAATGGTTTCTATTATAGGACCATCTGGCTCTGGAAAAACGACTGTATTAAGAGTCTTAATGACTTTAGAAAAAATCAATGGAGGTATAATACATTTAGATGGTGAAGCCTTAACTCATATGAATGATAATGGAAAACTAGTTGAAGCTAGCGAAAAGTATTTAAGAGAAAGACGTTCCAAAATAGGAATGGTTTTTCAACAATTTAATTTATTTCCTCACATGACAGCACTTCAAAATTGCATTGAGGCACCAGTAGAGGTTTTGGGGCTTAGCAAAGATGAAGCAGAAGCAAGAGCATTAGAACTTCTAGAACTTGTAGGTTTAACAGATAAAAAAGATCAACACCCAAGTAGGTTATCTGGCGGACAACAACAAAGAGTAGCTATAGCAAGAGCTCTAGCAATGAGACCGAAAGTTATGCTTTTAGACGAAATTACATCTGCACTTGATCCAGAAGTTGTTGGAGAGGTTTTAAATGTAATTAGATCACTAAACAAAGAACATAATTTAACAATGATAATGGTTACGCATCAAATGGGCTTTGCAAGAGAAATATCAGATAGAGTTTGTTTTTTTAATGAAGGAAAAATATTTGAACAAGGACCCCCAGAAAAGTTGTTTGGGGATCCAAAAAATGAGAGAACAAAGCAATTTTTACACGCAGTTCTTGATGCAAATTAAAAAGTTTAATACTAGTTGATATAAATCTTTTATAATTTTCTTAATAATGAAAAAAAAAGTATTATTTATTCAACCTTATTATTTTTATGGTGGACATTATTTTCAAGCGTTTAATCATTTAATCAAAAATTTATATAATTATAAAAACTATGATTTTATGGTTTCGATAAATAAAAAAATTAATAATAAAAGTTTTGAGAACGATTTTAAAAAAATAAATAAATATAAAAAAATTTATACCTTTAATTCTTCAAAAAATACAATGAGTGTTTTTAACGTTATAAAAGCATTTATTAAATGTATTTTTCTAAAAAAAAAAATTGATATATTTTTTTACTATGAGGCAGATATTTTTGCATTAAGTTGTCTTTATTTTTTTTTCCCTTTTTTTTTCAAAAATAAAGAAACTATCGTTTATACATTTTATAGTTCAGCTTTTTTAAGAAGGAGAAGATCAGTAAATATAAATATTTTTTTCATCAGAAATTTTTTAAAGAAGAAAAGAGTTAAATTTTATTCAAGATCTATTGAGCATAGAAATTCTTGGAGAAGAGCAATTCCTGGATGTGATAAAAAAATTAATATAATCCCAAGTTTAGACTATCCACCAGTCGAAATAAATAAAGTAAAAAAAATAAGAAATGGAAAACTTAAGTTTGGATCTGTTGGTCAAATAAGATTAGGAAAATCATTAGATTTTTTGAATGATTATTTTTTAAAAAATAAAAAGTACGATTTTCTAATCCTTGGTGGTTATGCAGATAAAACTGCTGAAAAAAACTTAGGGTTTATAAATAGTAAATTTATAGAAAAGAAAAAATTTTTAGAGTTTGACTATATTATAAAGAAAAGCTCTAAATTAGATTATCTCGTATTATTATATGATGATTATCTTGATATAAATACTGAAGTAAGTTCGTTTTTCTTAGCAGTGAGATTAAGAACACCAATAATCTGTTTTCCGACAAATAATTGGTTACGCAAAGTATTTTCAAAATATAAATCTGGGATAATGATTAAATCTCTAAATGAATTTAAAAACTTTCCTAGCAGAAATTCAAAAATTTATAAAAAATATATTGGTTCTCTTAAAAGATATGAGAGAGATTTTTTTGACACAAAGAAAAATGAAAAAAATTTTTATAATTTGATTTCAAAATAATTTTACTTATATTTTGTGTAGTTTTTTATTTCCTTAATTTTTGAACCTGTAAGATTATTTATTTCTAGTTTTATTTTAGCCCTATCATCGTTTAAGAAATGCACATCTCTTGAAAGTTTTACGAAGATATCTCCAAAATCTTGGTTCTTTTCACACATTCTTTTTTCATCCTCGATATCCCAAAGCTTACTATTAACATTTTTTAAAGCTACAAATAACTCATCTAACTTTGAATTTGATTTAATTTTTTGATTAAGTTGATCGCTTAATACTTTATACTCATCTTCAATAAATCTAAGATTATCTTTATCTTTTATTTTATCTTTTTTAATTTCTAAAATAGAAATTTTATCAAAAAGTTCACCAACCGATATTTCAACTAGAATTTTATTCATTTAAAAAATATATTATGTTAAGTTGTTAAAAATATGTCTAATATTTTAATTATTAAACATGGATCATTGGGTGATATAGCGCAAGCTAGTGGTGCAATTCAAGATATTTATGAAAATCATAAAGGCGATAGTATATTCTTACTAACTACAAATCCCTATTTTGAATTATTTAAAAAAAACCCCTATATAACTGAGGTTATATTAGACAAAAGACTTTCTAGATTTAATTTTTTTTATCTTTTCTCATTAATGAACCAAATAAAGAAATTTAATTTTGAAAAAGTTTATGATCTACAAAATTCTTCGAGAACATTTTTTTATAAGAAAATATTATTTCCAAATTCAAACCTTAATAAATGGTCTTCTTCAGAAACTACTTTGCCAAACAATGTATTAAAGGCTGAATTTGATAAAAAACCAGTGCTGGAAAGATTTGATCATCAGTTGAAATCATCAGGTCTTAAAACTATAAATACTACTAAACCAGATTTTTCTTGGAGTTGTGAAGACATAAGCCAATTGATTTCAGAATATGAATTAAAAAAGTATATTATTTTATTTCCATTTTGTTCTTCTCATTTATCTGTAAAAAAGTGGCCATACTTTAATGAGTTAATAAAAATTTTTAAAAGTAAATATAAGGATGATTATAAAATATTAGTTGCACCTGGTCCCAATGAAATTAATGATGCAAAAAACATTGACGCATTATGTATTTTAAATAAAACTAAACCAATAAATATTTCTCAATTGTCATCATTGATTAAGAATAGTTCATTTGTTATAGCAAATGATACGGGACCAGCGCATATTTCTGCACATCTTAATGTAAAAGGTATTACATTATTTGGCTCCCATACGACAGCACACAAAGTAAGTATAGAAAGGGAGAACTTTAAAGCTATACAAGTTGAAGATTTAAAAAAACTAAGTGCTGAAAAAGTTTTGGAGAAAATTATTTTATAAAATTTTTTTATAATTAAGAATTATTTTACTCCATAAAAATTTTTCAGAAAATTCCTTGGCTGCTTTTCCAAAATCTTTATATTTGTGATTTTTAAGAAGTTCATCGATAGCGGAATATATATCTTCAAGATTATTACCATCAACTATTAATCCTGTCTTTTCGTGAACTATCGCATCAGAAGCACCACCATCTTTGCCACCTATTGAAGGAATACCATGCTGCGCAGCTTCAATAAAAGAGATACCAAAACCTTCAACTGATTTATTATAAATAACAGACGGCATAATAAAAATGTTAGATTTTGAAATTAGAGCATTTTTAAGATCATTTGATATATTTTTTAAAAATACAACTTGATTTTCCAAATTTAATTGCGATACAAGTTTTTTTAAATTTTCTTCTTCTTCGCCAATTCCAATACAGAGATAAATAATATTCGGGTACAGTTCTTTTAAATTTCTAACAGCCATAATTACTTTTTCATGGTTCTTTCTTTTGTCAAACCTTGAAACAGTTATTAATCTACTAGTTTTTCCTTTAAATAAATTTTCAGCTTCTTCAATTAAGGATTTTGATATATTTTTTACTGGATCTATTCCTGGATTAATTACAATTATTTTATTTTCATTTACACCATTTTTTATCGCTAAATTTTTCGTGAAATTAGAATTAGATACGACAAAGTCTACATTGTTTAAAACATTTAGAACTCTTCTATTTAAAAATGAACCTTTTTTGTGATTTATTTCTTTAGAATGTATTAAACAAATTTTTTTTTTGTTAGATTTAATACTTTCTAAACTTTTCCAGTGGTCTCCAAATATACAATTAATATTTTTATTTTTCTTTATATAGTCATTAACAAGAAAACTTTTTCTATATTTTCTAATTAATTTTGGACCACTTACTCGTTCAATTGAAAAACCAACTTTTCTATCAAATTCATTACTATTATTATGATAATCTGCAAATACTTTAACCATATCTATTTTTGCGAGTGATTTTGTTAGTCCCCACATAAGACTTTGCATACCACCAATCTCTGGTGGAAAATTTCTAGTGATAATTAAATACATTTATTAATTTATCCACTTTATATTACATCCCATACTAGGAATTTGTTTTTTTGGACCTTTACCAGTTTCAGAAATCATTTTTAGTGCTTGCAAAAGATCACTTTCCCCAGATCCTGAAGGTTTAAGATTTTTTAGCTCTCTAATTCTTCCCCTGTACTGAAGTTCTAAATTATTATTATAACCAAAAAAATCTGGTGTACAGACGGCATCATAAACTTTTGCTACTTTTTGATTTTCATCATGAAGATAAGGAAAATTAAAATTATGATTTTTAGAAAATTTAACCATATTATCAAACGAATCTTCTGGATAATTTATCACGTCGTTAGAGCAAATTGCAGCTGCCTTTATTCCATAATTTTCTAACTTTTTACAATCAGAAACTAATTCATCAATAATTGCTTTTACATAAGGACAATGATTACAGATGAACATTATTAAAGTTCCTTTTTCTCCTTTTATATCATCTATGCCTAAAATCTTGTTGTCTATAGATTTGAGTTTAAATTTTTCAGCTTTTTTATTAAAATCACATATTGGTGTTTTTGTAAGCGTCATGTTAAAATAATATATAAATTATGTTTTATGATTTAAAAGATAAAAAACCAAAAAACTCTGGCGAAAATTGGGTAGCTCCAAATGCTGTTATAATTGGAGATGTTACTTTAGAAAAAAATTCAAGTATTTGGTTTAATGCAACTCTCAGAGGAGATATAGAGAACATTTATGTTGGAGCAGGTTCTAACGTTCAAGATAGTAGTGTTCTGCACACTGATCCAGGTTATCCACTTAAAATTGGTAAAAATGTAACAGTTGGACATTTGGTTATGCTTCATGGTTGTACGATCAGTGACAACAGTTTGATTGGAATCGGAGCAGTAATATTAAATAATGCAAAAATTGGAAAGAATTGTATTATTGGAGCTAAAGCATTAATAACTGAAAACAAGGAAATTCCAGATAATTCTCTTGTTGTGGGAGCGCCAGGTAAAATTATAAGACAAGTAACTAAAGAAGAAGTAGAAGCTATTAAGCAAAATGCAATAAGGTATCAGAATAATTGGAAAAAGTATTCTAAATCTATTTTTTAATATGCCAACTTATACAGTTACTAATTCAAATTTTAATTTAACTTCAAAAGAACAAAAAAAAATAGCTGAAGGAATAACTAAAATTCATAATATTGTGACGGGAGCAAATACATATTTTGCCCAAGTTATCTTCAACAAAACAAAAAAAAACAATCATTTTATGGGTGGAAAGAAAGTTAAAGAACCATCATTATTTTTACTTGGTCAAATTAGGGCGGGGAGACCAAAAGAAACAAAAGATAAATTAATTTCTGAATTAAAAGATATTTTAGTACAAAATTCTGAACTGGATGAAACACAAGTTTGGGTTTATATAATTGATTTGCCACCATCGCAGATGATTGAATATGGCGCAGTACTTCCCGATTCAGGTAAAGAAAAAGAATGGTTTTCTAACTTGTCACAAAAACTAAGAAAAAAACTTTCTGCGTTAGAAAAGTAAAAAAAATTAATTATGGAAAATCAAGATTTAAAAAAAATTGCTGAGAATTATAAATCTGACAAAATAGAACATGGATATATTGAAATCTATGAAAATTACTTTCAAGAATTAAGAGAAAATAATTTAACAATACTTGAACTAGGTGTGGCAGATGGGAAATCACTATTAACTTGGTCAGATTATTTTAAAAATTCTAAAATAGTTGGAATAGACATACATAAGATAAACTTAGAAGAAAAAAATCTTAACAAAGATAATATCGAAGTACATGAAGGATCTCAAAGTGATGAAAATTTTATTAGCGAAATAATTAAAAAATATAAAGAATTTGATATAATTATTGATGATGGGAGCCATTTGTCTAAAGATGTTAAAAAAAGTTTTGAACTTCTGTTTCCATCACTAAAAGAGAATGGACTTTATATTGTTGAAGATATTCAAACAAGCTATAACCACTTTTTTGGTGGAAATCCTTTTGACTTAAAATATTCAAATTCTCATATGAACTTTTTTAAGCATTTAACTGATAGTATAAATTATCAAGAAATAGCTAATCCTTTTTATACTAAAAAGAAATATGACTCTAAAATATTAAATATTTCTTTTTACCATAACATTGTTTTTCTTAAAAAAGGTAAAAATGACAGATTAAGTAAAGAGGTTATTAATCATTCATATGAGAATATGAAATATAAAGAAAAAACAAACAGATCTGGAAATACCCTTAGATACTACTTAAAATATAAAATTTTATATAAATCTTATACTTTGTTTTTGTTTTTATTTAATTTAATAAAAAGAATAATTTTACTTAGATTTTGATCATAAAAAGCTCAAACTTAACTAAGGAACTAACCAAAAACTTTTATTAGTTTCCAAATCAAATTTAGCCCTACGATGTCCTTTAGCTGCAAGATACAACCATTCAAAAGATTTAATTTTACATTTAACCACTGTAAAGTTTCTATAACCCTCTTCACTTTGCTCCATTGTGTAATCAAAATCTTCCAACTTTGATATCATTCCAGATGTTGGGTCATCAGAGATCGTTCCTGGCGCACTATCAGTTAAATAACATCTTCTACTAATATGTTGAGTTTTCTTCCATGATTCTTGGGATATTTTATTTTGGTTATTTATTTGACATTCTACTTTTACTCTTAATTGGATCTTTTCCTCTTTATCATAAAAAACTAAAGAGGCATTTTTATTTTTTTTAAGTATATCTACTTTTGGAGATCTTAAATCAGTATGAAATTGTAATAGATTATTTTTTCTGTCTGCTTTACGCAAAACAACTATTCTACCATCCATTTCATCTTGGTGAGCGCAGATAAAAACAGGAATTCTAAATGGTGAGCCTCTGTTAGTTACAGCGTCATCCAACATAGACCAATACTTGTTTTGAATTTCTCCCAAGTCTTCATAGTATGCTGGCTGCATACGTCACTTTCTAAATCTTTTAATTAAACTTGATGTGTCCCAACGGTTACCACCCATTCCTTGTACTTCTTCATAATATTTATCAACTAGTTCGGTCACCGGTAATAATGAGCCATTATTCTTAGCCTCTTCCATTGCAATTTTTAGATCCTTTCTCATCCAATCGACTGCAAAACCAAAATCAAACTTATCGTCAATCATTGTTTTATATCTATTTTCCATTTGCCACGACTGAGCTGCACCTTTTGAAATAACTTCAATTACATCTTCCATGTTTAACCCAGCTTTCATTCCAAAATTAATAGCTTCAGATAAACCTTGAACTAAACCGGCAATACAAATTTGATTAACCATCTTAGCAAGCTGACCACTTCCAGCTTTACCAAGTAATTTCATTTTTTTACTATAACAATCAATTTTATCTTTTGCTTTATCAAAGTCTGTCTGATCTCCACCAACCATAACAGTGAGTGCTCCATTTTCTGCACCAGCTTGTCCACCTGATACTGGAGCATCTAAAGCACCAAATCCATTTTTCTTCGCATGCCCATATATTTCTCTTGCAATTGTTGCTGATGCGGTTGTGTTATCAATGTAAACTGAGCCTTTTTTAATTGTTTTGAACACACCCTTGTCACCAAACGTAACTTCTCTTAAATCATTATCATTTCCTACACAGGTAAAAATGTATTCGGCATCCATTGCAGCATCTGCAGGTGTTTCGGCCATTTTGCCTTTAAATTCACTAACCCACTTTTCTGCTTTTGATTTTGTACGATTAAAAACAGTTACATTATGGCCACCTTTTGATATATATCCTGCCATTGGATAACCCATTACACCAAGACCTATGAAAGCAACATTACAACTCATAATTTTATAATATGTTTAAAAGCTTAAGTTTAAAAGTAATTATATTTGGATTTATCTTTACATTTTTTTCTAGTTTTGGACAGAGTTTTTTTCTTGGGCTGTTTAATTCTAGCATTCGTGATGCACTTTCTATTACACATGGACAATTTGGCTCAATCTACGCTTCTGCAACTCTTTTAAGCAGTTTTATTTTAATTTGGGTTGGAAAAAAAATTGATGATATTAATATTTTAAAATTTGCTTTCTTTGTAATTATTTTATTGTCAATTTCTTGTTTTAACTTTTCAAAAATTTCATCAGTTGTCACTTTATTTGTTGCTATTTTTCTTATGAGATTTTCTGGCCAAGGAATGATGTCCCATACGGCAACAACTACGATCTCTAGATATTTTACAAAATCTAGAGGTAAGGCTTTAAGCACAGGATGGTTTGGACTATCTACTGCAGAGTTTATATTACCAGTATTAATAGTTTATCTTTTAACTATTTATGATTGGAGAAATATTTGGATATACATATCTATTTTAATTATAATATCGTTACCACTTACATCATTTTTGTTAATTAGAAATCTTAATTTTGACTCAAGGGAACTTGATAATGAAAGTTCGAGCAAAGAAAATATTAAAAATTGGAAAAGAAAAGACGTTTTAAGAGATTACCGATTTTATATTTTGTGTGCAAATATGCTTGCTATGCCATGGATAGCAACAGGTACATTTGTTTACCAATCTTTTATTTTAACATCTAAAGGTTGGGGGCCCTATATTATAGCGCAATCTTTTATGGTTTATTCAATTTTATCTGTAGCGACTCTTTTTATTGCGGGATTTCTTATAGATAAATTTACAAGTAGAAAAATATTAATTTATATGAATATTCCATTATTATTATCTATTTTTATAATAATTTTCTTTAATCATCCGCTTACATCATTTGTGTTTCTGGGTTTAATAGGTATTACCAATGGTTTGGCAAACGTTCTAGGATCATCTACCTGGGCTGAAATTTATGGAGTAAAATATATTGGTTCAATTAAAGCTCTAACCACTGCCTTAATGGTTTTTGCAACAGCATTTGGAACAGCTTTATTTGGCTTTTTAATTGATAGAGGGTTTTCAATAGAGGAAATAGCAATCGTATCAGGGTCATACATTTTAATTGCTTTCATAATGCTATTTTTAATTAGAACCAAACTAAATCCTACTAAAATTCAAGTATAAAATAGCTTGATTTATTTTAATCATAAGTATAAATACCTCGCATGGCTAGAGTAACTGTTGAAGATTGCATAGATAAAGTAGAAAGTCCTTACGAACTTGTGCTGGTTGCTAAAGAGAGAACTACTCAATTAAATGCTGGAAGTGAACCAACGGTAAGTATTGATGATGATAAAAATACAGTAATTTCTTTAAGAGAAATCGCAAATGAAAACATCAAAGTTCCAGAATTAATTGAAAGTGCAGTATATAAACTAAGAAAACACGTAGAACAAGTTGATGATACTTCGTCAGAAGAAGAAGAAGTTGGTGATGATTTTGAAAATTTATATAAAGGTGAAATTTCAAAAAGCGGCACACCAATTTTACCATCAAAAAGAGCAAGAAAAATTCCAGAAAAAGTTCAAGCTTTTTCAAAAGAAGATATAGCAGATAGTGCGCCTACTCAGCCTACAGAACAATCTACTGACCAAGCAGAACAAACAGAAAATTTAGAAGATCTTTCAGTTGAGGATTTAAAAGAGCAAGAGACTTCAAGCGAACCTAAAGAAGATTAATTACAAAACTCATCAATTATTTTTTTTCTATGTTCATCAAGATCTGGTATGTCTCCGCGAGACTTTTCATCTTTATAAGTCGACATTTTAATAGGGTTTCCAGCTAATTTAAAATCTCCAATAACTTTATGATAAGCTTTTACAATCATATTTCTTGAAACTACTTGAGGGTTTTCAACAGCTTCTTTAATATTAAATATTGGACCACAAGGAATTTTTCCTTTTTCCATTTCTTTAACCCATTCTTTTGTTTCTTTAAGCAACAATTTGTTTTCAAGAATTTTTTTTAACTCATCCATATTTTTAGCTCTGGATGAATTGTCTAAAAATTTAGCATCTTTATTAACATCTGGTATCTGCAAAAGATTGCAAAGTTTCTCAAATAATTTATCGTTACCTGCAGCAATTATAATATAGCTATCTTTTGTTTTAAAAGCTTCAAATGGAGCAATTGAAGGATGACGAGATCCCATAGGTTTTGGTATTTCATTTTTTGCAAGATATCTTGCAATCGCATTTTCTAAAATTGCAATTTGACAATCTAACATTGAAACATCAATGAACATCCCTTTGCCAGTTTTTTGTCTATCATAAAGAGCTGCGTTTATACCTATGGCTGTGAACAATCCTGCTGTGATATCTCCAATAGAAGTTCCAACTCTAGTAGGTTCTGAATTTGGTTGACCAGTTACACTCATTAAACCGCCCATACCTTGCACCACCATATCATAAGCAGGTAATTCTTTTAAAGGACCAGTTTGCCCGAATCCAGATGCAGACGCATAAATAAGTTTTGGATATTTTTTATTTACTTCTTTCCATCCAAAGCCCCATTTATCTAAAGTACCCGGTTTAAAATTTTCAACGAGAATATCCGCCTTAGATAAAATTTTCTCAAAAATTTTTTTGTCATTTTCATTTTTTAAGTTTAATGCTATACTTTCTTTTCCTCTATTTAATGACATGAAGTACGCTGAGTAGTCTTTTATAAAAGGACCAAATTTTCTTGAGTCATCGCCAATTTCTGGAGCTTCAATTTTTATAACCCTTGCTCCTAAGTCTGATAATATCATTGTACAGTAGGGGCCAACTAAAACTCTGGTTAAATCCACAACTAAAAGGTTTTTTAAAGGTCCATTCATAATTTTAGCGTACTTTGTAGTATTGACTCTTATCAAGATCTTCATTTTAATGCATTAATTAAATAATAATAGAGGAGATAATAATGCTTAAAAAAATATCTTTATTTTTAGTCTCATCAATTTTAGTTCTTTCAACTATTGGATCTGCATACGCTGTGACACTTAAAGCAAGTCACCAGTGGCCAGGAACACCAAGAGCTGATGGTTCATACGATGTGAGACACGAAATGGTACAAATAATTGCAGACGAAGTTGCAAAAGCGAAGGTAGGTATGGATGTAAGAATTTATCCAGCCAAATCTTTATATAAACCTAAAGAGCAGTGGAAACCAATGACAACAGGTCAACTTGATATTTCTGCTTTCCCTTTAGCTTATGCAGCGAAGTTTCATCCTGAGTTTGACATAACTTTAATGCCAGGAATGGTTAAAAACCATAAACATGCTTTAAGAGTTAACAAATCTCCAATGATGGATGAGATTAGAAAAATTATGGATGATGCAGGTGTAATCGTACTTTCTGATGCATGGTTAGCAGGTGGTTTTGCATCAAAAACTAAATGTATTAAAAATCCATCAGATGTTCAGGGACAAGTAATGAGAGCAGCTGGAAAAGCTTTTAACCAAATGTTAGCTGCAGCAGGTGCTGGTATTCAAAAAATGCCATCTTCTGAAATATATACTGGTCTACAAACTGGTGTACTAACAGGAGCTAATACTAGCTCAGGAAGTTTTGTAAGCTACAAAATTTATGAGCAAGTTAAGTGTGCAACACCTCCAGGAAAATTTGGCCTATGGTTTATGTATGAGCCAATTTTAATGTCTAAAAAGAATTTTAATGCTTTAAATGAAAAACAACAAAAAGCATTAATGAAGGCTGGAAAAAAAGCAGAGAAATATATGACTAAGCAAGCAGCAGGGTTAGATAAGACTTTTGAAAAAGCTTATAAAGCAGCTGGTGTTGAGCTAGCTTATATGGATCAAAAAGATTTTGATGCTTGGTTAGCTATTGCAAAAAAATCTTCTTATAAACAGTTTTCTGACAAGGTACCAGGCGGTCAAAAATTGATCGATATGGCTTTGGCAGTTAAATAAAAATAATATATAAATAACCCCTATTTACTTTTGTAAATAGGGGTTTTTTTATGAAGTCAAACTATTTAAAATTTTGTAACTATGTTTCACAAATTTGTGGAGCATTTGCTGTAATAGCTTTGGCTTTATCAATATTAATTATTGTTGAACTTGTTTTTGAAAGATATTTTTTTCAAAGAGCAATTACCTGGCAAAACGAATTAGTAACAATGCTGTTGGTAGCATCCACATTTATTGGGAGTGCTTATGTTTTAAGTGAAAAAGCACATGTAAGTATGGAATGGATTTATGATTTTTTGTCAAAAAAAAATATTATTAAATTAAAAATTTTTACTTCATTATTGAGCTTAATTTTTTTCTTAATGCTTTTTTATTTTGGCTATTTGATCACAGAGGAAGCTTTTATAAAAAAATATACAACAGGAAGTATTTGGGATCCCCCATTATGGGTGCCATATTCTTCCATGTTAATCGGGGCTTTATTAATGATACTTCAATATATTGCGGAAATAATAAAACTTTTAGACGATAAGGATTTAAATTAATGGACCCACTGATAATTGCTTTAATAGTTGCGGTATTTACTTTGATAACTTTATTTTCAGGGATACCTATTGCATTTGGTTTAAGCTTTGTTTCAGTAGTTTTGTTGATATCATTTGAAGGTTTTCAGATGTTAGACGTATTTGCTGAAACATTTTATGCAGGTTTAAATTCATTTGTTTTATTGTCAATTCCAATGTTTATTTTAATGGGAATGGCCGTAGCTAATTCCCCAGCAGGAAAGGATTTATATACGGGTTTAGATCGATGGCTATGGAGATTACCCGGAGGTCTAGTTATTTCTAATATCGGAGCATGCTCAATATTCGCTGCTTTGAGTGGATCGAGCCCAGCTACATGTGCAGCAATTGGAACAATGGGTATTCCAGAAATGAGAAAAAGAGGATATTCAGATCAAATTGCAACAGGAACTATTGCTGCTGGTGGAACTTTAGGAGTCTTAATTCCACCAAGTATTGTTTTAATTGTTTATGGAATGGCAACAGGAACCTCTATAGGAAGGTTATTCTTGTGTGGACTTATCCCAGGGTTTATGTTGGCAGGTCTTTTCGCTATATGGGCATTAATACATAGTTATTTTATAGATAAAGATGCAGCTAAAGCATTAAGAGGAAAAAAACCTCCTACATTAAAAGAGAAGTTAGAAGTATTGCCAAGAGTTTTACCTTTTTTATTTATTATCGCTGGGGTTCTATACGTATTGTATGGTGGAGTGGCAACACCGTCAGAGGCCTCAGGAGTGGGAGCTTTTTTAGTTTTTGTTTTAATTGCGGTTGTTTATAAAATTTATCAACCAAAAAAGATATGGAACATTATAAAAGTTTCGATGAAAGAAAGTGTGATGATAATGTTTATTATTGCTGCATCGTATTTTTTCTCATTCACTTTGTCTCAATTGTATGTGACCCAATCACTTGCTCAAAGCATGATAGAGATAAGTGCTAATAAATGGGTAATTTTTTTCTTAATAAATATTTTTTTGTTAGTGGCTGGTTTCTTTTTACCACCTGTAGCAGTTATAGTAATGACATCAGCAATATTATTACCAGTAATTACCACATTAGGATTTGATCCATATTGGTTTGCAATTGTATTTACGATAAATATGGAAATAGGTTTAATCACTCCACCTGTAGGATTAAATCTTTATATTATAAAAGGAATTACACCAGATGTTAGTCTGTCAGAGATTTTAAAAGGATCTATACCATTTATGTTAATGATGGCATTAGCAATTGTTATATTATGTATTTTTCCAGAAATTGTAACTTGGCTGCCAGATAAATTAATGGGCAAACCCCTTGGATATTAAAAATAAAATAAATAGAAAAATATCAGTTGCTCCAATGATGGACTGCACCGATAGACATGACCGTTTTTTTATGAGACTGATGAGTAAAAACGTGATGTTGTATACAGAGATGGTAGCAACAAAATCTGCAATCTACGGCGATAGAAAAAAAATTTTATCTTACAGTAAAGAGGAAAAACCTTTAGCTCTTCAAGTAGGGGGATCTGACAAAAAGGAATTATCCGAAGTTTCTAAAATAGCTGAGGATATGGGATATGACGAGATAAACATAAACTTAGGATGTCCAAGTAAAAAAGTTCAAAAAAATAAGTTTGGAGCTTGCTTGATGAAAGAACCAGAATTAGTTGCTGAATGTATAAATTCAATGGTTAATTCTTGTAAAATACCTGTTACTGCGAAAACAAGAATTGGCTTTGATCAGACTGAAGAATTTGAATACTTAAATGATTTCGTTAACAAAATAAAAGATGCCGGTTGCAAAACAATTATACTACATGCAAGAAAGGCTATTTTAAAAGGATTATCACCTAAAGAAAACTTAAACATACCAAAATTAAATTATAAAATGGTTTATGATATTAAAAAAGAAAATCCAAATTTAGAAATCATTATCAATGGCGGTATCACTAAAATAAGTGAAATAAATGATCATTTAAAAGTTTGCGATGGAGCAATGATAGGAAGACTTATATATCAAAACCCTTTTTTCTTAGTAGAAATTGAGAAAAATTTATTTAACAATAAAAACAATCCCAGTAGAGAAGATGTAGCAAGGGGTTTGCTAGAATATTTGGAAAAAGAAGTTAAAATTGGAACAAAAGTTAACCATATTATGAGACACACAGTTGGTCTTTATCATGGCCAAATAGGATCTAAAAATTGGAAAAGATATTTAAGCGACAACATGATGGCTAGAGACTCAGATTTTCAAAAAGCAAAACATATTATGGCTATTGTTCAAAATAATGAAAAAGCTAATCAGGCAAATACCTAATGGAAATTTTAAATTCAGTTGAGGTAATAAATCTTTTGACAGTTTTAGCTATTGCTGCTGCTGTAGCAGGATTTATGGCAGGACTTCTTGGAGTTGGTGGAGGAATAATCATGGTACCAGCTTTATATTATGCTTTTACGGTTTTAGATTTTGATATTTTAACAAGGATGCATTTGTCTGTTGGTACATCTCTGGCTATTATTATTCCAACTTCAATAATTTCAACAAAAACTCATATGGAATACGACGCAGTAGATTTTAAAATGGTAAAAACTTTTGGATTAATAATTGTTTTAGGAGTACTGGCAGGAACATTTTTGGCTGTAAATTTAAAAACGTCAAGCCTGGTCCTATTTTTTGCGATATTTTCTTTCTTTGTTGGTTTATTTTTTATTTTTTTAAGAGATAGTTTAATGGAAAGTCCAAAAGAAATTTCAGTTTTAGTTAAAAATATTTCAGGTCTTTTAATTGGTTTTATATCTGTTCCTTTAGGAATAGGTGGTGGATCTTTAGTGGTACCTTTTTTGAGAACTTTTGGTTATGACATTAGAAAATCCATTGGAACAGCAGCAGCAGTTGGGTTTTTAATTGCAATAACAGGAACAACAACAATGGTGATTGGTGGGAAAATAATTAATAATGTTTCATCTCCTTTTTCTTTTGGTTATATAAATTTATTAGGTTTTTTAGTTTTTGTACCTGTAACCATGATTATGGCACGTGTTGGAGCTAAAGCTGTGTATAAAATTAATAAAAAATTATTAAGTAGAATATTTGGCTGTTTTTTATTAATGGTATCTGCTAGATCCTTCATTGAATATTTAAGTATAAACTAATCTAGAAGGTAAACCTGACTATATCATTTCTTATAAATGAATATTGGTATTTTCTTGTGCTAATAGTTTTTGCTGCTACAGCTGTCGGCTTCTTTGCAGGTTTATTTGGTATAGGCGGCGGCTTGATTTCAGTACCATGTCTTTTTTTCATTTTTGACACTTTTAATTTTGAAAAAGATTTTTTAATGCATTTAACCGTTGGAACAGCATTTGCTATCACAATTTTTACATCTACAGCTTCAGTTTTAACACATAGGAAAAATAATTTAGTAGATCTAGAAATTGTAAAATCCTTCGGTCTTTTTGTTGTGTTTGGAGTTTTAATAGGAGCTTTTTTTGCAGCATTTATGAAAACTAAAAATTTGGTGTTATTTTTTTCAGTCGTTGTCTACTTTTTTGGGGCATATCTAATGTTGTCTCAAGAAAAGGTAAAAATATATAAAAAAAACCCCTCTTTTTTTCAAAGGGCAATATTTGGTTTTTTATCCGGTTTTATATCAGCACCCATGGGTATAACCGGTGCAATGATGAACGTTCCAATACTTAGATATTTTGGTTTTCCAATTAGCAAGTGTATCGGAAGCGCAGCAGCGATAGGTTTTTTTATATCGTTGTTTGGAGCTATTAGTTTTTCAATATCAGGGTTTTACTTAGATGCTAATATGCCAATGAGTATAGGTTTTATTAATTTACCAGCTTTTTTATTATTTGTACCAATAACTACATACATGGCTAGAGTTGGAGCTAATACAGTTTATAAGATGAATAAAATAAAAGCCCAAAGGTTATTTGGTGTTTTTCTATATGTCGTAGGAACAATATTTATTTATAGATTTTTTAATATTTGATTAAATCTTTTGATCATATTCACCAATTTTACCAGTCTTTTGAAGTAACTCATCAATGAATTCAAAGATCTTTTTCTTTCTATCATCAGATGTAGGGCTTTCAGTAACAACTACTAAAGAAGGTTTGTTTGATGAAGCTCTTATAAGACCCCAAGACCCATCATTAAAAGAAAATCTAATACCATTTACTGTCAATACCTCTGTTATTTCTTGCCCATCAATTTTGGTTTTTTTATTTTTAATTTTTTTTACTTGGTTTACTAATTCATCAACTACTTGATATTTTTCATCATCTTTACAGAAAGGTGCCATAGTAGGGGATTGATATGTATTAGGTAATTCTTTTATTATTTCACTTATCTTTTGGTTTTGATCTTCTATCAATTGGCATACTTTTATTGCTGAGTTTATTCCATCATCATAACCATAGCCTAATGGTTGATTAAAAAAGAAATGTCCACTTTTTTCAAATCCAGCTAAAGCATTTTCTAAATTTACTTTTCTTTTAATATGAGAATGACCTGTTTTCCAATAAATAGTTTCACACTTATTTAATAATAAAACTTTATCAGTATTAAATAAACCCGTGGATTTAACATCTACAACAAATTTAGATTTTTTATGTTTAGATGATAAGTTTCTTGCTATCAACAAACCTATTTTATCAGAAAAGATTTCATTGCCTTCATTATCAATAACACCACATCTATCTCCATCACCATCAAAGCCAAAACCTATATCTGCATTGTTATCTTTTACTGCTTTACTAATAGCATGTAACATTTTCATATCTTCAGGGTTTGGATTATATTTAGGAAAAGTCCAGTCCAATTTACAATCTAGCTCTATTACCTCGCAACCTATTCCTTTTAAAATATCAGGTGCAAATATTCCAGCAGTTCCGTTTCCGCATGCAACAACAGCTTTTATTTTTTTGTTTATTTTGTTTTTTTTAATTAGATCGTTCTTATATACTTGTTGAAAATTTTTTATTATTTTTTCATTTCCTTTACCTTTTGTAAAAATTTCGTTTAATGTTATTTCTTTTAGTTCTTTCATTTCTTCAGGGGCATGAGTTAATCCTTTTTTGATACCCATTTTTACACCTGTCCATCCATTCTCATTATGACTTGCTGTAACCATTGCAACTGCATCGCTATTTAAATTAAATTGTGCAAAATAAACCATTGGTGACAATGATAATCCTAAATCTTCAACAAAACATCCTGTAGACATCAAACCTTTTTTTAAACTCTCTTTAATTTCTTTACTGTAAGATCTGTAGTCGTGACCAACTATTACTCTTGGGTTATTTTTTTTTGTATTTTTTATTATTTGGCTTCCTAGACCTTTCCCTAAGTTCTCGATTCCTAAGAGATTTATGTTTTCTGGATACAACCATCGTGCGTCATATTCTCGAAATCCAAATGGATCTATTTTTATGTGATCTTTCATGTTGATATTTCTATATTTTTTTTAGTTTTTTATTGCAAAAAAATTATTTTGTTCTATAAATGTTCTATTGATTTTAAATTTATATGGTATATTAAAGAATTCTACATACAACATGTAGTTGTTTAACAAAAAATAAGGTATTTAATGAATAAATTAGTGTCCCAAGCCATTAAGAAAGCTGTCTCAGAATATAGCCTTAAAACCCCAAAAGAAATAAACAAGGAAAAAAGACCTGATTTGTTTTCGCTTAACAATAATACTGAATTATTTCAAAACTCTAAGGGTATAACTATTAAAATAGACAGAGCGAGAGACGTTAATTTAACTGATTTTGGAAAAGCTACACTGAGTGATAGGTATCTTGGTGAGAATGAATCTTTTCAAGATCTTTTTGCGAGAGTAGCTAGCCATTATGCAGACGACAACTTACATGCACAAAGACTTTATAACTACATAAGCCAACTTTGGTTTATGCCGGCAACTCCAGTTTTGTCTAATGGCGGAACTACTAGAGGTTTGCCAATCTCATGTTTTTTAAACGAAGCGGGAGACAGTCTAAATGGCATTTTAGATTTATGGAGTGAAAATGTTTGGTTAGCGGCAAGAGGTGGAGGTATAGGAAGTTACTGGGGTAACCTAAGATCAATTGGTGAAAAAATTGGAAGAGTTGGCAAAACTTCTGGCATAATACCATTTATAAAAGTTATGGACTCGTTAACAATGGCGATTAGCCAAGGTTCATTGAGAAGAGGATCAGCCGCATGCTATCTTCCTATTGATCATCCTGAAGTTGAAGAATTTATAGAAATGAGAAGACCAACAGGAGGTGATCCAAATCGTAAAGCTCTTAACTTGCACCATGGAGTTTTGGTATCAGATTCTTTTATGAGAGCTGTAGAAATGGATGAACAATGGGCTTTAAAAAGTCCAAAAGATGGAGTTGTGCAAGCAAGAGTTTCGGCTAGAAATTTATGGATTAGACTTTTAACTGCAAGAATTGAAACAGGAGAGCCTTATATTATTTATATTGATACAGTTAACAGAATGATACCACAGCACCATAAGCTTGCTGGATTAACGGTTAAAACTTCTAACTTGTGTAGCGAGATTACTTTACCAACTGGGGTTGATAAAGAAGGCAGAGACAGAACAGCAGTGTGCTGTTTGTCATCACTAAATGTAGAAAAGTATGACGAATGGAAAGATGATGAAAATTTTATTGGTGACGTCATGAGATTTCTAGATAACGTGTTAACTGATTTTATTGAAAACGCGCCAGAGCAATTTAGTGATGCTACTTATTCCGCATTAAAAGAAAGAAGTGTAGGTTTAGGTGTAATGGGACTACATTCTTTTTTCCAAAAAAAAATGATTCCACTTGAATCTGTAATGAGTAAAGCGTGGAACAAAAAAATATTTGAACATATTCAAAAAAATGTTGATAAAGCATCAAAAGATTTGGCTGAAGAAAGAGGAGCGTGCCCAGATGCATCTGACTATGGTATTAAAGAGAGATTTTCAAACAAAACTGCTATCGCACCTACAGCCTCTATTTCTATTATTTGTGGAGGAACTTCACCAGGAGTCGAGCCAATTGCAGCTAACAGCTATACACATAAAACACTATCGGGTTCTTTTAATGTTCGAAATAGACATTTAAAACAATTACTCTCCAAATATAATAAAGATAACGATGAAGTTTGGTCAAGCATCACAACTAACCAGGGTTCAGTTTCTCACTTGGATTTTTTAAGTCAAAATGAAAAAGATGTATTTAAAACAGCTTTTGAACTAGATCAAAAATGGATAATTGAATTAAGTGCTGATAGAACGCCTCATATTTCTCAAGCACAATCAATAAATATATTTTTACCTGCAGATGTGCATAAAAAAGAATTGCACCAGATACATTTTCAAGCTTGGAAAAAAGGTTTGAAAAGTTTGTATTATTGTAGGTCAAAATCAATTCAACGTGCTGAAAATGTTAATGATGCAAATTCAACAGATATTACAGCGAACGTTTATCAATCAAATAAAGAACAAGACAATCAACCAGAATACGAGGAGTGTTTATCATGTCAGTAATAAAACAAGAAAAAAAAGAAATTATTCAACCAAAAAAAATGGGCCTGCTAGTAGAAAACCCAGTATATAAACCTTTTAGATATCCATGGTGTTATGATGCATGGTTAACCCAACAAAGAATTCACTGGCTCCCAGAGGAAGTTCCACTAGGGGATGACGTAAGAGATTGGCAAAAAAACTTATCACAAGCAGAAAAAAATTTATTAACGCAAATATTTAGATTTTTTACTCAAGCAGATGTTGAAGTTAACAATTGTTATCTTAGACATTACACAACTGTTTTTAAGCCAACAGAGGTACTAATGATGATGACAGCTTTCGCAGCAATGGAAACAGTGCATATAGCTGCTTATTCACATCTCTTAGATACAATTGGAATGCCAGAGTCTGAGTATTCTGCTTTTATGAAATATAAGGAGATGAAAGATAAATACGATTATATGCAAGGATTCAATGTAAATTCAAAAGAAGATATTGCAAAAACAGTTGCTGTGTTCAGTGCATTTACCGAAGGACTACAGTTGTTTGCAAGTTTTGCAATATTGTTAAATTTTCCAAGACATAACAAAATGAAAGGTATGGGTCAAATCGTAACTTGGTCAGTTCGAGATGAAACTTTACATTGTAATTCCATGATTAGAATATTTAAAGAATTCATTAAAGAAAACCCGGAAGTTTGGACGCCAAAACTTAAGAAAGAACTTTATGATGCTTGTAGAACAATTATTGAGCATGAAGATTCTTTTATCGATTTAGCATTTGAAATGGGTCCAATGGAAGGTCTAACGGCTCAGGAAGTAAAAGATTATATTAGATTCATTGGCAACAGAAGACTTACTCAACTAGGTTTAGAGCCAATTTATAAAGTTGATAAAAATCCACTAACTTGGCTAGACACTATGCTGAATGCCGTCGAACATATGAACTTCTTTGAAGGAAGAGCTACAGAGTATTCTAAAGCATCAACACAAGGTACTTGGGTTGAAGCTTTTAGTTAAAATAAGGAGGATGTAAAATGGAAGTACTATTTTTAATCATTGTAGTAATACATTTAGCAAATAACTAAGTTTTAAAAAAACTATCTATTATTTAAGGATAAGACTTTTCTGTGCTGACTTCCGTTGTAAGCGGCTAGAGGTCTTATTAATTTATTATTTGAAATTTGCTCAATTATATGAGCAGACCAGCCAGTTATTCTCGATATCACAAATATTGGTGTAAAAAAATCAGTATCAAATCCCATCAAATGATATGTAGGGCCAGTAGGGTAATCAACATTTGGATGAATATTTTTTCTATCAATCATAACTTTTTCAACAATATCGTATATTTTTTCAAATTTTTTATCTTTTTTAATTTTCGCAACTTTTTTAAAATATTCTCTCATTGTTGGCACTCTAGAATCTCCACTTTTATAAACTCTATGTCCAAAGCCCATAACGACATCTTTATTATCTAAAGCTTTATTAATCCAATTTAGTGCGTTTTCTGGCTTTTTAATTTTGTTCATCATGTGCATTACTTCTTCATTAGCACCACCATGCAGAGGTCCTTTCAAACTTGCGATAGCCCCGGTTATTGCGCCGTGAATATCTGACAAACTACTTGTTATGGTTCTTGCGGTAAAAGTAGAAACATTAAAACTATGCTCAGCATATAAAATAAGAGATACATCGAAAGCTTTAACTATATCTTTGTTTGGAACTTTACCGAAACACATATAAAAAAAATTTTCAGAAAAAGACAAATTATTTTTTGGAGGTATAATTTTTTTTCCTTTTCTAGATCTGTAAAAAGCAGCCAAAGAAACTGGAGTCTTAGCGAAAATTCTCATTACTTTTCGCATATTCGCTTTTGGAGAGTTGTCTTTAGTTTCTTTATCTTCAAGACCCATAATACTTACTGCAGTTCTTGCTGCATCCATAGGATGGGCTTTTGATGGAAATTTTTTAATATCATCTAGCAAAGTTTTGGAAAGCTTTCTCTCTTTTCTCTCTTGTTTTTCAAAATCTTTTAACTGTTTTTTATTTGGCAATTCACCATTTAAAATCAAAAAAGCAACCTCTTCAAATTTACATTTTTCACACAGATCTTGTGCTGCATAACCTCTATAAGTTAAAGAGTTTATTTCTGGCATGACCTTTGAAACAGCAGTTTCGTCAACTGTTACACCCATTAAACCTTTTTTAATCTCATCGCTCATTATTCGTGACCCTCTGTACTAAAATTATATATTTTTTCATCCAAAGAATTATATTTTTCATA
The DNA here is from genome assembly GCA_902588965.1 of uncultured Pelagibacteraceae bacterium. Classification (GTDB taxonomy): domain Bacteria; phylum Pseudomonadota; class Alphaproteobacteria; order Pelagibacterales; family Pelagibacteraceae; genus Pelagibacter. The sequence continues at coordinate 154,198 of CACIRD010000001.1, forward strand.
TTCAACGATTTCATATAATCTTTTTCTAGTTTGCATTTTATCTATTATATTATTTTGATGTCCATCCTTAAAAATGTCCCTTAATCCATCTTCAACACTTTTCATTGCTAGTCTTTGAGTAGTGACTGGATATATTACTATATTATAACCTAAACTTTCTAAATCTTTGTAATTTAATATTTTAGTTTTTCCAAATTCAGTCATATTTGCTAATAAATAACAATTAAGAGACTTTCTTACTATTTCAAATTCTTTTTCATTTGCTAGCGCTTCAGGGAATACAATTTCTGCCCCAGCATCTATATAAGCTTTGCACCTATTTATCATTTTATCTATTCCCTCGACAGCTTTAGCATCGGATCTAGCTATAATTTTAAAATTTTGATCTTTTTTAGCACTTACACATTCTTTAATTTTAGCAACCATTTCTTCTGTACTAATTAATTCTTTATTTTCTAAGTGACCACATCTTTTTCTTGCAACTTGATCTTCAAGATGAACTGCTGCTATGCCAAATTCCTCAAAAGTTTCAATTGTTTTTTTACAAGATTTAAAACCCGTATCTATATCAACTATTGTCGGTAAATTAGTTACTCTAGAAATTAAATATGATCTGGTACTTACATCTTCCAATGTGGTGAGACCTATATCTGGGAATCCTAAATCATTTGCCATTACACCACCAGAAACATAAACTGCATCGTAACCAATTTCTTCTATAACTTTAGCAGTGAGCGGGTTGTAAGCACCTGGTACTCTTAAAATTTTATTTGATTTTAATTTTTGAACAAGTATTGCTCTTTTTTCTTCAGGTTTTTTTTCGACAAAGTGCATTAAAAGATACCTTTTTTATTATTTTTTTTTAATTTTAATTTATTAACTTCAAGGTTCAATTTATTTAGCTGACCAGCTTTAAGATTTTTCAGATTTTGAACACACTTTAAAAATCTAGCACATTCTTTTTTTGATAAAATTTTATCAGTAAGGGTTAAAAATTTATTAATATAATTTGATCGATTAAATGGTCTTGAACCATAAGGATGAGCATCAGCCTTATCCAATTGTTCTATAACTTTCTTTCCATTTTTTAGAGTAACAATTACTTTAGCCCCAAAAGATTTATTTTTTGGATCTGGATCATGATATTTTCTTGTCCATTGTTTATCTTCATGTGTTTTTATTGAACGCCATATTTTAATTGTACTTTTTTTATTTGCTCTACTTTTTGTATAAGATTTTATGTGATGCCAATTACCATCTTCTAAAGCTACAGCGAATATATACATGATAGAATGATCTAGAGTTTCTCTACTCGCATTTGGATCCATTTTTTGAGGATCATTTGCTCCTGTTCCAATTACGTTATGAGTATGATGGCTTGTGTAAATATCAATTTTTTTTACTTGATTTAAATTTTGAATCTTTTGATTTAATTTTTTAGCAATATCTATTAATGCCTGAGCTTGATATTCTGCTGAGTATTCTTTCGTATAAGTTTCAAGTATTGCTTTCTTTTCCTCATTTTTCTTTGGCAATGGGATTTTGTAAATTGCTTTTTTTCCATCCAAGATCCTAGCTATGACACTATCTTCACCTTCATAAATTGGACTTGGAGCTCCTTCACCTCTCATTGTTCTATCAACAGCTTCTATAGCTAGTTTACCCGCATGAGCTGGTGCAAAAGCCTTCCAGCTTGAAATTTCACCTTTTCTGGACTGTCTTGTGGAAATAGTAGTATGTAATGCCTGTTGAATTGATTGATAAATAACTTCTGTTTTTAGTTTAAGCATAGTGCCAATTCCTGCCGCCACACTTGGACCCAGGTGGGCAATATGATCTACTTTGTGTTTATGAAGACAAATACCTTTCACAAGATTTACCTGAACTTCATAAGCAGTCAAAATACCTTTTATTAAATTTAATCCACTAATTTTTTTTTGTTGTGCAACCGCAAGCAAAGGAGGAATATTATCACCTGGATGGCTATAGTCTGCAGCTAAAAATGTATCATGAAAATCTAGTTCTCTAACAGCCGTACCATTTGACCATGCTGCCCATTCACAATCAACTTTTATATTTGAATTAATTCCAAATAAGTTTGCCCCATTTTTTCTAACATGTTTTAAAGCCATTTCTCTTGAAGAAATAACTGCCTTTCTATTTAATGAAGCAATCGCTACTGAGGAATTGTCAATTATTCTATTAATTACCATTTCAACAGATTTTTTATTAAGTTTAGAATTATCACTCGCAATTTCAGCTATTTTCCAGGCCAATTGATTTTTTTTTGGCAGGTGTATTTTTGATGGATAAACTTTAACTTTATGAATAATCAAATTAACTCCTAAAATATTCTTACTGTAATACAATAATAATAGCAGTTATCAAAAGTAAAATTGCTAAAAAATACTCAATTGCTGCTTTAATTTTATTACTTTTTACTAAATTTCGTATTGCAGATCCAAAAGCTGCCCAAGGAGATATTGATAATGGACAAATTATTAGTGCAACAAAAGCAATAAAAATAATTGAAATAATTAAGTTTCCATCTTCTGGTAAAAATCCTGAAGCAGCCATGCTAGATATAGTCCACGCTTTTGGGTTTATAATTTGAAATAATGCAGCTTCATAGAATTTTAAAGGTCTAGAGTTGTCCTCTTTAATTTTGCTAAATGATCCAATAATTTTATATCCAAGATATAAAAGATAAAAACTACATATTATTTTTAATATGTTTTGCAGTTGAGGAAAAATTTGAAATATTTTACCAAGGCCCATACATACCAAGATTAATTGGAGAACATGACCAATAGTAATACCTGACATATGCGGTATTGTTTTAAAAAAACCAAATTTAAGACCAGAAGTTAGAACCATTGCATTATTAGGTCCTGGAGTTACATACATAACAAAATAAAAACTAACTAAAGCAAATATTAAATTTAAATCAGTCATTTAAATATTTTAAAACAATCTTTTCCATACCAATAAAATTTTGAACCAAGTGATTATGATATATTTGTTCAACTTTTTTATCAGTGTATCCATCTTTTAAAAGTATCATTGGCATTCCAGCAGCCTTAGCTGCATCAGCATCATTTTCACTATCGCCAATCATTATACTATTTTTGATTTCACCACCTATTATTTCTATTGTGCTAATTAAATGTCTAGGATCAGGTTTGCAATAATCAAAAGTATTTCCACCCGTAACATGATTAAAAAAGTCGTAAATTTTAATTTTTTTTAATAAATCAATGGCAAGATGTTCTTGTTTATTAGTACAAACACCCATTTGAATATTTAATTTTTTTGCCCATTTAAGAAAGTCTAAAACACCATCAATTAGTTTGCTTTCCTTAATGATATTTTTTGCGTAAAAATTAATAAATTCTTTGACCATTTCATTTTTAGTTTTATCATCTGTAATTTTTGAAAATTCTTTTTTTGCACTTTCCCACAAAGATCTACCAATAAGGACCGACGCTCCCTTCCCAACAAGGTTTCTGATTTCCTCAACTCCTTTTGTGCTATATCCAAATTTTTCCATGACATGATTGTGAGCTCTCATTAAGTCTGGTGCGGTATCTACTAAAGTTCCGTCTAGATCAAATAAAATAGTTAATTTTTGACTCATTTTAAAAGTATTATTAAGAAATAATTTGTGAATTAAACAACATAGATACTGAACTATAAGAAAAAAATCAAATGAAACAAATTTATTTACAAAACAAAATTAGAAACAAGTTTATTAAACTTGGTGTTAAAATGATAGCTCCAGAAACAGTTTTTTTTTCAAAGGATACAAAAATAGGAAAAAATGTAACAATTGAACCATATGTAGTATTTGGAAAAAAAGTAAAAATTAAAAATAATGTTAAGATTTTATCTTTCTCACACTTTGAAGATGTCAAGATAGAAGATGGAGTAATTGTAGGACCTTTTGCGAGGTTGAGACCAGGAACAATTCTAGAAAAAAATTCTAAGGTTGGAAATTTTGTTGAAATAAAAAAAAGTAAAATTGGAAAAAACTCAAAAGTTAATCATTTATCATATGTTGGAGATAGCTTGGTTGGCAAAGCATCAAATATTGGAGCTGGTACAATCACATGTAATTATGATGGGATTAAAAAAAGCAAAACCATTATAAAAGATAAAGTCTTTGTAGGTTCTAATACGTCTTTAGTTGCTCCAGTAACATTAAACAAAGGGTCAATAATAGGGGCAGGTTCAGTAATAACTAAAAATGTAAAAAGTGAATCGCTTGCACTTACTAGAGCAGTTCAGGTAGAAAAAAAAAATTATAGGAGAAAAAAATAATGTGCGGCATTGTGGGAATTACTAGTAATAAACCAGTTTCCTCCTCAATAATTAACTCATTAAAAAAATTAGAGTACAGAGGTTATGACTCGGCTGGGATAGCAACACTTCTAGAAGGAAAAATTAATGAATTTAAGTGTGAAGGAAGAGTAAAAACTTTAGAAAATAATATCTCTAAAATTAAAATGTTGGGTACAGTAGGAATAGGTCATGTTAGATGGGCGACCCATGGAGTTCCCAGTACTTTAAATGCACACCCTCATTCATCAGAAAGTGTTTCAGTTGTACACAATGGAATTATTGAAAATTCTAGTACATTAAAAAAATTTCTAGTTGAAAAAGGACATATATTTAAATCACAAACAGATACAGAGGTAATTGTTCACCTTATTACCGAGTATTTAAAAGATAACGATTTAAAAACCTCTATTTTGAAAATGTTGAAAAAACTTCATGGAAGTTTTGCTTTAGGAATTATTTTTAAAGATGAACCAGATTTAATTATTGGTGCAAGAAGAGGGTCTCCATTAGCAGTTGGTTATGGTCCTAATGAAAATTATTTAGGATCTGACTCATATGCTCTTAAATCAATGACAAATAAAATTTCATATCTAAATGATGGTGAATTTTGTGTTTTAAAGAAAAATAGTGTTGATTTTTTTGACGAGAATGGAAAAAAAATAAATAAAAAAATTTTAGAATTATCTAGCGAAGAAGGAAATTATGATAAAGGAGATTATAAACATTTTATGGCAAAAGAAATTGAAGAACAGCCAACAACCATAAAAAATTGTGTTAACGAATATATTGATAAAATCAATAAAGATATAAATCTTTTAAATTTTCCCTGGAAGCAAAATGAAATAAATTCAATAAAGTTAATTGGTTGTGGCACAGCTTATCATTCTTGTTTAATGGCAAAACATTGGTTCGAACAATTAACAGATCTTGATATTTCTGCAGATATAGCTTCTGAATTTAGATACAGAAAAAATAAATTTAAAAAAGATAATTTATATATTTTCGTATCTCAATCAGGAGAAACAGCTGATACCTTTGCAGCTCTGGACTTATGTAACAAAAATGACATGAAGACCTGCAGTGTTGTTAATGTTGTAGAAAGCTCTATTGCAAGAGACTCAAATTTTGTACTGCCTATTCACTGTGGACCCGAAATTGGTGTAGCTTCTACTAAAGCTTTTTTAGGACAAATGCTCGTTTTATATTTTTTCTCTCTGAAACTGGCTTATTTAAGAAAAGAAATTAATAAAGAAAAATATTTAAAAAAAATTCAAACTCTTTTGAAACTCCCAGATCTTGTTAAAAAAACTCTCGAAACAGAAACCCAAATTCAATCATCATGCAATTCATTTGTCGATGCAAAAGGCTCAATGTTTTTAGGAAGAGGAGCTTCATTTCCAATAGCATTGGAGGGAGCTCTTAAGTTAAAAGAATTAGCTTATATACATGCAGAAGGCTACCCAGCAGGTGAAATGAAACATGGTCCTTTAGCTTTAATTGAAAATGGTATGCCAGTTGTTGTAATTGCACCGAGAGATAAATATTATAACAAAACAATTTCAAACATGCAGGAAGTAATAGCAAGAGGAGCGAAAGTACTTCTAATTACAAATAAAAGTAATGATGAAATACTTTCAGAAAATATTTGGCAAACAGTTGAAGTTGAAAATATTGAAGATGATCTTTTGCCATTTTTAATTACAATACCTTTACAAAAGCTTGCCTATCATTCAGCTTTGAAAAAGGGTTATGATATAGATAAACCTAGAAATTTAGCAAAATCTGTTACTGTTGAATAATCACCAAACTCTGTTAAAACAATCTTAGGTTGATTATGAAAAAATGGAAATTAAATAGTTGGAGAAATTATCCAGTTAAGCACATTCCAAAATATGAGGATGAGAAGGATCTTAATTTAGTTTTAAATAAGATAAAGAATTTTCCACCGTTAGTATTTGCTGGTGAAACAACTCATTTAAAAAATCAATTAGCAGACGTTGCTGATGGAAAAGCTTTTTTATTGCAAGGGGGCGATTGTGCTGAAAGTTTTGCTGAATTTAATCCAGACAAAATAAGAGATTATTTTAAAGTTTTCTTACAAATGTCTTTAGTATTAACATATTCAGCATCTTTACCAGTTGTTAAACTTGGAAGGATTGCGGGTCAATTCTCTAAACCAAGAAGCGCACCTACAGAAAAACAAGGTAACAAAGAATTGCCAAGTTATCTGGGTGACAATATAAATGGAATTGAATTTAATGAAAAAGCAAGAAGACCTGATCCAAAAAGATTATTTAAAGCATATTCTCAATCGGCATCGACTTTAAATTTAATAAGAGCATTTTGCCATGGAGGATTTGCAGATCTCAAAAAAGTTCATTTATGGAATTTAGGATATATTAAAAAAAGCCCGCAAGCTAAAAAATTTAAAGAGCTAGAAGATAAAATTGCAGATGCTCTAGCTTTTATGGATGCTTGTGGAATAAATTCAGATTTTAATAGAAGATTAAAGACTGTTAATTTTTGGACTTCTCATGAAGCATTGTTGTTACCATTCGAAGAAGCTATGACTAGAGTAGACTCCACTACTGGTGAGCATCATGATACCTCAGCTCATTTTGTCTGGATTGGTGACAGAACAAGACAGATTGATGGTGGCCATGTAGAATTCTGCAGAGGAATTCAAAATCCCATAGGTATTAAATGTGGCCCAACATCAAAACCTGATGAGATTGTAAAAATATGTGAAAAAATTAATCCTAAAAATGAAAAAGGAAAAATAACTTTAATTTCAAGATTTGGACATGATAAAGTCGGTAAGTTTTTACCAAAATTAATTAGAGGAATTAAAAAGGAAGGTTTAAATGTAATCTGGTCTTGTGACCCAATGCATGGCAATACATTGGTATCTACGACTGGTTTTAAAACTAGACGATTTAACAATGTGCTTAATGAAGTTAAAAATGTTTTTGAAGTTCATCAAAGTGAGGGTTCATACGCAGGAGGACTTCATATTGAGATGACTGGACAAAATGTGACAGAATGTACTGGTGGTGCAAAAAATATTTCTGATCAGGATTTATCCAGTAGATATCATACACATTGTGATCCAAGGTTGAACGCTGATCAATCAATAGAATTAGCATTTTTAATTTCGGATGAAATAAAGAAAAACTCAAATTACGCAAAAAATATTATTAAAGCGGCATCTTAGTCACTTTAAAATTTTAAACGATTCAATATATTTTAATTATGGATGCAAAAAATAAAGTAAACTTTATAAAAGAGTGGATACAAAGCTACGTTGATAAAATGCCAGTAAAGGCAAAGTCACTAGTAATTGGGATTTCCGGTGGGATAGATTCTTCAGTCTCGAGTACACTTTGTGCCCTGACTGGTATGAAAACGATAGTATTATCTATGCCAATAAAGCAAAAGAACGAACAACACGATTTAAGCCTAAAGCATCAAGAATGGTTAAAAAGAAATTTTAAGAATGTTGAAGGTCATACAATAGAATTAGATAATTTATTTGCTGCTTTTAAAAATTCATTGTCAAAATTTGATAATGAACATGGAATGGCCAATACAAGAGCAAGATTAAGAATGACTACCTTATATCAAGTTGCCGCCGCTAATAAAGGTATAGTAGTTGGCACAGGAAACAAAGTAGAGGATTTCGGAGTTGGTTTTTATACAAAATATGGTGACGGTGGTGTTGATATTTCTCCTATAGCTGATTGTAACAAAACAGACGTTTGGGAACTTGGAAAAGAACTTAAAATTTTAAAAGAAATAATTGATGCACCACCAACAGACGGCTTATGGGATGATGGACGAACAGACGAAGGACAACTTGGGCTTTCGTATAAGGAACTTGAAGAAGCTATGAAAAATGAAGATTCACCAAATAGAGAAAAGTATTTAAAAATAAGAGAAGCCAACTTACATAAGATGGATCCCATTCCAGTTTGTAAGATTCCCAACTAATCAATTAGATTCACAAATCTATAATTAAAGTATATTCCTAGAGTAATGAATAAAGATATTTTTTTATCAAATAGCCTCGGTGGCAAAAAAGAAAAATTTGTTCCAATTAACAAAAGTAATATTGGTATGTATGTTTGTGGACCAACAGTTTATGACGATCCTCATATCGGAAATGCAAGACCATTAGTGATATTTGATTTGTTGTTTAAAGTTTTAAAGTGCAAATATGGTGATAAAGCGGTAACTTATGTTAGAAATATTACAGATATAGATGATAAGATAATTAAATCATCAAAAGAAAAAAAAATTTCGATATCCGATTTAACAGACAAAATAACAAAAAAATTTCATAACGATTGTGAATATTTAATTTGTGATGTTCCTACACATGAGCCAAAAGCAACAGAAAACATTAAGCTTATGATTGATATGATAAATAATTTAATTAAAAATGAATTTGCTTATGAAAGTGAAAAACATATTTATTTTAAAGTTAAAAAATTTAAAGATTATGGTAAACTTTCTAATAAAAATCTTGAAGACTTAATAGCTGGTTCAAGGGTAGAGGTATCTGAAAACAAAAAAAATCCAGAGGATTTTGTTCTGTGGAAACCATCTATTGATGATGAACCTTTTTGGGAATCCCCATGGGGAAAGGGAAGACCTGGTTGGCACTTAGAATGCTCTGTTATGTCAAAAAAATACCTAGGCGCTACTTTTGATATTCATGGAGGTGGAAGAGATTTAATATTTCCACACCACGAGAATGAAATAGCTCAATCGGTTTGTGCAAATAAAACAGATAGGTTTGCTAACTATTGGATACATAATGGTTTCATAACTATGTCAAAAGAAAAAATGGCTAAGTCTCAGGGCAATATTTTAAAGATTGGTGATTTTAAAAATAAATATAATGGACAAGTTCTAAGATTAGCTTTAATGAGCGCACATTACACACAACCATTAGATTGGAATGATAAATTGATGGGTGAATGTTATAGAACAATTAGCAAATGGTACGGTTGTTATGCTCCTACAAATAAAAAAATTTTGATTAAAGATGAAGATCTACAACCACTTTATGATGATCTAAATTCACCGGGATATATAGCTAATCTACATAAACTTTATGTAAAAGCAAAAGATGGGAACTTATCTGATAAAGAATTGTTTACAGTAGCGTGTAATTTTATCGGACTTTTAAAACAGCCAAAAGAGAAATGGGATGAGTTTAAAAAAGGAAAAGTTGCTTTTTCAGAAAAACAAATTTTGGATAAAATAATCGAAAGGAATAAAGCCAGACAGGATAAAAATTATAAATTAGCAGATAAAATTAGAGGAGAGTTACTTGATAAAGGTATTTTAATTGAAGATAAAGATGGTAAAACAACATGGAAAATTAAATGACCAAAGAAAGACTTTATATATTTGATACAACTCTTAGAGATGGTGCACAAACTCAAGGTGTGCATTTTTCTTTAGATGAAAAGATTAAAATTGCAAATGCATTGGACAATCTAGGTGTCGATTATATAGAAGGCGGTTGGCCAGGAGCAAACCCAATTGATACTGAGTTTTTTCAAAAAAATCTTAAACTCAAAAATTCAAGTTTTACAGCTTTTGGCATGACAAAAAAAACAGGAAGAAGTGCTGAAAATGATCCAGGTTTGTCAGCCATTCTTAACTCTAACACAAGCTCAGTTTGTCTTGTTGGTAAGTCTTGGGATTTTCATGTTGATATAGCTTTAGGAATTACAAATGAGGAGAATTTAGAAAATATCAAAGAAACCACAAAGCATTTTGTAAAAAATAACAAAGAGTTCATGTTTGATGCTGAGCATTTTTTTGATGGTTATAAAGCAAACTCAAAGTATGCATTAGAGTGCATTAAAGCTGCGTACGACAATGGTGCTAAGTGGATAGTGTTATGTGATACTAACGGTGGAACTCTACCTCACGAAGTATCAAAAATTGTAAAAGAAGTTTCAGATCATATTCCTGGTAAAAACTTAGGTATACATGCTCATAATGATACTGGTAATGCAGTTGCTAATTCTATAGCCGCTGTATTGTCAGGTGCAAGACAAGTACAAGGAACTATAAATGGATTAGGTGAGAGATGCGGCAATGCAAATTTAATGTCATTAATCCCTACTTTTTATTTAAAAAAAGAATTTCGTGAAAAATTTGAGATCAATATAAAAGATAAAAATATTAAAAATATTACTCAATGCTCTAGATTACTTGACGAAATATTAAACAGAAAACCTAACAAACATTTACCTTATGTTGGAGCAGCAGCATTTTCACACAAAGGTGGTTTACATGTTTCAGCTGTGCAAAAAGATCCTAAAACTTATGAACATATAAGTCCAGAAGATGTGGGTAATAATAGAAATATTATTGTTTCAGATCAATCAGGCAGGTCAAATATAATATCGAGGTTAAAAACTATAGGAATTGAAATTGAAGAGCATGATCCAAAAATCAAAAAACTTTTGGAAGAAGTAAAAGATAGAGAGTTTATCGGATATAGTTACGATGGTGCTGACGCTTCATTTGAATTATTAGCAAGAAGAGTAATGGGGGATATTCCAAGATATATATCAATTAAAGAATATGATGTATCAGTAAAAAAAAATAAGACAGGAAATATTATTTCATCTGCAAAAGCACATTTGGAAGTAGATAAAAAAGTGATTTTATGTGAAGGAGAAGGAAACGGACCTGTTCACGCTTTAGATAATGCAATAAGAAATAACGTAGATAAATTAGCCAAATACTCACAATATTTGAAAGATTTAAAATTAGTAGATTATAAAGTAAGAATTTTAAATACTGGAACTGAAGCGGTAACAAGAGTTTCAATTGAAAGCACAGATTCAAAAGGTAAAAATTGGTTCACAATAGGTGTTTCTGCAAATATAATTGACGCATCATTCAAAGCATTAGTGGATAGTTTAGATTATAAACTTTTTAAAGATAATGCACCAGCAAGTCTTTAATGTTTAACAATATATCATTTATTTTACACAAGCCTCAACTTTCAGAAAATATAGGAGCTTGTGCTAGAGCTTTGAAAAATTTTAATTTCTCAAAATTAGTTGTTATTGATCCAAAGCCAACTTTTCCAAATGATAAAATATTTGCAACTTCAGTTGGAGCTAAAGATATAATTAATAAATGTAAAGTTTATCAAAATTTAGAGACAGGATTAAAAAATATAGATTATTTAATATCAACTACATCTAGATTTAGAAATAAAAATATAAATCATATTCAATTAAATGAACTCAAAAAAATTGATTTTAAAAAAAAAGTAGCATTTATATTTGGACCAGAGGCCTCGGGGTTATCCAATAATGAGATAAGTTACTCAAATTATGTTTTGCAAATACCCTCTAACCCCAATTTTAAATCACTAAATTTATCACACAGTGTTATAATTGTTGCGCAACAACTTTATCAGTTATTAAATATAAACAAGTCAAAATATTCAAAATCACACAAAGTTAAACCAGCATCTAAAAAAAATATTAATGCGCTTGTTAATTTATGTATTCAAAACTTGGAGAGTATAAATTTTTTTAATCCATTAGAAAAAAAACCTAAAATGCTTCAAAACCTGAGAAGTATATTTTATAAAATGGAACTTTCGGAAAAAGAAACACGTATTTTATCAAGTGTATTCGCTAGTTTATCTAAAAAAAAGGCTGATTGACAAAATTTTTCTTAAGTTTATAAAGCGTCCTATTAAATGACAAAAAGACTAAACTCAAAACATAAAGTTGATAGAAGATTAAAAGTAAATCTTTGGGGAAGACCCAAAAGCCCATTTAATACCAGAGCTTATCCGCCAGGACAGCATGGTCAAACAAAATCTGCTAAACCTTCAGATTATGGGGTTCAACTGCAGGCAAAGCAAAAATTAAAATCCTACTATGGTAATATGAATGAAAGACAGTTTCGTAATGTTTATAAAAAAGCCATAATGAAAAAAGGTGATACCGCTGAAAACTTAATTGGACTTCTTGAACGAAGATTAGACGCTATTGTATATAGAGCAAAATTATCAACAACAATTTTCTCAGCCAGACAATTAATTAATCATGGACACGTAAAAGTTAATGGAAAGAAAGTAAATATATCAAGTTACCAAGTAAAAGAAGAGGATAGTGTCGAAATCCGAGATAAATCTAAACAACTTGCATTTATAGATGTTGCGATGGCCAACAAAGAAAGAGAAGTTCCTGAGTATTTGCAAGTTGATGAAAAAAATAAAAAGGTTAAATTTGTAAGGGTTCCCAAGTTTGAAGAAGTGCCATACCCAGTTTTAATGGAACCAAATTTAGTTATTGAATATTATTCAAGATAATTGAGTAAAAATTTTAAAAATATAATAGTATCAGTTTTAACCTTTCTTTTTCTTGTTGGAATATATTTAAGTATAAACACTGGTATTTCTCATGACGAGTTTCATGAACATCAAAATTGGCAAATTAATCTCAAGGCGATAAAAGATTTTTTATCAACTGGCAATTATAATGATCTTATAGTTTATAAAGATAGATATCATGGAATTGGATTTAGTTACATTAGCCAACCAATACAATATATATTTTCAGATTTTTTACTAGGCTATCTTAACATAAATAATTATGGATCAATTCTTATCTCAAAGCATATTGCAGTTTTCTCATTATTTTTTATCTCAGGTATTTTTTTTTATTTATTAATATCTTTATTAATTAAAGAAAAGAAAATCGCATTTATATCTTTATTGATCTATTTGCTTTACCCATATTTATTTGGACATGCTTTATTCAATCCTAAAGATATACCTTTTTTGTCTATTTGGATTATTTGTACTTACCTTATATCTGCAATTATTAAAGATCTTTTTTTAAAAAAAAATATCAATTTTAAAGATTTGATATTTTTATCTTTATTAACCTCTCTACTTATATCCATAAGGATAATAGGCTTATTAATTATTCTACAATATTTAATATTTATTTTATTTTATTTTGAAAGCAAAAAAGTGCCAGTTAAAGAATTTCTTAAAGTTTTTAAAAAACAAATTATTTTATCGATATTTTTAATATGTTCTTTCACATATATACTGAACCCAATTTTTTGGCATAACCCATTAGAAATAATAAATTCCGTAACTCTAATGAGTAAATATCAGCAAGATATTTGTACTACTACATTGGGTAAGTGTGTAGAAGCTCTAAACTTACCTGCCAGTTATTATTTTGTATGGATGTTTTTTAAGCTTCCAATTATAATTTTAATTGGTTTTTTTATATTTCCATTAGTTGAAAAAAAAATATTTCAAAGCAAATTTGAAAAAATAATAATTTTATCAATTATAACTACTGTTATATCGATATTATTACTATTTATAATTTTTAATGTAGCTATTTACGATGAAATTAGACATATTATGTTTTTAATTCCATTAATTTTTATATTTAGTATTTACAACTTATATTTATTTAACAAAAAAATATTTTCATATTTAGGTATGTTTTTTGTAGCTTTCTTCATTTTAGAAAATGTTTCATTAAAAGGTTATAGTTATACTTGGCTAAATTCATTCAGTAAATTTTACAATATTAATAAAGATTTTGAAGTCGATTATTGGGGTATTAGTAATAAAAATTTAAGTTTAAAAATTAGAGATCATTCAACAGATAATAATTTTGATAAATCAAATTGTATATATGGGGATAAGTATTCAAAAGTTTTTTTAGAAAATTATAATTTTAAATGTTTTAAAGGTTATAGCGAATTAGACTCTGCAAAAGACAGACCTTTTTATGTGATTAAAAATGTAAGAAATACTAGAAGATCCGATCCCAAGGAATGTGATCTAATAATGGAAGATGGATATAGTTATACATTCAAAAAAGATAAGGTTGTAACTGGACAATTATGGTTTTGTGATTAATTTTCGGAGTCTTTTAATTCTTTTCTGATTTTTTTTATAAATTGGTTTATTAATATTGCATCATCTTTTGAAAGATATCTTTCTTTATTTATTGCTTTTTTAATTTCCTCTCTTAATTTGTCGACACTATCTTTTCTGCCTTCTTTGCTTAGTATCATTTCACTTTGAGAAGTTATTTTATTAATTTGTTTTGCAATAGTTAATTCATAAACTAGAATTACTGCAATTATGGCAACTATAGTTTTATAAATAAAATTTTTCATGACTTAAAGGATATGTTTTTATCTTCAAAAATTTTCTTAAGTTCTCCGTTCTCAAACATTTCCTTTATAATATCGCATCCACCAATAAATTCTTTTTTGACATATAGTTGAGGTATGGTTGGCCATTCACTGTAAACTTTAATACCTTCACGAACTGATTGATCAGCTAAAACATTTACACCTTTGAAATTTACTTCCAGTAATTTTAAGATATTTGCTACAGCCATAGAAAATCCGCATTCAGGCATTTCCGGGGTACCTTTCATAAATAAGCAGACTTCATTATTTGTGATTTCATTTTCTATTTTTTCTTTAACTTGTGGATCCATTTTTCTCCTTTGTTTTTAATGCTAGAGCGTGAAGTTCATTTCCCATTTTACCTTTAAGAGAATCATAAACCATTTTGTGCTGTTGAATTTTACTTTTACCTATGAATTTAGAAGATATAACAGTTGCTGAATAATGATTTCCATCACCAGCTAAATCCTCTATTTTCACAGTAGCATCTGGGAATGATTCTTTTATCAAACTCTCAATCTCTTTAAGTTGCATTGACATTAATTTACCATATACCTTCTTAACCAATTTTTATAGGTCTTTTCTAAATCGTCAATTGGTAATTTAAACTCATCAGAAAATTCGATATTATTATCAATTACAGATCCTAGTTTATCATAGTGAACAGAGTTTTCTTTTAAAATTTTATCCACTTTAGTTAAGTTATCTTTTCGAATCTCCACTATGTATCTTGCTTGATCTTCACCAAAAAAATACTCAAATTTATTTACCAGTCCTTTAAGCTGATTAATTTTGACACCTTTGCTACTTTTTATACACATTTTTGAAACTGCAACTAGAATCCCACCTAAAGAAACATCATGACATGACTCAATAAGTTTTTGATTGATTAATTTTAATACACTTAAACCATTATTTTTTTCATTAAAAAGATTTATTTCTGGAGGAGGGCCTTTTTTTTCAGATAATATTTCTCTAGCAAATATACTTTGTTCAAGGTGTCCAATTGTTTTTCCAATAACTAATAAAATATTCCCACTACTTTTAAGTTTCATTGACACCATATTTTCATAATTTTTAATTAAGCCTATTCCACCTATTGATGGTGTTGGCTTGATTCCTTTATCTTTAGTTTCATTATAAAAAGATACATTTCCCGAAACGACAGGAAATTCTAAATATTTACTCGACTCAGTAATACCCTGCACACATTCAACAAACTCACCCATATTTTTTTCTTTTTCGGGATTTCCAAAGTTTAAACAGTTGGTAATAGCTATAGGTTCGGCACCTACTGAAATTAAATTTCTCCAGCTCTCACAAACTATTTGTTTACCTCCAGAAAGTGGGTGCGCAAAACAGTATAGAGCAGAGGAGTCTACTGATGCAGCTACTGCCTTAGATGTTCCATGGATTCTCACAACACCAGAGTCACCTCCGGGTTTCTGTATAGTGTCACCCATAACTGTATGATCGTATTGATCCCAAATCCACTGCTTGTCACAAATATTTGCATTTGATAATAATTTTTTTAAACAATCTCCAATTTTTAAAGCCTTAAAATCTTGCTTTTTAAATTTTATACTTTGAGGAAGTTTTATTTTTTTCCACTTTCTATCATATACAGGTGCTTTTTCAGCTAATAAATCGATTGGTATTTCAGCAACTTTTTTTTGGTCAAAGAATAATTCAATTTTTTTTGAATTTGTGGTTTTTCCAATTACTGCAAAATCAAGATCCCATTTATCAAAAATTTTCTTAGCATCTTTTTCTTTTCCATTTTCAAGAACTATAAGCATTCTTTCTTGACTTTCGGATAACATAATTTCATAAGGAGTCATCTTTTCTTCTCTACAAGGAACTTTGTTTAAATTAATTTCAATACCTAATTTTCCCTTTGATGCCATTTCAACACTTGAAGAAGTTAATCCCGCTGCACCCATATCTTGAATTGCAATAATGGAGTCGTCTGCCATAAGTTCAAGACAAGCTTCTAATAAAAGTTTTTCTGTGAAAGGATCACCGACTTGTACAGTAGGTTTTTTTTCTTCTATCTTCTCATCGAAAACAGCAGAAGCCATACTTGCGCCATGTATTCCATCTCTTCCTGTTTTGGATCCTACATAAATAACCGGCTTATCAATTCCTGCTGCTTTTGAATAAAATATTTTATTTTTGTTAACTAGTCCAAGAGTCATTGCATTAACTAGGATATTGCCATTATATGATTCGTCAAAACTTGTTTGACCTGCAATAGTTGGGACACCAATACAATTGCCATATCCTCCAATACCTTTAACAACACCTCTTAATAAGTTTTTTGTTTTTTTATGCTGGGGTGAACCAAAGTGTATTGAATTAAGATTAGCAATAGGTCTTGCGCCCATAGTAAAAACGTCTCTCATGATACCGCCAACTCCAGTTGCAGCTCCTTGGTAAGGTTCAATAAATGATGGGTGGTTGTGACTTTCTATTTTAAAAACAATAGCATCATCATCGCCTATATCTATAATACCAGCATTTTCTCCTGGTCCTTGAATAACTTTTTTTCCTTTAGTATGTAAATTTTTAAGATGTTTTCTTGATGATTTATATGAACAATGCTCGTTCCACATTGCAGAAAATATTGCTAATTCAGTTATATTTGGAACTCTCATTAACAGTTCACATATTTTTTTAAACTCATCTTTTTTTAAACCATGATCAATTGCAACTTTTTCGGTAACAGTCATTTTTTTAAATTATTTAATAAGTTTTTAAAAAAAATTGATCCATCTTCTCCAGACAGATGTTTATCAATCATTCTTTCGGGATGAGGCATCATACCTAATATATTTTTATTTTCATTGAAAATTCCAGCTATATTTTTAATTGCACCGTTCGGATTTATAGCATCATCACAATTTCCTTTTTCATCACAATAAGAAACAGCTATTTGATTATTGTCTTGTAATTTTTTTAATTCATCATTTGTACAAAAATAATTACCTTCGTTATGAGCAATATGCAATTCTAGTATTTCTTTATCAATATTATTAAAGTATTTATTCTCCTTATTGTTAATTTTTATAAATACATTTTTACAAATAAACTCAATGTTTTTATTTTGCTGAAGTACTCCTGGCAAAAGTCCAGTTTCAGTTAAAATTTGAAATCCATTACAAATTCCTAAAACCAAACCGCCTGATTTTGCAAATTCTTTAACAGAATTTATAATTTTGCTTTTACCAGCAATACTTCCACATCTAAGATAATCACCATAAGAAAATCCTCCTGGTAGAACGATTAAATCACTTTGTGGAAGATTATTGTCATTGTGCCAAATCATTTTATTTTGAAAACCAAATTTTTTTAAGGCAACATCCATGTCTCGGTCACAATTAGAACCAGGAAATATTATTACAGATGATTTCATTCTTATTTATAAAATTTTAAAATCTTCTATCACTAAATTAGCCAATAAATTTTTACACATTTCCTCAACTTTTGATTTTGCTTTATCTTCGTTTTTCTCATTAACTTCTACATCAAAATATTTTCCTTGCCTGACACTTTCAACATTAGGAAATCCCATACCATTTAATGTTTGTTGAATTGCTTTTCCTTGAGGATCTAAAACTCCATTTTTAAGAGTTACTATAACTTTAACTTTCATTTGTTCTTTTTCAATTTTACAGCTTTTGGCTTAGGAAACCTAAGAGGTCTTATATTTGATTGCTCATGAAGAATACCAAGTCTTCTTGCCACATCTTGATATGCTTCGATTAGATTCCCTAGATCTTTTCTAAATCTATCTTTATCTAATTTTTTTTCTGTATTCATATCCCAAAGTCTGCAAGTGTCAGGACTAATCTCATCAGCTAAAATAATTTCATTCTTATTATTATTCTTAAACCTTCCAAACTCTACTTTAAAGTCTACTAGTTTAATTCCAACACCTCTAAATAAACCCACTAAAAAATCATTTATTCTGTGAAGTTGTTTGTCAACTTTTTCTATTTCTTTTTTTGTAGCCCACTTAAAAGCAAATATATGTTCTTTAGAAATTAAAGGGTCACCAAGACCATCATTCTTAAGGCAATATTCTATTAAAGGTTCATCTAAAACAGTTCCATCTTCTATTCCAAGTCTTTTAGTTAGTGATCCTGTTGCAATATTTCTTACAATAAATTCAATCGGGATTATGGTTACATGTTTGATTAATTGTTCTCTCATATTAATTCGTTTAACTAAATGATTTTTAATACCAACTTGTCCCAAATAGGTTAATATATGCTCTGAAATTCTATTATTTAAAATTCCCTTACCATCAATTACGGATTTTTTTTGATTGTTAAAAGCTGTGGCGTCATCTTTAAAATGTTGAATAACTAAATTTTTTTCTGCACAAGCATAAATAATCTTTGCTTTTCCTTCGTAAAGTTTTTTTCCTTTTTTCATTTTTTAAAAACTCTTCTAAAAATATAATTAATATTTTTTAAATGTTTAGAAAATTTGAAAATATTATTAATCTTACTATCCGGAATTTTAGAAGTAATTAATTTGTCCTTTTTTATTAAATTTATTAGATCTATTTGTTTTGATATACTATCTTTTGCATGTTTCTGAATTATTTTATAAGCTTTTTCTCTAGCAAATCCTACTTTAGTTAATTCAAGCATCATTTCTTGTGAGAATACAACTCCTTTAGTTAAATTTAAATTTGAAATCATTTTCTTAGGGTAGATAATCATATTATCTAATAAGTTAGCCAGCCTGTTTAAAGCAAAATCCAAAGTTATATTTGAATCTGGTCCTATATTTCTTTCAACACTAGAATGAGAAATATCTCTTTCGTGCCAAAGTGCAATATTTTCAAGAGCAGGTGTAACATGACTTCTAACTATTCTAGCAAGCCCTGTTAAGTTTTCACTTAATATCGGATTTTTTTTATGAGGCATAGCAGAAGAACCTTTTTGATCCCTAGAAAAAAATTCTTGTAATTCATAAACTTCAGATCTTTGCAAATGTCTAATTTCTGTTGCTATTCTTTCAATAGAACCAGCTATAATACCAAGAATTGAAAAATAATATGCATGTCTATCTCTTGGAATAACTTGTGTAGAGATAGGTTCAGGTCTTAGTTTTAATTTTTTTGAAACATATATTTCAATACGTGGGTCTATGTTTGCAAAAGTACCAACTGCACCTGAGATAGCACATGTAGAAACTTCATAAATTGCACTTTCTAATCGTCTTCTATTTCTTTTAAATTCTTCGAAATAAGATGCAAGCTTTAAACCAAAAGTAATTGGTTCAGCGTGTATTCCGTGACTTCGGCCAATACATGGAGTTAATTTGTATTTTAATGCTTTTTTTTTAAGCACAGACAAAATTTTATCAATATCATTTAACAAAACTTTACCAGATTGAACTAGTTGAATGTTAAAACTTGTATCTAGTACATCGGACGAGGTCATGCCTTGATGCAAATACCTTGCTTTGATACCTGCTTTTTCTGTTATAGATGTTAAAAATGCAATAACATCATGTTTAACTTTTGATTCAATCTGATGAATTCTTTTAACATTAATTTTTCCTTTTCGTTTAACAATGCTAGAGACGCCTCTTGGAATAATTTTATATCTTTCCATGGCTTGTGCAGCGGCAATTTCAACATCTAACCAAATTTTATATTTGTTCTCTTCAGACCAAATACTTACCAGCTCTTTTCTTGAGTATCTTGATATCATTTATTATACGGAGGCTTTCTATAACCTTTAACAGATTCTGTAAAAATTTCATATCCATTTTCAGTTATTCCTACTGTATGTTCAAATTGTGCAGATAAAGATTTATCTTTAGTAACTGCTGTCCATCCATCTTTAAGAACTTTTGCATCATATTTTCCAGAATTAATCATAGGTTCAATAGTAAACGTCATCCCAGGTTGCAATTCCAGCCCGGTATTTTTTTTCCCATAATGAAGAACATTTGGTGGTTCATGAAATTTGTTACTTATACCATGACCACAAAAATCTCTTACAACACTAAAACCTTTGGTTTCGACGAAAGATTGAATTTCATTTCCAATATCTCCTAATTTCACACCAGGTCCTAGTATTTTAATTGCACTCATTAACGATTCATAAGTTGCATCAATTAAATTTTTGGCCTTAATGGAAATTTCACCTACGGAAAACATTCTGCTGGTATCTCCATAGTAACCATCAACAATAGCCGTTACATCAATATTTAAAATGTCATTTTCCTCTAATTCTCTTTCAGATGGTATTCCATGACAAATAACATAATTTAAAGATGTGCATAAAGATTTTTCGAAACCTCTATAATACAATGGAGCAGAGTAACCACCGTTATCTCTAATGAATTCATAACATAATTGATCAATCTTATTTGTAGATAAACCCGGCTTAATATATTCGGTGACCATATCCAGACAATTAGCTGCTAGTTTTCCTGCAACTTTCATTTTTTCAAACTTTTCTGAATAATTATTCATCAATTATATTTATCTTTTTTTCAATTTTTATTTCTTTAGAATTTAAATGACATCTATATGCTAAAAATTTAACTCCGGCTTTTTTAGCTTTTAAATATTTTTGA
This sequence comes from uncultured Pelagibacteraceae bacterium, assembly GCA_902588965.1. GTDB lineage: Bacteria > Pseudomonadota > Alphaproteobacteria > Pelagibacterales > Pelagibacteraceae > Pelagibacter. Next base: position 175,372 of record CACIRD010000001.1, read on the forward strand.
TAATAGTCTTTATCAATATCTTTTGCTATTCTAAAATTATTTATACCTTGAATTTGCGTTAAAAATAAGACGTATGGCTCGTAATTTTTATCAATAGAATCTATCAATTTAGCTAAGTGCTTAGAACCTCTCGTTGTAACTGCATCAGGAAATTCTGCCAAATTTGGCTGTCTAGTAAGAGTAACATTTTTTACTTCTAAAATTTTTTTATCACAAAGAAAATCAAATCTAGTATCTTTTGAGAATTTAAATTCAGCTTTAATATTTTTAATTAATTTAAACTCATTAATTAATTTATTTTTTAAACCATGTTCAACAATTCTATTTGCACGATGAGTATTTACTCCAACTAAGATTTGATTTACTTTTAAAATTTCAAGTGTAAATTTTAGTTTCCTTTTTGGATCATTTGCCTTACTTATCCAGGCCTCATTGCCTTCTTTTAAAAGACCAAACATAGATCCCGTATTAGGACAGTGCGCTGTTACTGTAGTATTATTTACTTTTATATCAGTAAAAAATCTCTTATATCGTTTGATTAGTTTGCCTTTAATTAAAGTATTGGTAAATTTCATTTTAAATTATTTATATTAAGAAATGACAAATAAAAAAGAAATAAATGCTGGCATTATCGTCATTGGCAATGAAATTCTATCAGGAAGAACACAAGATACTAATACAAGTACAATATCTGAATGGTTAAATACTATTGGTATTAAAGTAATGGAATCAAGAGCTATTCCAGATATAGAAAAATATATAATCGATACAGTTAATGAATTGAGAAATAAATATAATTATGTATTTACAACTGGAGGAATTGGTCCAACGCATGATGATATAACTGCCAAATCAATTTCTAGAGCGATGGGTTTGATCTATGGGCCGCATAAAGAGGCGATGTCAATTTTAGAAAAATATTACAAATCAGGAGAATTTAATGAAGGTAGACAAAAGATGGCTTGGATGCCTACAAAAGCAAATTTAATTCTAAATCCAACAAGCGGTGCACCAGGTTTTAACGTAGAAAATGTTTTTTGTCTGCCTGGCGTACCATCAATTTTAAAAGCAATGTTGGGAGGTATTAATAATAAATTAATAGGCGGAGATCCTATATTAAGTTTATCTATCAAACTAAGAACAGTAGAAAGCGAAATTGCACAATCTTTGCAAATTATTCAAGATTCAAATCAAAAAGTAGATATTGGAAGTTATCCATTTTTTAAAGCTGGAAAATTAGGTGTTTCTCTTGTTTTAAGGAGCGTAAACCAATCAGATATTAATAACTGTGCAATACAAATAAAAGATATGATTAAAGAAAAAAAAATTGAAATTTTAGAGGAAATTTAAACTTTTTTAAGTTTTTTAATATGTCAATCTTAAAGAAAAAAATTAAAGTTATAGTTTTATTCCCAATATTAACAGGAATAATTTTTTTTTATTTTTTTGTAGATAACAATTGTTTAAATTTATTTAAATTAGCAAAATCTTACCATGATTTAAATTTTGCCAACATAAAAGTTTGCAAACTATCTAAGCCAAAAGAAATTGTTAATCAAAAACTACCATTTTTATATAGTTTTTTTTCAGATCTTAATCGTCACTATTTTAGTAATTATAGTCGAGATATACTAAATATAAATCAAATTGAAAATTATAATCAAAAAGAAAAAGAATTATTTTACAATGTTATTGATTTAAAGCAAAAAGGTATAAAAGGACTCGTCAATACTGGAGAAGAATTAATTAGTAATAAAACTCCAACTAATAAATATTATTACGAATATTCAAGACAAAATAAAGATTTTTCAAATACAAAATTTTATAAAGAGGTAACTTTAAAAAAAATAAGCAAAACAAATAATCCTAAATTAGCATGGAAGCATGTTTCAATGAATCCTAACTCAAATAAAAAATGGCAACAAACAATAGAAATATCTCCAGTTTATTTTAATGGGAAAATTTTTTATATTTCTGCAGATTTTAAATTAATTGCCATCGACATTACAAATGGAAAAGTTTTATGGCAAAAAGAATTATTACATTCTCCAAGTAGACGAGGATTTATCATTGAAAGAGACAAACAAAATAACGAAAATATATATATTGGTATCGAGTCTAATATATATAAAATTAATGCTCAAAATGGCGACCTGATAAGAACTTTTGGCAAAAATGGTAGTATAGTAAATGCTAAAACAAGATTTTCACCTGTTATATTTGAAAATAATCTAATTATCGTTACACCATATAACGTTAACGCATATGACAAAGATACAGGAGAAAAAAAATATTCAATACCTTTTTTTAAAAACAAAAATTTTTTCGGAGGACTTCCTTGGGGAGGGATGGCTTTAGATGAGGAACGTGGGACAGTGTATTTTACAACTGGCAATCCAAGACCAAAAGTATATGGGGTAAATAGACCAGGCATTAATGAGGCTAGCAATAGTTTAATAGCTGTTAATTTATTAGAAAAAAAAGTTAAGTGGATTTTTCAAGAAACTTTCCATGATTTATGGAATTTAGATGTTGCATTTCCTCCAATAATTACAACTCTAGAAGTTAAAAAAAAAGAATTTGATGTGGTCATTGTTCTTACTAAAGTTGGAAACTTTATAATGCTTGAAAGAACATCTGGAAAACCAATATTTGATATTAATTTAACTAAAGTTCCAAAATCAAAAATTTCTAGTGAAATTACTTCTCCATATCAAATTAAAATCAACAGGCCTGAACCGATAACAAAGTTTGAATGGAGTTTATCTGACATGAATAAGCTTGATAAAAAAATAACTAATCAAATCATAAAAAATCTTGATGATTATGATTACGGTTATTTTAAACCACCATTACCAAATAAATCTTTTATTTTTTTAGCAGAGGGTCCTATTTGGGAGGGTGCAACAATTAACCCAGAAAAAAATAAACTTTTTTCAACTGTTAATCACACACCTACAATGATGAAGGTGTATCTTAAATCTCTGTGGCCTCATAGCAAGGTACCAAAAAAATTTAAAAAAGAAGCAAATATTTACAAATCTAAATGTTCAAGCTGCCATGGATCAAATAGAAATGGCAAGTATGAAGCGGGAACGAAGCCTGAAAATATTCAAATCCAAACAGAATTTATTCCAAGCCTTGTTGGCTATACTTTATTTGATGAATTGAAAAACAAACTAAATGATTACGAAAATTTTAAAAAAAAACATAAATCAAGTTTATTATCTAGCGAAGATTATTCTAAGTTGAATGCTATGTTTGAAACATGGGATAAAGATTTATTAAAAAATAAAAAAATAGCAGTTACAGAACTGTCTACAAGTTTTGTTGATGAAAAAAAAAATTTTATATCCAATTATCCACAAGGTGAAATAGTAGCTTACGATTTGTCAAGTGGAAAAATAGATTGGAGAATACCTTTTGGTTACGAGGAAAATAAAATTATGGGTACATTTAACAAGGGTGGTCTAAGCTTATCTAATGATGGTACATTGTTTGCTACTGGCACACCTGATAAAAAAATATTTGCCTATAATAGTGATAATGGAGAAGAGATTTGGTCTTATGATATGGATGTTGCGGGAACTGCACCACCAATTATTTATGAGTATAATAATAAAAAATATTTATCAGTGATTGCTACAGGAGGTTATCATTTTAAATTTCCCGACAGAGGATCAATATTATACACTTTTAAATTAAATTAATTAATTATGTTGTATTTTGCTTATGGCAGTAACCTAAATCATTTTCAGATGAAAAAAAGATGTAGGGGATCTAAATATATCAAAAATTATACATTAAACAGATATAAATTATGTTTTAGTCATAAAACAAATACCTCAATTTATGGTCATGCAAATATTATTAAAAATAACAAATCAAAGGTAGAAGGCGCCCTTTGGAAAATTTCTACAAATGATGAAAAAGAATTAGATTGGTATGAAGGTGTCGATTATAACTATTATCAAAAAGAATATTTTAAATTAAAAGGACAAAAAGTTCTATTTTATATTCAAAATAAATATTATTTTAAAAAACCAAATTCTAGTTATTTACATACAATTATCAAAGGATATAAAGACTGTTTTTTAGATTTAAAAAAATTAAAAAAAATAATTTCTTTCTATAATATAAATTATAAAATAAATTGGTAGACACTTAAAAAAACTTAGAATAAACAATATGAAAATAACTCATGCCCTCGTGGTGAAATTGGTAGACACAAAGGACTTAAAATCCTTGCCCTTTTGGGAGTGCCAGTTCGAGTCTGGCCGAGGGCACCACTAAAAATGAAAAATAAATATTTTGTTATTTCTGATAAAAACAAAAATTCTTTAAAAATAAAAAATTTATTAAATAAAAATATAAAACCAACTAATCTTCTAAAATGTTCTAGAATAATAGTAGTAGGTGGTGATGGTTTTATGCTTCATACTTTAAAGAAATTATTTAAGTATAAAAAACCTTTTTATGGAATAAATTCTGGTAACTATGGTTTTTTAATGAATAAATTCTCAAAAAAAAATTTAATCAAAAATTTAGAAAAGGCAAAACAAGTCCAAATTCATCCACTAGAAATGATTGTTAAAACAAAAAATAATAATAACAAAAAGTCAATTGCAATAAATGAAGTTTCTATTTTAAGACAAAGTAGACAAGCAGCTAATTTAAAAATCTTTAATAAAAAAAATGTTATAATTAAAAAACTAACCTCTGATGGAGTCCTTGTCTCGACTCCAGCAGGAAGTACTGCTTATAACCTTTCTGTTCATGGACCTATTTTAAACTTAAATTCAAAAAAACTAGCAATAACTCCCATTAGTCCATTTAGACCAAGAAGATGGAAAGGATCTATTGTCGGAGAAAAATCTCTTATAAAAATTTATAATCTTAATGTTAAAAAAAGACCAATTAGTGCTGTGGCAGACAATATAGAGGTAAGAAATGCAAAATTTATACAAATAAAAATAAATAAAAAATTAAAGTTTAATTTACTTTATGATAAAAAAAATACTTTGCATAAAAAAATAAAAATTGAACAAATTAGAAAAGAAACTTTTAGCAAATAGTTTGGGACTGTAGCTCAATAGTAGAGTACCTCGTTGACATCGAGGGGGTAGTAGGAGCGTAACCTACCAGTCCCACCAAGAGTATAATTGTATTATTAAATATTTAAATTGTTAGCAAAGAGGTATTATGTTAATTGATTTATTTAAAGCAATGCAAACTATAAATAAAAAGTGAAATACATAATTACAAAAAAGTGCCAAGTTTGTGGTAGTAAAAAATTAAAAAAATTTCTTAATTTAGGAAAACAACCTTTATGTGATGATTTGTTAAAAAAAAAAAATAATAATATTTTATATAACTTAGAAATTTTAACTTGCGATAGATGTTTAACTGCTTTTCAAAAATATAATGTAAATGAAAAAATTCTTTTCCCCAAAAACTATCATTATAGAGCTGCAAACACTTTAGATGTAATATTAGGAATGAAATCACTCGTTAAGGATTTAGAAAAAAAATTTGGATCTTTAAGAGACAAGAAGGTCTTGGATATAGGATGTAATGATGGATCATTATTAGACATTTTCAAAAAAAGAGGTGCCAGAACCTTTGGTGTTGAGCCTACAGGAGCATATTTCGAAGCAAAAAAAAAAGGGCACAATGTACTTAATAAGTATTTTGATACGAACATAAGTAAAAGATTTAAAAAAACAAAATTTGACGTTATAACTTTCACAAATGTATTTGCTCACATACATAATTTTAAGGAATTAATTAAATCTCTTTCAAAAGTAATATCAACCGAAACAATATTGGTCATTGAAAATCATTATTTAGGAGAAGTTCTTAGAAAGTATCAATTTGATACTTTTTATCACGAACATCCAAGAACATATAGCTTTACATCATTTTATTATATTTCTAAAAGTCTTGGACTAAACATATCTAAAGTTTCTTTCGTAAAAAGATATAACGGAAATATTAGAGTGATGATGTCAAACTTAAAAAAAGAAAATAAAACAAAAATTAATAAAATTTTAAATAAAGAGAAGAAATATAAAAACAAATTTAAACTTTTTCAAAAAAAAATAAATTTGTGGAAAACCAAAAAGAAAAAATATCTTAAAGAAATTAATCAAATATATGGCCCAATACCAGCCAAAGCATTTCCAGGAAGAGCTTCAATAATTTTGAATTTTTTATCACTAGACAAAAATACTATTTCTTCAACCTATGAAAAAAACAACTCACTTAAAAATCATTATTTTGTTCCCGGAACAGATATTAAAATACTACCAGAAAAAAAACTAAAAAAAGTTTTAAAAAAAAAACAAATAATACTAAACCTCGCATGGCACATTTCTGGGGAAATCAAAAAATATTTAAAACAGAAATTTAATTTTAAAGGTAGAATTATTGATATAATGTCACCTATAGAATTTAAATGAAAATACTAATTTTTGGATCAGGTTTTGGTTTATACGGATATTTGCCTGCTATCTACAAAATTTCAAAACAAATATATCTAAATTTAAAGTATAAAAATTTTTTCTATTCAAGAGATGATCTTAAGCCATTTAGAAGAAAAATTACTTGGTACAAGGATTTAGATAAAATTTTTAAAATTGTTGATGTTTTAATAATCGCAAGAAGACCTTCAGATCAACACAATCTATTAAAAAAAAAATTAGTATATAAAAATAAAATCAAACATTTGTTTCTTGAAAAGCCACTTTCCAATACACCAAAAAGAAGTTTGTTATTAGAAAATATAATTAAGAAATATAAAAAATCATACAGCGTTTTTTATATTTTTAAATTTTTACCCTGGTATAAAAAAATCAAAAAAATCTCCAAAAAAAAAAATAAAAAAATATCCATTAATTGGTTAATATCGAACCGTAAAAGTAATAGTTGGAAGTTTGCAAAGACTAAGGGTGGAGGTGTAATTCGGTTTTACGGTATACATTTTATTAAAATGTGTTTTGACTTAAATTTTAATAAAATACTTTATAATAAATTCAACAAAAAACTTTCAATCTGGAATTTTAAAATAGTGGATAAAAATAATAACTTGATCACTTTTAAAATTAATTCATTTTCTAAAAAAAACTTATTCCAAATAAAACTAGAAAATAGGACAATTTTTAAACATGTTAATCCTTTTAATAAAAAAATTATTCCAAATATAGTAGACCCTAGAGTCAAGTATATTAAAAAATATATTTTAATGAATTTAAAAAAAAAATCTAATAATCAAAATAATAATAATTTTTTTAAACTTTGGGAAAAATGTGAAAGAATTAGAAAAAAAATATAATTTATATAAAAATAGTTGATTTTATTGAGTGATGGTGCCCCCGCACGGACTCGAACCGCGGACCTATTGATTACAAATCAATTGCTCTACCAGCTGAGCTACAAGGGCACTTAGTTTTTAAGCTTTTATAACAAAAAAAATTATTAATCCAATTTATAATTTGTAAATAATCCAGTGTTTTTTAAACTCTTGACCCTAAATTATACCAAAACTATACCACAAATAATATGGGTACACTTTAAAATATAGGACATAAAAAGTTAAATGGTATGATGGAAATTATTATCAGATATTATAAGATAGTATAAGATGCTTATAGACCAGAACCCTAAAATTTAATTAAAAAAATAAATTTTTTTAATCATTGAAAATTAAATAATATAGTTTATAAAAGAATCAGAGAGGTTATTTAAGATAACTGACCAAGATGGAAGGCCTATATACAATTATTATTATAGACCTACAGATAGTGTATATTGGCCTTCCATTAAAGAGTTTGTTGCTTGGAAACGAAGCAGAGTACAGTGTTATAAAATAATCCTTTCGAAAAAAATAAACTAATAAATGAACCAAAGGGTTCGTTATTGGAATGTAGGTCTTATTAATTCATTTCTTTAACCTATTCCTTTGGTTCAGGAAGGAACAGACAATGGATAAAAGAAAGTACAAATCAATAGCAATTGACATTAATTGCTATAGAAAAATAGAAGACCTCACTACTGCATTAACGCCAGGTCTTACTTTATCAAAAGCTCAAGTTGTTAGAACTTTAGTTAACCAAAAAAGTTCAGGTAAAAATGCTAATCAAACAATCGTTGGATTATTCTCAGAACACACACCTCAACAAAGAGCAGAAATATTGAAGGATATAGATGATAAAATGATCAAACTTTTAGATCTTGAGGAAAAGGAATTGCCATGGTTAAATTGCAATGACTTACCAACTAAGTGGGTAAAAGTGATGGAAGATTTGAGACTTGTTGTAGCTAAACTTAAATATGAACAGTTTCAAGATGAAAGGATTGTAAACTAATGAAAAATAAATTAGATGAAATTATTAAAGAAAGGTTAGACAACAGACAAAAATGGAGAAATTATCTTGGTTGGTCTTTAACACACAGGGATTTAGCTTCGAATGCAAAGAAATTATTCTACAAAGATAAACCTTTTTTAAATTTAATATTAAAATTGTACTTTCTTCCATACAATACATTAAAGTATTTCTACTACATATGTGATCGTCATAGATTTGAAATGATTGAAACTGAAATTCGTATGCTTAAAGGTGAAAAGGATGACGAAGAAAAGTAAAGATTATAATCGTAATCCCAATGGATCTAATCAATGGGAAACAAGAAGCATTGAAGAGATACAAAAAATAATAAACAAACACCCTAAAAATTGGACAAAAAAAGATTTTAGAGGTGAAGGAAAAAATAACCAAAATAAAATACTTACAAGAAAAGAAACAGAAAGATCTGGTTTAGTTTTTAGAATTGTTGGTGGAGTAAAACAATATCAAAATGGTAAATTGAGATGTTCAATGTGTGGAGTTTTTAAAGATCTAGAGAAATTTCCAAATGATAAAAGTACTTCAAATGGTAAAAGAAGCAATTGTTCTGAATGTGATGTTGTTAGAAATGAAACATACAGAAAAAGTATTAAAGTGAAATAAATGAATTTTAAAGAGTTTTTAGAAAATCAAATAAAAAAAGGGAAAACTGAGTGGGAGAGTAGAAGTGAGTTGATTAGATCTTCAGGCAATAAGGCAAATGGTCATATATATAGAGTTCTAAAAGAATATGAAAATAAATTTAAATTCGGATCAGTTATAGAAATTAAAAATAAAGAAATTTATAAATATTTTAAATTACAACCAAAAAATAGCTTAATAAGTGTTGAAGGAGCAGTAAAAATTATTAATAAAAATTTGTCAAAAGATGCACAGATAAGTGAAACGATAATATACAATAGGCTTGATGATCCAAAATTTAATTTAAATAATTTAAAAGGACAAACTTTAGACAATCAAGTTTCAAAAACAGCCGTTTATAAAGTGAAAATTTCTGATAGTTTTAAAGAGAAGTTAAGAAAAATAAGAAAACCTGGAATATATTTATATTTAGAAACTACTCAAATAGGCAATACTACTTTAAGGTTAAAAACTGATGATCAATACGGTAATATTAACAAGTCATTTCCACCAAATGAAGATAGCATAAAAATAATAACAAAATTAATAGATGAGCAATAAAAATAGAGATCCATATCTAATCAGTGATGTTTATTTATTTTTTACGCTTATTTCAAATACATTTGCTATCTACAAGCAAGTATTTTTTTGTAAAAACTCTCTGCTATAATTTCATTTCCCTTAGGTAAAAGATGTTCACCTTCCGCAAAAACCTCAGTTTCAGTATCATCTAAAACTTTTGACATATCGTAAAAGCATCTTTTTCCAAATTGATGAGATTTATTTGATATTTTTTCATAAGTTATTTTTATAAATCTACCCTCCCAGCCCCTTAATGCTAGTCTTTCATCAATTGATTTTCTTTCATCATTAGTAAGTTTTTTTTTACTTATTAAAGGAAAAGGTTGCAAAGACGTAATCACTTTTATTTTATGTCTAATCCCTATATCGTGATTTTGTAGCATGTTTTCAACAAATATATTTGAAACCTCTTCTGCGTTTTTATTTAGATATTCATCATCTACAATTTTTTTTTGGTTAGAATCTGATTTAGAATATTTTTTTCCATGATAATAAGCAACCATTAGTCTATATGAAGCTGTAACTGATAAAAAAGTTTTCAAAGATTTTTTAATTTTTCCAAAAAAAGACTGGGTTTGAATTGTGTCAAAACTTCGAGACAAAAGTCTTGCAGCATATGGAGCTATACCTCCTGGCTCACCTCCATAGCTAACTACATCAAGGTCATTAATACCTTCATAAAATATTGCAATATCAGGTATTACACCATGTCTCAATAATTCACTAAACTTATTATGTGATTGCGAAGACATCCACCAGCCTGTACCATAATTTATAACTTTAAAACATCCACCATTATCATTTAGTTTTTTTGCAAGATAAGATGGGTAAGTCATAGAATCTGGGACAGCAACACCCAAAGTTGTTGAGCCACCAAAAGTAAATACTAATTTTGCATCTGGTTTTTCACAATTTCCATGGGTTTTTCTAATACCTTCTTTATTAATATTTATAGTTTTTGATTTATATTCAGTTTCTTTAAATGCAACGAACTTTGCGTATTCTTTCTTCCAGTTATAATCTAAAACATCTTTGTAATATTCTTCTCCATACCATTGTTTTTTTATTATGGGGGAAATCATCCAAACATCTCGAGAAATTTTAATTTTTTCAATAATTATCGCAGTAATTTCAATTAATATCAGCAATAAAAAAACCATCAAAGTAGAAAATACAAAAGTCTTTTTTAATTTGAAGGTAAAATAGTTCATGTTTTTTTATAATAAATTATTATAAAAGTTTTTCAAATTTAAAGTTTAAAAGGATCTTATTTTTGAATAATTCCTATGGAACCGCTCATTTCAAGAGTAAATAGAATAGTTTTCTCTTCATCTAAATACAATATATCCCTTACTCTATCACCAACAAAAATTTCCTCGAAATAAATAATTTTTTCAAAATTTTCATCAAATTCAACTCTATAAATTGTTTTTTTATTTAAGGATCCAAATAAAAAATTATTTTGCCAGAAATTTGCAAAATCGTTTGGCAACTTTATTATTTCGGAGATACCTATGGATGGAACAAAAGAAAAAATTGGCTCTTCAAACCCACTTTTTTTATGGTTTTTTTTGTAATTTACTAAATCTTCATCTTTTTTTCTAAAATATTTATCCCCATATGAAGCCACAGGCCATCCGTAGTTTTTATTTTTTTGTATTTTATTTATTTCGTCACCACCAGCAGGTCCATTTTCAGTTGCTATAACTAAATCTTTATCAGAATATAATCCAATAATATTTCTGTGCCCCTTTGAAAATATTTCGTACTCAGAAGTTTTTTCATTTATTAAAAGTACTTTCCCACAAATATTATTTTCTGATAAGTTTTCTAGATTTGGTCTATCAACTTTTCCTAGCCATCTTGTTGTAAATAGTAGTCCATTGTTACTATCATTATTTAAATGTTTCATTTTACCAGCATGTGCTGGTTGAAAAATACACTCATTATTTTTTGCTTTAAAAATTTCCTTGAAATCAATACTTTTCAGATTATTTAGTGACGATTTATAAATAGATATATAAATTTCTTTATCAACGTTTTTTTTATAACCTGATACATAAATGTTATTTTCATTTATGTATAAGTCCGAAACGCTTAAAAAATTTAAATTTGTATCTATTTTTTTAAAAGTATTTTTTTTATTTAAAAAATTTTTAATATTTGAATAATATAAATTATTATTCTTATCTATAAGAAATATATTTTTTTTATTTTTTTCTATATAAAAAGTATAACAGGTTCCAATATAGCAATCATTAATAGTTAAAAAATTTTGTTTTTTTTGAAAAAAACTTAAATTAATAAAATGAGTTTCTGGAAGGAAATTAGTATTATAGTCATTTAAAAATCTTGGAATAATCTCATCTCTTTTAAACTTTAAAATTTTTTTAATATCTTTTGCATAGTTGTAAGTTTTTAGGTTTTGGGTGTTGTTTACATATACCAGAAGTCCACATAAACTTATTAAAAAAATCCAAAATAAAACTAGTGCGAACTTATTAATTATATTAAATAATTTCATTTTTTTTGCTTATATAGTATAAATAAATTACCTCCACAATGAACAAAAATGTAATTATTTTTATGCCCTCAATTGAAGAGGGTGGTGTTGAAAAAAATTTGTTTATAGTTTCTAATTATCTTCAAAGTAAAGGACTCAAAATATCAATTTTAACATGTAATTCTGAAAAAAAAGAAAATTTTCATAAAGATGTAATTTTTATTGGTACAAAAAGTAAATTTTGGCAGAATAAAAATAGATTAATTAAATATTTTGTCTGTCTATTCTTACTATTCATTAATTTAATTAAAAAAAATAAAAATACATTGGTTTTTGCTTTTCAGGCAAATATATATGCTATTTTAGTTGCTAAAATTTTAAATGCTAAAATTGTTACAAGGTCAAACTCTTCCCCACAAGGATGGTCTAAAAATTACTTTAAAAAAAAATTATATTCTCTTTTAATTCACTTAGCTGATGATATAATGGTTAATTCAATTGAATTTAAAAAAGAATTTAAAAAAAATTTTAATTTAAATGCTGAATGTATATATAATCCTTTTAAAAAAATATCTTTAAAACTTCATAAAAAAAAAAATAATAAACACAAAAATTTAAAAATTTTATCAGTAGGAAGATTAACAGATCAAAAAGACCATTTAACCTTACTTAAAGCAACTAAACTTATTAATTTTAAACTTAATCCAAAAATAACTATTATAGGAAAGGGAGTTGAATACAATTATTTGCAAAACTTTGTAATGAAAAATAAATTAGAAAAAAAAGTAAAACTTGTAGGTTTTAAAAAAAATCCTTATCGAGAAATAATAAGTACAGATATTTTGGTTTTGACATCTAAGTTCGAAGGTTTGCCTAATATTTTGTTAGAAGCACAGTTTTTTAAAAAATATATTATTTCTACAAATTGTCCTACCGGACCAAAAGAAATATTATTGAATGGAAAAGCTGGAGATCTAATTCAAGTTGGAAATTATAAACAATTAGCTCAATTGATAAATAATTTTAAAAAAAGGAAAAAATTAATTTTAAAAAAAATAAAGACTGGAACACGTAACTTTGATCGTTTTGAATATAAACTAAATTGCGACAAGTATTATAAATTCGTCAATCGAAACTTTTAATTTTGCTATTTACTATAAAATGGAAAGCTATTGCCGCACTATTAGATATATTTAAGCTTTCAACATTTTTACTAATATTAATTTTAACTAAGTAATCAGTGTAGTTTAATGTATGTTTACTTATCCCATAACCCTCTGATCCAAATAATAACACATTATTCCCTTGCCACTTAACTTTTTTGAAATCCTCTTTACCTTTGGAGTCAAATCCATATACCCAAAAATTTTTTTCTCTTAAGTATTTTAAGGTAGTATTTATATTTGATACTGGAAAAATATTTAAATGCTCAATTGAACCACTAGCTGACTTATACATTAACTTGCTTTCTGACGGAAAATGCCTTTCTTTTAGAATAATACCGTCTATATCAAATGATGCAGCACTTCTAATAATTGATCCAATGTTTCTTGGGTCTGTCACGTTATCCAAACAAACAAAATTTAAATCATTTCTTCCCTTAATAAACTCTTTAAGTTGGATATTATTTATATGTTCAATTTCTGCTACGTAGCCTTGATGAGTTATTCCTTCTTTATTGGAATATTTATCTAATTCTTTTTTAGTTTTAAAAAATACTTTTACATCTTTTAATAAATTTTTATTTTGATTTTCTCTATGAATATTTTTTTTACTTTCTTCAGTCAAAAATACCCGCAATACATTCCGATTGGGGTTTTTAAGGGCCTCTATTACTGGATGTTTGCCCAATATAAAAAATGATGATTTATTCATAAATTATTACATGTTTTACACGTTTTTTTGCACCTTTTGGTAACAATTCTAATATTGCATTTATGACATAAAAATATATAAAACGCTTGTTGTTTAAAGCTTTATTGAACAAGGGGACGCTTCCCCTGCGAATAGGAGGGGTACCAAAGCGGTCAAATGGGGCGGGCTGTAAACCCGTTGACTTCGGTCTTCGAAGGTTCGAATCCTTCCCCCTCCACCATTCAATTAAAGTTTTAAAAACTTGGAGTGTGAACTTGGTTACGCGGGTGTAGTTCAATGGTAGAACGCTAGCCTTCCAAGCTGGATGTAAGGGTTCGATTCCCTTTACCCGCTCCAAAAATTAAAAAAATTAAAATGAGGTGAAAAAAAGTAATGTCGAAGGAAAAATTTAATAGGACGAAACCACATTGTAACATAGGTACAATTGGGCACGTTGACCACGGTAAAACAACTCTGACTGCCGCGATAACTAAAGTGTTGTCAGAAACTGGAGGAGCACAATTTACGGCTTATGATCAAATCGATAAAGCCCCAGAAGAAAAAGAAAGAGGAATAACAATTTCAACTGCACATGTTGAATATGAAACTGAAAAAAGGCATTACGCTCACGTTGATTGTCCTGGTCACGCCGATTACGTAAAGAATATGATAACAGGTGCTGCTCAAATGGATGGAGCTATTCTTGTAGTTAATGCAGCTGATGGTCCTATGCCACAAACCAGAGAGCACATTCTATTAGCAAGACAAGTTGGTGTTCCTGCAATTGTGGTTTTTTTAAATAAAGTAGATCAAGTTAAAGATAAAGAACTAATCGAACTTGTAGAAGAAGAGATAAAAGAACTTTTAACTTCTTACAAATTTCCTGGAGATAAGACTCCAATTATAAAAGGTTCAGCTTTAGCAGCTGTTGAAGGTAAAGATGAGGAAATTGGAAAAAAAGCTATTCAAGAATTAATGAAAGCAGTTGATGAACATATTCCTCAACCAGACAGACCTAAAGATAAACCTTTCTTGATGCCTGTAGAAGACGTATTTTCTATATCAGGAAGAGGTACTGTTGTAACGGGTAGAGTAGAGCAAGGAGTTGTTAAAACAGGTGAAGAAATAGAAATTGTTGGTATCAGAGATACAAAAAAATCTGTTTGCACAGGTGTTGAAATGTTTAGAAAAATTTTAGACACAGGTGAAGCAGGTGATAATATCGGAGCTTTATTAAGAGGTGTTGAAAGAACTGATGTTGAAAGAGGTCAAGTTTTAGCAAAGCCGGGATCAGTAACTCCTCACACAGAGTTTGAAGCACAAGCATATGTATTAAAAAAAGAGGAGGGTGGAAGACATACTCCATTTTTTACAAAATACAGACCTCAGTTCTATTTTAGAACTACTGATGTAACTGGTGAAGTCGAGCTTCCATCTGGTACAGAAATGGTTATGCCTGGTGACGATGCGAAATTTAAAGTTAAGTTAATTACACCAATCGCTATGAGTGAAAAATTGAATTTTGCTATTAGAGAAGGTGGTAGAACTGTAGGAGCTGGAGTAGTAACTAAAATTATTAAGTAAGCTACCCCATAGGAGTGTAGCTCAATTGGTAGAGCGCCGGTCTCCAAAACCGGAGGTTGGGGGTTCGATTCCCTCCGCTCCTGCCAGAAAAATAAAATTATGAAAAACCCTTTGAAATTTTTACAAGAAGTAAAACAAGAGGCTTTTAAAGTTACATGGCCAACTGGCAAGGAAACTATTCAAGGTTCTTTAATGGTTGTTGCTATGGCAATTATTGCAGCAGTATTTTTTCTTTTTTTAGATCAAATTTTAAAGTTTTTTTTAGATATCGTTTTAAAGGTGAGTATTTAATGAAAAATTGGTACATAGTTCAATCTCATTCAAGTTTTGAAAATAAAGTCGCTCAATTGATCAAGGATGAAGCTGAAAAAGCTAAAATTTCTGAAAAATTTGAAGAAATAATTGTTCCAACTCATGATGTAACAGAGGTTAAAAGAGGCAAAAGAATTCAAAGAAAAAAAAAATACTTTCCAGGATATGTTTTGATTAAAAGTGAAATGGATAATAATATTTATCATATGATTAAAGGAATTAAAAAGGTTAGTGGATTTTTAGGATCAAAAGGAATTCCAGTTCCAGTTTCTGACAAAGAGGTTGAAAAAATACTTGGACAAATAAAAGATGGTGTAACCCAACCACAAAGCGCAATAGAATATACTGTTGGAGAAAAGGTACAGGTTATTGACGGACCATTTGCATCTTTTAATGGTTTAGTAGAAGATATAGATGAAGAAAAATCTAGATTAAAAGTTTCAGTTTCAATTTTTGGTAGACCCACACCAGTTGAACTTGAATATAGTCAGGTAGAAAAGGTTAGTTAATGGCAAAAAAAGAAATAACTGGTTTTGTTAAATTGCAAATCAAAGGTGGCCAAGCTAACCCAGCACCACCGGTTGGACCTGCACTTGGTCAGAGAGGCATTAACATAATGGAGTTTTGCAAAGCTTTTAATGAAAAGACTAAAGAGTTTATGGGCAAGCCGGTTCCTGTTGTTATTACTGTTTATAAGGATAAAAAATTTGATTTTATTATTAAATCTCCGCCTGCATCTCATTTTATTAAAGAAGCAGCTAAACTCAAAGGTGGATCACAGGAACCTGGAAGAAATATAGTTGCATCAATTACAAAAAAACAAGCTGAAGAAATAGCTAAAAAAAAAATGAAAGATTTAAATGCAAATGATCTTGAACAAGCTACGAAGATAATTATGGGTTCTGCCAGATCAATGGGAATAGAGGTTAAAGAATAATGCCATCAAAAAGATTTAAAAAATTACCAACTGAGACGAAAAAACTAAAACCAGAAAGTTTTGAAAAAATACTATCAACAGTAAAAAAAAATTGCACAACTAAGTTTGATGAAGGCATAGATCTAAGTTTTAGAATTAACAATAAGCAAAAAAAAAATGAAATCAATTTAAGAACTGTAGTTAATATGCCAGGAGGAACAGGAAAAAAAGTTAAAGTAGGAGTCATTTGTGAAGATTCTAAAATTAATACAGCAAAAGAAGCTGGCGCTGATATTGTTGGTGGAGATGATTTAATTGAAAAAATTAAAGAAGGCGAGATTAATTTTGAAAAACTTATTTGCACCCCATCTATGATGATTAAACTTTCAAAGTTAGGAAAGGTTTTGGGTCCAAAAGGATTGATGCCAAACCCAAAACTTGGAACCGTGACAGATGATGTAAAAAAAGCAATAACTAATGCAAAGTCTGGACAGGTAGAAATTAGAAATGATAAAGATGGCAATATAGGTGTAAATCTTGGTAAAAAATCTTTTTCCGATGAAAATTTAATTAAGAACTATAATGCAATTTTAGAAATATTAGAAAAAGAAAAATCAAACGTTACAGTCAAAGGTGATTTAATTAAAAGTGTATTTATAACTTCTTCAATGGGAGTTTCTTACAAACTTAAATTATTAAAAAATATTTAGTTATGATGAATAAAGAAAAAAAACAAGACTATATTAAAGAGATGAAATCTCAATTTGATAAATCTGAGGCAGTAATTGTGACTCATTACCAAGGACTAACAATGTCCCAATTGGATGATCTTAGAGATAGAATGAGAGAGCATGGAATTCAATTTAAAATAACAAAAAATAGAATTACTAAACTTGCTTTAGAAAAAACAAGATGTAAAGATTTAGCTGATTTGTTTAAAGGACCAACAGCTGTTGCTCTATCTAAAGACGCTATCACTTCAGCAAAAATACTTACAAAATTTTCAAAAGAAAATGAGAATTTAAAAATTCTAGGTGGAATAATGGGAGAAGACATTTTAGATGTTGCAGGAGTGCAAAATGTTGCTACTCTACCTACACTAGATGAGGCAAGAGCTAAAATTGTAGGAATATTGAGGTCTCCAGCACAAAAAATCGCAAGTATTTTACTTGCACCTGCCTCAAAAATCGCTATTTTAGCGCTCGAAAAATCAAAAAAATAACCTTTTAAAATAAAATAAATTATGGCAGACCTAAATAAAATTATAGAAGACTTATCAAGCTTGACTGTTGTAGAGGCAGCTGAGCTTTCAAAACAACTTGAAGAAAAATGGGGAGTAACGGCGGCAGCGGCAGTAGCAGCAGCACCGGCAGCAGCGGGAGGAGCAGGAGCTGCAGCAGAGGAAAAAACTGAATTTACAATAGTGTTAGCGTCAGCTGGTGATAAAAAAATTAATGTTATAAAAGAAATTCGTGGGGTGACTTCATTAGGATTAAAAGAAGCAAAAGATCTAGTAGAAGGAGCACCTAAAGAAGTTAAGTCTGGTGTAAGCAAAAAAGAGGCAGACGAGATTAAAGCTAAGTTAGAAGCTGCTGGAGCAAAAGTAGAACTTAAGTAAATTAATTAATAAAATTTTATTTACTGATTATTATAAGTAGTCAGTGATGTTTTTGTAGATGCAAATATCTTTTACTGAGAAAAAAAATATTAGAAAAAATTTTGGGAAGCTAAAAGAGGGTTTGTCAATACCAAACCTTATAGAAGTCCAAAAAAACTCCTACAAACAACTTACTGAATTTAAAGATAATATAGATCAAAATTTAGTTAAAGGTTTTGATAGAGTTTTCAAAAGTATATTTCCCATTGAAGATCTTAATGATAAAGCAACACTAGAATATGTATCCTATAGATTAGAAAAACCTAAGTTTGATGTTGAAGAATGTATTCAACGAGGCCTAACATACTCATCAGCTTTAAAGTGTACACTAAGACTTGTTGTATATGAAATAAATCAGGAAAATAATACAAAAGAAATTTTATCTGCAAAAGAACAAGAAGTTTACATGGGTGAGGTACCAATGATGACTAACAGTGGTACATTTATTACAAATGGTGTTCAGAGAGTAGTTGTTAACCAGATGCACAGAAGCCCCGGAGTGTTTTTCGACCATGATAGAGGAAAATCCCATGCTAGTGGAAAACTACTTTTTAATTGTAGGGTAATACCTAACAGAGGATCATGGCTTGATTTTGAATACGATGTAAAAGATTTACTTTATTTTAGAATTGATAGGAAGAAAAAAATTTATGTATCAACTTTATTGTTAGCACTTGGATATTCAAAACAAGATATTGTAGACGAGTACTACGAAAAAGAAGTTTATGTTTATGATAAAAAAATAAATAAATGGAAAACGAAATTTAATCCTGAAAACTATAAATCTAAAAATTTTTCGGAAGAGATAGTAGATGCTAAAAATGGAAAAGTTGTATTAAAACTTGGAGAAAAAATAAACTATTTAAATGCAAAAAAACTACTTAATGATGGTTTAAAAGAAATCTTTGTATCTAGTAATTCCCTTTATGGAAAATATTTGCATAAAGATTTACTAGTTGGTGATGAAAATCTTAAAATTGGTACAGAATTAAATGAAACAATTATTCAAAAAATCTTAGAAAATAATATCGATACAATAAACATATCATCAACTAACACAATTAATAAGGGACCTTATTTATTACTAACTATTTTTAATGATAAAAATGAAAACAAAAATGATGCAATAACAGAAATTTATAAAGTTTTAAGGCCTGGGGAGCCTCCAACTATAGAAATAGCTACACAAATTTTTAACAATTTATTTTTTAGTTCTGACAGATACGATCTTTCTGATGTTGGAAGGGTAAAAATGAATTCAAGATTGAGCATGGAATGTTCTGACAAAATAACAATTTTACGAAATGACGATATAATTTCAATAATCAAAAAAATGTTAGATCTTAGAGATGGAAAAGACGAAGTTGATGATATAGACCACCTCGCAAATAGAAGAGTTAGGTCAGTAGGAGAACTTGTTGAAAATCAAGCTAGAATTGGTGTTTACAGAATGGAAAGAGCCATAAAAGAAAAAATGACAACACTTGATGTTGAGTCAGCTATGCCACAGGATTTAATAAACGCTAAACCACTCACAGTTTCATTAAAGGATTTTTTTGCTACTTCTCAATTATCTCAATTTATGGATCAAACAAACCCTTTATCTGAAATAACGCACAAGAGAAGAGTTTCTGCTCTAGGACCTGGTGGTTTAACTAGGGAAAGAGCTGGTTTTGAAGTTCGAGACGTTCATCCTACTCATTATGGCAGGATCTGTCCTATTGAGACGCCAGAGGGTCCAAACATTGGATTAATTAACAGTTTATCAACTTACTCAAAAATAAATAAATATGGATTTATTGAAAGTCCTTATAAAAAAGTAAAAAATGGTGTAGTAGAAGACAAAATTGAGTACCTCTCTGCAATGGAAGAGACTAAATTTACAATAGCACAAGCTAACTCCAAAATTGATAAAAATGGAAAGTTTGTTGAAGGTTTAGTGTCTTGTAGACAAAATTTAAATTTTATTTTATCGAAACCAGAAAATATTGATTATATTGATGTTTCACCTAAGCAATTAGTTTCTGTAGCTGCCTCTTTGATACCTTTCTTAGAAAATGATGATGCAAATAGAGCATTAATGGGATCAAATATGATGAGACAAGCAGTACCTCTTTTAAAACCTGAGTCACCATTAGTAGGTACGGGCATAGAAAGTGATGTTGCATTAGATTCAGGAGTAACTATTGTTGCAAAAAGAGATGGTATAGTTGATAAAATTGATGGTAAAAGAATTGTAATTAAAGCGACAGGGGAATCTGATTTTACAAAATCAGCGGTTGATATTTACAACCTACAAAAATTTAAAAGATCAAATCAAAATACCTGTATAAATCAAAAACCACTTGTAAGAGTTGGAGACAAAGTTAAATCAGGAGATATTATTGCTGATGGACCTTCGACGAAGTTGGGAGAATTGGCTCTTGGCAAAAATGTATCAGTCGCGTTTATGCCGTGGCAAGGTTATAATTTTGAAGACTCAATATTAATTTCAGAAAGATGTGTTACGGATGATGTTTTTACCTCAGTACATATTGAAGAGTATGAGATAATGGCAAGAGATACAAAGTTGGGAGAAGAGGACATTACACGTGACATACCTAATATCAATGAGGAAGCCTTAAAAAATTTAGATGAGTCCGGAATTGTTTATATTGGTGCAGAAGTTAAACCTGGTGATATTTTAGTTGGAAAAGTTACACCCAAAGGTGATACAGCATCAGGTCCAGAAGAAAAACTTTTAAGATCTATTTTTGGTGAAAAAGCAATAGACGTTACAGATACATCTTTAAAGATGCCAAGTGGTAGCGGGGGAATAGTTGTTGATGTTAGAGTTTTTAATAGACATGGTATAGAGAAAGATGAAAGATCTATAACTATTGAAAGGGCTGAAATAGATTCTGTTCAGCAAGATAAAATAGTTGAAGAAGAAATTTTAGAAAGAAGTATAAAACAAATTGCAACTCAAATATTAGATGGATCAACTTTAACAAAAAAAATTAAAGATTTAGATTCAGGAGCAAAGTTGAACTCTGACGTTTTAAACAAATTATTAATCTCTGAAATTTTTAAAATAACAGTTGGAAACTCAAAAAAGGAAGAGGCATTAGATCAGTTAAAAGATCAATTTAATAAAGCGAAGCAAGACATACAAGAAAGATTTGAAGATAAAGTATTAAAAATAAGACAAGGCGATGAGTTGCTTCCGAGTGTTATGAAAATGGTAAAAGTTTTTGTTGCTATTAAAAGAAGACTTAGACCAGGAGATAAAATGTCAGGAAGACATGGCAACAAAGGTGTTGTTAGTAAAATAGTACCTGTTGAAGATATGCCTTATAGAGAAAATGGAAAGCCTGTAGATATTGTTTTAAACCCTTTAGGAGTGCCTAGTCGAATGAACGTAGGGCAAATATTAGAAACCCATCTAGGTTGGGCGTGTTCAGAATTAGGTGAAAATATAAAAAATGTTATTAATGATAATCAAAAAAGAATTGAAAAAAATGAAAAAATTTCAAATATTTTAAAATCAATTTATGGGAAAGAAGTTTTTGAGCAAAAAATTGATCCTTTAAACAAAACAGAATTTCAGGATCTTTGTGAAAATTTACAAAATGGCGTACCAATTGCTACTCCAGTATTTGACGGCGCAAAAGAAAATGATGTAACTAAAATGCTTGATTTAGCTCTATTACCAAAAACTGGTCAAACTGAATTATGGGACGGCAGAACAGGTGAAAAATTTGATAGAGAAGTAACCGTGGGAACTATTTATATGCTCAAGTTACACCACCTTGTTGAAGATAAAATCCATGCTAGGTCGACCGGACCTTATAGTTTGGTTACACAACAACCCTTAGGAGGAAAAGCACAATTAGGAGGACAAAGATTTGGAGAAATGGAAGTTTGGGCATTAGAAGCATACGGAGCTTCTTATACCTTGCAAGAAATACTTACTGTTAAGTCCGATGATGTTGCTGGAAGAGTTAAGGTTTACGAAACTATTGTAAAAGGTGAAGAAAATTTTGAATCTGGTATTCCAGAATCATTTAACGTTTTAGTTAAAGAAATTAAAGCATTAGCTCTTAACGTAGAATTGAATTAAATATGAAAAAAGAAATTAAAGATTTGTTTAAAAGTTCAGAAATTTCTGACTCACAAAACTTTAATAGTATTAAAATTACACTTGCTAGCCCAGAAAAAATTAAATCATGGACTTATGGTGAAATTAAAAAGCCTGAGACAATAAACTATAGAACTTTCAGACCAGAAAAAGATGGTCTCTTTTGCGCAAGAATATTTGGCCCCATAAAAGATTATGAGTGTTTGTGCGGCAAATACAAAAGAATGAAATTCAGAGGAATTATCTGCGAAAAATGTGGTGTTGAAGTAACAAAATCTAATGTTAGACGAGAAAGAATGGGTCACATAAACCTTGCAACACCAGTAGCACATATTTGGTTTCTAAAGTCATTACCAAGTAGAATTTCTTTGGCGATTGATATGAAACTTAAAGAGGTAGAAAGAGTTCTTTATTTTGAAAGTTTTATAGTAGTAGAACCAGGATTAACACCACTTAAAAAAAATCAACTATTAACCGAAGAAGAATTAGCCAAATACCAAGAAGAACACGGAGATGAATCATTTACCGCAGGCATAGGGGCAGAAGCAATTTTAGAGATATTAAAATCTATCGATTTAAAAAATGAGAGAGAAATTTTAATAAAAAATATAAATGAAACTAAATCTAAAGTTGCTGAAGAAAGATCTATTAAAAGATTAAAATTAATAGATTCATTTATTGAAACTGGCAATAAACCAGAATGGATGATTTTAACAACAATTCCTGTAATACCACCTGAACTTAGACCTTTAGTACCTTTAGATGGTGGAAGATTTGCGACATCAGATTTAAATGATTTGTATAGAAGAGTAATAAATAGAAACAATAGATTAAAAAGATTAATGGATTTGAAAGCACCAGACATAATTATTAGAAACGAAAAGAGAATGTTGCAAGAGTCCGTAGATGCGCTTTTCGACAATGGCAGAAGAGGTAGAGTAATTACTGGAACTGGGAAAAGACCACTTAAATCTTTAGCAGAGATGTTAAAGGGAAAACAAGGTAGATTTAGACAAAATTTATTAGGAAAAAGAGTAGACTATTCAGGAAGATCTGTAATTGTAGTAGGTCCTGATCTAAAACTTCATGAGTGTGGCTTACCTAAAAAAATGGCTTTAGAATTATTTAAACCATTTCTTTATGCAAGATTAAATAAACTTGGCTTAGCCTCTACTATAAAACAAGCAAAAAAATTAGTTGAAAAAGAAACAAATGCTGTGTGGGATGCACTTGAATTAATTGTTAGAGAACACCCAATAATTCTTAATAGAGCACCGACACTACACAGGTTAGGTGTTCAAGCATTCGAACCTAAATTAATTGAAGGTGATGCAATTGAACTTCATCCATTAACATGTGCGGCTTTCAATGCGGATTTTGATGGCGATCAAATGGCAGTACATATTCCTTTAAGTTTAGAAGCTCAACTAGAAGCAAGAGTATTGATGATGTCGACAAACAATATTTTAAGCCCATCAAACGGAAAACCAATAATAGTACCTAGCCAAGACATGATATTAGGTATTTACTACTTATCACAGCCTCCATATCAAACAGATAAAATAGAAGGTTACTTTGTAGATAGTTCTGAAATAGAACAAGGACTAGAGTCAGGAAATATTAAAGTTCATTCAAGAATAATATCTAGATTTCAAACTGTAGATAAAGATGGAAATATCAAAAATGAAAAATACACAAGTACAGCAGGAAGATTTTTACTTGCAAACTTGCTTCCAAAACATAAAGATATCAATTTTTCTTTAATAGACAGACTTCTACCTAAAAAAGTAGTATCTGAAATCATTGACTCAGTATTTAGATTCTGTGGACAAAAAAGTACTGTTATTTTTTGCGATAAATTAAAAGATCTTGGTTTCAAACATGCTTTTAAAGCTGGAATATCATTTGGAAAAGATGACTTAATTATTCCAGAAAATAAAGCTCAACTTATTGATGAAACAAAAAAATTAATTACAGATTATGAAAATCAATATGCCGAAGGCTTAATAACTAGAGGTGAGAAATACAACAAAGTAGTTGATGCATGGTCAAAATGTACAGATAGAGTTGCTGTTGAAATGATGAAAAGAATATCAGCAACAGAAACTACAAAAGATGGTCTTAAAATTAATTCTGTATTTATGATGGCAGATTCTGGAGCAAGAGGTTCCGCTGCACAAATGAAACAACTTGCAGGAATGAGAGGCTTAATAGCCAAACCATCTGGAGAAATTATTGAATCACCAATTACTTCTAATTTTAAAGAAGGACTTACAGCTCTTGAATATTTTAATTCTACTCACGGTGCTAGAAAAGGATTGGCTGATACCGCCTTAAAAACTGCAAATTCAGGTTATTTAACAAGAAGACTGTGTGATGTCGCTCAAGATTTAACAATAACCAAGAAAGATTGTGATTGCAAAAGCAAAGGAAGTATAGCTTTGTCAGAAATAATTGAAGGTGGAAATGTTATAGTTACATTATCAGAAAGAGCTCTAGGAAGAGTTGTTGCTAACGATATAAAAAATCCAATTTCGGGAGAAAAAATTGTTAAAAAAGATGAAATGATTGATGAAGCTGCTTGTGAAAAAATTGATGCAGCAGGCGTGAAATCAATAAGAGTATACTCAGTCATAACATGTGGATCTAAGGAAGGTGTTTGTGCAATGTGTTATGGAAGGGATTTGTCTAGAGGAAAAATGGTTCATGTAGGTGAAGCAATTGGAATGATATCTGCCCAATCGATAGGAGAACCAGGCACTCAATTAACAATGAGAACATTTCACGTTGGTGGTACCGCATCAATTAAGCAAGATTCACAAATCATCAGTAAAAATGATGGTATCTTAAAAATTATAAACACTAATTTGCTGGAGGACTCTAAAAAAAATCAAATTGTTATGGGTAGAAATACCCAACTTTCAATTGAAGATGATAAGGGTCTTCAGGTCGCAATATACAAAGTGCCATACGGTTCTAAACTATTCTTCAAAAATGGTGATAAAATAAAAAAGAAAGCTAAAATTTGTGAATGGGATCCTTACACTACACCTGTGATTGCTGAAAAAAGTGGTATTGTAAATTATGTTGATTTAATTGATGGTGTATCTTTATCTGAAACTTTAGATGATGCAACTGGAATAGCTTCCAAATCAGTAATTGATTGGAGGTCACAGTCAAAAAATACAGATTTAAAACCTAGAATTACTTTAAGAGATGAAAAAGGAAATGTTATTAAAAAAGCTGACGATAATGAAGCTAGATATTATTTGGTGCCCGACTCGATACTTTCCGTAAAAGATGGCCAAAAAATATTTGCAGGAGATGTAATTGCTAGACTACCAAAAGAAACCTCAAAAACCAAAGATATCACAGGAGGCCTTCCAAGAGTTGCCGAGTTGTTCGAGGCAAGAAAAGCAAAAGACAGCGCAATTATTGCTGAAAATAATGGTAAAGTATTGTTTGGAAAAGAAGTTAGAGGAAAACAAAGAGTCTCTATTGTATCTGCAAGCGGTGAAACATCTAATTACCTAATACCTAAAGGAAAACATATTAACTTTAATCAAGGTGAGGAAATTAAAAAAGGTGAATATTTATTAGATGGACAACCATTACCTCATGATATTTTAAGAATATTAGGAATAGAGGAATTAACTGAATATTTTGTTAATCAAGTACAAGAAGTTTATAGGCTACAAGGAGTTGTTATAAACGATAAGCATATTGAAACTATATTAAGACAAATGCTTAAAAAAATTGAGATTAAAAATTCTGGAGACTCTAATTTGTTGCCTGGAGAAGTAGTAGATAGAATAAAATTTGAGACAATGAATGAAAAACTTAAATCTGAAGGAAAAAAACCTGCAGTTGGAGAAAGAGTTTTAATGGGCATAACAAAAGCATCACTTCAAACTGAATCCTTTATATCAGCTGCTTCATTCCAAGAAACTACAAGAGTACTTACAGATGCAGCTATAAAAGGTAAAATTGATGTTTTACAAGGCTTGAAAGAAAACGTCATTGTTGGAAGATTAGTTCCAGCGGGCACAGGATCTATTAAAAGTGATTGGAATAAAAAAGCTCTAAAAGATGATGATAAATTCCTATCAGAACAGAAGCCAAACGATCCACCAGAAACTCAGATAAATCAATAAAAATAAACGATTTTAAGGGTCTTTTAAATTTGACAAATTAAATTTCTATAGTATTTTGGCCATATTTTTTGGTTGGAAAGTAATGTCATTTGGATGTTAAACGCTGCCAGTTAATAATCGCTCAGTTATTTCCCCATAAAAAATAAAATATTAATATTATGCCGACAATTAACCAGTTGCTAAGAAAAAAAAGACGAAAACCTTTATCGAGAGATAAGGTTCCTGCTTTAGAAAAGTCACCTCAAAAAAGAGGTGTTTGTGTAAAAGTATATACTACAACACCCAAGAAACCCAATTCAGCTTTAAGGAAAGTTGCTAGAGTTAGATTGTCAAATGGACATGAGGTTACTTCATATATTCCTGGAGAAGGCCACAACCTACAAGAACATTCGGTAGTTTTAATAAGAGGCGGAAGAGTAAAAGATTTACCAGGTGTTAGATATCATATTTTAAGAGGAAACTTAGACACACAAGGAGTGACAGCAAGAAAACAACAAAGATCTAAATACGGTGCAAAAAAAGGAAAATAAAATAAATGTCTAGAAAAAAAAAAGCACCAAAAAAAATACCCGTAGTTGATCCAAAATATAAATCTACAATTATACCAAAATTAATAAATTCTATCATGTACGATGGAAAAAAAACAATTGCAGAAAAAATTATTTATGATGCTATTGATAAAATAAAATCTAAATCTAAGGATGAGCCAATCACAATTTTTAACCAAGCTATTAGCAATATAAAACCTACTGTTGAAGTTAGATCACGTAGAGTAGGAGGCGCTACATACCAAGTTCCTGTCGAAGTTAAATCAAAAAGATCTCAAGCCTTAGCATTGAGATGGTTAATAGATGCATCAAGAAAAAGAAAAGATAAAAATATGTCAGATAAAATTTTCAATGAAATTTTTGATGCGTATCAAAATAGAGGATCAGCTATTAAAAAAAAAGAGGACACTCACAAAATGGCTGAGTCCAACAAAGCATTCGCACACTTCAGATGGTAAAAAAATATGCCTAGAACACATACATTAAACAAATACAGAAATATCGGCATTATGGCTCACATAGATGCGGGCAAAACTACAACAACTGAAAGAATTTTGTACTATACAGGTAAAAGTCATAAAATTGGAGAAGTTCATGATGGTGCCGCAACTATGGATTGGATGGAACAAGAACAAGAAAGAGGAATTACTATTACTTCAGCAGCTACAACTTGTTTTTGGAGAGATCATAGAATAAATATTATAGATACACCAGGACATGTAGATTTTACTATTGAAGTTGAAAGATCACTTAAAGTTTTAGACGGAGCTGTAGCAGTTTTTGATGGCGTGGCTGGTGTTGAACCCCAATCAGAAACAGTATGGAGACAAGCTGACAAGTACAAAGTACCAAGAATATGTTTTGTTAACAAACTTGATAGAACCGGTGCTGATTTTTTCAGATGTGTCGATATGATAAAGGATAGGCTTGGTGCAAAACCTCTGGTCATGCAAATACCTATAGGTATAGAAGCTTCTTTACAAGGGGTTGTAGACTTAGTCAAAATGAAAGCTATTGTTTGGAAAAATGAAGATCTTGGCGCTGCATGGGAAGAAAAAGAAATACCAGAAGATTTAAAAAAAAACTTGTGAAAAATATCGACAAGAATTAGTTGAAACAGCTGTTGAACAAGATGAAAAATTAATGGAAAGTTATCTGAATGGTGATCAAATCAAAAGTGATGATTTAATAAAATGTGTGAGAAAGGGATGTTTAAATTTTGACTTTGTACCAGTTTTAACTGGATCTGCTTTTAAAAATAAGGGAGTACAACCACTTTTAGATGCAGTTATTGATTATCTTCCTAGTCCTGTCGATATTGGATCTATAAAAGGTACTAAACCAGGATCAGATGACGAGATTGAGATGAAATTTGAAGATACAGCACCGTTTTCTGCTCTTGCCTTTAAGGTAGCTAATGACCCATTTGTTGGATCATTAACTTTTATAAGGATTTATTCAGGTACCGTTAAAACAGGAACCGGAATTTATAATACATCTAAAGATAAAGAAGAAAGAGTTGGTAGAATGCTTTTAATGCATGCAAATTCAAGAGAGGACATTAAAGAAGCAAACGCTGGTGATATAGTTGCTTTAGCTGGTTTAAAACATACCATAACTGGGCACACTTTAGCAAATGAAGATCAACCTGTTCTTCTCGAACCAATGGAGTTTCCCGACCCAGTAATTGAAATTGCTGTCGAACCTAAAACAAAAGCAGATCAAGAAAAAATGGGAGAAGCTTTAGGAAGATTAGCTAAAGAAGATCCATCATTTAGAGTTAGTTCCGATGAAGAGTCTGGACAAACTATCATTAAAGGTATGGGCGAGTTACACTTGGATATTATTGTTGATAGAATGAAAAGAGAGTTTAAAGTTGAAGCGAATGTTGGTGCTCCACAAGTAGCTTATAGAGAAACAATACAAAACGCTATAGAGTTTGACTATACACATAAAAAACAAAGTGGAGGTGCTGGTCAATTTGCAAGAGTAAAACTTTCCGTTGAACCTTTAGAACCAGGCAAAGGTAGAGAAATAGAAAGTAAAATAAAAGGGGGTGCTATACCAAAAGAATTTATTCCTGGTGTTGAAAAAGGTGTAGAATCTGTAGCAGATAATGGAATTTTAGCAGGATTTCCTATTATAGATTATAAAGTTACTATTTTAGATGGTTTGCATCACGATGTTGACTCAAGCGTGCTAGCTTTTGAGCTTGCTTCACGTGCATGTTTTAAAGAAGCTTGTACTAGAGGTACTTTAAAATTACTTGAACCAGTAATGAGAGTTGAAGTAGTAACACCGGAAGATTACATGGGAGATGTAATTGGTGACTTAAATAGTAGAAGAGGCCAAATAAATACTCAAGAGCAAAGAGGTAATGCAACAGTTATAACCGCAATGGTACCACTTGCAAATATGTTTGGTTATATAAATAATCTTAGATCAATGTCTCAAGGCAGAGCACAATACTCGATGTTTTTTGACCATTATTCTAAAGTACCACAAAATGTTCAAGATGAAGTAACCAAGAAGATTGCAGGATAAAATGGAAAAACAAAATATAAGAATTAAACTTAGAGCTTATGATAACAAAGTTCTCGACCAATCCACAGAAGAAATAGTTAACACTGTAAAAAGAACAGGAGCAAATATTAAAGGACCAATACCACTACCGACAAAAATAGAGAGATACACAGTTTTAAGATCTCCACATATAGATAAAAAAAGTAGGGAACAATTTGAAACAAGAACACACAAAAGACTAATAGATATAATCGAACCAACACCGCAAACTGTAGAGGCACTTATGAAGTTAGATCTTGCCTCTGGAGTAGATGTTGAAATAAAAATTTAAAATTATGACTGATATAGCTTTAATAGGAAAAAAAATTGGAATGACACGTGAGTTTTATAAATCGGGACAATCTGTTCCAGTTACAGTTATTAAAATGGAAAAAGCAAGAGTTATTGATGTTATTAGCAATGATAAGAGAGGTTATAATGCCGTTCAGTTAGGTTTTGGTAAAATTAAAAATTCAAAACTATCTAAAGCAATGAAAGGTTTTTATAGTAAAAAAAATACTGAGCCAAAAAAAAAATTAAAAGAATTCAGAGTAAACAATACAGATAGCTATAAGCCAGGAAATGAATTTGGTCTTGAAATTTTCAAAGATACAAAGTTTGTGGACGTAAGATCTAGAACAATAGGTAAAGGTTTTGCAGGGGCTATGAAAAGACACAATTTTAGCGGATTAAGAGCTACACATGGGGTCTCAATTTCCCATAGATCACATGGATCCACCGGTCAAAACCAAGATCCTGGAAAAGTATTTAAAAACAAAAAAATGGCTGGTCACATGGGCGACAAACTAAGAACTATTCAAAATATTGAAATTATCAAGTCTGATATTGAAAATGATCTACTTTATTTAAAAGGCTCTATACCAGGAAGCAAAAATACTGAAGTATTAATAAAAAAAAGCAGTAAAAAATATTTCAAAATTAACTATGATTGAAAAAATTGAAGCATTTGAAAAATTAAAAAAAATCCCAGAAAAGAAAAAAAAATAAATGAAAATAGATAAAATTGATATTAACGGTAAAAAAGATTCAATAGAAGTTTTAGATAAAATTTTTGCTTCAAAAATTAATAAAAGAAATATTAGTTCAGTAATCTATAAAACCAATGCCAACTTAAAGGGCAGAAAAGCTAAAACAAAACAAAAAAATGAAATTATAGGTTCTACATCTAAAATATATGCTCAAAAAGGAACAGGTAACGCACGTCATGCTAGTAGAAAAGCTCCAATTTTTGTTGGAGGTGGAGTTGCTCATGGTCCGAAGGGACAATCTAATTATAAAATCAGAAAACTAAACAAGAGCGAGAAAAAAAATAGTATAGCTTCTTTGATAAGCGAAAAAAATATATCTAAAAATTTAATAATTTTTAGCGATTTTAAAAATGAAATAAAAAAAACTAAACAAATGAGTGAAATTTTAAACAAGTTTAATGCAAATAATTCATTAATTATTTTAGACAAGGTATCTATGAAAAATGTATTAAAATCAGCAAGGAATATACCAAATATTAAAGTTACTGATATCAATCATTTTAGTAGCCTTGATATAATTAAATATCAAAAAGTAATTTTTACTGAAAGTTCAGTTAAAGAATTGGAAAAAAGATATGAGTAAAATTCATTTATACGATAAAATTCTATCACCAATTGTTACAGAGAAATCAACAAATTTATCTGAATACAATAAGATAGTTTTTAAAGTGCCTCATAACTCGAATAAAACTAACTTAAAGAAAAATATAGAAAAAATATTTAAAGTAAATGTCACCAAAATAAACATAGTTAATAAACAATCTAGAATAAAACTTACTAGAGGTAAAAAAGTTAAGATCCAAGGATATAAAAAGGCAATTATAACACTTAAAAAAGGTCAAAGTATTGATCTAACTACTGGAATTTAAAATGTCATTAAAAACTTTCAAACCATATACAAAATCAAGAAGAGGAACTGTTATAGTAGATAAGTCGGGTCTCTGGAAAGGAAAAGCTTATAAACCCTTATTGTCTGTCAATAACGCTTCAAAAGGAAGAAATAATCTAGGAAGAATTACTTCTAGAAATCATGGTGGAGGACATAAACAAAAGTATAGAATAATAGATTTTCATAGAAGAAAATTTAATTCAGTAGCTGAAGTTGAAAGAGTGGAATATGATCCAAATAGATCTTGTTACATAATGTTAGTTAAGTTTGAGGATGGCGAGCGATTTTATTATCTTGCACCACAAAAAATAAACGTAGGTGATAAAATTATGAATGGTCAGAATATAGAGGTTAAAATAGGAAATTGCATGCCTCTTCACGACATACCAGTTGGAATAAATATTCATAATGTTGAACTTCAACCAGGTGCAGGTGGTAAGATTGCTAGATCCGCAGGAACTTCAGTAGTCATTTCTGGTGTAGATGGAAATTATTCACTAATTAAAATGACCTCTGGAGAAGTAAGAAAAATAAATTCAAGGTGCATGGCAACAATTGGTGTTTTATCTAATCCAGATCAAAAAAATATTAAAATTGGTAAAGCTGGAAGATCTAGGTGGCTTGGTATTAGACCTCATACAAGAGGTGTGGTTAAAAATCCAGTTGATCACCCACATGGTGGTGGAGAAGGTAAAACAGCAGGTGGAAGACACCCTGTTTCACCAACAGGACAGTCTGCAAAAGGATTGAAGACTAGAGATAACAAAAGAACAGATAAGTTTATAATTAGAAGAAGAAAGGGCAAGAAAAATTAGGTAAAATATATGGCTAGATCAGTTTGGAAAGGTCCATTTGTAGAAGAAAGTTTAATCAGAAAAGTTGATAAACAAAAAAATGAGACTAACAAAAAACCTATTAAAACATGGTCAAGAAAATCAACTATTATACCTGATTTTGTTGGTACTAGCTTTTTAATTTACAACGGGAAAAAATTTATTCCAATAACAGTATCTGAGGATATGGTTGGACATAAATTTGGAGAATTTGCACCTACAAGACAATTCGCAGGTCATACACCTGCTGATAAAAAAGCAGCCGCAGAAAAAGCAGCTGCTGCGCCAACGCCAGGAGTTAAAAAGTAAACATGGGAAAAAAAAAGAAAATAAATAAAGTCGAAAACAAAACTGTAAAATCAGTAAATAAAAGTGTTAGATCTAGTACAAGAAAACTTAAACCAATATTAAGATCAATAGTTGGTAAAAAAGTTGGTTTAGCGATTAGAGATTTGACATTTTCAGAAAAGAGAATTTCTAAAGATATTAAGAAAACTATTTCTTCTGCCATTGCTAATGCAGAGAATAATTTTCAATACGATATAGACAAACTTGTAATAAAAGAAGCTTATTGTGGAAAACAAGTGGTAATGAAAAGATTTAGAGCAAGAGCTAAAGGAAGAGCAGCACCTATAAAAAAACCATATTCAAATTTAACTATTATATTATCTGAATTAAAAAATAAAAAAATAGAGGAAAAACATGGGACAAAAGGTTAATCCAGTAGGTTTAAGATTGGGCATCAACAGAGGTTGGGACTCTGTCTGGTATGCAAAAAAGAAAGATTTCGGAAATTACTTAATAGAAGATTTTAAGATAAGAGAATATATAAAAAAAAATGTAATTAACTCAGGAGTATCTAAAGTAATGATAGAAAGAACATCAAAAAAATGTTTTGTAACAATTTATACTTCTAGACCAGGATTTGTTATTGGTAAAAAAGGAAGCGATATAGAAAAAATTAAAAATAAACTTTCAGCACTGACTAGCAACGAAGTAAATCTAAACATTAAAGAAGTAAAAAAGCCAGAAACTAATAGTTATTTGGTTGCGGAAAATATTGCACAGCAACTTGTTAAAAGAGTATCATATAGAAGAGCAATGAAAAGATCTATGCAGTCAGCTCTAAGACTTGGTGCAAAAGGTATCAAAGTATCTATAAGTGGAAGATTAGGTGGAAATGAAATTGCACGAACAGAGTGGCTTAGAGAAGGAAGCATACCTTCACATACTCTGAGGGCAGATATTGACTATGCGGAAGCAGAAGCACTAACAACTTATGGAATAATAGGTATAAAAGTTTGGATTTATAAAGGAGAAATTTTCTCTAAGGAGTTTAGCCAGGAGACAAATAAAAAATAAATTATGTTACAGCCAACTAGAACAAAATACAGAAAAGCGCACAAAGGAAGAATTCATGGAAAAGCATCAAGATGTAATTACATGAATTATGGATCATTCGGTTTAAAAGCAATGTCGCCAGACAGAGTAATATCAAAACAAATCGAAGCTGCTAGAGTTGCTTTAACAAGACATATGAAAAGACAAGGAAGAGTTTGGACACGAGTATTTCCAAATATACCTATATCGAAAAAACCTACAGAAGTTAGAATGGGAAAAGGAAAAGGCTCTCCTGAATACTATGGTTGTAGAGTAAAACCAGGTAGAATTTTATTTGAAGTAGATGGTGTATCTGAGCAGATAGCTAGAGAAGCACTTTATAAAGCATCAGCTAAATTGCCAATAAAAACAAAATTTATAAAGAGGCTTTCTTAAAATGAAAAAAAAAGATGCAAAACAAATGACCAAAGCCCAAGCATTGAAAGATATAGACAAATTTAAAAAAGATCTTTTTAATTTTAGATTTCAAAAGGTAAACGGACAAATAAAAAGCCCGTCTAAAATAAATGAAATCAAAAAGAATATTGCGAGATTAAAAACTTTTATTGAAAGGAAATCTAATGCCTAAGAAAGTTCTACACGGAATAGTTGTTAGTGATAAAGAAAATAAAACAATTAAAGTTTTAGTTGAAAGAAAGTATCAACATCCTGTTCTAAAAAAAGTTATAAAGAGCAAAAAAAAATATAGTGCACACGATGAGAAAAACAGTTTTAAAAATGGAGACAAAGTTACAATAATAGAATGTAAACCATTTTCAAAAAGTAAAAAATTTGAAATATATGGAGAAAAAAAATGATTCAAGTTCAAACAGAATTAAATGTTGCTGATAATACTGGTGCCAAAAAAATAGAGTGCATAAAAGTATTAGGTGGATCTAAAAGAAGATACGCAAGCATCGGAGATACAATAGTAATTGCCGTTAAAGAAGCAATTCCAAAAGGAAAAGTAAAAAAAGGATCAGTTCATAAAGCGGTAGTTGTCCGAGTTAAAAAAGGTATTCATAGAGAAGATGGTTCAAAAGTGAGATTTGACAATAATGCAGCCGTACTTGTTGATGAAAAAGGAGAGCCAGTAGGAACTAGAATATTTGGTCCAGTAACAAGAGAACTTAGAAACAAAGGTCAAATGAAAATAATTTCTTTAGCACCGGAGGTTTTATGATGACTATAAAAAAAGGAAGCAAAGTCAAAATTTTATGCGGAAAAGATAAAAATAAAGAAGGAGATGTAATTGAAATTCAAAGATCTAAAAATAGAGCTAAAGTTAAAGGTTTAAACTTGATTAAAAAACACATTAAAACAACTAAGGAAAAAAAGGGTGGTATTTTTGATAAAGAAAATTTTTTAGATTTATCAAATCTATCTATAGTAAATATAAAAAAAGAAACCAAAAAGAATATAGGTAAAAAATGATGCCAAGGCTTAAGGATTTATACAAAAAAGAGATTCAACCAGATCTAAAAACAAAATTGGGTCTGAAAAATACTTATATGGCACCCAAGATACTCAAAGTGGTTTTAAACATGGGCTTGGGCATCGATGGCAATGATTCAAAAATTTTAAAAACATCAGAGGAGGATTTGGCTAAAATCACAGGACAAAAACCAGTAATTACAAAATTTAAGAAATCAATATCAAACTTTAAAACTAGAAAGAGCACTAATGCTGGTTTGAAAGTAACTTTAAGAAAAGATAAAATGTATGAATTTATAGATAGACTAGTAAATATAGCATTACCTAGAATCAAAGATTTTAGAGGATTGTCAACTAAAGGTTTTGATAAATTTGGAAATTATACCTTTGGAATTAAAGAACACATAATTTTCCCAGAAGTCAATTTTGACAAAGTAGATAAAATTAGAGGTTTAGATATTACAATAGTTATTTCCTCAAAAAACAGAGACCATAGTATAGAATTATTAAAAAAATTGAATTTTCCATTTAAAACTGAAAGGAGTAACTAAACATGGCTAAACTAAGTTCTATTAATAAAAACAACCGAAGAATAAAACTTTCAAATAGGTTTTATAATAAGAGATCGAAATTAAAAAAAATTATAATGAATAAAAAACTACCTTTAGAAGAAAGATTTAAAGCACAACAAAAACTATCTAAAATGCCAAGGAATTCCTCAAAAACTAGAGTAATGAACAGATGTCAAATTACAGGAAGACCTCATGGTGTTTATAGAAAATTAAAAATTTCAAGAATAGCATTAAGAAAACTTGGTCTTGAAGGTAAAATTCCAGGAATGATAAAATCAAGCTGGTAGAAAGGAAAAATTATGAGTTTAAGTGACCCAATAGGAGATATGATAGCTAGAATTAAGAACGCTCAACAAAGAAATCAAAGGAAAGTTGAGTTACCATCATCTAAATTTAAAATTAAAATTGTAGATGTTTTAAAGGGTGAAGGTTTTATAATAGATTACAAAGTAAGTGAAGATCAAAAAAAACCAAACCTACTTATAAATTTAAAATATCATTCAGGAAATCCGGTAATCAATACTATTGAAAGAGTCTCAAAACCAGGAAGAAGAATATTTTCAAGAGCAGAAAGTTTACCTAAAATAAATAACGGCTTAGGTATAGCAATAGTCTCAACACCAAAAGGTGTAATGAGTGATGTAGATGCTAGAAAACAAAAAGTGGGTGGAGAAATTATTTGTAAGGTATTTTAATGTCTAAAATTGGTAAAATAAACATATCTATCCCTGAAAAAGTAAAAGTTGCTTTAACTGGTAACAATGTAAATATAGAGGGGCCTCTAGGCAAAAAGTCTCTGACCATAGATTTGGAAAATTTTGATTTAAATATTAATGAGGGTAAAGAAATCTCGATTAAACCAAAAAAAGTTGATGAAAATACTAAAAGGCTTTGGGGAATGAATAGAAGCCTATTAAATAATGCGATAATTGGTGCCAGCAAAGGTTATGAAAAGACTTTAGAATTAGTTGGAGTTGGATATCGAGCAGCATTAAAAGGCAAACAACTTAATTTACAATTGGGTTTTAGCCATGATGTTAATTACGACATACCAGAAGAAATTAAAATTACAGTTGAAAAACAAACTATACTTAAAATTACTGGAGCTGATAAGCAACAGGTAGGCATGGTTGCTTCAAAAATTAAATCTTTGAGACCTCCAGAGCCGTATAAGGGCAAAGGTATTAGAGAAAAAGACCAATATATTTTAAGAAAAGAAGGAAAGAAAAAATAATGAAAATTACTAGATCTATCAGAAAAAACTTTAGAATTAGAAATAAACTAAAAAAGGTTGCTAAACCTGGTCGGTTCAGATTATGTATTACAAGATCAAGCAAAAATATTTCAGCCCAAATTATTGATGATAAAGAACAAAAAACACTTTTATCAGCATCATCAAATCAAAAAGATGTAAAAGAATTAAAAAAAAACAAAACAGATATATCGATTTTAGTAGCTGAAAAACTTGCAAAAAAAGCACAAGATAAAAAAATAACAAAAATATTTTTCGATAGAGGTATTTATAAATATCATGGCAGAGTAAAAATTTTTGCTGAAACATTGAGAAAAAATGGAATGGAATTTTAATTATGGAAAAAAATAAATTAGATAAAAACAAAGATATTTTAGAAAAATTAGTCCACATTAATAGAATTACAAAAGTTGTTAAAGGTGGTAGAAGATTTGGATTTTCAGCATTAGTTGTAGTGGGAAATCAAAATGGAAAAATTGGTGTAGCTCATGCTAAAGCCAAACAAGTTCCAGATGCTATAAAAAAAGCAAATGAACTAGCAAGAAGAAAGTTAGTGCAAATACCTCTAAGAGAAGGAAGAACAATTCATCATGATATATATGGTAAAGATGGAGCTGGAAAAATAAAGTTAAGAGCTGCTCCTAAAGGTACAGGTATAATTGCTGGTGGTCCTGTCAGAGCTGTGTGTGAAGTTTTAGGTATTAAAGACATTGTTGCTAAATCTTTAGGCACTGCAAATCCACATAATGTTATTAGAGCATGTATGAAAGCGTTACAAAATCAAACGTCACCTAAACAAATATCAACAATAAGAAATAAAAAAATATCAGAGGTAGTTGAAAAAAGAGGATAAGAATGAAATTTAATACAACAAATAAAATTAAGGAAAAAAAAATTAGACCTGGAAGGGGAATAGGATCAGGTAAAGGAAAAACTTCAGGTAGAGGTCATAAGGGTCAAAAGTCAAGAAGAGGAGTTGCAATAAAAAGTTTTGAAGGTGGTCAAATGCCTTTGTATAGAAGGCTACCAAAGAGAGGCTTTAATCCAATTAAATCCACTGGGATAGCAATAATGAATCTAGGCAAAATACAATCTTTAATTAATAGTAAAAAAATTAAAGCATCAGAAAAAATTAACATAGAACTGTTGAAAAAATTACGTTTAATAAATCAAAAATATTCAAAATATAAAATTTTAGGTAATGGAGATATTAAAGACAAAATAAATGTTGAAGTTGATTTTATTTCGAAATCTGTAAAAAATAAATTAGATAAAACTGGTAGCACAATAACTTTAAAAAAGTAGTTAATGAGTTCAACGCAGCAAACAAATGATTTACGTAACAGAGTAATTTTCACATTATTAATACTTACTGTTTATAGACTAGGTACATTTGTTCCATTACCCGGTATCGATCCTCAACAACTTCAGGTAATGATGGAAGGAAATCAAAAAGGATTGCTTGGAATGTTCAATGTTTTTGCAGGTGGCGCCGTAAGTAGAATGGCGATATTTGCACTTGGCATCATGCCTTACATTTCTTCTTCTATTATAGTGCAATTATTAACTGGAGTTTCCGATTATTTTAAAAACTTAAAAAACCAGGGTGAAATCGGAAGAAAAAAAATTACACAAATTACAAGATATGGAACTGTTCTTCTTGCTACTGTACAAGGCTATGGTTTGTCAGTAGGATTGGAGTCATCTGCTAATTTAGTGATAAATCCTGGTGTTTTTTTTAAAATTTCTACAGTTACAACAATTGTAGCTGGTACAATTTTTCTTATGTGGTTAGGAGAACAAATCACTCAAAGAGGAATTGGAAATGGAATTTCACTTATAATATTTTCTGGAATAGTTGCAGAAATTCCACGTGCTTTAGTAACTACTTTTGAATTAGGAAAAACAGGGGCAATTTCAGGATTTATTATTTTTTTAATTTTTATTCTACTGATTGGAACAATAATGTTTATTGTTTTTGTAGAAAGAGCTTTAAGAAAAATTTTAATTAATTATCCAAAAAGACAAATGGGAAACAAAATTTATGGTGGTGATTCATCACATTTACCACTCAAAATTAATACGGCTGGAGTAATACCAGCTATTTTTGCTTCAGCACTTTTGCTATTGCCAGTTACGTTTTCAAATTTTGAATTTTCCAGCGAAGAATCATTTTTGAATTTGTCTTCATATTTTACTCAGGGACAACCCTTATATATGTTGTTATATGCATCAGGTATAATTTTTTTTACTTTCTTTTATACGTCTATAGTTTTTAATCCTAACGAAACAGCTGAAAATTTAAGAAAATATGGAGGTTTTATTCCGGGCATACGACCTGGCGAGAGTACTGCAATTTATTTAGAAACTATTTTAACAAGATTAACAACTATAGGCGCAATGTATCTTACTGCAGTTTGTTTAATGCCAGAGTTTTTAATCGCTAACTACCCTATACCTTTTTACTTAGGCGGTACCTCAATTTTAATCGTTGTGGTAGTTGCAATTGATACCGTAACACAAATACAAACAAGGCTAATGAGTTCTCAATACGAACAACTTATTAAAAAAACTAAATTCGGAAAATAAAAAGTGAATTTGATTTTATTTGGTCCTCCTGGTGCTGGAAAAGGAACACAAGCTAAATTTTTAGTAGATAAATTAAATAATTTTCAAATATCAACAGGAGATATGCTTAGAGATGAAATTAAAAAAGATACAGAAATTGGCAAAAAAATAATAAATTATATGAACGATGGAAAGTTTGTAGATGATGAAATAGTAAACAAACTTCTTGAAAAAATAGTATTTGATCCTAATAAAATGAATAAATTAATTTTTGATGGTTATCCTAGAACTATAAATCAAGCTAAAAATCTAGATATTTTATTAAAAAAATCCAATCAAATAATTGATTATATTTTTTTTTTAAATGTTAATAAGGATTCAATAATTAAAAGAATTGAAAAAAGAAAAACTTTAGAGAAAAGATCGGATGATGACTCTGATACTATTTTAAAAAGATATGATACCTATATGGAAATAACTAAACCAGTATTGGATTATTACTCAAAAAACCAAAATTTTTATGAAATTGACGGATCTAAGGAAATAAAGGATATTGCTCAAAAAATTGAGGAAATACTTAAGGTTTAAGACATTGACATTGAATCGTCTTCTTATATAAATGGCTAAATTTATTCTCAGAAAATATGGCTCGTATAGCAGGTGTTAATATTCCACAAAATAAGATTGTTGAAGTAGGATTAACTTATATTCACGGTATAGGAAATAAGTTTTCTAAACAAATCTGTAAAGATTTAGATATACCTAAAGAAAAAAGAGTTAACCAACTAACTGACGATCAAATTTTAAAAATAAGAGAATATATTGATAAGAATTTTACAGTAGAGGGAGATTTACGCAGAGAAACTTCTTTAAATATTAAAAGATTAATTGACTTAGCATGTTATAGGGGATCAAGACATAGAAAAAAATTACCTGTCAGAGGTCAAAGAACAAGATGTAATGCCAGAACAAGAAAAGGTAAAGCCATAGCTATTGCTGGAAAAAAACTAACACCATTAAAAAAATAAAATTATGAAGACAGAAAAAGTAGATAAAAAAGATAATACAAATGAAAAAGAGACAAAAGTTGTAAAGAAAAGTTCATATTCAAAAAAGAAAAAAGTTAAAAGAAATATACAAAACGGAATAGCTTACGTTTTGTCAACTTTTAATAACACTATAATATCTATAGCAGATACTAGTGGAAATATTATTTCTTGGGCATCTGCTGGTCAAAAAGGTTTTAAAGGTTCTAGAAAGTCAACGCCATATGCAGCACAGGTAGCTGCTGATGCAGCCGCAGCAAAAGCTTTAGATTATGGAATGAAAACTTTAACCGTAGAAATTAAAGGACCTGGATCAGGAAGAGAAACTGCATTAAGAGCATTACAAGCACGTGGATTTAAAATTCTTTCAATAAAAGATACTACTCCACTGCCACATAATGGAGCAAGACCACCAAAAAAAAGGAGAGTATAAATGGAAAATGTAGATGTTAATGTAAAAAATTGGAAATCACTAATCAAGCCAACAAAGCTTGAAGTTAAACTTAGTGATGATAAGTCATATGCCAAAATAATTGCTGAACCCTTAGAGAAAGGTTATGGACTTACTTTAGGTAATTCATTGAGAAGAATACTTCTATCATCAATTAGAGGAGCGGCAGTTACTTCATTACAAATTGATGGTGTTTTACATGAGTTTACATCAATAAAAGGTGTTAGAGAAGATGTTACAGATATTGTTTTAAATATTAAATCACTAGCATTAAAAAGTTTGTCAGATGGTAATAAAAAATTGGTGCTTGATGCAAAAGGCCCAGGCGAAATTAAAGCATCAGATATTACAACTATACCTGATATTGAAATATTAAATCCAGATTTAGTTATTTGTAATTTAGATGAAAAAACTAATTTTCACATGGAAATGAATGTAGGAACAGGCAAAGGTTATGTTTCTGCAAATATGAACAAACCAGATGAACCACCCCTGGGCTTAATACCTATAGACTCACTGTTTAGTCCTGTAAAAAAAGTTTCTTATTCAGTTAGTACTGCGAGAGAAGGAAAAGCACTAGATTATGATAAATTAACTATGGAAATAGAAACAAATCGATCTATTTCTGCAGAAGATGCTGTTGCTTATGCTGCAAGAATTTTTCAAGATCAATTAGGAATGTTTATTAATTTTTCAGAACCTAAGGAAGTTATAGTTAAAGAAAGTCCGACTGAACCTGAATTTAATAAAAATTTATTAAGAAAAGTTGATGAATTAGAATTATCAGTTAGGTCTATGAACTGTCTTAAGAATGATAATATTATTTATATAGGAGATTTAGTTCAAAAATCAGAGGGTGAAATGTTAAGAACACCAAATTTCGGAAGAAAATCATTAAATGAAATCAAAGAAGTATTAACAGGTATGTCATTATACTTAGGTATGGAAATACCAAACTGGCCACCAGATAACATTGCTGAATTATCTAAAAAACTAGAGGAATCTATTTAATGAGACATAAGGTTGGCTACAAAAAGCTTAATAGAACTTCAGAACATAGGAAGGCACTTATAAAAAATATGCTTAATTCTTTAATTAAGTATGAACAAATAACAACAACGCTTCCTAAAGCCAAAGTTCTTAAGCCTCAGGCTGAAAAAATAATAACTTTAGGAAAAAAAGAAAATTTGCAAAATACTAAACGTCTAATCTCTAAACTTCAAAGCGCCCAATTAGCAAGCAAAGTAATTAAAACTTTGTCTAAAAGATATGAGAAAAGAAAGGGCGGTTATACAAGGATCATTAAAGCTGGTTTTAGGTATGGTGATAATGCACCTATGGCAGTGCTAGAATTCGT
This sequence comes from uncultured Pelagibacteraceae bacterium, assembly GCA_902588965.1. Classification (GTDB taxonomy): domain Bacteria; phylum Pseudomonadota; class Alphaproteobacteria; order Pelagibacterales; family Pelagibacteraceae; genus Pelagibacter. The sequence continues at coordinate 218,021 of CACIRD010000001.1, forward strand.
TGATAGAGATGTGAAAGCTAAGAAAGTAGATGTTAAGAAAAAAGAAACATCTTCAGAGAAAAAAGAAGAAAAAAAAGTAGCAACAGCATAATTAAAAATTAAAAAAAAGTATGAAAAAAAGTTATATTGTAAATGTAACTTTTGCTGATATGAGATTAGATCGTTGGATACGTCACAACATCGAAAAAATACCACAAGGTTTAATAGAAAAAAATTTACGAAATGGCAAGATTAAAGTAAATAAAAAAAAAGTAAAAAGTTCTTATAAGGTAAAGCTTAATGATAGCATAGATACTTTCGATTTAGATTTTAAATTTTCAAAAGATTCATTACAAAAAAAAAAGGCTTCAAAAAATACTATAAAATCAAATGAAAAATTTATAGTTGACAATAATGATGATTTTATAATTGTTAATAAAAAATCAGGTATACCTGTCCAGGGTGGCACTAAATCAAAGAATAATTTAATTGATATATTTGCAGATAGCAAAATTTTTATAAATTCAAAACCATATCCGGTACATAGATTAGACAAAGATACATCTGGATTATTAATTATAGCAAAAAATAGAAAATCTGCTCAATTACTAACATCCTTATTTAGACTAAGAAAAGTTCATAAAACTTATATAGCTATATGTCATGGAGAAGTAGATAAAAATTCAGGTATATTGGAAAATAATTTAATAAGATATGAAGATAATAAGCCAATAATAGAAAAAGCAAAAACTGTTTTTAGAGTTTTAGATAAAAATTCTGAGTCAAGTATAGTTGAAATGAATCCAATCACTGGTAGAAAGCACCAGATACGAAAACAACTCTTAAGTATAGGAAATCCTATATTTGGAGACGATAAATATGGCTTCAAAAATTTTAAAAAAGGTAAAAATAAAAATCTTATGCTTCATGCATTTAGACTTAAATTTATAATTAATGATAAAAAATATAGTTATACTTCATCTTTGCCAGAGCATTTTACCAATTTAATTAAAAAAAAGAGACTTAACTTTCCATATTAGAAATAAAATTTTTAATTATTTTTTTTTCTAAATTTATATAATTTATTTTTTTAATTTGCTTAAGATTTGTTATATTTTCACTTTTTAAACCACAGGGTAAAATTTTTTTATAGTTCTTTAAACCGTTGTTAACGTTTAAAGAAAAACCGTGATAAGCAATCCATTTTTTTATTTTTATTCCTATAGATGCAATTTTTTTATTTCTTCCCTCGTGTTTAACCCAAATACCAATATTTTTTTTATCTGCAAAAGATTTAATTTCGTATTCCTTTAATGTATTAATTAGGCTATTTTCAACTATAGATAAAAACTTTCTTATATCTTTTTTTCTTTTGTTTAGATTGATTACAAAATAAAATATTTTCTGCCCTGGTCCGTGCCAAGTTATTTTTCCACCTCTGTTAGTCTTAACTATTTTTATTTTTTTATCAATTATTTCACTTTTATTGTAACTCACACCAGCAGTAAAAATACTAGGATGTTCTAGTACCCATATTAGCTCTTTTTTTTCATTTCTAATTATTTGTTTGAATCTTTTTTCCAAATATTTGATTGCTTTATGGTATTCTACTGGTTTTCTTGATTTTTTGATCTGAATATTCATTAAACGTTTGTATTATGTTAATTATGTATTAATAGTGCATATAATTTATGAATAGAATTTATGACTTTAGTAAAAAAAATCAAAGATAAAAAGGTCAATTTTGAATTTAATAAAGAATATATCAAAGTTGTCACAGATAAAATAGCTAATAACGATGCTGTGTTTATCAACGATTCTTTTAATGAAATGCACCCAGCAGATGCAGCTGATATTATTGAGCAGTTAAATGAAACTGATAGAGAAAATCTAATAAAATTAAATAACTTTAAAATAAATCCTGAAGTTTTTGTTGAATTAAATGAGTCTGTACAAAAAGAGATTATAAAATATTTATCCAACAATTCTATTGTATATATATTAAAAAACCTTGAGTCTGATAATGCAATTAAAATTTTAGAAAATCTTGAAGAAAAAAATAAAAACGAAATATTAAGTTCACTACCGCCCAAGGATAGGTTCGTTTTACTTGAAAGTTTAAGCTACCCAGAGGACTCAGCGGCAAGAATTATGCAAAGAGAATTTACAGCTATACCAAGTAACTGGTCAGTAGGTCAAACCATAGATTATTTGAGAGAAAACAAAGATTTGCCAGATCAATTTTTAGAAATATTTATCGTTGATAATGAATTTAAACCAATAGGGACTGTTCCATCCTCTAAGGTGTTGAGAACTTCTAGAGATACAAAAATGATATCTGTAATGAGTGAAACACAACTTTCAATTCCAGTAGATATGGATAGAGAAGAAGTTGGTCATTTATTTGAAAATTACAATTTAAACTCAGCATGCGTAGTAGATAAATCCAACAAACTAGTAGGCATGATTACTAGTGACGATGTTCTTACAGTGCTTAAAGAAGAAGCAGAAGAAGATGCACTACGATTAGCTGGTGTTGGAGATGAGCAAATAACTGATGGTGTTTTCAAAAAAACAAAAAGAAGATTTAATTGGCTACTTCTAAATTTATTTACAGCAATATTAGCATCTATAGTAATAGGTTTTTTTCAAGAAGATATAGAAAAAGTGGTTGCATTAGCAGTATTGATGCCAATAGTAGCTTCTATGGGTGGTAATGCAGGTATGCAAACTTTAGCTGTAACTATTAGAACGATTGCAACCAATCAATTAACAAAAAATAATTTTACACAAAATGTTTTAAAAGAATTTTTAATAGGTATATTAAATGGAATAATATTTGCGCTTATTAGTGCTGTAGTAGTACAATTTTGGTTTCAGGATATAACTTTATCGTTAATAATATCTATTTCAATGGTGCTTAATATGATAGTTGCAGGACTATTTGGAATATTAGTCCCAATTACTTTAAAAAAATTTAATATAGATCCTGCTATTGCATCGAGTGTTTTTGTCACTACAATAACAGATGTAATTGGATTTTTATCTTTTTTAGGGGTTGGCGCTTACTTTTTTTATTAATTTTTAAAAGTTATCTATTAAACGTACACCATTTACAAAATAGGCTACAAATATTTTAAAATTATTTTTATTAAATTTATTTGATAGATTTTTCTTATTTTTAATTTCTAAATATTCAATTTTTATATTCATTTTATTTAGATTTTTAATAATACTAAAAATCTTATCTTTGTTTTTTAAATCTTTCTTTATTAATAATTTAAATTTTTTTACCAATTTTGAAACGTGTGACGCTAATGTTATTTGCTTAGGTTTTAGAAGCATATTTCTTGATGAAAATGGTAAATAGTTTGGCTGCCTAATAGTTTTACACATTAAAACTTTTGTTTTAAATTTTTTTTTAATAAAATTCTTTATTAAAAAAACTTGCTGAAAGTCTTTTTCTCCTAGAAATATATACTTTGCCTTTATTTTTTTTAAAAATTGGTTAATAACACCCAAAACACCCTCAAAATGACCTGGTCTAAATTTCGCACACAATATTTTGTATTTCGAATTTATTTTAATTTTCATCATTTTCTTATTCTTAAAAATGTCTTTTTTATAAGGAACTAATACATAATCAATTTTAAGTTTTTTTAGTATCGATAGATCCTTTTTTAAATTTTTTGGATATCTTTTATAGTCGTCTAATTTGTTAAATTGTGATGGATTTATAAATATACTGACGATTGTTCTTTTGCATTTCTTTTGTGATGCCTTAATTAAAGAAATATGGCCTTTATGCAATGATCCCATTGTTGGAACAAACCCGATATCTGCCTTAAAATTAACTTCTTTAACTAGTTTATTAATGCTTTTAAAAATTATCATTTATGATAGTTCATATTTCTAAATAGTTATTAATGATTAAACAAGCCATCATACCATTAGCAGGACAGGGAACAAGACTTTTGCCACTCACAAGTGTTTTTGCAAAAGAACTTTTACCCATAAATGGTAAGCCAGGTGTTGAATATATTATCGAGGAATGCATTGATTCAGGGATTAAAGAAATAATTTTTATTATTTCAAAAAAAAAAGAAATAATTAAGAAATATTTTTATAATGATAAATTTTACAAAAAAATTTTAAAGAAAAATAAAGATAAAAGAATTTCATTTGAATATGCTAAAATTAAAAAATATAGAAAAATGATAAAATTTGTCTATCAAAACAAACCACTTGGCACGGGTGATGCGGTATTAAAAACTAAAAAATATATCAATAATAATTTTTTTTTAATGCTATTACCTGATGATCTTATAACAAAAAAAAATTGCTCAAAGGATATGATTTCAATTTATAAAAAATATAAATGCTCTGTAATGGCAAGTATGAATGTTAAAAAAAATAATGTAAAAAGATGGGGTATTTATTCAAAGTTAAAAAATATAGACAGAAAAAATTTTTTAATTAAAGATGTTGTCGAAAAACCTAGTACAAAATCTGCCCCATCAAATTCAGCTGTTATAGGAAGATATATTTTAAGTTATGATATTTTTAAAAAACTTAAAAAACAAAAAAAAGGTAAGGGTGGTGAAATACATATAACAGATTCAATAAGAAAATTATTAAATGATGGTCATAAAATTATTGGACATAGATTTTCTGGAAAATATTTAGACTGCGGAACAATGAATGGTTATATAAAATCTTCGATGGAGATATCTAAATTATGAAACTGTGTATGATTGGTACTGGCTATGTTGGGCTTGTAAGCGGAGTATGTTTTGCTGACTTAGGTAATGAAGTAATCTGTGTAGACAAAGATCTAAATAAAATAAATAAACTTAAAAAAGGCGTTATACCAATTTACGAACCTGGACTTAGCGAATTAGTGAAAAAAAATTATAAATCAGGTAGATTAAGTTTTACATCAAATTTATCTGAAGCTATAAAAATTTCTCAAATTATTTTTATTTGTGTGGGCACACCTACAAGGAAAAATAGTAACGCGGCAGATTTGACACAGGTTTTTAATGTAGCTAAGGAAATAAGCAAAAACATAAAAAACTTTAAAATAATTGTAACTAAATCTACCGTTCCAGTTACAACAGGAGATAAAATTGAAAAAATTCTATTAAAGAATGTAAAAAAAAAAAATTTTTCTGTAATATCTAATCCTGAATTTTTAAGAGAGGGAGATGCGATAAATGATTTTTTCTTTCCAGATCGAATTGTTATAGGGACATCTGATAAAAAATCTAATAAATTAATGCACTCTTTATATACGCCACTTTTATCTAAAGGAGCTAAGTATGTAAACTCTTCCCGAAGAGGAGCAGAATTAATAAAGTACGCATCTAATGCTTTTCTTGCTACAAAAATTACTTTTATTAATGAATTAGCTAATTTGTCTGAAAAAATAGGAGTAAATATTGAGGATATATCAATAGGCATGGGTCTAGATAAAAGAATTGGTGGTAGATTTTTAAGAGCAGGACCTGCTTATGGTGGATCTTGTTTCCCTAAAGATACACGAGCAATTGTTGATACTGCAAAAGAATTTAAAACTGATTTATCAATTATAAAAAATGTAATTAAATCAAATGAAAATAGATCAAAAATTCTTTTAAACAGAGTATCAAAATTGTTAAAAAACAAGATAAAAAACAAAAAGATTACTTTTTTAGGCGTAACTTTTAAAGCAAATACAGATGATATGCGTGAGTCATCTAGCCTTGTAATGATACCATCGCTCATCTCAAAAGGAGCTAAGATTAAATATTATGATCCTAGCGGATATAAAAAAGATTTCGATAAGTTTAAAAATGTTTCCTTTAGTCAGAATGTAAAATCTGCATGTATAGATGCCGATATGATAATTATACACACTGAATGGAACGATTTTAAAGCTCTTAATTTCAAATCATTATCAAGAAAAAAAAATTTTATTGTTTATGATATGAGAAATATATTGTCACCAGATAAAATGAAAAAAGATAAAATAAATTACTTCAGTATTGGACAATAATTAACTTAGTTCAAAAATTGCATCAACTTCAACAGCTACGCCAAGAGGCAAACTATTTGTACTTACTGCAGCTCTAGTATGCATACCACTATCACCAAATATTTTAGCAATGGTATCCGATGCACCATTAATTACTTTTGGCTGGTCTGTAAATTGATCAGTTGAATTAACGAAACCCGTTAATTTAATGCATGATTTAATTTTCGATAAGTCATTATTACAAGCTTTTTTTGCTTGAGCAGCTATACTTAATGCGCATCTTTCTGCAGCTTTATAAGCTTGCTCTATATCTAAATCTTTTCCTACTTTACCTTTAATTAATTTACCTTTTTCGTCCATTGAAATTTGTCCCGATATATAGAGTAGTTTATTAACAATTTTTGCTGCAACATATGCACCAACAGGGTCAGCAGCATTTGGTAAAATAATATTATTTTTTTTTATGTTTTCTTCAAAACTCATTTTTTCTTTTTTTTCTTACTTCTATCGTATTCTCTTCTTTTCTCAATTAATATCAAGGCCTCTTCCATAGTTAGTTCGGATGGATCCTTTTCTTCAGGTATAGTTGCATTAAGAGATTTATACTTGATATAAGGCCCATATTGGCCTTTCATAATTCTTACAGTTTTTTTATCCTCTGGATGTTCTCCAAGCTCTTTTATTAAAGATGATGAAATTCGACCAGGTTTAGCTTCGGCAATTAAAGTAATTGCTCTATTTAAACCTATTGTAAAAATATCTTCAACATTCTCTAATCTTGCCGATTTATTTTCACATTTTAAATATGGACCAAATCTTCCTGAGTTTAAAAAAATTTCTTGATTGTTTTCAGGGTTAGTTCCTAGACTCTTAGGGAGTGAACACAAAAATTTAGCACGATCTAAATCAATTGAGTCAATATCTATTCCCTTAGGAATTGAAACATTTTTTAAATTTTCATTTACATCTTTCTTTTTTCTTTTCTTTTTTTTCTTTTTTGTATCTTCAACTTCATTTAACTCTTTTTCATACTGTAAGTAAGGACCAAACCTTCCATTTTTTAAAAAAATATCCTTATCCATTTCATTTTTACCTATGAATTTAGGCTCAGCCAGATTAATTTGTTCTGCTGCCTTTGCTTTAGACAAGGGTCTAGTAAATTTACATTCTGGGTAATTTGAGCATCCTATAAAAGCACCTCCTCTGAAACTATTTTTTAAGCTTAGTTGTCCTGTTTGACATAATTTACATTTTCTATCAATATTTCCATTATCATCAGTTTCAAAAATAAGACTACCCAAACTTTCATTGAGCATATCTAAAACTTCTCTAGTTCTTTTTTCTTTTACTTGAGAAACATTTTGATTAAAATCACTCCAAAACTGCTCAAGCACTTTTATCCAATCTTCTTTACCAGAGGTTATATCATCAAGTTGATCTTCTAATTTAGCCGTAAAATTGTAATCAACATATTTAGTAAATAATTTTTCAAGAAAAGCAGAAATAAGCTTTCCTCTGTCAGTAGGAAAAAATCTCTTATTTAATATATCTGCGTATCCTCTATTCGCGATTACAGATATTATGCTTGCATATGTTGAGGGTCTTCCAATACCAAGTTCTTCAAGTTTCTTAACAAGGCTTGCCTCAGAGTATCTAGGTGGATGTAGTGTAAAATGCTGTTCATCAATGAAACTTTCTATATTTATTGGTCCTTTAGACACTTCTGGTAATATTTTTTCCTCATCGTTGTTTTCGTCAATTTTATAAAGTTTTAAAAATCCATCAAATTTCACAACAGAGCCGCTTGCCTTGAATATGTTTTTTCCATCATCAGAATTTATAATTATAGTTTTTCTATCAAATTTTGCTGTTTGCATTTGTGAGGAAAGGGCTCTAGACCAGATTAAATTGTAAAGCTTGTGTTGATCTGAACTTAAATATTTTTTAAGCATTGAAGGATCATTATTTATATCTGTAGGCCTAATTGCTTCGTGAGCCTCTTGTGCATTTTTTGCTTTTTTTCCTGAATAGTTGTTTGGTTGATCTGGGAGATAATCATTTCCGTATGTATTGGTTATATATTTTCTGAAATCATCAATAGCATCTTTTGATATATTAGTACCATCTGTTCTCATATAAGTTATTAGTCCTTTTGTATCGCCATCGATATCAATACCTTGATATAATCTTTGAGCAATCTGCATAGTTCTTGAAGCGCTAAATCCTAATTTACTTGATGCTGATTGTTGTAATGTGGATGTGGTAAAGGGTCCTGAGGGGTTTCTTGAGTAAATCTTTGATGAGATATCTATAATTTCATATTTATTATTTTTTATTTTCTCTATTGCTTTATTTATTTCTTCTTTACTTCTAAATGAAAATTTTTCTATTTTATTTCCCTCAAGCTGAAATGGGTTAGAGGCAATTTTAGTATCTTTTGCATTTGAAAAAATGACATTGAGAGTCCAAAACTCTTCTGGTTTAAAAACTTCTATTTCATGTTCTCTTTCAGTTAGTAGTTTTAACGCAACTGACTGAACTCTTCCTGCAGATTTAGATCCAGGCAATTTTGTCCATAATATTGGTGAAATATTAAAACCGACTAGATAATCTAATGCTCTTCTAGCCATATAGGCATCAACTAAATGACCTTCAATTTGTCTTGGATTTTCTATACCATTGGTAACAGCCTTTTTTGTAATTTCATTAAAAACAACTCTTTCTATTTTTTTTCCTTTTAATATTTTTTTTTCATCAAGGAACTCTTTAACATGCCAAGCTATTGCTTCACCTTCTCTATCCGGATCTGTTGCTAATATAATTTTTTCAGATTCCTTCGCAACATCAGTAATTTCTTTTAAATATTTTTTAGAAAAGCTGTCAATTTCCCAAATCATCTTAAATTGATTGTCTGGATCTACAGAGCCATTTTTTGATGGCAGATCTCTTATATGCCCATAACTAGCTAGTACAGTAAAGTTGTCTCCTAAATATTTATTTATTGTTTTAGCTTTAGCTGGACTTTCAACTATGACAAGGTTCATAGAAGAAATAACCTACATAAAAGAGTTAATTAGTCAAATTAATAAATTTTTGTCTTTGATTCCTCATTATTTATTAGGCGTTTTATATTTTTTCTGTGGGTATAAAAAATCAAAATGAACAAAATTATAAAAAAATAATAGCCATCATTATTAATGAAAAAAAATTGAAATATTGGAATTGAAAATGATGCAATGATAGATGCTAGAGAAGAGTACTTAAAAATTAAAAAAATTGAAAACCAACATATGATAAATACAAATCCTAAAATATAATTTATACAAAAGAGTATTCCAACAAATGTTGCAACACCCTTACCCCCTTTAAATTTTAACCAAACCGGAAAAACATGTCCTAGAAAAATACATAATGAAGATACATATAAAAAGTCAGGCAAAATAAATTTTATGTATAGTAAGGGGATAATAGCTTTTAGTATATCTAGTATTAAAGTACTATAACCAACATACTTATTGCCAGTTCTCAGTGCATTTGTTGCGCCTATATTACCTGAACCTATATCTCTAATATCTTTTTTCAGAAATATCTTAGTTAATAAATATCCAAAAGGTATAGAACCCATTAAATACGTTAGAGCAATTATTATAATCAAATCCATATTAAATTTTGAATAATTCTATTCCTTTTACAAAAGTATTCGTTACTTGACCTTGAAGCTTTTTATCTTCAATACATGTATTTTTTGATTTAGAAATCATTTTTTCTTTTTTTACAATCCAAGGTTTGTACAAATCCACAATACAGAAATCAGCATCATTTCCTATTGATAAATTACCTTTATCAATTTTAAGTATTTTTGCAGGATTACTCGTCAAAAGTTGAATTAACTTAGATAATTTAATTGAATTGTTATGGAAGAGTTCTAATGATAGGGGTAATAATGTTTCAATACCTGATGCGCCAGTAGCCGCTTGTGAAAAAGTTAATCTTTTAGACTCTTCGTCCTCGGGTTTATGATCTGATACTATAACATCAATTAAGTCTTTATTAATACCGGCTATTAATGAGTTTCTATCATCCTCTGTTCGCAAAGGTGGAGATAATTTTAGAAATGTTCTGAAATCACCAATATCATTTTCGTTGAGCGAAAGATTGTTAATTGAAACACCAGTTGTAAAATTAACCTGGTCTTTTTTATTACTAATAATGTTTAACGATTTTGAAGATGATATTTGTGAAATATGGTATCTACAATTAAAATCTTCAAGTAAAGACAGATCTCTCTCAATTATAATTTTCTCTGCTAGATCTGGTATACCTTGTAATCCTAATTTAGTAGCTATTACACCATCATTCATCATACCATTGTTTGATAATTCATAATCTTCAGCATGTTGCATTATTAGGCAGTCTAAATCAAATGCAGATCTCATAATTCTTGACATTAATCTACTATTTTGAATTGTCTTTATTCCATCTGTAAAAGCTATAATACCTTTTTTTTGTAGTAGGCCAAATTCTGTCATATTCGTTCCTTCAATACCTTTTGTTAGCGATGCAGATGGAAAAATGTTTATTTTTGACTTATCTCTTCCTCTTCTTTTCAAAAAATCTACAATAGATACATTGTCAATTATAGGACTTGTATTTGGCATAGTTACAACAGAAGTAACTCCTCCTGCAAGAGCAGCATTACTGAGTGTTCTAAAATTTTCTTTATACTCATAGCCTGGTTCACCAACAAATACACGCATATCCACCAGGCCTGGAATTAAATATCTTTCTTTTAGATCAATATATTTTTCACGCGATGGAATATTATTTTTATTGACTTTTTTTCCCACGGCTTCAATTTTACCTTCTTCATTTATAATTAAACCTCCTAATTCCTCTAAGGAATTTTTGGGATCAATTATGTTTGCGTTTAAAAAATATTGTTTTTTCATCATTCACAAAAAATTTTTAGACAAGCCATTCTCACTGCCACGCCTAGTTCAACTTGTTCTTTAATGACACTTTTATTAATGTCATCAGCTAATTTTGTATCAATTTCTATTCCTCTGTTCATTGGACCTGGATGCATTATTAAAGCATCTTTCTTTGCAAAATTTAATTTATCTGGAGTTAAACCATAATATTCATAATATTCTCTATTAGATGAAAGAAAAGAGCTAGTCATTCTTTCATTTTGAAGTCTAAGCATCATAACTATATCACAATCCTTTAAACCTTCCTTCATATTTGAAAAAATATTTACGCCAAGTTTACTTATATCTTTTGGCATAAGATTGGATGGAGCTATAATATTAACTTCTGCACCTAGCATATTTAATAAATAAATATTAGACCTAGCAACTCTAGAATGTAAAATATCACCACAAATTGCAATTCTTAATCCTTGTATTTTTTGTTTTCTATCAATTATTGTAAGAGCGTCTAACAATGCTTGAGTTGGATGTTCTCTTCTTCCATCGCCAGCATTTATCACTGCACAATTAACCTTCTGTGATAAAAGGTTGCAAGCCCCAGAGTCTTGATGTCTTATTACAATAATATCTGGGTGCATAGCATTTAAAGTCATTGCGGTATCGATTAATGTTTCACCTTTTTTTATGGCAGAATTAACTATGTTCATAGACATTACATCTGCACCCAAACGTTTACCAGCTAATTCAAATGAACTTTGAGTTCTTGTTGAAGGTTCGAAGAAAAGATTTATTTGAGTTTTTCCTCTTAAAATATCTAATTTTTTATTTTTACTTTTGTTTAATGTGATAAAAGTTTTAGCTTCATTTAAAATTAGATTTATATCGTTAATTGATAGATCTTGAATTCCTAAAAGGTGTTTTTGAGAAATTTTAATAGCTTTATGAGTTGATGCCATTAAAACCAACTCTATAACTTGTAAAGACCTATATGGCAAGTATTAATTATTTAAATAATCAATTGCTCCCTGCAGTATAAAAGTTGCAGCATTTTCATCAATTTTTTTTAATCTTTTTGATACACTGACATCTAATTCGCTTGATAAGTTAAAAGCTCCAGCTGTCGAAAGTCTTTCATCCCAAAGGCAAACAGGTAAATTTATTGAATTTGAAATATTCGTGGCAACACTTTTGATACTATGAGAAGATTTACCGAGCGTTCCATCCATATTAATAGGATGACCTACAATTATTGCTTTTATGTTATTTTCACTAATTATAAGCTTTAATTCATTTATGAGATTATTTGATGTTGTTCTGTTTAAGGTTTTGTGTGGAACAGCAATAGATTGGTTTTCATCACAAATTGAGACACCGATTCTTTTAGAACCCAAGTCTAATCCAATCAATCTTACCTTATTAGATTGATTTTTTTTAAAATCTTCAATAGTGATCATATTGTATATTTAATACTTAAGTGATAGTTTTGCGATATTTAATTATCACATGACAATAGATCTTAAAACAATAAAACATATAGCTAAATTATCAAGAATTTCAGTTAATGATACAAAGGCTGAAAAATTAGCTGATGACCTTAATGCAATTTTTAAATTTATAGAAAAGCTGAATGAGTTAAAAACTGAAAAAATTAAACCTTTAACTTCTGTTGCTGAAACTCCATTAAAATTAAGAACCGATGAGGTAAAAAGTGAAAATATTAGAGAAGATATTATTAAAAACTCACCAGAGGATAATCAAGATTATTTCGTTGTCCCGAAAGTTATAGAATAATGACAGAAATTACAAAACAAACATTATCAGACTTAGTTGAAAATATTAAGAAAAAAAAGGTTTCATCGACAGAAGTTACTAAAGCATTTATAGAAAGATCTAAAAAATCAAAAAAATTAAACACATATATAACAGAGAATTTTAATGCTGCATTAGATAAAGCTAAAAAATTTGATGAAAAACCAAATTTAGATTTAAAATTACCAGGTATACCTATTGCTGTTAAAGATTTATTTTGCACAAAAAATGTTCGAACTACTGCTGGAAGTAAAATATTAAACAATTTTATTCCAACCTATGAATCAACTGTAACAAAAAATATATGGAATGAAGGTGGAATACTTCTTGGTAAATTAAACTGCGATGAATTTGCTATGGGCTCATCAAATGAAACAAGTTTTTTTGGAAATGTTCAAAATCCTATTTCTCAAAATTTAGTACCCGGTGGATCTTCCGGTGGTTCAGCATCTGCACTTGCAGCTCAGTTAACTCCTGTAACTATTGGCACTGATACAGGTGGATCAATTAGACAACCAGCATCTTTCACAGGAACTGTAGGGTTAAAACCAACTTACGGAAGTTGTTCTCGTTATGGAATAGTAGCTTTTGCATCATCATTAGATCAAGCTGGTCCAATGTCTCAGAATGTAAAAGATTGTGCTTTGTTATATGAAGTAATAAGTAGTTATGACAAAAAAGATTCAACATCAATTGACTTTAAAAGAAATAATTACAGTCAAAAACTAACAAAAGATATTAAAGGTAAAAAAATTGGCGTACCCAAAGAATATAGAGTAGACAATATGCCTAAAGAAATTGATGAACTTTGGCAAAAAGGAATTAAATGTATTAAAAATTGTGGAGCTGAAATAATTGAAATTTCTCTTCCACACACAAGTTATGCATTACCTACTTATTATATTGTAGCTCCGGCCGAAGCTTCATCAAATTTGGCAAGATATGATGGTGTTAAATATGGTTTTAGAGCAGAAGGCAAAAATCTAATTGAGATGTATGAAAAAACTAGATCCGAGGGCTTTGGCGAAGAGGTCCAAAGAAGAATCATGATTGGTACTTATGTTTTGTCTTCGGGATATTACGACGCTTATTATTTAAAAGCACAAAAAGTCAGAAAACTTATTAAAAATGATTTTGATGAAGCATATAAAAAAGTTGATGCAATTTTAACACCATCTACACCTAGTTCAGCATTTAAAATTGGTGAAAAAAATAATGACCCAGTCTCTATGTACTTAAATGATATTTTTACTGTTCCTGTGAATTTAGCTGGCCTTCCTGGAATTTCTATACCAGCTGGCCATGACTCTCAAGGATACCCTTTAGGGCTACAAATTATTGGCAAATCATTTGACGAACAAAATATAATAAATATTGCATATTCTATGGAGGAAAAAATTGAATTTAAAAATAATATCAAAGACTGGTGGATTGGATGAGTAAAATAAATTCTGAATATTTTATTAAAAGAGCTAATAAACTATATGAAGTAGTTATTGGCCTTGAAGTCCATGCTCAAGTAATATCAGAATCAAAATTATTTTCTACATCTTCTACAAAATTTGGGGCTGAACCGAACACACAAGTAAGTTTAGTCGATGCAGCATTTCCAGGAATGCTACCAGTTATTAATGAATTCTGCATCAAACAGGCAATAAAAACTGGCATTGGTTTAAAAGCACAAATAAATAAATTTTCAGTATTCGACAGAAAAAATTATTTTTATGCAGATTTACCACAGGGATATCAAATTTCTCAATTTAAAGATCCTATTGTTGGTGAGGGTAAAGTTATTTTAGATATGCCTAATGGACAAAAAGAGATCGGAATTGAAAGACTACACTTAGAACAAGATGCAGGAAAAAGCATTCATGATTTAGATCCACGAAATACTTTTGTAGATTTAAACAGATCTGGAGTAGCTCTGATGGAAATTGTCAGCAAACCTGATTTAAGATCTCCCGATGAAGTTAATGTATATATTAAAAAATTAAGATCTATAATGAGATATCTGGGGACCTGCGACGGAAATATGCAAGAAGGATCTTTAAGAGCAGATGTGAATGTATCGGTACGACTTAAAGGGACGCAAGAGTATGGTACAAGGTGTGAAATTAAAAATGTTAATTCAATTAAATTCATGCAAATGGCTATTGAATTTGAAGCAAATAGACAGGTTAATTTGATAGAAGAAGGAAAAAATATAGATCAAGAAACAAGACTTTTTGATACTAAAAAAAATGAAACAAGATCAATGAGATCTAAAGAAGATGCACATGATTATCGATATTTTCCTGATCCTGATCTTTTACCGTTAGAAGTATCTGATGAATATATTTCTAAAATTAAAACAGAAATTCCCGAGCTACCTGATGAAAAGAAAAAAAGATTTATTGATAAGTTTAAACTTACACCATATGAAGCAACTATTATGGTTTCAGATATTGAAACATCAAAATTTTTTGAAGAAACAATTAAAAGTTCAGATATTAAATTAGCTACAAATTGGATAATTGGTGAATTATTTTCTGTATTAAATGAAAAAAATTTAGACATAACACAGAGTCCTGTAAGTGCTAAAAATTTGTCGAAATTAATTAATCTAATCAAAGATGGCACTATTTCTGGAAAAATAGGTAAGACAATATTTGAACTAATGATGGATGGTGATAAAGATCCACAAAAAATAGTTGAAGAAAAGAGCTTAAAACAAGAAAGCGATCCTAAAGCTTTAGAAAAAATAGTTCAGCAAGTAATAGATAAAAATAAGGATAAAGCAAAAGAATATAAAGCTGGTAAAGAGAAATTGTTTGGTTTTTTTGTTGGTCAGGTAATGAAAGAATCTAGAGGCAAGGCAAACCCCCAACTGGTAAACCAGATTTTAAAGAAAAAATTATAAAAAATATGGGTTCAGACCTTGAAATAAATAGTCAACTACAAAAATATATTTTAAAGTTTGGTCTTAAACTTCATATCGTACAAGAAGAAATAATAGATTATAATATTAGTTTGGGTAAAGCAAAAAGAATGCAAGTAGCAATCTCCCAGGCTCAATTTCTTCATTTAATGATTAAAACATTAAATATAAAGAATATTTTAGAGATCGGAACTTTCACTGGTTTAAGCACATTATCTATGGCACTAGCATTACCAGAAAATGGTAAAATTATTACGTTAGATAAAAATAAAAAAACCAATATGATTGCTGTAAATTTTTTTAAAAAAGCAAAACAAGATCATAAAATTAAAACTATAATTAATCCAGCAAACGAAACTTTAAAAGATTTAAAAAATAAAATGTTTGACTTAATTTTTATTGATGCAGATAAAATGAACTATAAAAATTACTATGAGCATTCATTAAAATTAATAAAAAAAGGAGGATTAATTATTATTGATAACGTTTTATGGTATGGCGATGTTGTTAATGAAAAAACTTCTGATAAAATTACATTGCAAATTAAAGATTTTAATTTGTTTGTTTCAAAAGATGATAGAGTTGAGAATCTAATCATACCTCTCGGTGATGGAATGACAGTCTGTAGGAAAATATAATGTTTAAAGTATATGGTTTTTATAAATTTAAGAAATTAAAATTTTTAAAAAAAAATAAAAATAAATTAAAAAATATACTTTTAAAAAAAAATATAAAAGGGACAATTATTATTTCCAAAGAAGGTATTAATGGCACAGTTTCAGCAAAATCAAATAATGTTAATTTTTTATCTGAAAAGTTAAAAAAAATATTTTGCTTTGATAAATTTGATAGTTTTAATTTGTCCAAAAGTTCTTTCCAACCTTTTAATAAAGCTAAAGTTAAAATTAAAAATGAAGTTGTGCCAATGAACTTTTTACTATCACGTAAAATTAATAAGACCAAAAGTCATTTAGATCCAAATAAATGGAACAAGATTATTAAAGATAAAAACACCTTGGTAATTGACTCTAGAAAACCATTCGAATTTGAAGTTGGAACATTTAAAAGATCTATAAATCCTAACATTGAAAAATTTAGAGATTTTCCAAAATATTTAAAAAGATTAAAAAAAGATCAACCAATAGCAATGTTCTGTACCGGAGGTGTAAGATGTGAAAAAGCTTGTGTTTATTTAGAAAGAAAAGGTTTTAAAAATGTTTATCAACTAAAAGGAGGTATTTTGAATTATTTAAAAAAAATACCTAAAAAAAAAAGTTTATGGGAAGGTGAATGTTTTGTATTTGATAATAGAGTTAGTCTAAAACATGGTTTGCAAGTAGGGTCTTACTCAATTTGTAGTGGTTGTAGAAATCCAATTTCTAAAAGAGATGCGAAGTCTAAAAAATTTGAAGAAGGAGTATCTTGTCCCAAATGTTATAATATTCTCACAAATTCACAGAAAAAAAGATTTAGGATGCGTCAAAATCAAATAAATCTTGCAAAAAGCACTGGGAAAAGACATATCTTCCAAAAAGAGTACTAAACTCAATTTTTAAATGGATTTAATTAAAGATAAAATACCACTTTTGGTAAGAAAACTTGCGATACCAGCAAGTGTTGGTACATTGTTTCAAACACTCTATAATATTGTTGATACTTTTTTTGCAGGAAAAATTTCACCTGAAGCATTGTCTGCTCTTTCAAAATCATTCCCTATATATTTTATAATTGTTGCTACTTCTATCGGTGTTACTATTGCTGGCACTTCATTAATTGGCAACAGTATAGGTGAAAATAATAAAAAAAAGGTGTTGTTTTATTTTACTAACACTATTTACTTTGGAATTTTTATCTCAACTATTATAACTTTTTTAGGGCTTCAATTTTCCGAAAATGTTTTTATATCCATGGGATCTTCAACTGAAGTTGTAACATTAGGCCTACAATATACTGATGTAATTTTTTCAGGGACTGTGTTGTTTATATTAATAGTATCGTTTAATTCACTTCTGCATGCGGAGGGAGATACTAAAACATATAGAAATGCTTTAATCTTTTCTTTTTTTCTTAATATAATTTTAAATCCTATTTTAATATTCGGATTTTTATTTATTCCTGCCTTTGGTGTAAAAGGAATTGCTATAGCTACAATTATTTCACAGTTTATTTCACTTATTATAATAAGCTCTAAAGTTTATAAAAATAAAAGATTTAAAGAAATCACGAGTGAATACTTTCGTTTAAAATTTATTTATATTAAAGATATCTTTTTTCAATCAATGCCTATAAGCCTGGCTATATGTGGATACTCTATAGCGTCAGCTATTATATTTACATATGTTGGACTTTCTGGAGAAGCTGCAGCAGCAGGTTATGGAGCAGCAACCAGAATAGAGCAGGTGGTTCTGCTTCCTGTGCTAGGTATTAATACAGCAATAATATCTATTATATCCCAAAACTATGGTGCTGGTTACTATTCACGTATTAAAGAATCTTATTACATAGCTGTAAAGTATGCCTTATTTATTATGATAATTTCAGGAATTTTCATATATATAACATCTGGCTTGATACCTGCATTTTTCTCAAATGATTTGGAGGTAATACATTTTGGAAAAAAATATTTACAAATTTCCGCTTTTGTACTTCCAGCCTATCCTATTTTTTTTCTATCTAATGGTTTTTTTATGGCTTTAAAAAAATCAGAAAATGCACTAATTACAAATTTCTTTAGAAATGTAATGTTGCCAATAATTACTTTTTATGTTGCTACTTATTTGCTAGCTGATTTCAACACTTTTTTTTGGATTTGGGTAGTATCTAATTGGATATTTTCTATTAGTCTACTTTTAATAGTTTTATACTATATTAGCAATAGACTAGAGAAATCGACCACTGTCGGTCAACCATGACCATAAATGGTTTGAGAAAGATCTTCTAACTAACAAACTAACTTCATTTATATCTTTATTATGTATTATAACATCAATTTTATTAATAATTGTTTGAGTTACAGAACCTTTTTTATTTTTAAACTCATTGAAGTTGAAAGGGCAACTTTTTGAAAATAATTCATAAATTTTGATACCTTTGATATTTATTAATATGAATTGATCAGTTACATTTGTAATTGCACCCAAATTCGCTTTAGTTATGTCTCTAATTAGCTCATTTTCGATGACATAGTTATTGTTTGTTTTATCGTTTATTTCATTAGCCAGTATCATCCACTCATCAGGGCTTAACCATAAAGCAGTTATATTATTTCCAGTTGAAGAAGTGTTTGGTTCATTGGGTAGGAATATATTTAATAGTTTTCCAATTGAAGAAAAAAATTCTCTTTTTTTTCCTCTAATAATTAGTTTCATTATAGGACCGACTTCAGTCATTTCTAAATTAGCAATTTTTGCTGTTTTGTTAATTGATGAATTATAATTAAGCATTTAACCTTTTATTTTCCTTATCTAAAAAAATTGGATTAGCAACTTTTACATTAATAACTTTATTATTCATTGGTATGAATAATTTTTTTCCCAACATATTCTTTCCACCTCTAACAACTCCTAAGGCGATTGATTTATTTAAATTAGGACTAAAATAACTAGATGTTATGTGGCCCAACATTTCTAAAGGTTTTTTTGATAAATCAGCTACTATTTGAGCTCCTTCTTCCAAAACTTCATTAGGATCTTCAGTTAATATTCCTACAAGTTGTTTTCTGTCTTCTTTAATCGTATCAGATCTATATAAAGAACGTTTACCGATAAAATCATATTTTTTCTTACTAACAATCCATTCCATTTGAAGATCTATTGGTGTTAATGTTGCATCTGTATCTTGACCAACAATAATAAAACCTTTTTCTGCTCTTAATAGGTGCATAGTTTCAGTCCCATAAGGAGTAATATTAAATTCCTTTCCTGCTTCAATACATTTTTCCCAAAGTGATTTTCCATAATTTGATTGAATATTAATTTCATAACTTAGTTCACCAGTAAAACTAATTCTCATTATTCTACATTTGATATTATTGATTTTTGTATTTTTAAAAGACATATGAGGAAAATTTTCATCAGATAGATCTAATTCTGGAATAATTTTATTTACTATTTTTTTACTATTTGGACCACAAACACTAATTGTAGCATAATGATCAGTAACAGAAGTTAAATAAACATCCAGTTCAGGCCATTCTGTTTGAAGGTAGTCTTCTAGTTTCCCTAAAACTGTTGCGGCACCCCCAGTAGTTGTTGTCATTATATAATGATTTTTATCAATTCTAGTTGTTACACCGTCATCATATACCATTCCATCTTCATTTAGCATTAATCCATATCTACATTTTCCGATAGAAAGTTTTGACCAAGCATTTGTATAAACGCGATTTAAAAATTCAGATGCGTCAGATCCTTGAATATCTATTTTTCCTAAAGTTGATGCATCCAGTATGCCAGCACTTTTACGTGCGGCTTTACTTTCTCTTTGAACAGCATCGTGCATAGTCTCTCCATTTTTTGGATAATACCAAGCTCTCTTCCACTGTCCTACGTTTTCAAATTCAGCATTGTGGCTTTTATGCCATTCGTGAATAGGTGTTTTTCTAAATACATCAAAGAATTCACCAACATTTCTTCCCACAATAGTTCCAAAAGTTAAAGGAGTATAAGGTGGTCTAAATGTTGTAGTTCCTAAATCTGACATTTTAATATTACTAGTATCAGATATAATTCCTAGTGCATGCATGTTACCTAGTTTACCTTGATCTGTGCCCATCCCTGTTGTTGTATAGCGTTTTACATGTTCTATTGATCTAAAACCCTCTCTAAGTGCTAACTTAATATCTTTAGCTGTTGCGTCATTTTGAAAATCAACAAATTGTTTTGTCTTACCAACTGATTTATAAGAAGGTAGTAACCAAATATTTCTTTTTGAAATTTCTTTAGAAGAAACAATTTTTAAGTTTTCATAAGTAGTTTTGTTAATTTTAAGGAAGTCTTTAATATTTTTATTAAAATTTATTATAATAGTTTCCAAATCAAAATCACCATTAGAAGAACCTATACTTATTTGATCTGATGGGTATATATTTGGTACAAAAACATTATCATTGTCTCTAAATTTAAGCTTTCCGCCTGATTGGGTAAATAGGTGAATGGCAGGAGTCCAACCTCCTGAAACACCTAAGCAATCACAACTTAACTTAATTTTTGGGCCTACAACTGATTGACCGTCTTTAGATAATTTCATTATAGAAATTTTATTTATTCTT
>CACIRD010000002.1 GCA_902588965.1 uncultured Pelagibacteraceae bacterium
TTTATGGCATACTAACAACAGGTACCCATTTAATAGATACATTAAGAATGTTACTTGTTGATGTTGCTGGAGAAGTTAAAGAAGTTGTTGGATTTAAAAATAATGATAATCTTTTTTGCCCAAAGGATGATTTGAATATTGATGGAGTAATGGTTTTTAAAAATAATCTTAAAGCAACTATCCAGTCATTAAATATGAAAAAATATGATAATTTTGATATTTATATTTATGGTACTAAGGGAAAAATATTAATATCAGAAATTGGGAGATCTGGTTTTTTGTTTAAAGTGATTAATTCTCCCGAACACGAAGGCTTTGAGGAATTAAGTAATATACCAAAGCATCTTTTTGGACCTAAACCAAGAGATCAATTTGGAAAACTTGCGGAGAATGCAGTAGATTGTCTTACCAAAAGAAAAATCAAACCACTGTGTGACGATCGTGAAAGTTTGATAGATATGAAAATTATTTCCTCATTAGTTAAAAGCTCAAAAAAAAAAAATTATCCAATAAAAATAAATAACTTGTTAGAAAAATAATGTGCGGAATAGCTGTTTGTTACTCTAAAAAGTTTAATTCCCAAGAAATAGTAAAAAATATTATAAATAAAATTAAGCACCGAGGTCCTGATAATGAAAGTTTTTTAAACCTAAAAAACATTTCACTTGGCTCTTGTAGATTAAGTATATTTGATTTATCTAGTAAGGGAAATATGCCTATGACGGACTCAACAGGTAGGTATACTATTGTTTATAATGGCGAAATATACAATTTTAAAAATTTAAAAACAGAATTTAATTTAAATACACGAACAAATACTGATACAGAAATTTTACTTGAGATGTATGTAAAAAAAAAAGAAAAATGCCTAGATTATTTTAATGGTATTTTTGCTTTTGTAATATATGACAAGCAAGAAAAGTCTTTTTTTTGTGCAAGAGACCATCTAGGTGTAAAACCATTATATTATTTTTATGATGGAGAAAACTTTGTTGTAAGTTCTGAAATTAATGGATTGTCAAAATTCCATAATAATAAACTTAATTTGAATCAACTAAAGTCGTATTTGACAACTTCATTTTATGATTATGGTGTTGATACTTTTTATGAAAACATAAAACAATTAAGACCTGGTTGTTATATTAAATATTTACTAAATAATAATACTTTTAAATCTGAAAAATATTGGGATCTTAAAAATACTAAAAATAAAATTTCTAATCTATTAAACAAAAATATTACCGAACAAGATTTAGTAATTCAAGCTAATACATTAATAGGTAACTCGTTTAAACTTCAAACTAAAGCAGATGTAAAAATAGGTTTAAATGTTAGTTCTGGTATAGATTCACAACTGATGTTGCATTTTGTAAACGAAATAAATCAAGGGCAAAAAGATGTTGCTGCAAACAGTTTTTATTTTGATGACCAAAACTATAATGAAATGCCAGATCTACAAAAAACATCAAATGAATTAAATTGGAATATAAATTATTATAAAATTACTAGTGAGGATATAATTAAAAACTTTGATGAAATTTTAAAAATTCAAGAAGGTCCTTTTCCAGGAGTTCCAACTATTGCTAAATCATTATTGATTAAAAGGGCGTATGACCAAAATTGCAAAGTTATTTTAGAAGCACAAGGGGGAGATGATGTTGCTGGGGGTTATAAGTATATATTTGGACCATATATTTTTGATTTATTGAAAACGGCAAAGTTCAAAAAAATCTTATCCGAAAGTTTAGAATTTAAAAAAATTGAAGGAAAGAGTTGGATAAAATTAATTAATTTTATTTATAAAAGTATATCAACTATACATTCAGGTGGCTTATCTGCAGATGGAACAAATAATATAAATTTAGATATTTTAGATAAGAATTTTTTAAAAGATAATATTTCTGACAAAAGTGAAATTATTAACGATATATCTACGATCAATGGCAATTTAAATAAAATAATTTATAGAGATATTTTTTTTACTAAACTTCAAAGAATTTTAAAAAGTTGCGACAGGTCATCTATGGCATATGGTAAAGAATTAAGAGTTCCACTTTTAGACCGTAATATTGCAGAGTTTTTTTATAATTTAAACAGTGACTTCAAGATTAAAAATGGAAATTTAAGATATTTGTATAGAAAAATATGTGAGAGCAAATTTAAAAAAAATGCTTTTGTTAAAAAAAAATATGTATCTGACCCACAAATAAAATGGTTAAAAAAAGATTTATTTGATTGGGCGTACTCAATACTTTCTGATGAAAAGACATTTTATGATGGAATATATAATAGCAGAAAACTTCTAAACTTATTTGACAACTTCAGAAAAAATGAAAAAGAACAAAACTCTAATTTATTTTGGCAGGCAATATGTATAAAAAAAATGATTAAAAATTTTACAGCTGATAAATATTCTTAGCTTTTGTTTTTTTAAATTTCCCTCTTAAATCAATAATTAATTTTTTAGAATTTTTAATAATTTTATAATTAAATTTATCATGGTCAGTAGATAATATAATAATATTATATTTTCTTAATAGCTTTGAAGTGAATTTTTTTGAATTAATTGTAATATTTTTATTTTTTAAATTAAATTGAAACTTTTTATTATAAGGGTCACAAAAATCTATATGGAATCCTTTTGCTTTTATTTTTTCGAAAATTTTAATACTCGCAGATTCTCTTGTATCCTCTATATTTTTTTTGTAAGATAATCCTAATAACAAAATTTTTGGCTTTAAAAATTTTTTGATAAAATTAAAAGTTTTTTTAATGATCCAATTAGTTCTAAAAGAATTGATTTCTGTGGATAATTTTATGAATTTAACATCGACACCTTTTTTTTTAGATAACCAAGAAAAATAGAGCGGGTCAATTGGTATACAGTGACCACCTGTTCCAGGTCCTGGTAAGAATTTTTGAAAACCAAAAGGTTTTGTGCTTGCAATCCTAATTACATCATAAATATCAATATTTAAATTATATGTTGCAATTTTAAGTTCATTTATGAGCGCTATGTTAATTGACCTATATATATTTTCCAACAATTTAGACATCTCAGCAATTTTAATTGATGGTGCCAATATCGTTTTTTTTGTAATTATTTTGTAAAAATTATTACATAAAGTTAATGAATTATTTTTTATACCCGAGACAACTTTTGGCGTATTTTTAAAATTAAACTTACTATCTCCAGGATTTTCTCGCTCAGGCGAATATGAAAGGAAAATTTCCTTATCAATTAAAAATTTTTTTTTTAGATAACTTAAAAATATTTCCTCAGTGCAACCAGGATATGTTGTGCTTTCTAGTATTATTAGTTGACCTTTTTTTATAAATTTTTTTATGTTATTCCAACATTTTTTTATATGAGATAAATCTGGCTTATTATTTGTAAGCGGCGTAGGTAAACACATTATAATTATATCAGCTTTATTTATATCTTTATAATTTTTGGCAAAGAATAATCTTTTCTTAATTTTTTTTATTTCACTATCAGGAATATATGAGAATGGAGATTTACCTTTTGAAATTATCTTGAGTTTATTTTTATCTTTATCAAAACAAGAAACATTACAATTTTGTTTTGCCAAAGCTAGAACAAGTTTTATACCTACATACCCGATTCCAAATATAGCAATATTAATTTGTTTTTTTTTGATTTTACTTGAAAGATTTTTAAAATAATCGTTCATTTATTTTGAATATATAATATATAGTTAATATAAGTTAAATATTATTTAAGCAACCTAATCATTACCTTGGATGAACGCTCAAGCGGTAAAAGATAAGAAGAAAGTTATAAAATTAGTAAATCAAAAAAAGAATTATTTTTTGTATAAAAATTACAATCTTTATCAATCTATTATAAGATATTATTCAGTTTTAGTAAGAAACCCTCTTTCAAAAAAATATAGACCAAAAAGAATTTTCTTAAAATTTTTCTTAAAAAATTTAACCTTTTTAGTGAGACCTTTGATTTTAAAAATAATTTCACAAAAAATCGATGGAATAATTACTGTCAATACAAAATACAAAATGAATTTAATAGAAAAAATATTTGAAAATAGTGGAATGAAAATTGGTATTTTAACAAAAGATTTTAATTTTAAAATCCCAGGTAAATTTCATAAAATTCCAAAATTTTTATTTACAGATAAAAATTTAGAAAATAATGATTTTTTTTTGGTCAATGAATTAAATATATACGAAAAAATTTACAATTTTTATAATCCTAAATTTTCTTTTTCATTAGAGGGCGATTCATATGTAGATACATTAATTTCTGAAATAAGTAAAAAAAGAGGAATACCACACTACTGTTTGCAGCACGGAATTAATCACCCATTTATGATTAATAAAAATTTAAAATATCAATTTAAAAAATATTTTTATAATTTTATATATCTTTCAAGAAGCATTACTCATATAAATTTTTTAAGACAAAAAGGTTTAGTTAAAAAATTTAAAATTTTTAAAGAAAAAAATAAGAAAATAAATAAAAGTCAAAAGAAAAATGTAATTTTTTGTTTTTCGCCTCTTTTTGAGGGTACTGATGATAAAAGAGTTATTAAAGCAATAAATTTTGCCAATGAAACTGCAAAGAACTATCCAAATATTAAAATTTTTATAAGGCCACATCCAAATGGAAGTGTAGATGAACTTATTAAAAAAAACTTAGCCAAAAATGAAAATTTAATAGTTGATAGTGCGAACGAAGTAAGTCTGGAAAGTGCGTTTAAAGATTGTTTAGTTGCTATTTTTTTTAATGGATCATCAACAATAATAGATGCAATACAAAATAATACTATTCCAATAATTTTTCACGATAATAAATGGTTTAATCTTAGTTATTTGAAAAAAAGAAAATTAGCACTTTTATCTCTTAACATAAAAAAGTGTAAATTTTTTTTAGATCAAATTTTAAAAAAAGAAAAATTAAGAAATTCCTATTTAAAAAACATTTATAAGTTCAATTTGTCCAATTTTAGTTACAAAAATTCAAAAAATATTATAACTATAATTAAAAAAAAATTTAAATAATGAAAAAAATTTTAGTCACAGGAGGTGCTGGTTTTATAGGAAGCCATCTTGTCGAATTTTTGTCAAAAAAAAATCAAGTAACTGTAATTGACAATCTTTCGCATGGTAACAAAATAAAAAATATTAATAAAAATATAAAGATAATTAGAGGAGATGTAAGAGATAAAAGCTTAATTAATTATTACTCAAAAAACTGTTTTTCAATATTTCATTTGGCTGCTGTACTTGGTGTGGATGTAGTTTCAAAAAAAAATGTAGAAACCATGCAATGTGAATATGATGGTATCATGAATATTTGCAATGCAGCAAAAAAAAATAGTATTAAAAAAATTATTTACTCATCATCAAGTGGAGTGTATGGGAAACTCGATTATAAGAATAATGTCAAAGAAAATGCAATTATTTCACCAGTCTCCGCTTATGCAATAGCAAAAAGATCTTGTGAAATTTATTTAAAGTACTTTCATATGGAGAATAAAATTAGTGCTATTGCACTCAGATTGTTTAATGTTTATGGACCAAGACAGGATGACAGAATGGTTATTCCTAGATTTATTGATCAGGCAAAAAAAAATAAGCCAATTACCGTTTATGGAAGTGGAAAGCAAACAAGAGATTTTACCTACATAGATGATTGTGTTAAAGTTTTTAATTTAATTAACAATAAAATAAATGGCTTTCATATTTTAAATTCTTCTAAAGGCGCAGATATGAATATTAATAAATTAGCCGGTATAATAAAAAAAAATTTGAATTCCAAATCGAAAATTATTCACGTCAAGGTACCAAAGAATTTAGAGGAATTTCAAGTTATGAAAAGATCAGGAAATTCAAATAAATTATTAAAACTTATTGGGTATAAGCCTATTACTAATTTTGGAATTGGTTTAAAAAAAATAATATAGTTATTCTATAAAACTAGAAAAAAATTTTTGTTGTTTTTTATACCAGTTGATTGTTTTAAGCAAACCATCATCAAATGAGAAAACTTTTTTTGATTTTATAAATCCCCTCATTTTTGCTGTTGAGGCCTTCATTCTTTTTATTTCCGTTTTTCTTTCTGGTAATCCACCGATAATTAACTTTGACTTTGAATAAGTTAATTTTTTTATTTTTTTTGCTAAGGATTTTATTGAAATTTCTGAACCATCCGAAATGTTGACAATATTGTTAAATAATTTATCATTTTTAATAGCTTCAATAAAAAAATTTACAGAATTACCAACGTAATTAAAATCCCTAGTTTGAGATCCTTTTGTTATTTTTACAACTTCATTTTTTAAAAATTTTTCAATTAATTCAGGTATTACTGCTTTTGTGCTCTGCATTTCACCAAAGACGTTAAATGGTCTGAGAATTTTAATTGGTTTTTTCATATGTTTCATATGCATTTGTGCATATAGTTCTCCTGAATATTTCCCAATTGAGTATGGTGAAATTGGGTGAGCTTTCATTTTTTCATAAAATATGGCCTTACTATCTTGATAACCATAAATTTCTGACGTTGAAATATAAATAAACTGTTTATATTTTTTTAAATTTTCTAATAAATTTGACGTTCCAATAACGTTTGTTTCTAAAGCATCGTTATAATTCGAAAAACTACCTTTAACATCATTGTAGGCAGCTAAGTGAAATATAATTTTAGGATTAAAATCATTTATTTTTTTAATTGAGCTTGAGTATCTTAAATCACATTCAATAACTTTAATTTTTTTCCAAATATCAAATAATCTAATATTTTCATAAATACTGTCATATTTAGTAGTTATCGCAATTTCGTGGCCTTCTTTAATAAGTTTTTTAACCAAATGGGAGCCAATAAAACCCGAACCTCCAGTTACTAATATTTTTGATCGCATATTTATTTTATTGATCTTATTGTTTCAAATGCTTCAGCAGCAAATAAATTTACTGAATTTCCTCTGAATTTTATTTGATTTTCGATTGATTTTATTGACAAAAAATTTGGATATGGTTTTAGCTCATCTTTATAAAATCTTTTTAAAATTTTTATCTTCTGTTTATAAGTTTTACTAATATCTACAAAAAAATTTGGATTAAAGGCTTTATTCTTATTTATTAATTTTTCAGTTGCTGAGGCAACCTCATAGGAGTAAATTTTTTTTAAAAATTTGTTAATTTTTGATGGTCTTGTTGCAATTAAAGTTGCTTCAGCGGTAGCTCTATGATCATGATGATTATCATCAATACAATGCATAAAAATAGTATTAGGTTTAAACTTAGTTATTTCTTCATGTAATGATCTCGCCATCTGAGTTATATCCTGTCTTTTAAGTGATAAACCATTATAGTCCAAAAATATAGGAGTATCAATTTTAAGATATTTAGCAACCCTTACAGCTATAATCCTTCTTTCATTAAAATTTTTTGAATTTTTCCGGACACGTTTGTCGTAAGTTTTGCAAGTAAATAGAATTCTAATTTTATTTTTTTTTCTCAATTTTAAAATTGTACCTCCACATCCAATTATTTCATCATCAGGATGTGCGGCAATAATTAAGATCTTTGATTGTTTCATAGATAGCAATCTAATATTATTAATATACTCATTACATTATAAATCTAGTTTTAATTTCGTGATAATCTCTTGGACTATCAAAAGTAAAGTATTTTTTATCTGTAATATTAATAAATAATTTTTTATTTTTAGTAAGATTTTCCAAAAACTTAACCCATGTATTGTTTTTTTTAATATTAGAAACCAGATTTTTTTTAAAAAGAAAATAACCTAAATTTATAGGTTCCTGAATTGTTGGTTTTTCTTTAAACTTTTTAATAATGTTTGTTTTTTTATTGTATGTCACAGTACCATATTTTATTTTATAATATGCTCCAATAACAAAAGCATATTTATTTTTAGTTTTAAAATCCTTTATATATTTATTTAAATTTATATTTACATATGTATCTCCATAACATACAAAAAAATCATTTTTAATATGTTTTGAACAATCCTTGAGTCTTTTAATTATATCAACATTACCAGAGTTGATTAATTTTATGTTTTTATTTTTTTTGAAATATTTATCTACAAATTTAGATATTTTATGAGATTTATAACCAGTAGCAATTATAATTTGATTGACGTTTATTCTTAAAAATTTTTTTATCATATAATATAAAAATGGTTTTTTATTTACTATTAATAAAGGTTTTGGAGTGCTAAAAGTGTGAGGCCTCAATCTTTGGCCCTTACCGCCACATAACAAAATTACGTCAACTTTTTTTTTCATTATAATAATGATGTATATAATATAAAGAGGATAAAAAAATAAAAAAATGAAATCAAAAATTGTTTTATCGCTTGCAATACCAGTTTATAATGGGGCTGACAAATTAAGAAGGCAATTTAATAGAATTTTTTCAGAATGTGATAATAAGAAATTTAAAAATTTTCTAGAGATTTTAATATCAGATAATGCATCAACAGACTCCACAAAAAAAATAATAGATTATTATAAAAAAAAATCTAGAAAAAATAAAAATTTAAAAATTTTATATTACAAGCAAAAAAGAAACGAAGGATTTAAAAAAAATTTTATTGGTTTAAGCCAGATAGCAACAGGTAAATATATTCTTTTTTCTACGGACGATGATTTGCCAACTAGAGGTTATTACAAAGAATTATTTAAAGAGATAAATAATAAAGATTTTGAAAAAATGTACATTGCTCCCATACATAATAGTAATAAATATTTTTATAGTCTTTTTGGAAAAAATATTGTTAGTTACATAGTATCAAGAGGATCTATTTTTAGTGGAATAATCCTCAAAAGAAAAAATATAAAATATAAATCTTACTTAAAAACTTTATACCCACAAGTTGAGCTTTTTTTAGATTATTATCTTAAATATGGAATGAAAGATTTAGATATTAAGTCTAATATCAACAACATAGACTCACAAAAAAATTACGAAAAATTTGATGATAGGGTTCAAAGAGGCAGCGATCTTGCTTTTTTAGGCATATATTACATACTAGAAAAATTTCTAAAAAAAAAAAAAATTGATTTTTATCAATTTTTTATAGCTTTTTATCACCACTATAAATGGGGTTTGAACAAAAAATATTTACTGAATCAGGAAAAAGCTTTTAGATTAGAAAATATTTTTTATAAAGAAATAATTAATATTAAAAGAAAAAAGCTTTTAACCTTTGTTATTTTGCTAATATTTTTAAGAAACTTTTTTTCAAAAAAAATGGTATTCTATTATAAGGCTTTAAAAATAAAACTTTTTAACTAATAATAATTTATAATGTTTAATACTTACATTAAAAAACCTGGCAAAATAATAAAATATATCTTTAATGATCAGAGGAAAAAAATACCTTTAGATAAAAAAATTAAGCTTGGTTCTAAAGAAAAAATAATACTTAATAAATTAAATACCAATGGTTATGCAGTTATTGAAAATTATACTTCCATTGAAATCTGTGATCAAATATCAAAAAAAATAGATAATATTTTTCAAAATTATCCCTTAAAGTTTTGGAAGGATAGTGAGAACTCTGATAATAGAATTTTTGGAGCTCAAAATGCCGATGAAAAAATTATGGATTTTTATAATGATATATTTATTAAAAAAATAGGCGAGGCCTATCTAGGCTTTAAAATTAAAAATACAATGACAATGGCAAATAGAGTAACTTTTTTATCAAATAACAAGGGCTCTGGAAATGGGTGGCATAAAGATGCTTATAGAAAACAGTTTAAATCGATGCTGTACTTATGTGATGTCGATGAAGAAAATGGACCTTTTCAATTAGTAAAAAAATCTAATAAAATTTTAAATTTAATAAAGGTATCTATTAAGTTAAATAAAACTTATCCCGATACAAGGTTTAGTGAAGCTGAAATTAAAAAAATATCTAAGTTGGAAGATGTTGTTACTTTAAAAGGGAAAAAGGGCACATTAGTGTTATTTGACCCTTGTTTAACCCATCGTGGTAAACCATTAAAAAGTTCCAAAAGATATGCTTTGACAAATTATTATGAGTCACTTCATAATTTTGACAATGATTTTAGTGAATATAAGCCAATGTTTGATAAAAACTAATAATACTATTTTAAAAAAATAACATTTAATTAGAAAAATTTGAAAAAATGGGTGATTATTTAAAGGCAATAAAGCTTATAGACAAAAAATTTTTTAAGAAATATATATTTATTAATTTTTTAATTAGTATTGGATCTTTTTTTGAATTACTGAGTATTGGCTTAATAATTCCACTTTTTTATTTTTTACAGAATATTGAAGCAAACATAATTAAAGTTAACACATATTTGGGCTTTAATTTAATTAATGAAAGTTTCAATAGAACAAGTTTAATTTTAATTATTGTATCAATTTTTTTGTTAGTTTACTTTGTTAAATCTGTTTACCTTATCTTTTTATTTATATATTCGCGTAAATTTGGAAATAATCATGAAAGGTTCTTATCACAAAATGTTTATTCAAATTATGTTTATTCAGATTTTATTGAAAGTACTCACAAAGATAAATCAAAAACATTTAGAAATATCCATGAAGTAACAGCTCATTCAATTTGTCTACAATCCACTTTTGTAATAAATCAAGAAATCCTAACTTTCTTATTTATTTTTGGAAGTTTTTTTATAATAGATCCCAAGGTAGGTTTAATTTTGAGCACTGTTTCAATCTTAATAATTCTTTTTTTCAATTATTTTACGAAAAAAAAATTACAATTTTTAGGAGAAAGAAAAAGAGAGATAGAGTCTCAAAATTTCACTAATATTTTAGATGCACTTGGATCATTGAAAGAAATTAAAATTTTTCAAAAAGAAAATTTTTTTGTTAAAGAATTTGGAAAATTAAAAAAAATTATATTAATAAATAATTTCAAGTCAGATATTTTTTCTTTTTATCCCAGGTTTATAATTGAACTACTAGTTTTATCTGCCTTCATTGTTTATTTCGTTTTCACCTACATTGGTCTTAGCGATCTTGAGGAAATAGTACCCAAAATGATATTTTTAATAATGGCAGCCTTTAGAATGTTGCCTGGAATAAATAGAATAGTAACAAATACCCAAACATTAAGAAAAAATTCAGCCTCTATAATCAATATTCATAAAGAAAATATAAAATCAAAATCAAATAAAATTTTTAATAAAGATAAAAATTTCAATTTTAATGATAGTTTAAAGTTTAGAGATGTAAATTTTTCATATGATAAAAACAAAAAAGTTTTACAAAATATTAATTTAGAAATAAAAAAAGGCGAGGTAATAGGTATTTTTGGTCCAAGTGGATCTGGCAAAACTACATTTATAAATTTGTGCTTAGGTTTAATTAAACCAATAAGTGGTAATATTTTAATAGATAATAATTTTGATCTATTTGATAACAGTTCATCATGGCATAAAATTTTGGGATTCGTTCCGCAAAAAATTTTTATGAAAAATGACAACGTAACAAAAAATATTGCATTTGCAGTAGAGGACGAGTTAATAGACTCTGAGAGAATTAATTATCTTATAGACTTATCAAATTTAAAGAGTTTTGTTAAAGATAAAAATGCAGCAGATAAAATTACCATTGGAGATGATGCAGCAAAAATATCAGGCGGACAAGCACAAAGAATTGGCATAGCAAGAGGACTTTATAAAAATCCTGAATTTTTAATTCTTGATGAAGCCACAAATAATTTGGATGAAAAAAATGAGAGAGAAATAATGGCAAATTTAACAAATATTCTTAAAAAAGATAATAAAACTGGCATAATATCATCACACAATTTAGAAGTTCTAAAGAATAATTGCGATTATATATTAAGTTTTAAAGATCAAACTATTACAAAACTTTGAAAATTTTTATTAAATGAAAATTCTATTTGTAGCTAAAACCTATCATGATGGTGATAATTATTTAATAAAAAATAAAGAAATATTTAATGCCAAAAATTACCAGAAAGTCAATGAAGAGATTTGTAACTTTTATTCAAATTGGTTAGGTGAATTTTATTTGTTATTAAAAAAAGAAAACAAATTACAAATAGAAATAATTTTTCCACATTTAAAGAATTTAATGAATGAAATATTAGTTGAAAAAGATCGTAAAAGTTATGATGAGTATTACAACTATTTGATCAATGACTACGATGCCGATTTAATCATATTTAGTGGCGAATATGAGAAACTTTATAAGTCAATGAAGAAAAATAATGCAAAATTATTTTTATGGAAATCATCTAAAATTGATTCGGCTGAATTGAAAAAATTAAAAAAATATTTTGACACAATTATTTCTGATAATGATTTGATTTTAAAACTTGCCCAAAATCTGAATATGGAGAATTTTTATTTAGAACCATCTATACCACAAAGAATAATCTCAGATTTTATTTTTAAAAATAGAGTAAATGAAATTTTTTTCTCTGGGAGTTTAGGTTTTGATTTTAATAGTAGGAAAGAGATACTCAAATATTTAATTAAAAATAATGTTAATCTAGAATTAAGATGCAGAGATATTAAAGAAAAAAATAAATTTAAAGAGTTTATTATAAATAAATTTAACAATATCAAATTTGTTAATTCACAAAGAAGTATCTTAAAAAAAAAGTCAAAAGAACCACTTTTTCATTTTGAATTAATTAATTATATGAAAAAGTTTAAATTTATATTAAATTGTCACTCGGACTTTGATGTCAATAAAACAATTAATTATAGGGTATATGAAAGTTTGGGTTGTGGGTCCCTTTTGTTTACTGATGAAAATAACGCCCTAGAGAGAAATAATTTTATAGATGAATTTCATTTAATTGTTTATAAAAATAAGCAAGATTTACATGATAAAATTAAGTATTTCGCAAGCAATTTGAGCGAAGCGGAAAGTATAGCAAAACAAGGTTATGAGTTAGTTAAATCTCAACACACTTCTGAGAAAAGGCTAATTAAATTTAAAAAAATTATAAATATTAATTAAATATGAAAAAATATAAAATTGTAATTTCAGGGACTGGAAATATTTTTTTTAAACATCTGGAATCTATTAGAAGTAACAAAAATTTTTCAATTTGTGGTGTTACTGATAAAAAAAGAAAAAAAAAATTTAAAAAATTCAAATTTTTTAAAAATTTAAAAGATGCTTTTAAAAAAGATAGAAAATTGGATATAGTTAATTTACTTACGCCAAGCGGAAATCATTTTGAGGAAACAATTTTTTCTTTAAAAAATAAAAAAAACGTTATAGCTGAAAAACCATTAGCTCTAAGATTGGATCATGTTAATCAAATTATAAAACTTGAAAAAAAATTTAAAAAAAAAATTTTTGTAGTTTTTCAACATAGACTTAACCCTGCAATTTTAGAGTTAAAAAATTGTTTAGAAAAAAAAAAGCTAGGAAAAATTTTTCTTGTTTCTTCAAAGCTTTATTGGTGTAGAAATGATCATTATTACAAAGGTAATTGGCGAGGAACTTGGAAATATGATGGGGGTGTAGTTACTAACCAAGGTATACACACTATAGATATAATTAATTTACTATTTGGAAATTTTAAAAGTATATTCGCAAGATCTAATAAGATTTCAAAGTTTATAGAAACGGAGGATGTATGCTCTGTTTCGGGTAGATTAAAAAAAGGTATTATTTGTAACATGGAGTTCACAACCGCAACAAGACCTAATAATTTAGAAAGTTCAATTACTGTTTTAGGTACCAAGGGTTTTTTCAAAATTGGTGGAAAAAATTTTAATGAAACTACTAATTCATTTAACAAAGGTACTAAAAAAATTAATATAAACAATCTACATAAAAAATTTTATAAAGAAATTTATTATTCCTTAAAAAATAATTCAAAAAATAAATTCTCATCACTATCATCAATCAAAAGCCTGGAAACTATTGTAGGAATTTACCAATCTTTAAAACTTAAAAAAGAAATAAAATTTCCAATAAAAAAAAATATTAAAATTCGATTAGGTTATTAAAAATGAATATACTTATTACAGGTGCATTAGGACATATAGGATCAGAACTAATAAATAAAATTTCACAGATAAAAAAATCAAAAAATGTTTATTTGATCGATTCTGCAAGATCAAACAATATAAATATTCTTTTTAATTTAAAAGTAAAAAATAAAAAAATATTTTTTTTTAATAAAGATTTAAACGATAAAAAAACATTAAGTTTAATAAAAAAAAAAATTGATATTGTAGTTCATTTAGCTTCTATAACTAATGCCGCAGAGTCTTTTAATATTAGGAATCTCATATATAAAAATAATTTTGAAATATTTAAAAATATTGTAAATTTTTGTATAAAAAAAAATGCAAAATTAATTCATTTATCAAGCACTAGTATTTATGGAAAACAATCATCTTTAGTCGATGAAAATTGCAGGTCTCTTAAACCCCAAAGTCCCTATGCAGATGTGAAATATTTAGAGGAAAAATTTTTAAAAAAAAATAAAAAAAAAATAAACTATATTTCTTTAAGGTTGGGGACAATAACAGGAACATCAAAAGGAATGAGATTTCATACAGCTGTAAATAAATTTTGCTACAATACCGTACTTGGTGATGTTATACCTATTTGGAATAATGCTCTAGATCAGTACAGACCATACCTTTCATTAAACGATGCCATTAAATCGATTATTTTCATTATAAACAAAGATATTTTTGATCAAGAAATTTATAATGTTTTAACAAAAAATTATACCGTAAGGCAAATATTACAAATAATAAAAAAACAAAATTATAAAGTTAAAATAAAAAAAACGAACTCTCCAATTTTAAATCAAAATTCATACAAGGTAAGTAAAGAAAAATTTAGTAAATTTAAGATAAAATTTAAAAAAGATATAAATATTGATATTGCAAATACACTTAAACTTTTCAAAGGTTTAAATAATAAAAAACTTTAAAGTCTTAAAAATGACTTTAAAAATACCATAGAACATGCAAGCCCATAAATACGGTAAAATCTTTTAAACATATTTTTTTTATTAAATATCAACAAATATACAAAAAACATAAATGTATCCTTTATCAAGTAAATGATAGTTTCTTTTAAAGCATAAAGGTAGTTAAAATTTTTTCTGTAAAAATAAAACATTGACCACATATAATGCCAAGATCTTAAATTTTGAATTCTAATTGACTCATTCTCTATAGATGACGCTCTAATATGTTTTATTTTTAAGTTTCCAATAAAAAAGGATTTCAAATTATTTTTTTTTAATCTATGTAATAAATCTATCTCTTCATAATATAGAAAGAATTTTTCATCAAAAAAATCTACTTTTTTTAATTTATTTACATCAAATAACATCATAGATGCCTCACCATCGTATTTTTCAATAATTTTTTTTTTAAAATTAAGATTTCCATGATTTGGTACAAGAATTGTAAAATTTTTAACTTTTCTGGAAAATTGTATAAATTTTTTTATAAAATTATTTTTAAATTTAACGTCTATATCGGAATATATTGCAAATTTCGTTTTACACTTTCTTAATGCTAAATTAATACCAGCTCCATTACCATTATTTTTAGATTTTAATATTTTAGTTTTATTTGAAAATTTTATATCCTTCAAATTATTATTTTCAGAATTATTTACTATTAAAATTTTATTTTTATTACCTATCTTTTTTAAGAAATTTTGAAATTTTTTTTTATCAGGATTATAAGCAACTATAATAAAGGTAAACATTCAAATTATAATTTTGATAGTATTAATTTATTCTTTTTTAGAATTTTTTTTAATTTGCCTATACTTATAGAACTGTCTTTTGGGAAATTATTTATTTTTTTAAAATTAATTGATTTTATATTTTTATTCGCGAATTTTTTTGCAAATAAAAATATATCTCTTTTTTTCCCCCCTATGTTAAGAATCCCTTTTTTATTTATTATAAGCGGAATAATTTCAGCAACAATTCTGTTAAACAAAAAACTTGAATATGCACCTTTAATCGCTTTTTTGTGAACAAAAGGATAATCTGTCATGCTCAATCTTAAAATTAGAGAATTTTTGTATAAGTGGACAGAAGCTTCTCCTCCCAACTTTGACCATGCATAATTATTGACTGGCAAAAGAGGATCAGTTTCTTTGTAGTTTCCTTTTAAGCCTGGGTAAACGTAGTTAGTTGAAAAGTAAATTAATTTAATTTTATTTTTGTTACATAATTTAACGATGTTTGCAGTTCCAATTATGTTTAAATCAATACTAAGATTTATTTTTTTTTCATGAATATCCATTGGTCTTGAAAGTCCAGCAATATGCAGCAGATAATCAATTTTATTTCGTTTAACATAATTTTCCATTTGTTTAAAATTGAGTAAATTGAAGTTTTTTTTTGTTGTAAAATATGCCTTATAATTAGGAAGTTTATCTTTTAAAAAATAGCAAAATCGGCTTGTTTTTCCAGTTATTAAAATTTTTTTTTTTAGTTTAGATGAGTGAACCATTTGATATTTTTTTTATTCTTTTCCTTTTTCATAATTTCTTTCTTATGATTCCATGCAAATAAAAATACATTTTTATATGTCGAATTTTTGAAAGAATTATAACTTTTTATAGGTATGTGTGTGCCAGGTGATAATTTTCCAATTTTATCAGGAGTTGTGTCGAAGATGCAATCGATCATTTTTGAGTTAATTTTGCAATAATTGAGTATTGTTGTGCTTTTAGATGTTGCTCCATATCCACAAATTTTATTACCTTTTCTAATTATATTCTCTATTCTTTTTTTAAGTAAAATTTTAGATCTTTGAACTTTTTTTTTGAAATTTAAACATCCTAAAAAGTTACTAATATTTTTTTTTCTTTCATTGATTAATAATTTTTTTAATCTTTCACTTTTTTTAGATATACTTTTTCTTTGTATAACATATCTCATTGAACCTCCGTGGGTTTCTAAAGGTACTGCGTCTATCAATTCAAATCCAAATGAATTATAAATTTTATCAATAGATGTTAGTGAAAACATAAATATATGTTCATCATAGATTTGATCATAAGAAGTTTTTTTATACATTGAGCCTAAATATGGTTCTTCAAAAATTAAGTAACCATTTTTTTTTAATAATTTATCAATAGTTTTAATTAACTCAATTTGATTAGGTATATGACAAAAAACATTAGATCCAACTATTAGATCAAAATTTCCATAATTTTTTTTTAGAGAAGATATATTTTTTAAATTAAAAAATTTATTAATACTTTTAACCCCGTTTTTTTTTGCCACTTTATGAACACTAGCTGATGGTTCAAATCCATAGCTTTTTTTTTTGCTAAAATTTTTTAAAAAAGTACCGTCGTTTGATCCAATTTCAATTATTAAAGAATTGTTATTTAAATATTTTTTTTTTAACCATTTCGATAAATCTTTAAAATGATCTCTCATTTTTTTTGAACTTGATGTATAAAATGGATAGTTCCTATTAAACATTTTCTTTGGTTCTGGATTTTTTACTAATTGAAACAAACTCAACCTTTTATTAAAGGCAACTTTAAGCGGAAAAAAGTATTCTTTTTTAATTTCATTTTTTTTTATAAATCCATTTGCTAGTGGCATTTTACCGAAGTCTAGAAATATTTTGCAGGAT
This sequence comes from uncultured Pelagibacteraceae bacterium, assembly GCA_902588965.1. Taxonomy (GTDB): domain Bacteria; phylum Pseudomonadota; class Alphaproteobacteria; order Pelagibacterales; family Pelagibacteraceae; genus Pelagibacter. Next base: position 17,649 of record CACIRD010000002.1, read on the forward strand.
TTTTTATCAATTCTACACTTCATTACTTGATTTTGAAAAATTCTTTTTTTGATTGAATATATTCTTTCTTGTCATACTTATAATCACATAATGTCAGTAATATACTGTTTTTTTTCTTAAATTTTAATCTTATCCAGTTTTTTTTAGGAACAAATAAATAATTGTTATTATTTTTACTTAAAGTGAAATTTTTATTTCTTTTCTTTAATGTGGTTATTTCGACTTTGATTTGACCAAATATTGGAATAAGAATTTGATTACATTTTTTGTGAGCATGGTCAGCTCTAGAATATTTTGTATTACCATAAACGAAAAAAAATCTTTTGATACTAAAGCTACTTAAAGAACTTTTGAAATAAAACGGTATAAGACTTCCAGTATGGTCAGAAAAAGTTTTACTTTTTTTTTGTTGTAATTTCATTTTTATTTAAATATTGTAATGTTAATATTTAATTTGTTTAAAATCTGTATTTGATTTAATTAATTACCACAATGAAAAACATTAGAAAAGAAATTAATAAGATACTTAATTTATATACAAAAAAAAAAGAATTAAAAAAATTCCACTACCCTCTCTTAGATGATGCTTTTTCGAATGATGATATTATCAAAGCGATTGAAGTATTATTTAAAAAACAACTTACAATGGGAGATATTACAAGACGATTTGAATATGAATTTGCCAAATATATGAAGAGCAAATATGCCTTAATGGTAAATTCTGGAAGTTCGGCAAATTTGTTAGCTGCTTTCGCTTTAGTAAATCCAAGAAAAAAAAATCATTTGAGGAAAAATGATGAGTTTATAATTCAGTCTTTATCTTGGTCTACTTCACTCTGGCCAATGATTCAAGCTGGTTTAAAGCCAAAGTTTGTAGATGTCACAATGAATAATTTTAATATTAATATTGAAAGTTTAAGAAGTAAGATATCAAGCAAAACCAAAGCAATTATGCTAGTTCACGTTCTTGGATGTAGTTCTAATATCCAAGAAATTAAAATGCTTGCAAAAAAAAATAATATTTATTTAATCGAAGACACATGTGAGTCTTTAGGGGCAAAATTCAATAAAAAGTATTTAGGTACTTTCGGAGATTTTGGGACGTATTCATTTTATTATTCACATCAAATTACCTCAGCAGAGGGTGGTATGATTATTTGTAATTCAAAAGAAGACTATGAAATAATTAATTCTCTGAGAGCTCATGGTTGGGATAGAGGAATTAATAAAAAAAATAATAAGTCATTTAATTTTATAAATTCAGGATTTAACGTTAGACCTCTTGATATAACTGCAGCTATTGGGCTAAACCAGTTTAAAAGATTAAATAAATTTAAATTAATAAGAAATCAAAATAGAACAAAAATTATTGAAGCTTTAAAAAATGCAAAATTTTGGAAAGATCAATTATCTTTTACTGAGTACGCAAAAAACCAAGATCCAAGCTGGTTTGGTTTGCCAATCTTGATTAATAAAAAATTTTTATATAAGAAAAAAAAATATTTAAAATATCTTAATAAATTAGGAATAGAAACTCGACCGATTTTAAGTGGTAATTTTATGAATCAGCCTAGCATAAAATTATTTAATTTAAATCCAACTAAAGAAAAATTTTATAATGCACAAGAAATAGATGAAAGAGGATTTTTTATAGGTCTACATACAAAACCTTTATCAAACGAAAATTTAAATATTTTAGTGAGAAGTTTATTAACAATTAAATAACACTAATTTTTAATGATTCAAAAGAAAAAAAAATTATCTTTAATTACACTATCAAAAACACAGGGTGGTGCAAATATTGCTGCATCAAGAATAAGTAATATTTTAAAGAAAAATTTTGACTTACAAGTATTGCATCCTAAAAAAAATCTATTTTTTAGTATGATTAAATATTATTTGGCCAGACTATTTGTTAAATTTTATATTGGAAAAAGTAAATATTTAAATTCTTTAAACCTATTTTCTAGATTAAAATTATCGGAAATTAAAGGTGATATAATTCATTTAAACTGGATTGGGGAAGAAACTATTTCCATAGACGATCTTAACAAAATTAAAAAACCAATTTTTTGGACTATGCATGACATGTGGCCAGTGACCTCAACGGAGCATTTTTTAGAAAATCCAAATCAAAACAAATATTTAAAACAAAATACACAAAATAATTTTTTAAAAGATAAAGTTTTTCAAAAGAAAAAAATTTTTTTTTCTAAAAAAAATATTTTTATAATTACTAATAGCAAATGGTTAGAAAACTTTTGCAAAAAAAGTGATTTAACAAGAAAAGTAAAAGTTAAGACAATTTATAATCCAATAAAAACAGAAATTTGGAGAAAGTATGAAAAGAGCCTTAGTAAAAAAAAATTAAACTTGAACCCTCAAAAAAAATATATCCTTTTTGGAGCACACGGAGGTTTAAAAAATTTTAGAAAAGGTGGTGATCTTTTAATAGATTCTTTAAATAACCTATCTGAACTAAAAAATAATCTTGAATTTTTAATTTTAGGGACGGATGAAAATTATACAAAAAAAATAAATAATTTTTACTTTAATTTTAGAAAATTTACTTTAAGCGAAAAAGATCAAATTCTTTATCATTCTTCCGCAGATATTACAGTAATACCATCAAGAGGTGAGTCCATACCTCAATTTGCTGTTGAAACTATTTTATGCGAAAATGCTATAGCTGCTTTTGATATAGGTGGTTTTAGTGAAATAATTAAGCATAAGGTTAATGGTTATTTGGCAAAACCTTTTGATACAAAAGATTTTTCATATGGGATTAATATTTGTTTGGAAAAAATTAAGAAAAAAGAGCTTATTAAAAATAGAAATAAAATTATTAAAAAATTTAATGAAAAAAAAATCAAAAAAGAGTATTTGAATTTTATTAAAAAAAATTCTTTTAAATCATGAACAATATAGTTTTTACATAAGGATTTATTAAACATTCTTCCAAACAAAGTTTTTTGATTTGCCAGATATTTGCCCAGACAAAATTTTCTTTTTTTGTAAGTTTGTTATTGGGATTTTTTAAGTAAACTAACCAGTTTTCATTTCTTTTTCTCCAAAATCTTGCTCCTTCTTCATTATGCGCAGATTTAGCAATTATCTTTCCCCCTTTATTCATGATAATTATTTCATACAACTCTGTTCTTTTTCCACCATGCGCTCTGTTCATATTGGACTTTGTTGCTGAAAAAGTGGGGCAAAATTTTATATTCTTATCCCCAGGTTCTGAGCGTAAATTTAAAAGAAATTCAATGCCATATTTTTTTGTTTCTCTAACTAAAAACGCTAATACTCCTCCGTGAGGCTGATTAAATATTAATTGATCCCAATTACTAACCTCCCTTTTTGCATTTTTAGTTTTGACACCCACTACACTAAAAAATTGATTTGATTTATGGTAAATTCTACCTTTCTCAAGCTTCCAATCTTTCAGTTCTGATATTGAGCATAATCTCGATCTCATAGTTTCTTTTTTTTGTAAAATTTTTCTTTTTCGAATAAGTTTGCTTATACTTGTATTAGATGAATACTTATAAATTTCAATTTTTTGTCTTAATAGTTCTAAGTTATTTTGATATTTTATTTTCATAATGTAGTTTTTGTATTATATAAAGTTTGTCTAAATTTTGAGTCTTCCTTAATTTGCTTGTGATAGTATGTTATATTTTTTTTTTTTAAAACTTTAAAAAATTCGTTAAAAAAATTTTTAAAAGTATCGTCTTTTTTGATCAAGAATTTTTTTAATTTATTTTTTTTTTTATATTCTACAACTAATTTTTCTCCCGCCGGCGGGGCGCTAAATCTATAAAGAGTTATAGAGTAAAATTTTGCTAAAAATGTGATAGTGTTGCAATATTCAGAGTTATGTGAAAAAAGCCCATAAAACTCAGTTTTTTTGGTAGAGGTATTTACTGAAAAACTTTCATTCAAATTGTTGTTATTTTTCATGATTAATTTTTTATAAACTAACTTCGATTTTAAAAAATATCTATTTATAGATGCCGCATACGGCATCATATCATTAAAACAACCACCACCCATTTTTTTTGATAATTTAAAATTGTTATTTTTAGGTTTTGGAATACAAAATTTCATTATTATTTTATCTAGATTTATTTTATTATCCTTAATCAACTTTTTAACCATATCAAACTGCTTATGATAACTAAATACAAGAGCTTGTGAAATTAACAGTTTCTTTTTTTTGGCTAAATTCAATAATTTGTATGATTGTTTTAAATTAAGTGAAAACGGCTTATCAATTATTACGTTTTTATTTTTTTTTAAGGCTTTTAAAGCATATTTATAATGCAAAGCATTTACTAATGAAATGTAAACTATATTTGCGTTAGAAAGTTCAATACCTTTACTATAGTCTCTAAACCATTTCTCATGACCAGTTTTACGTTCTTTTTTCGATTTAGAGGCTATATCAAATTTAATATTTTTGATTTTTGTAAATGCAGGAATTATCCTTCTTATAGCTAAATCTGAATATCCAAGTATTAATATTTTCATACTAGTATTGCATTTAAAAAAATAAATTGTATGTAAGTCTATGTTTATAAGACTATAAGAAAAATATTTTTCATGAAAGTAAAATTTACAAATTTATATAAGCTAATACCTGAAAAGGAAAAAATATTTTCAAAAATTCAAAATTTGATAAGAAATGCACAATTTGTAGGTGGAAAAAATCTGTTAGATTTTGAAAAAAAATTCGCTAATTTTGTTGGCTCAAAATACTGTGTTGGTCTAGGAAATGGAACCGATGCTCTTGAGATAGCTGTTCGGTCTCTTCATTTGAAAAAAAATAGTGAAATAATTGTTCCAGTAAATACATGGATTTCAACTGCTGAAGCAGTTGTTAATAATGGTTTCAAGTTAGTTTTTTGTGATATAAATCTTGATGATTATACAATAAGCATTCAGGACCTAAAAAAAAAAATTAATTCAAATACAAGAGCGATAATGCCAGTGCATCTATATGGCAATCCCTCAAATATGAAAGATATAAAAAATATAATTAAAAATAAAAATATTAAAATAATTGAAGATTGTGCTCAAGCACATGGAGCAAAAATTAAAAATCAGCATGTTGGAACTATTGGTGAAATTGGAACTTTTAGTTTTTTTCCAGGAAAAAATTTAGGAGCTTTTGGGGACGGAGGAGCAATAGTAACAAATTCAAAAAAAATATATGAGTACGCTTTAAGAGCGAGAGGTCATGGATCAAAAAAAAAATATGACCATAAATTTCCTGGGAGAAATTCGAGACTCGATTCTATTCATAGCGCAGTATTAAATATTAAACTTAAAAATTATAAATCTGTTATAAGAAAAAGAAATAAATTAGCTAATATTTACTTTAAAAAATTAAAACTTATAAAAGAAATATCTTTATTCCGTCTTAACAAAAATTGTAGTTATGCATTTCATCAATTTGTAATTAGAGTTGATAAAAATAGAGATAACTTAATAAAGTATTTAAAAAAAAATAAAATTGATACAATGATTCACTACCCTTATATGCTAAATGAACTTAAATTCTTTCCAAAAGGAAATAATTTAAAAAATAGCAAAAATCTTGGAAAAAAAATAATTAGTTTACCTATCTCAGAGGAGCATACTGAGAGAGAAATTAACTATGTATCAAAGAAAATAGAAGAATTTTTTAAAAAAAAAATTTAATTATCAAATGAAAAAAATTTTAATTACTGGAAGTTCTGGTTTTATAGGTTTTCATTTAGCAAAAAATTTATCAAAAATATACAAGGTAATTGGTTTAGATAACCATAATAACTATTATTCCAAAAAAATAAAAAAAAAAAGGTTAAGTATTTTAAAAAAAAATGAAAATTTTTCTTTTAAAAAAATTGATTTAAAAAATAAAAATGAATTAGAAAAAGTCTTTAACAAATTTAAACCTTCAATTGTTTTCCACATTGCTGGACAGCCGGGTGTTTTATATTCTTTTAAGAATCCAAAAAGTTATAAGCTAAATAATACACGGACTACTGATATAGTAAGTAATTTATGTAAAAAAAATAATATAGAAAAGTTTATATTTGCATCCTCAAGCTCAGTTTATGGTGATCAGAAGAAATTCCCCATAAAGGAACATTTTAAAGTTAATCCAAAAAATCCTTATGCGAAGACAAAGATTGAGTCCGAAAAGATTATTTTTAAAAATTTAAAAAAAAGTAAAACAGATTTTTTAATTTTTAGATTTTTCACTGTTTACGGGTCTTTTGGAAGACCGGATATGTTTATACATAAATTTTTAAACTCTATTAAAAATAAAAAAACAATAAAACTTCATAATAAAGGTATGAATTTTAGAGATTTTACATACATAGATGATGTTGTGAGTATTTTAAAAATGTCGATCAATAAAAAAATTAGTAAAAAAATTTTAAATATTTGTAGATCTAAACCAATACTCACTTTAGATTTGGTAAAAATGATTTTAAAAATCTATGGTGTTAAAAAGGCTAATTTAAGAGAGACTAAATTTGTTAAGGGTGAAATGTTAAAAACACACGGGAGTAATAAGAATTTAAGAAAATATTTTGGCAAAATTAAATTTACAGATATAAAAAAAGGAATTAAATATACCATTAAAAATTATAAACTACATAAAATGTAAATGATTAATATTAACCTCAAAAAATTAAAAAAGCCTTTAAAAATAAAACAGAAAATATTTTTTGATAAAAGAGGTTATTTTCAGGAACTATGTTTAAAAAAAAAATTTAAATTAAATATAAGATTTACTGCAATAGCTAGTTCGAAAAAAAATGTTATTAGAGGGTTTCATTTTCAGTTAAAAGATAAGCAAACGAAGTTAATTTATGTTGCTGAGGGAAAAATTTTAGACATCGTAGTAAATTTAAAAAAAAAATCCAAAGAATTCGGCAAAGTATCTAGATTTATATTAAATAAAGGAGATATGTTATTTATTCCGGATTTTTATGCACACGGTTATGAATGTTTAACACCAAAATGTTCAGTTATTTATCATTTAGAAAAATATAGAAATGCTAAATACGAAAGTGGAATAAAATATAATGATAAAAAACTTAAAATAAAATGGTCTACCAAAAAACCAATTCTATCCTTAAGAGACAGATCTCATATAAGTTTTAATGAATTTAAAACTAAATATAAAACACTTTAATTTTTTTTAAAATAAGATTTAAAAAATTTTAAAGGTTTTTTAAGTATTTTTAGATAATATAAAAAATATACAAAAAATTTATTTTGTTTGTTTGAGATCCTTATCTCATTTAAGTCTTTCAAATGATCAATATAGTTTACTTTTGATGAAAATCCTCCACTTCTAAACGTACCAAAAATTTCACTTTTTTTACTAGCACAACCTTTTAATTTAAAATTAACTATCATTTTGTAGAAAAAATCTATATCTGCGCTCAAAAATTTAGAATTATAAAAACCAATTTCTTTGTGTTTTTTTGTTTTTATAAAAAAACCAACCGAATGAGAAGTATAAAAACCAAAACTCCATTTAATTATGTTAGGGCTAAAGCCATGCATTAGTTTATATTTTTCAACAGTTCCAAATAAAAAATCTATATCATTATTACAAAAATAATTATTTACTAATTCTAGAGCGTTAGAATAATAACAATCATCTGCATTTAAAAAACCAACTATGTCTCCTTTGGCTATACTCAGTCCTTTGTTCATCGCGTCCCAAATGCCACTATCTTTTTCTCTTATTACAACTGAAATCTTATCTTCATATTTTTTGATTATCTCGCTTGTTCCATCATTTGAGTTTGAGTCTATAATAATATATTCAACATTCTTATAATTTTGACGGACAACACTTTGAATGCATTTTTCTATAGATAAAGCAGAATTTTTCACAACTGTTATAATAGATATTTTATAATTCATATAATTTGTATGATATTGATAATTTCTAAAGGGAAAAGGTTAAAAAATACATATAAACAATGAAAAAAATTTAGTTAAAATTCTTGATTTAAATTAAAATTTATAAGTTTATAAGTATTTCATGCACTTAAATTTTATAATCGTTTTCTTAGGTTTATCAATGTTTTTAATTTATTTCTGCAAATCAAAAAATTTATTCGTAGATTATAAGCTTGAAAAACACAAAAGATATTCAACACATCAAAAAAGTTATTCAATTGGTGGTTTATTGTTAATTTTTTATATGATTTATAACTTCGGTTATATTTCGAAGAATTATTTGCTTTTGATTTTTTTAATTTCTATTTTCACTTTAGGTCTATTATCAGATTTGAAAAGATTAAATAGTGTTAGTTTAAGATTTTTTTTGCAAATTATAATAATTTTTTTTTCTATAGCTTTTTTAAATATAGAAATTAATGAAACAAGAATTGAACTTTTTGATAAAATTCTCCAAAATAAAGTAATTAATATTTTTTTTGTTATTTTCTGCATGATGGTTTTAATAAACGGTGGGAACTTTATTGATGGTTTGAATGGTTTACTCTTGACTTATTTTTTAGTTGTATTCCTAATTATTTCTCTAAATTTTTCAGATTTTCATTTTGTAGACAAGGAATTTTTAATAAATCTTATTATAGTTCTCAGTATAATTTTAGTTTTAAATATTTTGGGATTTTTATATATGGGGGACTCTGGTGCATATTTATTATCTTTTATTGCTGGATACTATTTAATAGAATTTTCTTCAAACAATATTGCAATTTCACCTTATTTTATAATTGTTCTTCTTTGGTATCCCTGTTTTGAACTATTATTTTCAATGATAAGAAGATCCTCTAAAGATATAAAAACTTATAAGCCCGATACTCTCCACTTACATCAAATGATTTATGTTTTTTTTAAAAAAAAATTAAATACTAATAATAATCGTATTTTCCATTTATATTCCTCAATTATAATTAATTTTTATAATGCCATAGTTTTTTATATTGCTATTAATTTTATTTATAGATCTGAAATACTAATAAGTATTATAATATTAAATATAGTCGTATATCTAATTATTTATAGTTTTTTGAAAAATAAAAAATTTAGTTAATCTATATGGAATTTATTAAATTTATCTTAATTTACTTTTTTTTGACTCTCTCCATAATTGGATATGGATTAATTTTTTCTCTCAAGCTAACCAAATATAACAATTTTTATAAATCTAACATATCAGTCGGATATGTAGGAATTTTTGGGGTTTTTTTCTTAATTTTAATATCTTATCTTACAAATCTTTTTTTCCCTCACAGTAATCTGCATAACCTTTTAGTTTTAATTATTGGAATTTTTTTTTTCCTATTTTTCTTTTTTTTGAATAAAATTAAATTTGAATTAAGATACTTTTTTCTAGCTTATTTACTATCATTTTTTGCAATTTTTTATTTTAAAAGTCACGATGATTTTTCTTATTATCATCTAAGTTTTATTAATAATCTTGTTTTGAACAAAACAGAATTCGGCGTAGGCCAGTTTGATCCAGCTTTTAACCATGTCTCATCCCTATTTTATTTTCACTCTTTATTTAAAACCTTTATTACTAAAGACTTTTTCTATCAGATAGGTCAATTAGGTATTATAATTTTTGTTAATACAATTTTATTTGAAAATATCTTCAATAGTGCAAAATCAAAAAAGCTAGATTTAATATTTTTTTTATCTATTTTTTGCGTAATATTTACTAATATTTTTTTTTATAGGTTAGCTGAACACGGTACAGACAGATCAGCACAAATATTGTTTTTTTTATCATTTATATTAATAATTGAATTAATCGACTCCAAAAAATTATTAAAGCAAAATTTTGAAATACTATTAATAATTTTTACTTTAATTATATCTATAAAATCTTTTTATATATTATACTCAGTTTTATTTTTTTATATTTACTTTAAATATTTTAAAGCATCTCAATTTTTGGAATTTTGTAAAAACTTTAAGATTCTATACTTTTGTTCCTTAGTTTTTTTACTTACTTTATTTTATAATATTTCTCACTCAGGCTGTTTACTTTACCCAGTTAAATTTACATGCCCTGATATTTTCTTTTGGGGACTAGGAAAAGAAAAAGTTTTACATTATATGACCTGGTATGAATTATGGTCTAAAGCAGGAGCCACGCCAACATATAGAGTGGAAAATGTAGGAGAGTATCTGTCCGGGCTTAATTGGCTACCAATCTGGATGGAAAACTATTTTTTTAACAAAATGTCAGACTATTTATTGGGCATTCTGTTAGCAATAATAATAGTTTTACTTTTTTTTAAGCCCATAAATTTTAAATTTAAAAACTTTAAAAACTATTTTCCAGTTTATTTTTTAATATTCCTTCTTTTTTTAGAATGGTTTTTGAGACATCCCAGTCTAAGATATGGAGGTTATATAATAATTTTTTTACTTTTAACCTTTCCAATTTCACTTCTTTTGACTAGTCAAAACTTTTCTTTTAAAAATAAAAAAAATTCTATAATTATAATTTTTTTAATATGTTTAGTTATATTTGCTGGAAGAAATGTAAATAGGCTTTTCAAAGAAAATCATGTTTATAAATATAATCTCTTAAAAAATCCTTACTATCGTATGGATGATAATTTTTTTTATATGCAAAAAAGTAAACTTAAACTTTTTAAAGATAAGGATAAATGTTACGAAGATAATTCTCTGTCATATATTAAATGTAGGAAAATTGGAAATTATAGATTTTATTACTCTTCAAAAAAAAATTAAAATTTTCTTTTAATGGAGAATAGACTTAATTTAATTAAATAAAAAATTGATTTAAAAAAATTAAAATTTTCATAAACATAATAAACTTTATAAGCGTCAGATATTTTTTGCGCAAAGCTTGAGGAAAGAGAATTATTAACTTTATTCCAGATAACTAAATATTCATTAAGTTTATGCGCATATATATTCTCTTTTGTAATTTTAAGCCAAGCGACGAGATCCTCTTGCGTTGATATTGATGGAAATAGATTGTTTTTTATAATTTTTTTATTTAACATGACTGTCGAAAGCCCAATATCACAAGAATTTATTAGATCAAAGTAACCCAATTTATCCTTTTTACTTTCAACTTTGATTTTTTTTTTAAGGGATATATTTTTTTCATAATTACAAAATGTGAAATCAAATTTATTTTTTTTCATAAAATTTATTTGTTTTTCTAATTTTTCAGGGAACCAAAAGTCGTCAGCATCTAAAAATGCTACTATTTCACCATTAGAGTTTTTTATACCTATATTTCTTGAGACACCGGCACCAAAATTTGAGGAGTTTCTAATAATTTTTATTTTAGGATTATTTTTAAATTCTTTATTTAAAAGATTGAAATCTGACAACGTGTCATCGTCATAAACTACGATTATTTCGAAGTCTTTATAGGTTTGATTTAAAACAGAGTTAATTGATTGTTTAATATAATCAATTTTTTTATAATAAGGGATTATTACACTTACTAATGGCATATTTTTTAATAATCAGTTAATTAATACATACTAATATAGATTTTATTTATATTAAATAACTAAATTTATGTATTTCAAAATATTGAGATTAATTTTATCTTTTTTTGACTTCTTTAATAAAAAAAAAATTTTATTCTTTTTTAAAAACAAAAATAAAATTGAATTTTCTTTATTTATAGATGTTGGTGCACACCACGGTGAAACCATAAATTTTTTTAAAAAAAAACTTAATATTAAAAATATATTGGCCTTTGAACCTAGCCTTCCTAATTATCAAAAACTATTAAAGAAAACAAAAAATATAAAAAATTTAAAGATTTACAATATTGGATTAGGAGAAAAAAAAGAAGTTTTAGATTTTAAGCAACATATAGAATCCTCTTCGTCAACAATAATAAAAATAAATGATCAGTCAAAATACTTTAAGAGAAAAAATCGATATCTAGATTTTTTTGATAGAAAAAAAAAATTTAGTATAATTAAAGTTAATATTGATAGACTGGATAACATTTTAAGTGAACTTAAAATTAAAAAAATTGATGTGCTTAAAATTGACACAGAAGGATATGACTTTAATGTTATGAAAGGTCTGGGGGATTATATTAAAATTGTAAAATATATATATTTTGAACATCATTTTCATAACATGTTAGTAAAAGATTATACTTTGTCGGATGTAAATAGCTTTTTAATAAGCAATAATTTTACTAAAGTTTTTAAAACAAAAATGTACTTTAGAAAAACATTCGAATATATATATTTCAATAAATCTTATAAAGAAGATTAAATTATGCACGATTTGACATTAGTTCTCCCAACAAAAAAAGAGGCTGAGTCTTTGCCAATATTTCTCAAAGAACTTGAAAAATATAATTGTAAAAAATTAATATGCTTAGAAAAAGAAGATACAGAGACAAAGAAAGCAATTGCAAATTTTGAAAATATTAAAATTTTAGAGCAAAAAAATAACGGTTTCGGAAATGCCCTCATAGAAGGCATTAACAGTGTAGATACGGAGTATTGCTGCATTATCAATGCAGATGGATCAATGGATCCAAAATATTTACCAGAAATGAGAAACTTATGTGATACAAAAGATTTTGTTTTTGCTTCAAGATATCAAAAACCAAATGGTGGAAGTGATGATGATGATTTTATAACAATGACCGGAAACTATTTTTTTACTTTTTTAGGAAATTTTTTATTTAATTTAAAAATTACAGATATTTTGTTTTTATATACGCTAGGAAAAACTTCTTCATTTAAAAAACTTAACTTAAAAAGTTTTGATTTTAGACTTTGTGTTGAAATTCCAATAAAAGCTAAACATCATAATATGAAGTATTCTTGTTTATCCAGCTATGAAAGAGAGAGAATAGGTGGAAAAAAGAAAGTTAATGCTGTAAAAGATGGATTGCTTATATTATTTGAACTTGTTAAGTACATTTTTAAAAATAAAAATTAAAATTTGTTATAAATGAAAAAAACTGCACTTATATTTGGTATTACAGGACAAGATGGTTCATATCTTGCTGAACTTCTTATTAAAAAAAATTATATTGTACACGGAATCAAAAGAAGATCTTCATCAATTAATACTGGAAGAATTGATCATATTTATCAAGATCCACATATAAAAAAAAGGAATTTTATTTTACACTATGGTGACATCACCGACTCTCTTTCTGTTACAAGATTAATAAATCAGATTAAACCAAACGAGGTTTATAATTTAGCTGCACAATCACATGTTCAAGTTTCTTTTGAGTCACCCGAATATACAGCTAATGCTGATGGGCTTGGTGCTTTAAGAATATTAGAAGCCATAAGATTTAATAAATTAGAAAAAAAAACAAAATTTTATCAAGCAGGCACTTCTGAGTTATATGGTTTAAATGAAAAAACACCACAAAATGAAAAAACACCTTTTCACCCAGCAAGTCCATATGGAGTTGCGAAACTTTATGCACATTGGGTTACTATAAACTATAGAGAAGCTTATGATATGTATGCATGTAATGGTATCTTATTTAATCACGAAAGCCCAAGAAGAGGTGAAACTTTTGTTACACAAAAAATTGTTCAGGCATTATGTAGGATAAAATTAAAAAAACAGAAAACCCTTTATTTAGGTAATTTATACTCAAAAAGAGATTGGGGGCACGCAAAAGATTATGTTTTAGCTATGTGGTTAATGCTACAACAAAAAACCCCCCAAGATTTTGTAATAGCTACAGGACATCAAGCGAGTGTTAAAAGTTTTATAAATTTAGTATCGAAAAAACTTGAAATTAAAATTTCTTGGAAAGGCAAAGGAATAAATGAAAAGGCTGTCGATGAAAATGGTGTGGTAGTAGTGGCATGTGATAAAGCCTATTATAGACCCTTAGAAGTAAATAATTTACTAGGTGACGCAAAAAAAGCAAAAAAATTATTAAAATGGAAACCAAAGTATAATTTAAATGATTTAGTAGATGAAATGATTTCTGAAGAATTAAAATTAATTTTAAATGATAAGTAAAAATTCAAAAATCTATATCGCTGGTCATAATGGAATGGTCGGTTCAGCTATAACGCGAAAATTAAAACAAAAAGGATTTAAAAACCTAATTTTTAAGGATAAAAATCAACTAGACTTAGTTGACCAAAAAAAAACTTTTCAATTTTTAAAACGTAATAAACCAGAATTTGTTATATTAGCGGCTGCTAGAGTTGGCGGTATAGTTGCCAATTCAAAATATAAAGATAAATTTTTATATGAAAATCTGCAAATTCAAAATAATATAATTCACGGATCATACCAAGCAGGAGTCAAAAATTTATTTTTTTTAGGCTCTAGTTGCATATATCCAAAATTCTGTAAACAGCCAATGAAGGAAAAATATTTATTAACTGGATCATTGGAAGAAAGTAATGATGCATATGCAATTGCTAAAATAGCTGGTTTAAAGATGTGTCAATATTATACTGATATGCTCAACTTAAACTATAAAAGTTTAATGCCACCAAACCTCTATGGACCAAATGATAATTTTGACCTTAATAATTCACATTTTTATCCTGCATTATTAAAAAAAATTTACTACTCAAAGATAAATAACAAAAAAATTTTAAATATTTGGGGTACAGGAAAAGCTAAAAGGGAGCTTATGTTTGTTGAAGATTTTGCCGACTCGATAATTTTTTTTATGAATAAAAAAATTAAAGAACCATTTATCAACATAGGAATAGGTAAGGACTATCCCATTAAATGGTATGCAAAATTTTTAATGAAAAAAATGAGTGTTAAACTTAAAATAAAATATGATAAATCAAAACCGGATGGTATGCCAAAAAAATGCCTAGATATTGGATTAGCTAAGAAATATGGATGGAAACCAAAAAATGATTTTGGCAAAGCTTTCGATATAACCTTTAATTATTTTTTAAAAAACAAAAAAAAATTTAAATAAACTTAATGAAAAAATATATAGTCGTAACCGGAGGTGCCGGGTTTGTTGGTTCTAATTTAGTTGAGTACCTTGTGAAAAAAACCAATTTAAAAATTATTTCTATAGATAATTATTCTACAGGAAAAAAAATCAATCATTATAAAAATCCAAGAGTTAAATACATAAAAGGATATACAAAAAATATTTCATCAATTTTAAAAACAAAAAAAAACTCTATTCACTCTCTATTTCATTTTGGCGAATTTGCGAGGATATTTCAAAGCTTTGAAAATATGAATGAGTGTTTAAACTCAAATTCAATCGGAACAAATGCAGTTTTTAATTTTTGTCTAAAAAACAAAATTAAGCTGATATATTCCGCAACATCAGCCTCCCTTGGTAATCGTGGCAAAGATAAAAACTTATCACCATATGCTTTTACAAAATCTAAAAATTTGGAGTTATTAGAAAATTTAAGAAAATGGTTTAATTTTAAATTTGAAATTATTTATTTTTACAATGTATATGGACCCAAGCAGATTTGCAAAGGTCCGATGGCCACAGTCGTAGGTATATTTGAATATTATTATAAAAGAGGACTACCTCTACCAGTTGTTAAACCCGGAACGCAATCTAGAAGATTTACACATATTGATGATACTATTAAAGTTTGCTTTGAAGCCTGGAAAAAGAATCAGTGCAAACACTACAGTATCTCAAATAAAGATTCTTTTACAATTATTGAGTTAGCCAAACTATTCAATTCAAAAATTAAATATTTACCGAGCAGAAAAGGAGAGAGGTTTGCATCAGCTTTAACCAGCTTAAATCTATCAAACAAAGTTTATAGAAGATATGGATTAATACATTTAGAGGATTATGTAGAAAAATTTATATCTAGCACTTCATAAATTATAATTGCAATTTCTTATTTTTTTTGTATAAGTCTTTGGCCTGGTGATTATTGCGAAGGTGTAATACCCGATCCCATTCCGAACTCGGAAGTCAAGCCCTTCTGCGCCGATGGTACTTTGTCTTAAGACATGGAAGAGTAGGACGTTGCCAGGCTTTAAATTCAGAAAAAAAAATTCACAAATTTTGTAACTAAAAAATCAAAATTAACTTTTCTTTTTTTCCTTATAAAATAATTAAGTTCGTGTTGCATTTTTCTTCTTTTCCAAAAAGACTTTGAAAAAAAGTTCGAAAAAGTGTCATCAAGATTTCTATCGTGCTTTCTTTTAAGGGTTATCTTAGTTAATTCATTATTTATTTTAAAATTATGATCGCAAAATAGAACTAACTGAACGTCAATTGCTAAATATTTCCAATTAAATGGTTTATTTTTAATAAAAAATTTTTTTAAAATTTCCCTCTTTACAGTAATCGTACTAGTGCCAGTTACTTGCGGCCATTCAATAAAAATTTTTTTAAAAATTTCATTATTTTTATACTTTTTAAATTTATCTTGTCCTAAAATTTTGTCTTTACTAAAAAAAGATGGTAGATCCTGGTTGATGTATATTTTTTTATTTGCAACTATTTCGTTTAACTCTTTCAACTTTTTTGGCGCAAACTTATCATCACCATCTAATAAGCAAATATATTTTCCTTTAGACTTATTAAAACCAAATAATACCTGGTGCATTTGGTTCATAACTGGATAATTTGATTTTTGCTTAATATGAAAGTATTTAATTTTTTTTGATCTTAAAATTTCTTTATTAATTTTAAAATCTGAAGTATCTGTGACTATTATTTCATAATCATAAAAATCCTGATTTATACATGAATTTATACAATCCTTAATAAAACGTATTTGGTTGTGAGTATTGATAATTATACTAAACCTCATATTTTAAATTATTTAATATTTTAAATATTTAAGCAACGATTCTTTTGTTGACCAGAGAAACTTTAATAAGTAAAAGTTCAAAAAAAAATAATTATGAAAATTAAAAGTTCGCTAAAATCTTTAAAATCAAGAGATCTAAACTCAAAACTTGTTAGAAGACGGGGTAGAGTTTATATAATAAATAAAAAAAACCCAAAATATAAAGCTAGGCAGAAATAACCTTATGGGTAACTGTCGCACTCATATCATTTATATTTTGAATGCAATTTTTCTAATATAATATTTTAAAATGATTATTGGATCAAATTCAGAAAATAGGGAAATTGAAAAAAGAATTGCGATTACCCCCGAGATTGTAAAAAAATATAAAAATCTAGGTTTTGAAGTTCAGTTAAAAAATAACTATGGCAGCCACATTGGGATAGATGATTCATTGTTTATTGAAGTTGGTGCAAAAATTATAAATGATGAGAAAGAATTAATAAATAGTTCTGATATTCTTATTCAATTCGCATTATTAAATAAAAATCAAATATCAATGACGAAAGAAAACCAAATTTTTGTTGGCTCATTTAATTCTATAGAAAATAAGGAAGAGTTAAATGATTTAAAATCAAAAAATATAAAATCTTTTTCTCTTGAGTTGTTGCCGCGTATTACTAGAGCACAATCGATGGATATTCTTTCTTCACAAGCTAATCTTGCAGGTTATAAAGCAGTTTTAGAATCATTTTCTTATTTTGAAAAAGCAATACCAATGATGATGACTGCAGCAGGAACTATTCCGGCTGCAAAAGTATTAATCGTAGGTGCCGGTGTTGCAGGCCTACAAGCTATTGCTACAGCAAAAAGAATGGGTGCAATTGTTTTTGCAACTGATGTAAGGTCAGCATCTAAAGAACAAGTAGAAAGTTTAGGAGGTAAATTTTTAACAGTTAAGGGTGCTGAAAATCTAGAAACAGAAGGCGGCTATGCAAAGGAAGCTACCGAAGATTTTAAAAAAAAACAAGAGGAACTATTAGCAGAAACATTAAAAAAAATAGATATTGTTATTTGCACAGCCTTGATTCCTGGAAAGAAAGCACCAGTAATAATAAATGAAAACATGATAAGCAATATGCAAAAAGGATCAGTAATTTATGATTTAGCAGCATCTCAGGGCGGCAATACAGCTTTCACAAAGGTAGATGAGATCGTTGATAAAAATGGGGTAAAAATTATGGGAGAAAGAAATATTTTAAATAAATTACCTGTTTCAGCCTCCAATCTTTATGCAAAAAATATGTTTAATTTTATTTCAAATCTTTATGATAAAGAAAATAAAAAAATAAACTTAAACATGGAAGATGAAATTGTTAATAAAACATTATTAAAATAAATTATGGAAATTGACCCTTTTATATTCAGATTAAGTATTTTTATTCTATCAATTTTTGTTGGCTATTATGTAGTTTGGAGTGTGACTCCATCATTGCATACGCCATTAATGTCTGTAACTAACGCTATTTCTTCGGTCATTATTGTGGGTGCAATAATTGCATCACTAGCTGGAAACCCAGAAAATATTTTTGATACAGCAAATATTTTTGGTTTTTTAGCAATAGTTCTTGCTGCAGTAAATATTTTTGGTGGATTTCTCGTAACGCAGAGAATGTTGGCAATGTATAAAAAAAAAAAGAAGGATAAATAAATTATGTCTCCAAACATTTTAGCAATTTTTTATTTAATATCTGGGGTTTTATTTATTTTGGCCCTAAGAGGTCTATCCTCACCTGAAACATCAAGACGGGGAAATTTATTTGGAATTATTGGAATGGCTATTGCAATAGGTGTTACCATTTTATCTATTGGCAATTTTTCAATTGGTTTTGTTTATCTTTTAATTTTTTTAGTTATCGGCGGATCTTTGGGAGCATTTATAGCGTTTAGAATTCCCATGACAGCAATGCCAGAACTTGTTGCCGGATTTCATAGTTTAGTTGGTTTAGCAGCTGTATTTGTAGCGATTTCAGCCTTTTTAAAACCAGAAATTTTTAACTTAGGATACTCAGGAAATATAAAAATTGCTAGTTTGATTGAAATGTCTCTTGGTGCAGCTATTGGAGCGATAACATTTACAGGATCAATAATAGCCTTTTTTAAGTTAAGAGGAATTATGTCAGGTTCGCCAATAACATTTTTTGGACAGCATTATTTAAATTTACTTTTAGGATTGCTGTTAATTGGATTAATATTTTATTTATGCACCACCCAATCCGAAATATTATTTTGGACCATAATTTCAATTTCATTTTTAGTTGGAGTATTATTAATCATTCCAATTGGTGGCGCTGATATGCCTGTAGTTATATCAATGCTAAATTCTTATTCTGGCTGGGCAGCAGCAGGGATTGGTTTCACATTAGAAAATTCTGCTTTAATTATAACTGGCGCACTAGTTGGCTCTTCAGGCGCTATTCTTTCGTATATTATGTGTAAAGGAATGAATAGATCTTTTTTTAATGTTATATTAGGTGGATGGGGTGCAACAGATCAAAGTTCAATCAAATCTTCAAAAGAGCAGAAACCTGTCAAAAGTGGCAATGCGGATGATGCTGCTTTTTTAATGAAAAATGCATCATCGGTAATTATTGTACCTGGCTATGGTATGGCAGTAGCTCAAGCACAACATGCTTTAAGGGAAATGGTAGATGCTCTAAAAAAAAATGGAGTAAAAGTTTCTTATGCGATACACCCAGTCGCCGGTAGAATGCCCGGACATATGAATGTATTGCTTGCAGAAGCAAATGTACCTTATGATGAAGTCTTTGAATTAGAAGAAGTAAACAATGATTTTGCAAACTGTGACGTTGCTTATGTAATCGGTGCGAACGATGTAACTAATCCTGTGGCTAAAACAGATCCACAAAGTCCAATTTATGGAATGCCAATACTTGATGTAGAAAAATCTAAATCAGTTTTATTTGTAAAAAGAAGTCTTTCCCCTGGCTATGCGGGTATTGATAATGATCTTTTTTATAGAGAGAATACTTTAATGTTGTTTGCAGATGCAAAAAAAATGACAGAGGAAATTAGCAAAAACTTATAAATTAAATGAGTACTAGAATTTTTTGTGATATAGCAGAAATAAGCCAGGTAAAAAAGTTCAACAAAAAAAAAATTGTTAAAGGTTTTACAACTAATCCCAGCTTAATGAGAAAAGCTGGAGCAAAAGATTATAGTGAATATTCAAAAAAAATACTTAAAGTTTGCAATAATAAACCAGTTTCTCTTGAAGTATTTGCTGACAACTATGAAAATATGATTAATCAAGCTAAAAAAATAAATAATTGGGGTAGCAATGTTTATGTGAAAATTCCTGTTGTTAATTCAAAAGGTAAATTTACTGGCAAAGTAATTAAAGAACTAAATAAAAAAAATATTAAGTTAAATATAACTGCGGTTTACAATGCTACCCAAACTAAAAAAATATTAAAAGTTATTAATAAAAAAACTAAGGTAATTATATCTATATTCGCAGGTAGAGCAGCTGATTCTGGTAAAGATCCATTACCTGAAATCATAAAAAGTTTGAAAATATCTAAAAATTTTAAAAATGTCATGATTTTGTGGGCAAGCGTTAGAGAGCCATATAATTATTTACAAGCTAAGCAATTAGGCTGTCATATAATTACAATTCCCCCATCTATAATTGAAAAAATAGAAAAATTCGGTAAATCTTATAAAAAGTTGACTTTGGACACAGTTAAGACTTTTTTGGTTGATAGTAAGAAATCAAATTTTAAAATATAGATTATTATCCACTTTATTTGTTTTAAAAATTATAGTGAAAAACATAGTATGAGTACAGCAGTTATTGTTTTAAATTGGAATGATTGGAAAAATACAATCGATTGTTTGGAAAGTATATTTCAAAATAATGAAAAATTTGATGTTGTATATATAGACAATGGATCAACTTATAAACACTTCTCAAAAATTATTCAATGGACAAAGGGAGAAATAGTTTCTAACTCATTTTTTATAAAACCAAAAATAAAAAAAATCGGGAAAATTATAGAAATTAAAAGAAATTTTGAAGTCCAAAAAAAAATTTTAGGAAATAAAAATTTATTTATCATAAAGAATAAAGTTAATTATGGCTTAACGAAGGGTTTAAATATTGGATATAAATTTGCAATTAGAAATAACTATAAATATATCTTAAGAATAGATAATGATTTTATAATTAATAAAAATTATATAAGTCAAATATTAGAAACAATAAAAAAACCAAATATAGCTGCAGCATCTCCAAAAATAATGCACGCATATATTAAAAATAGCGTATGGTTTTCAGGTTTTAAAATGTCTTGGAGTTACCTTAAATTTCAAAGAACAATGAATTTACAAAAAAAAAGAATTTATGACAATCCATCGTTAAATAAAATTATAGAGACAGATATGGTTTGTGGATGCTGTTCAGCTTATAAGGTATCCGCCCTTAGAAAATCCGGATTAGGAGATGAGGAAATATTTTATGGTCCAGAAGATTTTGAATTATCTCATAGATTAAAAAAAATTGGAAAAATTGTATGTAATCAGAAAATAATTACTTATCATAAAATTGGCAGAAGTTCCTCAATTGAAAAAAAAGAAAATAGAATTTTTCAAAGTACATATGGCTTTTTGATAATTATAAAGAAAATGGGAACCTTATCCGATAAATTAATTGGATATACTTATATAAATTTAAGATTATTTTTTTACATAGTTACATTTAGAGATTACAAGTTTATAAGAGGATATTTTTGTGCAATTAAAAAATTTTTTTTTAATAAATTATGGTCAAAATCGTAAATCAAAATAAATTTTTAATTTTTTCATCTTTAGTACTTTATGCTTCTCTACTAGTTGGTTTTTTTCTTGGGGAGGATTTAAATTCTGGAGCAACACAGGATTGGTATAAAACTGACTATCCTGTTATTAGAGATTTAACTATCAGTATTAAAAAAACTCTTTTAAACTATGAAAGTTATGGTCATAGACATTCACCACTATATTTAATTTTTTTAAGTTTATTTACAAAAATTGGTTTGTCTTTTGACCTGGTGAGGTTTTTACATTTAAATCTATCTTTATTTTTAATTTATTATTTTTATAAATGTTTAGTTTTACAATTTGAAAAAGTTGATAGAAATATTCTCATATTTTTATCAATTTCAATTTTTCTTTCACCAACCTTTAGATCTTTGTCAATTTGGCCAAGCACAACAATAATTGGACTTATTTTCTTTTTAATTTCAATTTATGAGTTTTTAAAATTTAAAAAAAAGCAAACCGTTAATAAAGCATATAAGAATTTTTTTTATTTAATTCTAGCATCTTATATAAGTCCAAATTTTTCATTATTTGCGGTATATTTTTTTTATTATTATTTAAAAAAGCTAGATTTAAAAAATGTTTTTTATCTTTTTATTTTTGGTTTAGTTCTGTCAATACCAGCATTTTATTATGTTTTTATTCTAGGTATTAATTTTATATCACCTGGGTCTGAAATAGGGGTAGTCCAAGATACGAATAAATTAAGTTTCAATATTTCAAATAAAATTCTTATAATAGGTTCTATTTTATTTTTTCATCTCATACCTTTAATTATAAATAAAAATTTAATACTAGAAATAATTCACCCATTAAAAAAGACACTTTTTAGTGCTCTGCTGTTTTTAATAATAAATGTTTATTTTTTTAATTATAATTTAGATTTTACAGGTGGAGGAATATTTTTACAAATTTCAAATATTTTTTTTAATAATAATTTATTTTTTTATGCTAGTTGCTTTATCTCTATTGTCATTTTAGTAGCTTTAGTAAAAAAAAATTTGAATAACTTTTTAATAATATTTTTGCTAGTCATTTCAAATATTCAATACACTATATACCATAAGTATTATGAACCATTGTTTTTGATTTTATTTTTTACTATTTTAGAAAATCGTTTTAAAATAAAATTTTTCGAAAAAAAAATAAACCTGCTTTACTTGTATTTATTTTCTACTTTTTACATTTTTATTAGGGTTTTTAAATCTTTATATTTTATATAATGCAGGTCTTAGGAATGTAAACTTTTTTCTTTTTCTGATCGAAAGAAAAAGGCAAATCTATAAAATAAAAATTTTTAATATTTATTTTTTTATCTAAAATTTTTAAATTGGTTTTATTTTTGTTTTCTCTTATAAAAATTAAATCTTCGTTTTCTATATTGTTTTTAATATTTTCATAAAATTTTTTGTCATATGTTGATAAAATTTTGTTGTAATATACGTTTAATTTTGTTTCGCTATAGCCTGGTATTTTTTGGTTCGTTTTAAAATCTTGACTCATTAGTAAGTAATAATAATGGTCACTAGTTAAATTATAGAAATATTTAATATTTGAACAATTTTTTTTAATGATTTCTTTAATTTCAAATAATTTATCAAAATGTTTCCATACATTTTTTTGGAAATACATATTTGCAAAAATTGAAATTTTATTACTGTTTAAACTTTCATTTTTAATTGATTTATAAACATATCCCCGATTAGCTTCGTTCTTTTCAAAGGGATTAGATAATAATGCTAGAAAAAAAATAATTAATACTGAAAGAAATTTAAAATTTATGTTTTGCAACCTATTTACCATGTAAGCATAGACAATGTATCCTAAAATAGGACCACAAAATAACCTGAAACTATTAAATTTAAAAACTAGCATGTAATTTAAAAAGAGGGCAATTAATGCAACTAGTATTATATTAGTATTTATTTTTTTTTTATAATTAAAAATTTTACATAGATAAAGTATGCAAGATAAATTTAGTATCAATCCAAATAAATAAAAACTATTATTGTAAAAATTTTTAAAGCCTGAGATATATAAAAAAAAGAAGTTTTTCATCAAGTCATAATAAGAACTGTATACAGTATTCAACAGAATTTCTGGAATATATCTATGCAATACCCAATCGTTATAAATTTCGTTTGATTTTAAAAATAAAATAAAAAATAAAAGAGGAAGTAAAAATCCTAAAAAATAAAATAAAGAATTATATGTAAATTTTTTTAAATCATTTTTATTTTCAAAATAAAGCAATATTACTGTTGAGATAGAAATTAAATATGAACATATCTTAAAACTTTCGCTAGATAAAAAGCATAATTGAATAGTTAGCCCAAATAGAAATATAGATAAATAGGATTTATTAAAATAAAATAAAATACCAGTCGTTATAAAAAAATAAACAAAATATGTATGCCAAGGATAAACCGCATAAGGCTGAAAAAAAAATAATATAAATAAGAAAAAATAGCAGTAATAAATTGAGCTTATTTTTTTTAAAACTAAAGCAATATTTATAATAGATAAAATATATAAACTAGCAGATAAAATAATTAATGAAAAAACAGAATAATGAATTTTTAAAGCAATAGTTTGAAAAAAAAGTGTTAAAAAGCCATAATGAACAAAAAAATCTCTATACGGCATTTTACCATTTATAAAATCATTTGCGTTGGAAGCTACTAGACCCCAATGATAACCATCGTAATTAAACTTTCCCTGTTCAATAGAAAAAAAAAAGGAGTAAAAGCAAAAAGAAACTAGTATTAACCAAAAAAACCGTTCTTTTTGTAAATTTATTTCAATATATTTAATTGATCTATCTAATAGATTATTTGATTTCAAGTTTTTCAAAAATTTTATTTAAGTTTTTATTATAAAAGTCTTTTCTTTGATCAGAAATTTCTTCATTTGCCATTTTTTCCAATTTTTCATCAATAACATTAATAATAAATCTATCAAATTTTTCTGATTTTATAATACTAATTATTTCGTTTTTAAAAAAGGATATTGAAAACTTAATTGTTATTAAAATTGAAAAAATAATAACAAAAACCAATAAAATTATTTTTTTTAAATTATAATTCATTTCAATTTTGGTTGCGGGGGACGGATTTGAACCGCCGACCTTCAGGTTATGAGCCTGACGAGCTACCAGACTGCTCCACCCCGCGGTGTTAAATTCTATTTTTTAGTTTGTTTAGTTTTTTAACTCGTTTTATGTTTTCCTGCAGAATTCTTTTCTTCTTTTCTGAGGGTTTTTCGTAAGTATCTTTAAGTTTAATAATCTTAAAAAAGCCATCTCTCTGAAGTTTTCTTTTTAAAACTCTCAGGGCTTGTTCGACATTATTATCTTTTACATCTATTTTAATAACTACCTCCAAAAAAGTGATTTAATAGCACTTTAATTTTTTTTTGTCTATAAAATTTGCTCATACTTTACTTTTGTTGTTTAGCTTTTTCTTTCTTTTCTTTTTTGATACGTCTTTCTGCTTTTTCTAAAGCTAGAATAAGATCTTTTTGAGTAAATAAATTCATCGCAACTGGATCTTTGGCATTCAAATTATTAAAATTCCAATAACTTTTATTTCTAATAGAAGTTACTGAATTTTTAGTTATGCCAACAAGTTTAGCTATTTGTGAATCTTTTAATTGAGAGTGTTGTTTAATAAGCCACAAAGCCGAGTCCGGCTTATCTTGTCTTTTAGAAAGTGGAACATACTTTTTGATTTTTTTTTGCTCTCCCGAAATTTCAATATCACTCCCTTTTATTTGAAGTTTTCTGCCCTCATCTTTTGATGATAAATCAATTTCTTCTCTTGATAATTGGCCCGAAATTATTGGATTGTATGGTTTAATACCTTTTGCAACTTCTCCATCTGCTATACCTTGTACTTCAACTTCATGAAGATTACAAAAATCTGCAATTTGTTTAAATGTTAATGTAGTATTTTCAACTAACCAAACAGCAGTTGCTATCGGCATTAAAAGTCCATTAGTCATTATTTTTTATCAGATCTAAAATTTTGAAATTTTTTATTAAACTTGCTTACTCTTCCCTTGTCTAAAAGTTTTTGTTTTCCACCAGTCCAAGCAGAATGAGATTTTGGATCAATTTCTAATTTTAAAACATCTCCCTCCGCACCCCAGGTCGATTTTGTTTCAAATTGAGTACCATCCGTCATTTCAACTTTTATCTTATGGTAATTTGGATGTATGTCTTTTTTCATATCGAGACTTATAGCAAAAGAAATTTATAAAACAATTAAAAGTTATTAAGTTTTTTCAACATTTTTTCGTTAATAGATGAACTTGAAACTAATATTTCTAAGTTTTTGATCTTTTTCAAATTTATTGAATTTATTATTCCTCCAGCCTCTTTTACTAGGACAATTCCCGCAGCAACATCCCACAAATTTAAATTTTCTTGAAAAAAGCCATCATATCTTCCAGATGCAACATATGCCATGTCTAGTGATGCACTACCAGTTTTTCTTGTTGATAAATTTACATTTTTAAATTTTTTTCCGTTAGTAGCAAAAAGGCATCTGCTAATTTCATTTTTTCTTGAAACTTTAATTCTTTTATTATTTAAAAATGAACCATTATTTTTTTCAGCATAAAAAGTTTCATTTTTAATTGGATCAAAAATTAAACCACAAACTATTTCATCATGAGATTGTAGAGCAATTGAAATCGCAAAATGAGGAACTCCATGTAAAAAATTTGATGTTCCATCAATAGGATCAATAATCCATATATTTTTTTCATCTTTATTTTTGATTAACCCAGATTCCTCGCTAAGAATTGAATAATTTTTTTTTGATTTTAATAATTCATTTATAAGAATTTTTTCAACCTTTGTATCCGCGTTGGTTACAAAATCTGAAGGACCTTTTACTGAAACTTGCAAGTTTTCTATTTCACCAAAATCTCTTATTAGTAATTTTGATGCTTTTTCGCTTGCTTTTATCATAATATTTAAATTGGGCGAAATAGAGTTCATAATATTTATACTTTTTTTATATATTCAATAGTTCTTGTATCAATTATAATTTCATCTCCACTTTCTATAAATGGAGGTACTTGGATTTTAATCCCATTAATAAGCGTGGCTGGTTTAAAAGATGATGAAACCGTTTGACCCTTTAGAGCAGCATCTGTAGTTTCAATTTTGCACGTGACTTGATTGGGAAGCTGAACACTTAATGGACTTTCATTATAAAAACTTATAGTCACTTCTATATTTTCAGTAAGCAATTTGCCTTTTTCACCCACAACATTTTTTTTGATATTAATTTGCTCAAATGATTTGGGATCAATAAAATAATAAAAATCTACATCTTCATATGAGAAATTATATTTTATTTCTTCTAACGATGCTTTCTCGACACTATCATTTGATCTAAATCTTTCATTGAGCTTAGTATTTTTTAATAAGCTTTTCATTTCTACTTGTGCAAAAGCTCCTCCTTTTCCAGGCTTAACGTGTTGCGTTTTTAAAACCTCCCATAAATCATTATTATGTTCTAGCAACATGCCAACCCTAATTTCATTTGCAGATATTTTCATACTAATTTATTAATCGCATTAACTGGTTTATATTTTTTGTTGTTCCAAATGTAGCCTGAGATAGCTAAAAAGTTGGCTTTATGCAATAAAAGTTTTTTATAATTTGTATTTTTAATTCCGCCTATACATACTATAGGTATATTTGTAATTAATTTCGAATATTTTAATATTTTTAAATTTGCCCTATATTTAATTTTTTTTGTTTTTGATGAAAAAAAAGCTCCAATAGCAATATAGTCTGCTTTTTTTTTCATAGCTCCTTTAATTAAATCTTTGGAGTTATGGCAGGTTATTCCTATAATCTTATTTTTTAATATTTTCCTTGCTTTCATAAAAATCATATCTTTTTGACCCAAATGACAACCATCGGCATTAATTTTTTTAGCAATTATCGGACTATCATTTATTATAAACTTAACATTATACTTCTTACAAATTTTCTGAATTTTTTTTCCAATTGAAATTATTTCGCTTTCTTCATTTTCTTTAAGTCTAAGCTGAAAAAAACTTACTTTATTAGTTTTTAAAACTTTATCTAAATCCTTATAAAAAAGTTTATCTTCAATTTTCTCAGGAGAAATTAAATAAATAAACTTTTTATTTATTTTATTTTTTTTCAATATCTTCTGACCACTTGCCTATAGATGCCAATGAGCACATTTTTGCTCTATGAGAGAATACAGCTTGGGTACCTTTAATATCATTAATGTTTTTTGACCAAAATTTTAAAGCACTTTGCTGGAGTGCTCTACCGTAGGAGTAACTTAAAATAAAACTTGTATCATTCATTAAATTTATTCTATTTAAATTTTTTGTAGCTTCTATCTCCGTTTGCCCCCCTGAAAGAAAAGCTATTCCAGGAACTTCAGATGGAACTGAAACTTTTAAACACTTTAAAGTTAATTCTGCAATTTTAGAGTCTTCAATTTTATTTTTATTAGAAGATCCTGGTAAGATCATATTGGGTTTTAATATTGTTCCTTTCAATTCGACCTTATGTTTAATTAATTCCTCAAAACATTTTTTTATTACTTCTGAAGTTTTATTAAAACATTCTTCAGCGCTATGGTTTCCATCCATTAAAACTTCGGGCTCTACAATTGGAACCATTCCACTTTCTTGAACTAAAGCAGAGTATCTTGCTAATGCATGTGCATTTGAATAAATTGAAAGTTTACTAGGATAATCATTTGAAATTTTATATACCGCTCTCCATTTAGTAAATCTTGCTCCTAGCTTGTAATATTCTTTCAATCTTTCTCTTAAACCATCTAGTCCTTCTGTTATTTTTTCTTCAGGAGAACCTGCCAAAATTTTTGCTCCTGTATCTACTTTTATTCCTGGAATAGCCCCAGATGATGAAATTAATTCTGGTATAGTTTTTTTAGAGTTTGAGTTTTGTTTAATTGTTTCATCATACAAAATTACGCCACCTATACATTTTTTCATACTTTCAGATGAAAAAAGTGTTTCTCTAAATAGCAACCTTTTTTCTTTAGTTGATTCAACATTTACAGACTCAAGTCTTTTGGTCATTGTTCCTGTACTTTCATCTGCGGCCAGGATACCTTTTCCATTCGATAAAATTTTTAATGCAATATTATTTAATTCAGACATTTTGATTTAATGCTTTTATAGCAGGTAGAGTTTTTCCTTCAAGATATTCTAGAAAAGCTCCACCAGCAGTTGAAACGAAAGTAAATGAATCAAATTTTTTAAATTTATTTATTGCAGCTACTGTCTCTCCCCCTCCGGCTACAGAGAAAATTTTGTCATTCTTTGTTTTTTTAGAAATTAATTCCAATATTCTCTTTGTTCCATTTTGAAAATTTGGATTTTCAAAATATCCTGCAGGACCATTCCACAGTATAGTTTTAGAGTTGTTAACAATTTTTTCAATCGATGATATTGTCTTGGTTCCAATATCTAATATCATTTCATTTTCTTCTATCTGATTTATATTTTTTTCTTTTCCAATTCCATCTAAACTTTTTGATACGATGACATCTTTAGGTATAGTGATTTCACAATTATATTTTTTTGAATTTTTTATAATTTCTTTAATTAAAGGACCACATTCATATTCACATATTGATTTTCCTATATTAATACCAGTATGTTTTAGCATTGTATTGGCCATCCCGCCCACAATTACAATATTATTAAATTTTTTTATTAGATTATTAATAATTTTAATTTTTGTCGAAATTTTTGAGCCTCCAATTATAAGTGAAACCGGCTTTTCAATTTCCGCAGTTATTTTTTCTAAAGCACTAATTTCCTCAGTAATTTGTAGTCCAAAATATGAGGGAATATATTTGGTGATTCCTTCAACAGAAGAGTGCGATCTATGAGAACAAGAGAAAGCATCATTTATATAAACATCTCCTAAATCCGATATTTTTTTTGAAAATTCACTATCATTTAATTCTTCACCTTCATTAAATCGAATATTTTCTAGCATGATAATAGAGCTATTTGAAATTTTGTTTATTTCTAAGGCTGTATTTTCGTTTATAATATCTTCGTTAAATAAAATTTCTTTATTTAATAAAGAAGATAATTTTTCCGAAATAGGTTTTAAGGACATTTCTTTAATCACCTTTCCTTTTGGTCTTCCGATATGAGATATAATTATAATTTTAGCTTGTTTTTCCAATAAAAGATTTATTGTTGGTATTATTTTTTTTATTCTTGAAATTTCGGTTATCGCCCCATTTTTCATTGGAACGTTTAAATCGACTCTTAATAGTACTTTTTTCCCTTTAAGATTAAGATTTTTATTTAAAATATTTTTCATAAAAAAATTAAATTTTATGAATATATTTTACTAAATCGCACATTCTGTTTGAAAAGCCCCATTCATTATCATACCAGGCGGATATTTTACCCATATTTTTTCCAACTACAGAAGTCAGTGATGCATCGATAATTGCTGAAAATGAGTTGTGGTTAAAATCAACTGATACTAATTTTTCTTTTGTAATATCTAAAACACCTTTTAATGATTTTTTAGATTCATCTGAAAAGCTTTTGTTAATTTTTTTAACAGATAAATCTTTTTTAGTACAAAATACTAATTCAACTAAAGATACATTCGGCGTTGGAACTCTCATGGCAACACCTTCCAACTTACCTTTTAATGAAGGAATAATATCTCCTATTGCTTTTGAGGCACCTGTGGAAGTGGGGACAATTGATTGACTAGCAGATCTTGCTCTTCTCGGATCTTTATGAGAATTATCTAATATTCGTTGATCAGTTGTAAAAGCATGAATGGTAGTCATAAAACCCTTTTCAATTTGGTAGTTGTTATTAAGAACATTAACTACAGGTGCTAAACAATTAGTAGTGCATGAAGCCGCAGAAATAATTTTATCATCCTTTTTTAATTTATTTTCATTAACACCATAAACTATAGTTTTATCTGCATTTTTACATGGTGCAGAGACAATTACTTTTTTAGCTCCATTTTTTAGATGAGGTAAAAGTTTTTCTTTTGAGTTGAATTTTCCAGTACATTCAAAAACATAATCAACATCATATTTTTTCCAGTTTATATTTTCAATATTTGTTTCTTGGGAGAAAGAAATTTTTTGTTTTCCTATTGTGATATTTTTATTATCAAATTTAATTAGAGAATTAAATCTACCATGTATTGAATCATACCTAAGTAAATTTGAGCTAACTTCAGAACTGGTTCTATTATTGATATGTTTTATTTCAATATTGTTATATTTGCCTTCAACAATTGATCTAATAACCATTCTTCCAATTCTACCAAGTCCATTAATACCTATTTTTATTTTCATATTTTTTTTTTAATTTCTTTTACAATGTTATCTATGTTTAAACCAAAGTGATTATAAACATCTTTGTAAGGAGCACTTCTTCCAAAATCACTAATACCAAAATTCATTCCATTAGAGCCTGTATATTTTTTCCAAAATTCAGTTTCAGATGCTTCGATAGAAACTACAAGTCCTGTTTCGTATAAAATTTGTTTTTTGTAATTTTCATCTTGTTTGTCAAATAATTCTTGACATGGCATTGATATAACTTTTGAATAGATATTTTCTGTGGCTAATTTATGGCTAACTTCACATGCTAAACTAGTTTCAGACCCACTGGACAATAATATTAGTTTAATGTTATCTCCAGTTCTCATAACTTCATATGCTCCTTTAGAGCACTTATTTATTTTACTATATTCTTTTCTAACAGGGTTTATTTTTTGTCTAGACAAAGCAATCACACTTGGCGATTTAATACTTTCAAGTGCTAATTGCCAACACTCAAAAGTTTCAATTGTATCTGCAGGTCTAAAAACATTTAAATTAGGTATTGATCTTAAACTGGCTAATTGCTCAATTGGCTGATGAGTTGGACCATCTTCTCCAAGTCCAATCGAGTCATGGGTAAAAATATAAATTATTCTTTGCATCATCATCGCAGCCAATCTAATTGATGGTTTGCAATAATCACTAAAGATTAAAAATGTTCCACCATAAGGTATTAAGCCACTATGCAAAGACAAACCATTCATAATACCACACATTGCGTGTTCTCTTACTCCGTAATGAATATAATTTCCTTTAAAATTTCCTGGTTTAATTATTTCATGTTTTTTAGTTTTAGTATTATTCGAACCAGCCAAGTCAGCTGATCCCCCAATTAAGTTTGGTAAAGATGTAATTAATTCTAAAAACATTTCAGATGATTTTCTTGTTGCAATAGGACTCAAGTTTTTTAAATAGTTTTTTATTACTTTTTCAATTGATTGATTAATTTGATCCTTATGATTTTTAAAACCAGGAGGATAATTGTTTTTAAAATTTCTTGTTAATGACCATCCCAACCAACCAAGTTTTTTTATTATTTTTTGATATTTAACTTCATACTTTTCAGCATTTGCAGATGCTTTTTCGCCAATTTTTTTCCACTCTTTTTTGATTTCGTTTGGAATTTCGAAAGGTTTATAATCCCACTTTAGTTTTTTTCTAACCAAATTAATTTCTTCCTCCCCGAGTGGACTTCCATGAGATGATGCCTTTCCACCTTTATTAGGAGAACCATAGCCAATTGTTGTTTTACATGAAATTGCAAAAGGTTTTTTTGCTTTTTGCGCTTTTCTAAGTGCTTTAAAAATTTGTTTTTCATCATGTCCATTTATATCTAGATAATCCCAGCCATAGCTTTCAAATCTTTTTTTTGTATTATCAGATACAGCCAGGTTAGTTGGTCCATCTATTGATATTGAATTATTATCAAACAATAAAATAAGATTTTTTAATTTAAGATGACCTGCAAAACTTAATGCTTCATGACTAATTCCCTCCATTAAACATCCATCCCCTGCCAAAACGTAAGTCTTATGATTTATAATTTCTTTACCTACTTTATTTTTTAAAATTTCTTCTGCTAACGCAAAACCAACAGCATTAGCTATTCCTTGACCTAGTGGACCAGTTGTCGTTTCAATTCCAGATCCTAGGTGATATTCAGGATGTCCTGCGCAAATCGAGTTTAGTTGCCTGAAATTTTTTATGTCTTCTAAAGAAATACTTTTATATCCTGTAAGATAAAGTAAAGAATAAAGTAGCATTGAACCATGGCCTGCAGAAAGAACGAATCTGTCACGATTTAACCAATTAGGATTTTTTGGATTAAATTTAAGGAAATTTTTAAAAAGTACAGTTGCAACGTCAGCCATTCCCATTGGCATACCTGGATGTCCAGATTTCGCATTTTCTACAGCATCAATAGAAAGAAACCTTATAGCATTAGCTAAATCTTTATGTTGTATGCTCAATTTTTATCCTATCTAGACTAAGAAGACTCAATTTAATATTATAGTTATATATATATGAAAACTTTTGATGAAAAAGAAAAAAAACTTAGTCTTGCGCTTGAGAAATTAAAAAGCTTAGATATTGTAAATCCCAAATTAAAAGAACATACAAAATATTTGGACAATCAAAAAAATCAATTAGAAATTGAAAAGCAAGCTTTAGAAGAAAAGTATAGATTATTGAGTTCTGATCACAATATTCTTAAACAAAAGATTAAAGAACGGAATTTATTGCAAAAAAATAAAGAATTAAAATTTAATGAAAAAATTGATGAATTAAATCAAGAAACAGATACTTTATTGGAAGAAATAGATAAATGGCAAATGTAAATATAAAATTTAACGGCAAAGAGTTCCTTTTATCATGTGATGATGGTCAAGAAGATCATTTAGAGGAATTAGCTTTACATTTAAACAAAAAATTCGAGGAACTCAAATCAGATTTGGGAAATATTGGTGAAAATAAACTTTTACTGATTTCATCTATTAAAGTAATGGATGAATATTTTGAGACAAAAAAAAAAATAAATGAAAAAAAAAACGAATTAGAAAAAATTAAAAGTAAATTTTTAGAGTTAAAAAAATTAGTTTATGATTATAAAGATGATAAAGAAGATGAGATAAAAAAATTAATTGAATCTCAAAATGACTTAAAAAACGAAATTGAAAGTGCCAAAAATTCATATGAAAAAATTATTGAAGATACCACGAACCAAATTGACGAGTTTGTTGAAAAAGTCAATCTAGAAAATTCTGTGCAATAAATTGTGCTAAAAAATCAAATCAGAAAAAAAATTTTAAGATTTAGAAAAATTAAAAATTCTCAAAATAAACAACCTAAAATAAATGAAATTTTTAAAATATTAAAAAAACTAAAAATAAAAAAAAAAATTATTGGTTGTTATTTACCAGTTAATTATGAAATGGATACAAAAGAATTAATGAAAAAATTAATAACACGTGGCTATATTATATCTTTGCCTGTTATAGAAAAAAATTCAAAAATGAATTTTTATCTTTGGGAATTTGATCATCCTTTATATCTTAATAAGTTTGGAATTCCTGAGCCAAAGAAAGATAAAAAAGTAGTTCCAAATATACTTATAATACCACTGGTAGCTTTTGACAAACATTTAAATCGTTTAGGTTATGGAGGTGGCTATTATGATCGATTATTAAAAAAAATGGAAAATAATAAATTATTAAAAATTGGATTAGCTTTTTCATATCAAAAAGTAAAAAAATTGCCTGTTGGTATCTATGATAAAAAATTAGATTATGTCATTACAGAAAAGGGACTATTTAAATGAGAATTTTATTCTTAGGAGATGTTGTCGGACCACCTGGTTTAAGTGCAATTAGAAAAAATCTCAAAGATCAAATAAATGTAAATAAGATTGATTTTGTAATTATTAATGGAGAAAATGCAGCTGACTCTGGTGTAGGAATAACTGAAAAAATTTCAAATGTTTTTTTTGAATGTGGTGCAGATGTAATTACAACTGGAAACCATGTTTGGGATCAAAAAGAAACTGCAGAACATATCAGTAAAGAGAGTAGATTACTAAGACCTTTCAATTTAACGAGCCCATCACCTGGAAAAGGTTTCGAAGTCTTTAAATCAAAAAATGGTTTTAGGGTTGCAGTTTTAAACTTAATGGGAAATGTCTTTATGAAGAAGTGTGATAATGTTTTTGAAATATCTAAAAATTTTATTACAAAAAATAAATTAAAAAAAGATTTTGATTTTCTAGTAGTTGATTTTCACGGAGAAATCACGAGTGAAAAAATGGCAATCGGACATTTATTTGATGGAAAGGCTTCCTTAGTTGTTGGTACCCATACACATGTTCCAACAAATGATGCAAGAATATTAAGTTTTGGTACTGCCTATCAAACTGATGCTGGCATGTGTGGTGATTATAATTCAGTAATTGGCATGAATAAGGAAAATTCTTTAAATAAATTTTTGAAAAAAGATCATAAAAAACATTTTCCATCTGAAGGAAACGCAAGCTTATCTGGTGTTATTGTAAATTGCGATCCCAATACAGGTTTGGCAAAAGATATTAAATCATTTATTTTTGGTGGAGATTTAAAAAATACTTAATTAAATTTATGGCTGGACATTCTCACTGGGCAGGAATCAAACATAAAAAAGGAAGGGCCGATAAACAAAAATCCAAAACTTTTTCAAAACTCTCTAAAGAAATTACAGTTGCTGCTAGGCTTGGAGATAAAGACCCCGATATAAACCCCAGACTACGCTCAGCAATTCAAGCAGCTAGATCAGCAAACATGCCAAAAGATAATATTAAAAGAGCTATTAACAAATCCTCGATTAATAGTGGAGAAGACTATGAAAGCATTAGGTATGAAGGATTTGGTCCAGACAAAATTGCAGTTATAATTGAAACTCTTACTAATAACAAAAATAGAACAGCATCAAACATAAGAACAATTTTTCAAAAAAATGGAGGAAATCTTGGTACCCTTGGGTCTGCTTCTCACAATTTTAACCAAAAAGGAATAATAAAAATAGATAAAAAAGAGATTTCAGAGGATCAAATATTTGAATTAGCAATCGAAGCTGGTGCAGACGAGTGTTTTACAAGAGAAGAAACATATGAAATTCATTGTGAAAAGAGCAATATTTATATTGTTAAAAAAAAGTTAGAAACTTTAATTAACAACTTTATTTCAACAGAAATTGAATGGGTACCTATTAATAACGTTGAAATATCAAAGGATAAATTCGAAATAGCTAATGATTTTTTGGAAACATTAGATAATGATGAAGATGTGCAAAATATTTATACAAATTTAAAAATAAAAGATTAATGCTAGTAATAGGAATAGACCCAGGTATATCAGGTGCAATATGTTTTTTAAATAATGGAAAAATTATTGAAGTGATTGAAATGCCAAGTATGGCTGATGGGAAAAAAAATAAAAAACAAGTTAATGGATCACAAATTTTTAATGAAGTTTCAGAAAAAATTAAAGACCTAAAAAAAGATGAAATTAAAGTTGTGATAGAACAAGTTTCTGCAATGCCAGGACAAGGCGTGACTAGTATGTTTAACTTTGGGCAATCTTTTGGAATTTTAAAAGGAATTTGTTCAGCAATGAATTTACCTATGTATTTTGTCAGACCGGCAAAATGGAAAAAATATTTTAACCTTATAAATGCTGAAAAAGATGCCAGTAGAACTAAAGCTATTGAAATATTCCCCTATTTTTCAAGTAATTTATCAAAAAAAAAAGATGCAAATAAAGCTGATGCGATACTAATTGCCAGCTATTTCTTTGAGACATTTAGGTCGGAATAAGTAGATTTATTGGTGTTAGCCAAATTGATGACACAATTAAGTGTGAAATCACAATAATGGAAGCAGATATAACATCTCAAGCAGTTGGGCTAGCAAGCAACACTGACTTCTCATTAATTCAACTTTTTATTAGAGCTGACATAATTGTTAAATCAGTTATTGTAATTTTAATTGCCTGTTCAATTTATTCTTGGGCAATAATAATTGAAAAAATAAGATTGTTTAAAAAAATAACAATTTCATCTGCAGAATTTGAGGAAAAATTTTGGAAATCAAAATCAGCTGAATCTTTTTATAATAATATACCAAAAAATATTGATGATCCAATGGCTTTAGTTTTTAAATCTTCAATGGAAGCTGCTTTTAAAACTAGATCAAAAACTCATTTAAATGAAAGACTGTCTAATATGTTGCAAATTAATATAGAAAAACAGATGGAAAAAATTGAAAAGAGTTATACTTTTTTAGCAACAGTTGGTTCCACCGCACCTTTTATTGGATTATTTGGAACAGTATGGGGCATTATGAATTCATTTCAATCTATTGCCATATCTAGAAATACTAGTTTAGCCATAGTTGCACCAGGAATAGCAGAAGCCTTGTTTGCAACAGCTCTAGGACTGTTAGCAGCAATACCAGCGGTGATAGCTTATAATAAATTTAATAATGACTCAAAAAAGTACGCTCAAAGATTAGAAAATTTTTCAAAAAGATTTTTGTCAATAATTTAATATGGCTTTTAATTTAAAAAGGTCTTCTAGAGAACCGATGAACGAAATTAACGTTACACCTTTCGTTGATGTAATGTTGGTTCTTTTGATAATTTTTATGGTCACAGCACCTTTATTGACTGTTGGGGTACAGGTAGATTTACCTGAAAGTTCTGCAGACTCTCTTCCAGAGGAGCAGGAGCCTCTTACACTAACTATTAACTCCAAAGGTGAGATATTTATACAGGAGTCGAAAGTTGAGTTTGATAAAATTATTGCAAAAATTTTAGCTGTATCAAAAAATAGAACTGATACCAGAATTTATGTGAGGGGAGATAAAACTATAAATTACGGTCGAGTTCTTGAGATAATGGGAATGCTTTCGGGCTCTGGCTTTACTAAGGTGGCTTTAATTTCTGAGCCTTATAAAGAGAGGTAAAAGTTTGATTAAAAATATAATCATTTCCTCAGGTATTCATTTTATTATAATTTTTTTAGCTGCATTAAGCCTTCCATTTTTAGCAAAAAAACCTATTGATTTACCACCAATAGTATCAGTTGAACTAATTCAAATTTCTGACAAAACCAACATACCTTTTGCTCCGAAAGCAAAAAAAATAATTGAAGAAGTCAAAAAAAAAGAAAAGGAAAAAGTTACGTCTGAACAAGCGCCTCCAAAGAAAGTTAAAAAAGAAAAACCTGACTCTGTACCACTTCCAGATGAAAATATAGATAAAGTAAAAAAAATTGAGGAAAAAAAACAAAATCCAGAAAAACTTGATGAGGAAGTAAAACAGGTTTCAGAGTTTGAAAAGAAGGAATTATTTGATCCAAATAATATAGCTGCATTAATAGATAAATCAAAAGAGGAAGTCGCTGAAACCAACAAAAAAACTAACAAATTAACTCAATCCCAAGACAAGGATGCGAATGTATATGGTCTTACTTTAAGCGAAGAAGACGCATTAAAGGCACAAATTTTTGGTTGCTGGAGCATACCTTTAGGATTACCATACAATGAAAATTTATTGGTTCGTATAAAACTGCAGCTAAAACCAGACGGATCAGTTGTTAAAACAGAAATAATAGACCATGCTAGAATGAACAAACCAGGACAAGGATTTTATAAAGTATTAGCGGAGAGTGCTTTAAGGGCAATTAAGCTATGCCAACCTTTAAGAGTTCCAACCAAAGGTTACGAAAGATGGAAGGATTTACAATTAAACTTTGATGCAAGGGAAATGTTAGAAGGATGATTAGATTTTTTAATTTATTGTTAGTAATATTTTTTTCTTTTTTTGTTAAAGCAAACGCATTAATTGAAGTAGATATAACACGTGGTAATTTAAATCCATTACCAATAGCCGTTTCACCATTATCACTAGACTCAAAATCGAACCAAGAATTACAAAAAATTTTCAAAAAAAAAAATATAGGTGCAGAGATATCATCGGTTGTAGAAAATAATTTGAAAACTTCAGGATTATTTAACCCGCTTAATAAAGATGCTTTTCTACAAAAACCAGATATAGCACATTTAAAACCAAGATTTGAAGATTGGGCTTTAATAAAAGCACAAGCATTAATTACTGGAAAAGTAAAATTTCAAGATGAAAAATTAAGAGTTGAGTTTAGATTATGGGATGTTCTTGCTGGCAAAGAAATGATGGCGCTAGCGTTTACAACTGTACCTACTAACTGGAGAAGGATTGGGCATATAATCACAGATAAAGTGTATGAAAGATTGACAGGTGAAAAAGGTTATTTTGATACCAGAATTATTTATGTTGCAGAAAACGGGCCAAAAACAAAAAGAATAAAAAAATTAGCTATAATGGATCAGGATGGGTTTAATACTAAATATTTAACTCTTGGCAATGAACTAGTTTTAACCCCAAGGTTCAACCCTACAAATCAAATGGTAACTTATCTTTCTTATTTTAGAAATTTACCAAGGGTTTATTTGCTTGATATAGAGACAGGTGTTCAAGAAGTTGTGGGGGACTTTCCTGGAATGACATTTGCACCAAGATTTTCTCCAGATGGAAAAAAAATAATTATGAGTTTTGCAATTGATGGCAATTCAGATATTTATACTATGGATTTAGAAAATAGAATAGTTGAACGAATAACAAATCATCCATCAATTGATACATCACCATCTTTTTCTCCTGATGGTAAATACATCTGTTTTAATTCCGATAGAAGTGGATATCAGCAAATATATGTAATGAAAAATGATGGATCAAATGTTAAAAGAATATCATTTGGTAAAGGACTTTATGGTACTCCAGTATGGTCACCAAGAGGAGATCTAATAGCATTTACAAAACTTCATAAGGGGAAATTTTACATAGGCGTTATGAGAAAAGACGGATCTGGAGAAAGACTTCTTACTGAAAATTATTATCAAGAGGCACCATCTTGGTCTCCAAATGGAAGAGTTCTAATTTTTTATAGGGAAACTAAATCAGATTCAGAGGGGAAAGGTTTTTCTGCTAAATTGTGGTCTATAGACCTTACTGGCTATAATGAACGATTGGTTATTACAGAATCTGATGCCTCAGACCCATCTTGGTCGTCTTTATTAAGTAATTAGAAGCAAATATTATAAAATAGTTGATTTTTTGACTTGAAAGATCTAATTAGGTGTGGAAAACTTAAAATAATCAATTAAGGAGCAGTGATGAATTTAAGCAAGTATTTTAAAGGTGCATTTTTAGTAATGCTAGCAAGTCTAGTACTTTCAGCTTGTGCAACTAAAAAAGTTGGAAATCAAATACAAGGTGATGTGTACACAGGAACTGATACAGTTGAGTATTTAGCTTCTGGTGTTCCAGACAGAGTTTTCTTTGCAACTAATGAGTCAGTTTTAACAACTGCTTCAAGAGATACTTTAAGAAAACAAGCAGAGTGGTTAAGAAAAAATTCAAAAATTAATATAGTTTTGGAAGGTCACGCTGACGAAAGAGGAACTAGAGAATACAACTTAGCTTTAGGAGAAAGAAGAGCTAATGCAGCAAAAGACTATCTTATGACTTATGGAATTTCTGGCAGCAGAATTTCAGTAATTAGTTACGGTAAAGAAAGACCAGTAGACTCAGGATCAAATCCTTTAGCTTGGTCAAAAAATAGAAGATCTGTAACAGTAAAAGCAAATTAATATAAACGAAAATTAAAGACCCTGAATATTTAATTATCCAGGGTCTTTTTTTTGCCATCATTATAAATACTAATCATTTTAAATGATTAAATATCAAAACAAATTCTCAATAGTAATATTATTTTTTTTAAGCTTTGTTAGCTGCCAGTCTTTTGCAGACAATAATGATGTTCAAGAAATGTTAGAAATTATCCAGAAAGATTTAAAAACTCTTGAAAAAGCAGTCTATTCAAACTCATCTCAAGATAACTTGAATACACAATCAATTAATATGGACTCAAACTCTGAAGAGGTGTTAACCAGACATTTATTAAAATTATCAGAGATTGAAAATCAATTTAAAGAGCTGACAAATAAATTTGAAGAAATAAATTTCAAATTAGATAAGCTTTCTAATAGACTTTCTAAAGTACAGGCAGATAACCAAATTAGATTTCAAGATCTAGAAAATAATAATTTTGTAGGCGGTGGTGAAACTAAAAATTCTTCTGTTGTAAAAAAAACAAATGAAAAAATTTTACCAGGATCTTCAGAACCACAGGATTTAGGATCAATATCCTATAAAGATACAGAAACCAAATTGGAAAAACAAGAAATCCAATCTGTTGAAACTACTAATACAGTTCTAACTGAAACATTTATCTCTGAGGAGAAAATTCTTCCAGAGGCAACCCCAAAAAAACAATATGAGTTTGCAACAAGTTTTCTAAAAAATGGTGATTATAATATGGCTGAAAGAGCATTCAGAGAATTTGTTGAAATGAACCCAGATCACAATCTGGCTGGTAATGCGCAATACTGGTATGCAGAAACATTTAGAATAAGACAACTGTTTACTGACGCCGCGTCAGCTTACTTAGAAGGTTACCAAAAATATCCAAAAAGTCAGAAGGCTCCTATAAATTTACTTAAACTTGGTGTATCATTGGTTCAAATTGGAGAAAAAGATCAAGGATGCCTAATGATATCAGGTGTAAAAAAACAATATCCTAAAGCAAATCAATCTATTCTTCAAAAAGCAAAATATGAAGAAAAAAAGTTTGAATGTAAAAAAGAAGAGTCTTAAGTCAGTCACTCATTTTTTAAAAAATAAACATATTTACTCGGTTTATAAAATTTTTGAGAGGAATTTAGTTAAAAATGAAAAATATATCGTAGCAGTTT
The DNA here is from genome assembly GCA_902588965.1 of uncultured Pelagibacteraceae bacterium. Taxonomy (GTDB): domain Bacteria; phylum Pseudomonadota; class Alphaproteobacteria; order Pelagibacterales; family Pelagibacteraceae; genus Pelagibacter. The sequence continues at coordinate 59,078 of CACIRD010000002.1, forward strand.
CTGGTGGGCCAGATAGCTTGGCACTATCTTTTTTTGCAAAATGTTATTCAGAACTAAATAATACGAAATTTTATTACTATTTAGTTGACCATAAATTAAGAAAAGAATCTAAAGAGGAAGCAAACAAAACACTTAGTTTGCTTAAAAAAATTGGTATCAAATGCAAAGTACTCACGTGGAAAGGAAAAAAACCTAAATCAAATATTCAATCTATAGCAAGGTTAAATAGATACTCTCTTCTAATAAATAAATGTAAAAAAAAGAAGAGTAACTCTATTTTATTAGGTCATCAAAAAAACGATTTAAATGAAAATTTTTTGATTAGAATGATGAGAGGAAGCGGACTAAAAGGTTTAGTTTCTATGGATATATTTTCTAATAATAAAAATATAAATTTTATTAGACCATTGCTGGAAGTTGAAAAAAAAAAATTGGAAAACATTTCTTTGATGGTTTTTAGTGATTACGTCACTGATCCATCAAATAAAAATGAGAATTTCAAAAGAATTAGAGTAAGAAACTTGATTAGTTCACTTGAAAAAGAAGGACTTGATAAAGATAAAATTTATCTAACAATTCAAAATTTAAAAAGTGCTAATAATGCCTTAGATTTTTATTCAGAAAAAAATATTAGAGAAAATACATTTTTTAATAAAAAAAAAAACGTAACTTTGAACAAGCAATTTTTTGAACAGCCCTATGAGATAGTGATAAGGTCAATTACAAAATTAATAAAGAAAGTTGGTAAAAATTATTACCCCCCAAGGGGTAAAAGTATAAAGAATATCATTGTAGAACTAAAATCGACTAATAACTCAAAAAAAGCAACTCTAGGAGGGTGTGTGTTTGAAAAAGTCAGCAAAACGGTAATAATTTCAAAAGAAAAACATAATTTTTTAAACAAAGGTTAAAATACATACTTGTTTAATTAGGAATAATTCTTATCTTATAGTTATGAATTTTAGAAATTTGGCAATGTGGGCAGTTATAGTCTTTTTGACTATTGGACTATATAATATGTTCAAAAGTCCTCAAAACTTAAACAGCAACAATCAAAAAATAAATTTTTCTCAGTTTTTGACTGAAGTGGATAACGGAAGAGTTGTTGAGGTTGAAATTAAGGGCAATAATATAAATGGCATATTGTCTGATGGTAATAAATTTACCACATATGCTCCAAACGATCCAAATTTAATTGAAAAACTTTCTGAAAGAGGAGTAAGTATATCTGCAGCGCCTCTAGATGAAAAAATGCCATCACTTTTTGGTGTCTTGCTTTCATGGTTTCCAATGCTTTTATTAATTGCAGTTTGGATATTCTTTATGAGACAAATGCAAGGTGGCAAAGGTGGTGCAATGGGCTTTGGAAGATCTAAAGCAAAAATGATGAATGAAATTAAAGGCAAAGTTACTTTTAATGATGTAGCAGGAGTAGAGGAAGCCAAAGAAGAGGTAGAAGAAGTTGTAGAATTTTTAAAAGATCCAAAAAAATTCAGCCGTCTTGGTGGAAAAATTCCAAGAGGATGTTTGTTAGTTGGCCCCCCAGGCACAGGTAAAACTTTACTTGCTAGAGCTATAGCTGGTGAAGCCGGAGTACCATTTTTTACAATATCAGGATCAGACTTTGTAGAAATGTTTGTTGGCGTTGGTGCTTCTAGGGTTAGAGATATGTTTGAGCAAGGAAAAAAACACTCTCCTTGTATAATTTTTATTGATGAGATTGATGCAGTCGGAAGAAGCAGAGGTGCTGGTTTAGGCGGAGGTAATGACGAAAGAGAGCAAACACTAAATCAGTTACTAGTAGAAATGGATGGTTTTGAAACGAATGAAGGAGTTATAATCATTGCTGCAACTAACAGACCGGACGTACTAGATCCAGCACTGTTAAGACCAGGAAGATTTGATAGACAGGTTGTAGTTTCACTTCCAGATATTATAGGAAGAGAAAAAATTTTAAAAGTCCATGCTAAAAAAATATCAATGGCCCCTGACATTAATTTAAGAACAGTTGCAAGAGGAACTCCTGGATTTTCGGGAGCTGATTTAGCAAATTTAGTAAATGAGTCTGCATTATTAGCAGCAAGAAAAAATAAAAGAATTGTTACAAATCAAGAATTTGAAGAAGCAAAAGACAAAGTCATGATGGGAGCTGAAAGAAGATCTATGATTATGACTGAAGAAGAAAAAAAACTTACCGCATACCATGAAGCAGGTCATGCAATAGTTACAATTAATGAAAAGGCAGCCTATCCTATTCATAAAGCAACAATAATACCTAGAGGCAGAGCTTTAGGGATGGTTATGCAGCTTCCTGAAAAAGATGAAGTATCTCAAACAAGAGAACAACTTCATGCCCAGATGGCAATAGCAATGGGTGGTAGAGTTGCAGAGGAAATTATATTTGGTCATGACAAAGTTACAACTGGAGCAGTAAGCGATATTGAACAAGCTACAAAGAGAGCAAGGGCAATGGTTATGAGAGCAGGATTGAGCAAAGAATTAGGACCAGTAGCTTACGGAGAAAATGAAGAAGAAGTATTTCTTGGTAGATCTGTAGCTAGACAACAAAATATGTCAGAAGAAACTGCAAAAAAGGTAGATTCTGAAATAAGAAAATTTGTTGAGAAGGGCTATGATAGAGCAAAGAAAGTTCTTACTGACAAAATAGACGATTTACATAAATTAGCAAAAGCACTTTTAGTATACGAAACATTAACAGGATCAGAAATTGAAAACCTGATAACTAAGAATATTTATCCTGAAAGTAAGAAGGATTTTAAAAAAGAGGACGAAAGTAAAAGTTCTGCCTTGGGATCTATAGGGTTAAAACCAAAGATTGTTCATTAATAAATAATGCACAAATATTACACTAGACCGTGTAATTTTTACTATGGCAGACAATCACTACTTAAAATAAAAAAAAAAAAAGCTTTACCTCTCAATGGCAACAAGTTTATTTCTTTTGACAAAATTGAGATTATTTCACGAAAAAAAACAAGAAAAATTTGTATAAAAAAAATAAATTTTCAAAATAAATTAATAAAATCAAAAATAAAAAAAGACTTAAAGCTTATTATTAAAAAAAAAAAATTTAAAAAATTAAGTTTTATCAACTTTCCATTATTAATGGGTATTATTAATTTAACACCTGATAGTTTCTCCGATGGAAATAAATTTAATAGTGAAAAAAAAGCTCTAGATAGAGCTAAATTTTTAATTAAAAAAGGGTGTGAAATTTTAGATATTGGTGGAGAGTCAACAAGGCCAGGAGCAAAAGCAATTAAAAAAGAATTAGAATGGAAAAGAATAGGAAAAATATTATCGAAAATTAAAAAGTTAAATATTTTTGTTTCTCTGGATACTAGAAAAAGTGGAGTTATGGAAAGAGGAATCAAACAAAAAGTAAATTTGATAAATGATGTTTCAGGATTTAAATATGATAAGAACACAATAAATATTTTAAAGAAAACAAATATTCCATTTATTATTCACCACATGAAAGGATCACCTGAAACAATGCAAAAAAACCCAAAATATAAAAATGTTCTGTTGGATATTTTTGATTATTTTGAAAAAACTATAAACCAACTAAGAAGTAAAGGAATTATACACAATAATATTATTTTAGACCCAGGAATAGGTTTTGGTAAAAACTTGAAACATAATATTACCATTTTAAATAATATTTCTATTTTTCACTCTCTAGGTTTTCCTGTAATGTTGGGCACTTCAAGAAAAAGATTTATTAAAGATTTATCAAAAGAAAATGATAGCGAGGATAGACTAGGAGGAACAATATCGTCAAGTTTACATGCAATGATGCAAGGTGTTCAAATATTAAGAGTTCATGATGTAAATGAAGTTAGACAGAGTATAAAAGTTTTCAAATCACTAAATTTTAAATAATGGCTAAAAAATATTTTGGTACAGACGGAATAAGGGGAAGAGTTAACAAAGGAAGTATTAATGGTGAAATGTTTTTTAAATTTGGCCTAGCAGCAGGAACTTATTTTAAAAATCTTAAAAAAACAAAACAAACTGCTGTAATCGCCAAAGATACAAGATTATCAGGTTATACATTGGAGCCTGCATTGGTTTCGGGTCTTGCATCTGCCGGCATTCATGTTTATACACTCGGACCTCTGCCCACAAATGGTTTAGCAATGCTTACTAAAAAAATGAGAGCAAATTTAGGTATAATGATTACCGCATCACATAATCCATATTACGATAATGGTTTAAAACTTTTTGGTCCTGACGGTCTTAAATTATCTGACAATATTGAAAAAAAAATCGAAAGATTGATTGACTCAAAAATAATAAAAAATTTATCAAACCCACATAGTTTAGGAAGAGTCAAAAGATTAGAAAATGCTAATGAAAAATATATTAAAATATTAAAAAATAATTTTCCTAAAAATTTCAGATTAAAAGGTATTAAAATTGGAATTGATTGTGCTAACGGTGCTGGATATAAGTCTGGTATAAAGTTATTGAATTCCTTAGGTGCTAAAGTATATGAAATCGGAACCTCCCCAAATGGACTTAATATAAATAAGAACTGTGGCTCTACTTTTCCAAAAAAAATAAAATATCTGGTCAAAAAATTTAAGGTTGATTTAGGCATATCACTAGATGGAGATGCAGATAGAATTATTTTATGTGATGAAAAAGGAAATATAATTGATGGTGATCAAATAATTGCAATGCTAGCAACAAGGTGGAAAAAAAAGAAAATTTTAAAAGGTGGTGTGGTTGGAACTTTAATGTCAAATTATGGTCTTCAAGATTATTTTAAAAAACAAAAAATAAAATTTATTAGATCTGGCGTTGGCGATAGATTTGTAAAGGAAAAGATGCAAAAAAATAAATTCAATTTAGGTGGAGAACAATCTGGGCACATAATACTTGGTAAATTTGCTACAACAGGTGATGGATTGTTAGTGGCATTAGAAGTTTTATTTTCAATGCGTAAAGGAAAAAAAGCTAGCGAATTATTAAATATATTTAATCCAACACCACAAATTTTAGAGAATGTTACAGTTAAAGATAAAACAGTAATTAATTCTTCAAAGTGTAAAAAAGCAATTAAGATTGCATCGAAATTAATTAAAAAAGATGGTAGAATGTTAGTTAGAAAATCCGGAACAGAACCTAAAATTAGAATAATGGGTGAGTCTAATAACAAAATTTTATTAAAGAAATGCATTAACATTGTAAAAAGGTCTATAAAATAATTGAAACCAAAATCTAAAGTATTAATTATAGCTGGCTCAGATTCATCTGGAGGTGCAGGAGTACAAGCAGATATAAAAACTATAACTTCCCTCGGATCATATGCAATGTCTGCAATAACAGCAGTTACTTCCCAAAATACAACAGGAATAATTTCAATTAATCCAATTCCACCAAAAGAAATTGAGAGACAAATAGAATTTTCATCAAAAGATATAAGACCAGATGCAGTCAAAATTGGAATGCTTCACTCAAAGACCGTTATAAATTCGGTTTTAAAGTCGTTAAAAAAAATTAAAGTAAAAAAATTAATTTTAGATCCTGTGATGGTTGCAAAAAATGGAACAAAACTCATAAACTCCGAAGCAATAAAAATATTAAAATCTAAATTAATTAAATATGTAACTATCGTGACACCAAATATTCCAGAGGCAGAAATTTTAACTAACACTAAAATTAAAACACCACAGGATATGATTTTAGCTGCAAATATTTTAATTAAAATGGGTGCAAAGAATGTTCTTGTTAAAGGTGGGCATTTAAACTCAAAAATAATGAAGGATATTTTTGTTAATAAAAAAGAATTATATATTTATCAAAATATTAAAATAAATACTAAAAATACTCATGGAACAGGGTGTACATTGTCAAGTGCGATTGCAACTTATTATTCATGTGGAAAAACATTAAAGAAATCTTGTGAGATGGCAATTAAGTATGTTAACCATGCTATTAAAGATAGCCCAAAATTTGGAAAAGGTAATGGACCAATTAATCACTTAAACGCAATAAATATAAAAAAAAAATTTAAATGAAAAATGTAGCAGTTATAGGCTCGCAGTGGGGTGATGAGGGGAAAGGAAAAATTGTTGATTGGTTATCAAGCCAAGCTGATGTTGTTGTAAGATTTCAAGGAGGGCATAATGCTGGACATACACTGGTAATAGATGGCGTAACCTACAAGTTAAGACTATTGCCATCTGGTATAGTTAGAAAAAACAAAATATCAATCATAGGTAATGGCGTAGTAGTAGATCCCTGGGCTTTGCTAGATGAAATAGAAGAAATAAAATCCAAAGGTATAAACGTTGGGCCAGATAATTTAATTATAGCAGAGTCTGCTAATTTAATTTTACCATTCCATAGAGAAATGGATGAAATACGGGAGGATGCAGCAGGTAAAGCAAAAATTGGAACAACCAGAAGAGGAATTGGCCCTGCATATGAGGACAAAGTGGGCAGAAGATCAATAAGGGTTATGGATTTAGTCTCAGAAAAAAACTTAGATCATAGACTTGAAACCGTATTAATGCATCATAACGCGATAAGAAAAGGTCTTGGAAAACAAATTTATCAAAAAGATAAAATAAAATCTGATTTACTTAAGATAGCACCAAAAATTCTAAAATTTTCAAAACCAGTTTGGAAAAAAATTGATGAGTATAAAAGCCAAAAAAAAAAAATTTTATTTGAAGGTGCGCAAGGAATTTTACTTGATGTAGATCATGGAACTTATCCATTTGTTACATCATCAAATACTGTAGCAGGAGCTGCGGCTACAGGAACAGGATGTGGTCCTAATTCCATAAATTATGTCCTAGGAATAACAAAAGCTTATACTACGAGAGTTGGAGAAGGACCTTTTCCAACTGAATTAAAAGATAAAATAGGAGAAGAATTGGGAATACGAGGAAATGAATTTGGAACAGTAACAAGTAGAAAAAGAAGATGTGGATGGTTCGACGGAGTATTAGTCAGACAAACAATTAAAATTTCTGGAATTGATGGCATTGCACTTACAAAGTTAGATGTTTTAGATGAATTAGATGAAATTAAAATATGTATAGCTTACGAGCTTGAAGGAAGTCAAATTGATTATTTGCCAGCAGCTGTCGATGAACAATTGAAAGTCAAACCTGTATATAAAATTTTCAAGGGATGGAAATCTCCAACAAAAGGAATTCAAAAATTTGAACAACTACCAGATAACGCTAAAATTTATATTAAAGCACTAGAAAAGTTTATAGAAACTAAAATTTCAAGTATATCAACAAGCCCTGAAAGAAACGATACAATTTTGATTGAGGACCCTTTTAAGCTTTAGTTTGCCGGTAAAAGATTTTTAGATTTTGCAGAGTTAAGCATGTGCTTTTGAAGTTTTTCAAATGCTTTGTTCTCTATTTGCCTAATTCTCTCTCTACTTATTTTAAATTTTTTGCTTAAATCTTCTAAAGTTACTGGATCATCAGTTAATTTTCTTGAATATAAAATTTCTTTTTCTCTACTATTTAAGATTTTAATTGAGTCTTGCAAAAGATCTTTTCTTTGCTCCATTTCCTCATTTTGTGCAATTTTAAGCTCGTGATCCATACTTTTATCTACAACCCAATCTTGCCATTCATCCCCATCTTCTCCAATTGGAGCATTTAAAGACTGTTCTTTTCCAGATAAACGTCTATTCATAGAAACAACTTCATCTTCACTTACGTTTAATTGGTTCGCGATTTTTTTTACGTGCTCATCTTTTAAATCACCCTCAGTTCTTGGTGAAATCTGATTTTTAATTTTTTTTAAGTTAAAAAATAATTTTTTTTGAGCTGTAGTAGTTCCAATTTTTACTAAACTCCAAGATCTTAATATATATTCTTGTATCGATGCTTTAATCCACCACATTGCATAAGTAGCTAATCTAAAACCTTTTTCTGGTTCAAATTTTTTAACCGCTTGCATAAGACCTACGTTACCCTCAGAAATCATTTCGTTTAATGGAAGACCATATCCTTTGTATCCCATAGCAATTTTTGCAACCAATCTAAGATGGCTTGTAACTAATTTTTCTGCAGATTTGACATTCCCTGTAGATTTCCAGTTTTTAGCAAGCATATACTCTTCTTCAGCGTCAAGCATAGGAAACTTTTTAATCTGATCTAAATATGCACCTAGCCCACCTTCGTTTGATAGTACAGGAAATTTCATCGATGATGTATTCATGAGGTATTTATTTAGTTAACTTTTTTAATTTTACAATACTTTTATTTGCAAGCATTTCTTAGTTTTTTTATAAGATTATTAAGATCATGTGGCAATTTTACGTTGAATTCTAAGTTTTTGCCTGTTGATGGATGGACGAAGCCTAGAGTTTTAGCATGAAGAAACTGTCTATCAAAACTAAAAATTATTTCTTTAAGTGAAGTATCTATACTTTTTAACTTTTTATATTTTTTTTTATATTTTTTATCTCCAAGTATACTATTACCTTTGTAATTCATGTGAACCCTAATTTGATGTGTTCTCCCAGTTTCAAGTTTACATTCTACAAAACTAAAGGTAGGAGTTTTATATCCCTCAAAGACTTCAATAGTTTTATAATTTGTAATGGCAACTTTTCCTTTAGTCAAACCTACTTCCATAAGCTGTCTATTTTTGGAACTTCTTTTAATAAAAGTTTCAATTCTACCCCTTTGAGGTCTCAACTTGCCCCATATGAGAAGTTGATAAATCCTCTTTACTGAATGTTTTTTAAATTGTTTTGACAGATGTTCGTGTGTAAAATTATTTTTTGCAATGACTATCAAACCAGATGTTTCCTTATCAATTCTATGAACTATACCAGGTCTTAATTCATCTCCTATGTTTGACAAACTTCCCGTATCATAGTTTATTAAAGCATTGACTAATGTATTATCATAATTGCCAGGACCTGGATGCATAGATATCCCAGAATTTTTATTTATAACCATCAAATCACTATCTTCAAAAACTATATCTAATTTATAGTCAAAGGGTTTTAGTGAAGTTTTATGAGGCTCAGGTATTTCAAGTTTAATTTTATCTCCTGTAAATATTTTTTTTGATGGACTAATAACTAATAAATTATTTACTTCCATTTTTTTTTTTAAAATCAAATTTTTAATTCTTGTTCTGCTTAGTTTTTTTTCTCTATAAGCCAAAAACTGATCAACTCTTTGGTTGCTTTCGCTGTTTTTAACAATTAAATTAATGATATTTTTCATAAATTATAATATTAATACTATATGCGCTTGTAGCTCAACTGGATAGAGCGCCAGATTTCGGCTCTGGAGGTTCAGGGTTCGACTCCTTGCAGGCGCACCAATTATTCTCCAATATTGATTAAAGATCCCTTTTTTCTTGCCTGACCAAATGAAGTATAAAATAGCAATATTCCAATAGTAAGATAAAAAGCATTTAAACCAAAAGCTATTTTAAGATTAGAATAGTTTACACTTTGGTTGACTAAAATAGATCTTGTTTCTTCAAATATGTAAACAAGCGGTAAAATTTTTGCAAAATTTTGAAAAAAAACAGGCAAAATTTCAATTGGGTAGTAAATACATCCTAGTGGAGCTAACAAAAATAACGATGACCAAGCTATATTTTCAAATGCAGGGCCGTATCTAAGTAAACCTGATGAAACAAAAAGTCCAAGCGTTATTCCGAAAATATACAAACTCAAAAATAAAAAAAATAAAGGAATTCCCAAAGTTAAAATTGAAATTCCAAACAGTGGGCTTGTAATTAATATAGCTGGAACCAAACCAATTAATGTCCTTATTAAAGCTGTAAAGACCAATGAAATTATAATTTCACTGATTCTCAATGGAGCAATAAAAAGATTAGTAAAATTCCTACTCCATATTTCTTCCAAAAATAGCATATTGAAACTGATACTAGATCTAAACAAAAAATCGTAAAGAATTGCACAAGTCAAAATCACACCTATCGTGTTGTTGTAATAATCACTATAGGCTGAAAAAAACTTTGATATAAAACCCCACAAAATTATTTGAATGGTTGGCCAGTAAATTAAATCTAAAATCCTTGGCAAAGATCCTTTTATTAAAAAAAAATGTCTTAAAAAAAGTCCATATACTCTATTAAAGCTCATTTTTATTCCTATTAAGTTTTAAAAAAACTTCTTCAAGATTTTTTTTCCCATGTTTGTTAATTAAATTATCTGGAGTTCCTTCATCAATAATTAAACCATTTTTCATCATCAAAACTTTTTTACAAAGTCTTTTAACTTCATTCATATTATGAGATGCCAATAATATTGACATTTTTTTTTCACTAGAAATTTTTTCAATAAATGATCTTACAAAATCACCTGTTTCTGGATCTAAGGATGCAGTTGGTTCATCTAAAAACAATACCGATGGTTCATTTATGAGTGCTTTTGCTAAACTTACCCTATTTTTTTGACCAGAAGAAAGTTCGCCAGTTTTTTTATAAATAAATTCACTTAATCGTAACTTTTCGACAAGGTATTCTATTCTTGTTTCAATTTTTTTTATTCCGTATAAATTTCCGTACACAATAAGATTTTCTTTTACAGTAAGTTTTTTTGGAAGTTCTATATATGGAGATATAAAGTTCATTTTATGTAAAAGCGATATTCGATTTTTTTCAATATCTTGACCATGTATTAAAACCCTGCCACTTGTTGGCTTCAACAAACCCAGCATCATTGCAATAGTAGTGGTTTTACCGCATCCATTTGGACCTAATAAAGCTAATATTTCATTTTCATTTATCGTAAAATTTAAATTTTTTACAGCCTCTATGCTAGAATATTTTTTGGATAAATTTTCGACGGTTATTAAATTTTCCATTACTTAATTGAAGCTCTTTTTAATCTATCATTAATAGTTTGACCTATACCTATATTTGGTATGCGTTCTACAGCGATACTTTTGTATTTTAAATTTTTAATTTTTCTTAAAGTTTTATACAAATTTTTTCCTGCTAATTTTAAATTTCCATTTTTAGTCAAATAAAAATAATTTATAGAAGATATTTTTTTTTTTCGTATTAATATAAATGCCTCATCCTTTTTTGGGTTCTTTTTGTTTAATCTAATAGGTATTCCAGGAGAATAATGTAATTTATTTTGTCCAGGCACTGATATTTTTTTATTTTTTTTAACATATATAATTTTTCTCTTAAGGATTTTATTTATTTTGCTAATTTCAATTCCTCCCAATCTTAAAACTTGAGGCTTGCCGCATAAATTAATTATAGTTGACTCAAGTCCTATTTTTGATCTTCCACCATCTAATATAAATTTTAATTTTTTTCCAAATTCCTCAAAAACATCTTGTTTTGATACAGGACTTAATTTCGAGGAAATATTTGCACTTGGTGCTGCCAAAGGATATTTTAAAGTTGAAAGTAGTTTTCTAGTAAGCTTATTATTTGGAAATCTTACAGCTAAAGTTTTTTTTCCATTTGTAACATTTTTAGAAATTTTACTTTCTTTTTTAAGTCTTAAAACAAAAGTTATAGGCCCAGGACAAAATTTTTTATATAATTTTTTAAAATCTAGATTTATTTTGCAATCTCTTTCTAAATCTTTTGCATTAAAATAATGAACTATTAATGGATTTTTTTTTGACCTATTCTTTAAAAAAAAGATTTTAGAGGTAGCTTGGTTGGAGTAAGCATTTGCAGCAAGTCCATACACAGTTTCTGTAGGTATCCCAATACATTGATTTTTATCAAGCAAGTATTTGGATTTTTTAATATTTGAAAGATCTTTTTTCATGTAATAATAACAACTTTTATATGAAAGATAAAATTTTACTAGATGATATTAAGGACAAATCTCTTAATGAGCTAACAGAATTAGCAAATAATATTATCGAGAATCTAGAAAACAAAAAAAATTTAGAAGATTCTGTGGAAGAGTATCAAAAATTAATAAAGTTAAATGGATTGATTGAAAAAAAATTTCAAAAAACATCTAAAGAAATATCTCAATCAACGAAAGATAAAATTCAAAAAATCGTAAAAAAAAATGAAAAAAAAATTAAATAAAGTTGCAAAAGATACAAATACATTCTTAAAAAACTTTATCACAAAGCAAAATAAAACTGATCTCATCAATCCAATGAAATATGGTTTATTTCCAGGGGGAAAAAAAATTAGATCAAAACTAATCATAGATGTAGGAAAAATTTTTAATATAAAATATAGAGAGCTTATTCAAATAGGAGCTGCTGTTGAGTGTATTCATGCCTATTCGCTGATACATGATGATCTTCCATGCATGGATAACGATAGATTACGAAGAGGTAAATTGTCAACCCACATTAAGTATGGAGAGTCCACAGCAATTCTTGCTGGAAATTCATTGCTCACTATTGCTTTTGAAATTCTTAGCCAGCCAAGTTTAAAATTAAATTCAAAAACGAAAAATATTTTAATTAATTTATTATCAAAATGCTCTGGACACTCAGGTATTGCTGGTGGACAATATTTAGATTTGAATTTCGAGAGAAAAAAAATACCTTTAAAAAAAATAGTTAATATGCAAATTAAAAAAACTGGGAAACTATTTAGTTTTTGTTGTATGGCACCAGTTATAATTTCAAAAAAAAACGAATATCTATCATTATTTGATAAAATTGGATCTGAGATAGGATTATTGTTTCAAATAGCAGATGATTTAATTGATTACTTAGGTAATTCAAAAAAAGTAGGAAAAAAAACTAAAAAAGACAAAAAAAAAGGTAAAGCAACTTTAATTAGTTTACTAGGTTATAGAAATACTATTAAATACGGAGATACATTAAAATCAAATATTTTTAAAAAAATAAAAAGATTTGGTAAAAATGCAAAAGATTTAGAAGACACAATTAGTTTTATATTAATGAGAACAAAATGACAAAAAATTTTAAATACTTAAATAATATAAATTTTCCAAGCGATATAAAAAAACTCTCACATAAGGAACTAAAAATCTTAATTAATGAGGTTAGAGAGGAAATGATAGACGCTGTTTCTGAAACGGGTGGGCATCTTGGAGCAGGTCTCGGCGTTGTGGAACTAACAGTTGTTTTACATTATATTTTTAATACACCAAACGATAAGTTAATTTGGGATGTTGGACATCAATCTTATCCACATAAAATATTAACTGGCAGAAAAGATAAAATTAGAACTTTAAGAAAAGGAAAGGGATTGTCTGGATTTACAAAAAGATCTGAGAGCGAATATGATCCTTTTGGAGCTGCGCATAGTTCAACCTCCATATCTTCCGCTTTGGGAATTGCCGTAGCAAATAAACTTTCAAATAAATCTGATAATGTTGTTGCAGTAATAGGTGACGGTGCAATAAGTGCTGGCATGGCTTATGAAGCAATGAATAATGCCGGTTCGAGCAAAACAAAGATCATAGTTATTTTAAATGATAACGATATGTCTATTGCTAAACCTGTTGGAGCTATGAGAGCATATTTGGCAAAAATTTTATCAGGTAAAATTTATTTTAGCCTAAGGGAAACTTTAAAACTTATAATTTCTGCTTTTTCAAAAAGATTTAGCAAAAAAGCTGGTAAAGCAGAGGATTTTTTAAGATCTGTTGTAACGGGAGGTACATTGTTTAATTCAATGGGTTTTTACTATGTCGGACCTATTGATGGTCATGATGTTGACGCCTTAATTTCTGTTTTAAAAAATGCTAAAGAAATAAATTATGATGGACCTATAATGATTCATATTAAAACGGAAAAAGGAAAAGGTTACAAATTTGCAGAAAATTCAGATGACAAATATCATGGAGTGACAAAATTTAATGTTAATACTGGTATTCAAGAAAAATCAAAATCTAATATTCCATCCTACACCAAAGTATTCGCAGAAACATTAGTTAAGCATGCTGAAAAGGACAGCAAAATTATAGGTATTACAGCAGCTATGCCCTCTGGCACAGGTATGGATATCTTTGGAAAAAAATTTCCGTCAAGAACATTTGACGTTGGAATAGCAGAGCAGCATGCAGTAACTTTTGCGGCAGGTTTAGCTACCGAGGGCTATAAGCCTTTTGCAGCAATTTACTCTACATTTCTTCAAAGGGCATATGATCAAGTAGTTCATGATGTGGCAATTCAAAGCTTGCCAGTAAGATTTGCAATTGATAGAGCAGGCTTAGTTGGCGCAGATGGACCAACACATGCTGGTTCTTTTGATATTACTTATTTATCAACTCTACCAAACTTCGTGGTTATGGCAGCCAGCGATGAGTCTGAACTTGTCAAAATGGTTAATACTTCAATTGATATAAACGATAAACCTTCGGCTTTTAGATATCCAAGGGGTAATGGCATTGGTTTAAAACTACCAACAATAAATGAAAAGCTCGAAATTGGAAAAGGGCGAATTATTAAAGAGGGAAAAAAAGTTGCTTTGCTTAACTTTGGAGCTCGATTAAATGAATGTTTAATAGCTAGAGAAAACTTATTAAAAAAAGGTATTAGCATTACAATTGTGGATGCAAGATTTACCAAACCTCTTGATGAAAATCTTATATGGCAAATTGCAATTGATCATGAAGTTTTAATATCAATAGAAGAAGGATCCATTGGAGGTTTTGGGTCACATGTCGCACAATTTTTAACTGATAAAAATTTACTTGATAATAATCTTAAATACCGTTCTATGATTTTACCTGATAGATTTATCGACCATGATAAACCTGAATTAATGTATAAATATGCAGGATTAGACTCCTCAAATATTGAGAATAAAATCCTAGATACTTTAAATTCTAAAGTAATAATAAAAAAAACAAATTAGTTTTTACATTGAGCGCTGTGTAACAAAAAATGATCTAATATCACACAATGCATCATAGCTTCGCCAATTGGAACTGCTCTTATTCCCACACAAGGATCATGTCTACCTTTAACAGAGATAGAGGTATTTTTTCCAAATTTATCAATAGTTTTTCTTGAGGTTAATATAGATGAAGTTGGTTTTACAGCAAAAGATACAATTATTTCTTGCCCTGAAGATATACCTCCAAGTATACCGCCAGCATTATTAGATTTAAATTTTGTTTTTTTTCCTTTTTGAGAAATTTCGTCCGAATTTTGCTCCCCTGTTAACTGGGCAGAATTCATACCAGAGCCAATATTCACACCTTTTACGGCATTAATACTCATCATTGCAGAAGCAAGATCCATATCTAACTTTGAATATATCGGCGCCCCCAAACCAACAGGAATACCTCTAGCTCTAACCTCTATTATTGCTCCACATGATGAGCCAGATTTTCTTATACTTAATAAGTATTTTTCCCATAATTTCAAAATTGATTTATCAGGACAAAAAAAAGGATTTTTAGGAATAAATTTATCATCCCAGTTTTTTAAATCACAACCGAGCATTCCAAGTTGAGTAACTGCGCCCTTAACACTATATTTATTTCCAAGTTTTTTTATTAAAACTTGTTTTGCTATTGCACCTGCAGCAACTCTCGCAGCAGTTTCTCTAGCTGATTGTCTTCCTCCACCCCTGTAATCTCTTATTCCGTATTTTTTAAAATATGTAAAATCTGCGTGTCCTGGTCTAAATTTATTTTTAATTGTTTCATAATCTCTTGATCTCATATCTTTATTATAAATAATCATAGAAATTGGTGTCCCTGTGGTTTTTCCCTCAAACACACCAGATAATATATTCACTTTATCATCCTCTTTACGTTGAGTAGTAAATTTCGACTGCCCGGGTTTTCTTTTGTTTAATTCTATTTGAATATCTTTTTCTGAAATATCAATATTTGGAGGGCATCCATCTACTATACAGCCAATTGCAGGCCCGTGGGACTCGCCCCAAGTAGTGAAACGAAATATCTTTCCAAAAGTATTAAATGACATTAAATATATTATATAAATTATTTTGTTGAAATTATGAATCAAAAAAACTCATTTGGTATAGATTTATGCTTCAAGGATTTAGATAATCCAATAGATTTATTTAAAGAGTGGTTTAATGAAGCAAAAAAAAGTGAAATTAATGATCCAAATGCTCTCGCTTTAGCAACCGTTGGAAAAAATGGATTTCCTTCTGTGAGAATGGTTTTGCTTAAAGGCTTTAGTAATGAAGGGTTTGTTTTTTATACAAATTTAAATAGTCAGAAGAGTAATGAAATAAAATCTAACCCAAATGCATCTATGTGCTTCCATTGGAAATCTTTATTACGACAAATCAGAATAACAGGGGAGGTTACAAATGTCTCTGATGGTGATGCGGATACTTATTATAGTAGTAGATCATACGGAAGCAGAATAGGAGCATGGGCATCTAATCAAAGTAGTATTTTAAAATCTAGAGATGATTTATTAAAATCAATAGATAAATTTAAAGAAAAATATCCGAATGAAAATAATGTACCTAGACCCAAACATTGGTCAGGTTGGAATTTAAATCCAAATGAAATTGAATTTTGGCTAGATGGCAAAGATAGAATACACGAAAGATTACGTTATATAAAAAAGAGTAATAACAAATGGGAAAAGAATATTTTAAGTCCTTAATAAGATCTTTCTAAACTAAATGATGTTAGATTTTTAAGAATTTCTTTTTCTTTTGACTCTTCAAAAATACTTAGAGAATTTGAAGCAAGATTAATAAAATATTCTGCTTTTTTATAGCAATCAGAGATAATGTTGTAATTTTTAATCATTATCAAAACTTTTTTTAATTCATCTTCATTTCTTTCTTTTTTTTCAAACAATTCTTTTAGTTTAATTTTTTCATTTGCATTTGACTTTTGGTATAAAAGAATAATCGGCAAAGTTACTTTTCCCTCATAAAAATCATTACCTATTTTTTTTCCAAAGAATTTGAGTTCCGAATTATAATCTAAAGTGTCATCAGCAATTTGAAAAGTAAGTCCAAGATTTTTTCCATAAAATTCCAAGGCTTCTTTAATTTTACTTTCTTTATTGGCCAAAATAGAACCAACTTTTGTTGCTGCAGCAAAGAGCGAAGAAGTTTTAGCAGAAATTATTTTTAGATATGTTTCTTCAAGCATATCTATTTCACCTTTATGCTGTAATTGTAAAACTTCACCTTGAGAAATCTCGGCAGATGTAGAAGAGAGAAGTTTTAATATTTCTAAGTTTCCATCCTCAACCATCATCTCAAAACACCTACTCAATAAGTAGTCACCAACCAAAATGGATGATTGGTTGCCCCAAATATTATTTAAAGTTTTCTTCCCTCTTCTAATTTCACTATTATCTATAACATCATCGTGCATAAGTGTTGCTGCATGAATTAATTCTACACAAGCAGCTAAATTAACATCTCTATTTCCTTTAGAGTAACCACAAATTTTAGCAGAGCCTAAGGTAAGGAGTGCTCTCAATTTTTTTCCTCCAGTTCTTAAATGATAGTTTGTCATTTCATCAACTAAACTAACTTTACTTGACAATTTTGATTTAATTTTTTCTTCTACTAATATTAATTTGTCCTCAACTGAGTTTTTGAGTTCTGAATATGAATTATTTATTCGATTTTTTAACTGAACAACTGACCCCATCCAGTTAAACTAGTATAATTAACGCAATATTATACTTATCAATTGACGCACCTTAAACTTCAACTATAAGGAGACTTTATATTAAACTAAAAATTTTATAAGCATTATTTATGTTCTCTTTTTTTAAAAAAAAAAAAATTATCCCACACATAAAATTAAGTGGTGTGATAGGAAATGTGGGAAAGTTTAAACAAGGCATTGATTTTGCAGGCCAAGAAGAGATCATTAAAAAAGCCTTTTCTCTGAAAAAATCGCCAGCAGTAGCAATATCTATCAATTCACCGGGTGGATCGCCCGTTCAATCGCATCTCATTCATGATTTTATTAAAAGCCAAGCTAAAAAAAATAAAAAAAAAGTAATTATTTTTATGGAGGATGTTGCTGCCTCAGGTGGGTATTTGATCGCATGTGCGGGTGACGAAATTTATGCGAACCAAAGTTCAATTGTTGGTTCTATTGGAGTTATTTATTCCTCATTTGGCTTTAAAGATTTAATTCAAAAAATTGGGGTTCAAAGAAGAGTATATACCGCGGGGAAAAACAAAAGCACTTTAGACCCATTTATGGAAGAGAAACAGGAAGATATAGATAGACTTAAAAATATTCAATTGGATTTACATAAAGATTTCATAGAAGTTGTAGAAAAAAGTAGATCAAATAAATTAAAAAAAGATAAAGGCATTGAATTATTTTCAGGCGAGTTTTGGTCAGGAAGAAAATCTTTAGAACTTGGCCTTATTGATGGAATTGGAAACGCTGATGAGATTTTGAAAGATAAATTTGGAGATAACGTAGTTATTAAAAAATTTGAAAAAACTAAAGGCTGGCTAGCAAAAAAACTTTCATCAGAAAGTAATGTAGAGGAAATAATAAACGTTATTGAAGAAAGATCTATCTGGCAGAGATATGGTTTCTAAAAAAAAAATAAAAAAAAAACCAAAGTTTCAAACTTTTCAGGATACTATTTTAAATCTTCAAAAATATTGGAGTAAAAACGGTTGTGTTATTTTACAACCTTACGATATGGAAGTTGGTGCAGGAACTTTTCACCCAGCAACTACATTAAGATCCCTGGGTCCAAAACATTGGAAGGCAGCATATGTTCAGCCATCAAGAAGACCTACTGATGGAAGATATGGAAACAATCCAAACAGACTTCAACACTACTATCAATTTCAAGTATTAATAAAACCCTCGCCGAAAAATATTAAAAAACTTTTTTTAAATAGTTTAAAAACGATAGGAATTAATTATAAAGATCACGATATAAGATTTGTAGAAGATGATTGGGAGAGCCCAACTCTTGGTGCGGCTGGATTAGGATGGGAAGTTTGGTGTGATGGAATGGAGATTACACAATTTACATATTTTCAACAAATGGCCGGTTTTGAATGTAAGCCTGTATCAGTTGAACTTACTTATGGTTTAGAGAGAATTTGCATGTTCACTCAACAAAAAAAAAATGTTTACGATTTACAGTGGAATGAAGAGGGAATTAAATATAAGGATGTATTTCTTCAAGCTGAAAAAGAATTTTCTGCTTATAATTTTGAGCACGCAAATACTGATAATTTATTTAAGATATTTGATATGCTTGAACAAGAAGCAAAATCTTTAACAGAAAAAAAAATTTCATTACCTGCTTATGACCAATGTTTAAAAGCTAGCCACGTTTTTAATATATTAGATGCCAGAGGTGTAATAAGTGTTGCGCAAAGAGCAGAATATATTGCTAGAATAAGAGATATTACTAAACGTGCTGCTGATATATGGGTTAGCACTCAAACAAAATAATGTCAGAATTTTTTTTAGAAATTTTTAGTGAAGAAATTCCAGCCAATTTACAAAAATCTGCACGAAAAACTCTTTTAGAAAATTTTATAAAATTATTTGAAAATAAAAATATAACTTTTAAAAAAAATTTCTCATATTCAGTTCCAAATAGACTTATTGTTATATTCGAAGGTTTGCCAAATCAAATTATTGAAAAAAAGAATGAAGTGAGAGGCCCAAACATCAAAGCACCCGAGAAAGCAATTGAGGGATTTATTAGATCAAATAAAATAACCAAAGATCAAATTTTTAAAAAAACTAACGGTAAAGAAGAGTTTTATTTTTATAATAAACCAGAAAAAAAGTTTAAAACCTTTGATTTTTTGACAGAAAATATTCCGAATGTTTTGAATAATCTTCAGTGGAAAAAATCAATGAAATGGGGTGATTACGATTTAAATTGGGCTAGACCTTTGAAATCAATATTGGCGACCTTTAAAAAAAAAGCCCTGAGATTTAAATTTCATCATATTGAAAGCTCAAATTTTACTTACTTGGATAAAGAGTTTGAAGATAAAAAAAGAGTTTTTAAAAACTTTAAAAGTTACTCTAATTATTTAAAAAAAAATGACATAATTATTGATCACAACGAGAGAAAAGATTTCATAAAAAAAGAACTCTTAAAATATTCAAGTAATAAAAATTTAAAATTAGAAATAGATGAAAAACTCTTACAAGAAGTAACAGATTTAGTAGAAAAACCAAAAATTTTGTTATGTAAATTTGATAGCAAATTTTTACAAATACCAAAGGAGATTCTAATTATTACAATGCAACATCATCAGAAATATTTTCCAACTTTTGATAATAAAAATAATATTTCAAATGAATTTTTGGTTGTAGCAAATAACGATGATAAAAAAGGCCTTATAAAGTTAGGCAATGAAAGAGTTGTCGAAGCAAGACTAAATGATGCTGAGTTTTTTTGGAATAAAAATAAATCTCAAAATCTAGTTAAACAAATATCTAAATTAAAGAATGTAAATTACTTTAAGGGATTAGGATCCTATTTTGATAAGGTTCAAAGAATGAGAAAACTTGGAGCAATTATTTCCGACGAACTATTAATAAGTAAAGATAAAATTGAATTATCAAGTTCTATTTGCAAAGTTGACTTGACTTCAGATTTAGTTGGAGAATTTCCCGAACTGCAAGGAATAATGGGAGGATACTTTGCAGAAGAGCAAGGTTTCGAAAGAGATGTAGTTCTAGCAGTTCGAGAACACTATTTGCCTAGTGGACTTGAAACCAAAACTCCAAAAAAACCGTTTAGTATGGCTCTATCTTTAACTGACAAATTGGATACTCTAGTGGGATTTTTTGGAATAAATTTAAAACCATCAAGTTCAAAAGACCCATTCGCATTAAGAAGAGCTGCGCTTGGAGTAATAAGATTATTAGCAGAAAATAATAAAGAATTTAAAATTAAAGACTTAATAAATTACTCTTTATTACTTTATCAAGAGCAAGGTTTTAAATTTGATAATAAAATAGTTTTAAAAGAATTATCGGATTTTTTATTAGAAAGATTAAAATATTATATGAAAGAAAAAAATATCAGAACAGACATTATAAACTCTGGCCTAGCTAGCTTTGGTGTTGATAATTTAAATAAAATTTATAGGAAGTCTTTAGCAATTAATAAAATAATAAATATAGAGTTGGGTCAAGATGTAATATTAAGTTATAAAAGGACTTCGAATATTTTAGAAAGTGAAAAAAAAGATAATGAAATTGAACTTTCGGAAACGACAGATCCAGCTATTTTTAAAAGCGAGTATGAAAAAAACCTTTACAAAAAAATAAAAGAATTAAGAAAGTATTTTTTGAATGTAGGTAGAGATAAAGATGAGGATTATGATGAAACATTAAAAAATCTTGCTTCATTTAAAAAGCCAGTATTTGAGTTTTTTGACAATATCATTGTTAATGATAAGGATTTTACAATCCGAAAAAATCGTTTGGAACTTCTTCAAATGTTATGTAAAACATTCGAAAATTATATAAATTTCTCAAAAATTGAGAGCACATAGTGAAAAAATTAGTATTTAATTTTAAATCCAAACATGCAAAAAAAATAAAAAATTCAAAAGATTTTTTAGGAGGTAAAGGAGCAAACTTATCTTTAATGGGAAAAATGGGATTACCAGTTCCTCCTGGATTTACTATTTCAACAAAAGTTTGTGAGTTATTTTACAAAAATAAAAAAAAATTAAATAAAAAGATTTTAAAAGAAATAAATCTTGAGCTTAAAATCGTAGAAAAAGAGTCTGGTAAAAAATTAGGAGATTTAAAAAACCCTTTATTAGTTTCTGTAAGATCTGGCGCAAGAGTTTCCATGCCAGGCATGATGGATACTATTTTAAATCTTGGTTTAAATGATGAAACTGTATTAGCTCTTGCGAAAAAAACATCAAATATGCGCTTTGCAAAAGATAGCTATAGAAGATTTATACAGATGTACAGTACTGTAGTTTTAAATATTGATAGTTATAATTTTGAAGAATTAATTGAGAATTATAAATTAACCAAAGGTGTTTTATTGGATAATGATCTAGACGAAAATGATTGGGATGATTTAATAAGTGATTTTAAAAATCTCGTACAAGAAAAAACAAAAAAAGAATTTCCACAAGATGTATATGTTCAGTTGCATGGTGCTATAGGCGCAGTATTTCTATCTTGGGAAAGCCACAGAGCAAAGGTTTACAGAAAATTAAATCAAATACCATCGCACTGGGGAACTGCAGTTAATGTTCAATCAATGGTTTTTGGCAACATGGGTGAAGATTGTGCAACTGGAGTTATTTTTACAAGAAATCCTGCAAATGGAAAAAATGAAATTTATGGTGAGTATCTAATAAATGCCCAAGGTGAAGATGTGGTTGCTGGAACTAGAACTCCCCAACATATAACAAAAAAAGCGCGAATAGACTCAGGTGTAAAAGAATTATCAATGGAAGAGGCAATGCCTGATGTTTTTAAAAAATTAAAAAAAATTCTTCGAGATTTAGAAGAATATTTTAAAGATATGCAAGATGTTGAGTTTACAGTTGAAAACAAAAAATTATGGATGTTGCAAACTAGGTCAGGAAAAAGAACATCAAAATCGGCAGTCAAAATCGCTGTTGATATGGTAAAAGAAAAACTAATTTCAAAAAAAGAAGCAGTGTTAAGAATAGATCCAAATTCTCTGGATACTTTGCTTCACCCGACATTAGATGAAAAAAGTAATATTGAGGTAATTGCCAAAGGTTTACCAGCGTCACCAGGGGCTGCAAGTGGCAAAGTAGTTTTTTCCTCAAATGAAGCAGAAAGACTAAATGGAATGATGCAAAATACAATTTTAGTGAGAGTAGAAACTTCACCAGAAGATATACATGGTATGCATGCAGCAAAGGGAATCCTGACAGCTAGAGGTGGTATGACTAGTCATGCTGCAGTAGTTGCAAGAGGAATGGGTCGCCCTTGTGTTTCAGGCTCAAGTGAAATTGAAATAGATTATGAGAAGAAAGTTTTCAAAACATCTAAACATGAGATTAAAGAAGGAGAAGTAATAACTATTGATGGGTCTACTGGCAGAATTATTGTAGGAGAAGTAGCTACAATCAAACCTGAAATTTCAGGAGAATTTTCTAAGCTCATGATTTGGGCTGACAGCTATAGGAAGTTAAAAGTTAGAACAAATTCTGAAACGCCTTTAGATACAAAAATAGCAAGAGATTTTGGAGCAGAAGGAATAGGCCTATGTAGAACTGAGCACATGTTTTTTGATGAGGATAGAATTTTATCTGTTAGAGAAATGATATTATCTAAAACACTCAATGATAGAGCTAATGCTTTAGAAAAACTTTTACCACATCAAAAAAATGATTTTATTGAAATTTTTAAAATTATGAACGGTTTACCGGTAACAGTTAGATTACTAGACCCACCTTTACACGAATTTTTACCAAAGAATAAAAAAGAAATTAAAGATGTTGCAGATGCAACAGGTTTATCAGTTGGCGAAGTTCAATCGAGAACAGGAGAACTTCACGAACATAATCCAATGTTAGGCCATAGGGGGTGTAGGCTTGGAATTTCCTTTCCAGAGATTTATGAAATGCAGTGCAAAGCGATTTTTGAAGCTTTAGTCGAGTGTAAAAAAAGAAAATATAAATCAATTATACCAGAAATAATGATACCTCTTGTTTCTACTGAAGCAGAGATAGAAATAATGAAAAATTTAGTTGAAAAAATTGCTGACCAAGTTCAAAAACATAATAAAATTAAGATAGATTATTTAGTTGGAACTATGATTGAATTACCTAGAGCAGCGCTGAAAGCAAAGGATATAGCAAAACATGCTGATTTTTTTAGTTTTGGGACCAATGACTTAACCCAAACAACTTTTGGAATAAGTAGAGATGATAGTGCAAAATTTTTGAATGATTATATAGAAAATAAAATTTTTGAAATCGATCCGTTTATTTCAATAGATGAGGGTGTTGGAGATTTAATTGAGATAGCATCTATAAAGGGAAGGAAACAAAATAAAAAAATAAAATTAGGCATTTGTGGAGAGCATGGTGGTGATCCTAAAAGTATTCACTTCTGTTCAAAGACAGGACTAAATTATGTTTCCTGTTCACCTTATAGAGTACCCGTTGCAAGACTAGCAGCCGCACAAGCAGAGTTAAAAAAATAACTTTTATACTATTAAACTACTATCAAAACTTTTTGAACTGTGAGTGATCGACCCAATAGATATTCTTTGAACACCTGTTTTTGAAATTTTTAGAACATTATCTAAACTAATGTTTCCTGAATATTCAGTTTCATATTTTTTTTTACAGATTTTTAAACATTTTTTTAATTGTGAAACGTTCATATTATCAAAAAGAATTCTTTTGAATCCAAGACCCATGATTTGTTTAAGTTGATTAA
The DNA here is from genome assembly GCA_902588965.1 of uncultured Pelagibacteraceae bacterium. Taxonomy (GTDB): domain Bacteria; phylum Pseudomonadota; class Alphaproteobacteria; order Pelagibacterales; family Pelagibacteraceae; genus Pelagibacter. The sequence continues at coordinate 83,421 of CACIRD010000002.1, forward strand.
ACTTTTCAATTTCAACAGTTACTATTTTTTTTGTTTTACATGCTTTTATTATTAATTTTTTTAGATCAGTTTCTGAACTAATATGATTCTCTTTTATTAAAATTTCGTCACTTAAATTAAATCTATGATTAAACCCACCGCCTTTTTTAACAGCATATTTTTCAAGAATTCTTAAATTAGGTGTAGTTTTTCTTGTACAACAAATTTTAGTTTTTTTTCTAACTTTTTTTACAAACTTATTTGTAATAGTTGAAATTCCAGATGAATGATTAAGAAAATTAAGTGCTGTTCTTTCAGCCATTAAAATTGTTTTAGTCTTAGCTTTTACTTCTGCTATTACTTTATTTTTTTTTATTTTTTTACCATCTTTTATTTTAGGTATAAATATTGATTCTTTTCCAATTAGTTTAAACGCAGTTTTACAAAAATCTAAACCAGATATTATTCCTTCTTGCTTCGAAATTATTCTTGCTTTAATAATTTTATTTTTTAAATTTATAAGATTAGTTGTAATATCACCCCTTGGATCCAAATCTTCCTTTAGAGCTTTTTTAACAAATGAATTAATATATTTTTGATTTAGTTTTTGCACTGATCTAACGACCAACTTCAGTCATTCTTATAACAGATTTTTTTGCTTTTTCGATTATCTTTTTACTCATTAAAATTTCATTAGTTTCATTTTTTAGACAGTCTAAAATTTTAGGAAGAGTAATCTTTTTCATGTGTGGACATAGATTACAAGGTCTTATAAATTTAACATTTGGATTATCTACTTGAACATTGTCACTCATTGAACATTCTGTTACCATCATTACTTTTTCAGGCTGTTTGTCTTTAACATATTTAATCATACCACTTGTTGATCCTGTAAAGTCACTTGCTTTAATTACATCTGGAGGGCATTCTGGATGAGCAATTACTTTTATTCCTGGATTGTTTTTTCTAATTTCGTTGATCTCTTTATCATTAAATTGTTCATGAACTTCGCAAGTTCCTTTCCACGAAATTATTTCAACATCTGTTTGAGAAGCAACATACTTTGCTAAATAGTCATCTGGTAAAAATATTACTTTCTTGACACCTAAAGAGTTAACAATTTTTACTGCATTAGCAGATGTACAACATACATCTGTTTCGGCTTTTACATCTGCAGAGGTATTTACATATGACACAACAGGAACTCCTGGATATCTCTTTTTTAAATTTCTTACATCTTCCCCAGTGATTGAAGAGGACAAAGAACAACCCGCACTCATATCGGGTAATAGAACTTTTTTATAAGGACTCATTAATTTTGCAGTTTCAGCCATAAAATGAACTCCACACATTACAATTATATCAGCCTTAGTTTTTGCGGCCTCAATAGCTAGCGCAAGAGAGTCTGCAGAAAAATCTGCAACTCCATGATAAATTTCAGGAGTTTGATAATTATGGGCAAGTATTACTGCGTTTTTTTCTTTTTTTAATTTATTAATTTCGTAAATATATGGTGCATGACTTGACCATTCTATTTCTGGCAAAGCTTTGGAAATTTTTTTATATATAGGCGCAGTCGCTTTTTTTATTTCAGGTGTAAATTCCATAATTTAATCTATCAACTTGAAACATAGTTGTCATTCACTTATTCTGACGCATAGTTGCGGCCATGCTGAAACTGGTAGACAGGCTTGGTTGAGGGCCAAGTGGATTTTTTCCATGAGAGTTCGAGTCTCTCTGGCCGCACCATTGTTTAATTTGCTTATAATGGAATTTTTTTAAGTGAAAAAATTATAATAAAAAAAATATTACAGGATAAAAGATTTATAATCCCCCGGTATTTGTTTGAGCAAGAGTCTAAACGAGCTAAATCAAGAGTACTAAAATTAAATAAATAAGCTATAATCGTCCAATGTCTATTTTAGATTTTAAAAGAATAAGAAGAGCTTACTTAATGCCTATTCTTCTTTTAATTAGAAGAGTATTTAATGTTTTAAAGAGGTATGCTTATCCAAATTTTGTTGCAACTCCATCTGTACATCAGTTGTATAAAGAAGATCAGGCAAAAAAATGTTTTGAACATTTTAAAGAACATTTTAAATCTTCCATTTTTTTGAGCTCAGATAAAATAAGATCTTATGCGATAAACACAGCAAAAGAAAATGACAAAAATATGGAAAGTTATTATATTGAGTTTGGTGTTTATAGCGGGACATCCATAAATTTTTTCTCTAAGAAATTAGATGGAAAAAAAATTTATGGCTTCGACTCCTTTGAAGGACTTAAAGAAGATTGGTTAGGAACTTCAGTTCCAAAAGGAACTTTTAATCTTAATAAAAAAATTCCTAAACTTGAAAATAATGTAGTTCCAATTTCTGGCTGGATTCAAGATACATTGCCAGTATTTTTAAAAGAAAAGAAACCTAAAATTAATTTTGTTCACGTTGATGTTGATACATATGAGACTTCAAAGTTTATTTTAGAATCAATCAAACCACATTTGATGAACGGATCAATTATTTTATTTGATGAATTATATAATTTTGAAGGTTGGGATGTTGGAGAATACAAAGCTTTAAATGAAATATTCAAAGACAACGAATATAAATTTTTATGTTTTGCCTCAGACTCTTCTCAAGTTGTTATAAAAATTTTAGTTTAGTTTTCCCAGAAAGGTTTTATAAATTTTATAAGTGCATTTTTTGTTTTATAACTATTCAAATAATCAATTTTGTATTCTTTAATTTTAACTAATCCAAAAGGATATTTGTCATTGATTAATATTTTTCCAATAATTTTTTCATTGTTTAATATATTGTCCTCAATATTCAACTTTCCTTCTATAATTTTTATAGGTAATAATCTTTTTGAAAGTTTATTTCTTAATTTTATTCTAGATGTATTTTCTTGACCTATATAGCAGCCTTTTTTAAAGTCTATTGCATTAAGCTCATCGAAGTTACACTCAACACCAAAAACTTTATTTTGCATCTCAATATTGTTCAGTTGAGGTATTCCTAATTTATGAGACAAATCATAATACTCTTCATTATTAGCTATATTCATTCCAAGTTTTTTAATTGTAAGATAAAGTTTTTCAAGATTTATTATTAATCTGGCACCTAAATCTTTATTTCTTGGATCCAAAGCAATCGAATCTTCTCTAAATTTTAATGTAAAACCTACTTGATTTTTACTATTTGGTATTTTTAAAAATCTTTCTTTACTAATAACAGCAACTACAAATTCATTGCTTAGATTTGTAATTTCAACTTTTGATCGAATTTTATATAGATCAAGTTGTTTATAAATTTTTTCAATTTGATTTTTATTACAATCTAAAAAATACCCTTTTTTATGTTTAACTATCAAAAAATCAAAAAGATATTTTCCCTGCGGACTAAGCATGCTAGCAAAAATTGAATTTTCATCTGATACTTTTTTAATATCATTAGAAACTATGTTTTGTAAAAACTCATTTACGTCCTCACCGCTTATATAAAGCAGGCCTCGCTCTTCGAGTATGAATATTTTGTCAATCATAATTGATTATTATTAAATTATAATATAATTACTTTTCAAAAAAATGTTAGACCTTATCATTAAAAATGGGACATGTTTTATAGAGGGAAACCTTCAAAAAAAAGATATTGGTATTAATCAAGGAAAAGTAACAAGTATTAGTGACAAGATCAGCAATGATGCTAAAGAAATTTTTGATGCGAAAAGCTTAATTGTTTTGCCAGGATGTATAGATACCCAAGTTCATTTTAGAGAACCTGGCTCTACAGACACAGAGGATTTAAATAGTGGAAGTAAAGCTGCAATAGTTGGAGGAATAACTGGAGTCTTTGAAATGCCTAATACCAATCCACCAACTGCTAACAAAGAAGAATTTCAAAAAAAATTAGATTTAGCTAAAAATAGAATGTTTTGCAATTATGCATTTTATTTTGGAGCAACTCCCACGAACCAATCGGAGTTAACAAAACTTAAAGACTTAGAGGGGTGCTGTGGTGTAAAGTTATTTGCTGGGTCATCAACAGGAAATCTTCTTGTACACAAAGAAGAAGACATTGAAAAAGTATTTGAGCATACTTCAAAAATAGTCTCAGTTCATTCTGAAGATGAGGATATTCTAAATCAAAGAAAAAAACTAATAGAAAGTGGAAATGTTCTTACACATCCAATATGGAGGAATGAAGAAACTGCAATATCTTCAACTAGAAAAATAGTAAAAATTGCAAAGCGTTTAAATAAAAAAGCTCATATACTTCATGTCACAACAAAGGAAGAAGTAGATTTTTTAAGTCAACATAAAGGAAATATAACCTTTGAAATTACTCCACAGCATTTAACAATGTATTCACCAGATTGTTATGAGAAACTGAAAACATATGCCCAAATGAATCCACCTATAAGAGATAAATCTCATTATGATAGATTGTGGTATGCTGTAAAAAATAATTATAATGATACAATTGGTTCTGATCATGCACCTCACTTAAAAGTTAATAAAGATAAAGAGTACCCAAACTCACCATCAGGTATGCCAGGTGTACAAACTCTACTCCCAGTTATGCTAAATCATATCAACGAGGGAAAACTAAAATTAGAGCAACTTGTAAAATTTTTATGCGAGAATCCTGCCGAAATATTTGGAATAAAAAATAAAGGATTTATAAAAAAAAATTTTGATGCAGACTTTACAATAATAGATTTAAATAAGTCTATTGAAATTAAAAATGAAAACATTCAAAGTAAATGCGGCTGGTCCCCATTTGACGGATACAAATTTAAAGGTACACCTGTTGCAACAATTGTTAATGGTAAAATTAAAATGAAAAATGGAAAAATATTAGGCGAGCCAGAAGGCAAACCGATGGTTTTTTAAATAAGCTTAGAAGAATAACTATTAACTAGCACCACACCTAACACTATTAAAAATAATCCTAAAATAGCTTGCCAGCTTAAATTTTGTTTAAAAAAAATATATCCAAGTATTGCTATTGTAAAAACCCCAAGACCACTCCAAGTAGCATAAACAATAGCTATTGGCAGTTTATTTACTACAAACGTGAGTAAATAAAAAGCAGACAAATAACAAAAAGCAAGCACTGAAGTAGGAATTAATTTAGTAAAATTTTGCGTGATAGGAAGAAGCATGGTACCAGCAACTTCACAAAAAATTGCAGCAATTAAAAAAAGGTAAGTTTTTGTCATTATTTTAAAATGCCACTCTTCATGAGATCTTGTTTTATCTCATCTAAAATAGCTGGATCATCAATCGTTGCTGGCATTTTGTATTCCTCTTTATCTGCTATTTTTCTCACTGTTCCTCTTAAAATTTTACCAGATCTAGTTTTTGGTAATCTCTTAACAACAATTGCAATCTTAAAAGCTGCAACTGGTCCAACTTTATCCCTAACCATTTGTACGCATTCTTTACTTATAGTTTCATTATCTTTTTTTACGCCTGCTTTAAGCGCTATTAAACCTATCGGTAGTTGTCCTTTTAACTTATCAGCTATACCGATAACAGCACATTCTGCTACAGATTGGTGCTCAGACAAAACCTCTTCTATTGCTCCAGTTGACAATCTATGACCAGCAACATTTATTATATCATCTGTTCTAGACATTATCCAAATGTATCCATCTTCATCTATATGACCGGCGTCATAGGTTTGATAATAACCTTTGTAATTTGACATGTATGTTTTTTCGTATCTTTCATCTGCATTCCATAAAGTTGGAAAAGTTCCTGGGGGCAATGGAAGTTTTACGACGATATCTCCCATTTCATTCGGTTTTGCTAAAGACTGATCTGGTTTAATAATTTTTACATCATATCCAGGTACAGCTTTACATGCTGAACCATATTTAGTTTTCATCATTTCTATTCCAGTACAATTAGAACTTATTGCCCAACTAGTTTCAGTTTGCCACCAATGATCAATCACAGGAACTTTGAGTAATGATTCTGCCCATTTAATTGTATCAGGATCAGCTCGTTCTCCTGCAAGAAAAAGTGATTCAAATTTACTTAAATCATATTTGGAAAAAAATTTTCCTTCCGGATCCTCTTTTTTAATAGCCCTAAAAGCTGTTGGAGCCGTAAAAAGGGATTTTACTTTGTAGTCTGATATAATTTTCCAAAAAGCTCCTGCATCTGGTGTACCTACAGGCTTTCCCTCAAATAAAACAGTTGTACAACCTTTAAATAATGGAGCATAAACAATATAAGAATGACCAACTATCCAGCCTATATCGCTAGCAGACCACCAAACATCATCAACATCAATATTATAAATATTTTTCATAGTCCACTTAAGTGCGACTATGTGGCCTCCAATATCTCTAACTATTCCCTTAGGGACCCCGGTGGTTCCAGATGTATATAATATATATGCAAATTCATTTGAATTAACCTCTACACAGTCAATTTCTTTTGCATTAGATAATGCTTCATCCCAACTAATTTCTTTAGGCGCATTCAATTTAACTTCATTACCAGGTCTTTGAAATAATATAACTCTTTCAGGCTTGTTAGATGCTAATTGAATAGCTTTATCTACTAAGGGTTTATATTCTACAGTTCTTCCAGGCTCAAAACCACATGATGCAGTTACTAAAAGTTTTGCTTTACTGTCATCAATCCGACTTGCCAACTCATTAGAGGCGAAACCTCCAAAAACTACAGAGTGAATTGCACCAATTCTTCCACATGCCAACATTGCTACTACTGCCTCAGGTATCATCGGCATATAAATAATAACCCTATCACCCTTATTAACACCTTGGCTTTTAAGAGCACCAGCAAACTTTGATACTTTTTGTTTTAATTCACTATAAGTAAATTTTTTTTTGTTTCCTGTTATTGGACTGTCATAAATTAATGCAGTTTTATCTCCTCTTCCATTATCGACGTGAATGTCTAATGCATTGTAACAAGTATTTGTCACACCATCACTGAACCACTTGTAAAAAGGAGGATTTTTTTTACTTAATATTTGGCTTGGCTTTTTAAACCAAAATATGTCATCAGAAATTTTTTGCCAAAATTCCTCAGGTTTTTTGATTGATTCGAGATAAATGTTATTAAAATCTGTACCCATAGATATAACCGAAATTATTAGTTTTTTGAAAATCCGGTTGTATTAAATTTCAAAAAGGCAATAAAATCAATACTTATTAACTATAAAAAACTCTTCAATAAACTATCTATATTTGGTAATTAACCCCTAACTTAGCAGTAATTTTATTACTGTTGTAGTTTATATAAACTATAAAAACTAACTAATGAGGGAGTTTTTTATGAAAAAACTAAAAACGTTAGCTTTAGCACTATTTGCTCTAGTTGGAGCAACTACTGCGGCTAATGCAGCAACAGCCTTTTTAGCTACGGATGATTTCGTTGGTATTTCATTCTGGTTAATTTCAATGGGTATGTTAGCAGCTACAGCTTTTTTCTTTATGGAGCAAGCCAATGTAGGCACTCAGTGGAGAAAATCAGTAAACGTAGCTGGATTAGTAACTGGTATAGCTTTCATCCACTATATGTATATGAGAGCAGTTTGGGTTGAAACAGGTGATACTCCAACTGTATACAGATACATTGACTGGTTAATTACTGTGCCACTACAGTTAATAGAATTTTATTTAATTCTAGCTGCAGTTAAGAAAGTTCCAACTGGAATATTCTGGAGAATCTTAATTGGTTCTTTAGTAATGTTAGTAGGTGGATATTGTGGAGAAGCTGGATTCATCAACCCTATGCTTGGTTTCATTATCGGTATGGCTGGATGGATTTACATTCTTTATGAAATCTTTTCAGGTGAAGCAGGAAAAGTTGTTTCAAAATCTGGAAATAAATCTCTAGCAACAGCATTTGGTGCTTTAAGAATGATCGTTACAGTTGGTTGGGCAATTTACCCACTAGGTTATGTATTTGGTTACCTAACAGGTGGAATTGACGCTAACTCACTTAACGTTATTTACAACTTAGCAGACTTTGTTAATAAGATCGCATTCGGTGTTATAATTTGGTCTTGCGCAGTTGCTAACTCTAGCAGAAGAGCTTAATTCTAAAGAGTTAAAACTTTTAAATAGGGCAAGTATTAATTTACTTGCCCTATTTTTTTTTGTGCTTATATAAACTTAATGGCAAAGATTACATATATTGAAAATTCCGGAAAATCCCATGTTGTTGAAGTTGATAATGGACTTACAGTAATGGAGGGAGCAGTTCAAAATAATATACCTGGAATTGATGCTGATTGTGGAGGTGGAATGGCATGTGCTACTTGCCACGTTTATGTCAAAGAAGAATGGTTTAATAGAATTAATAAAAAAACAGAAGGTGAAGATGACATGCTTGACCAAGCTTATGAACCAAAAAAAAATAGTAGACTTAGCTGTCAAATACAAGTCACAGATGAGATTGATGGATTAGAAGTGCACCTTCCAGAAAAGCAAACTTAATGATTAAAACAGATGCATTAATAATTGGAGCAGGACCAACTGGATTGTTTACAGCTCATCAATTAAAATTAATCGGACTTAATTGTGAAGTAGTCGATAACCTTGATAAAATTGGAGGTCAATGTATTGAGCTTTATCCAGACAAGCCAATATACGATATTCCAGCAATTCCTGAATGTACAGGAGAAGAGCTCACTAATAATTTAATAAAACAATTAAAACCTTTTAAAATTAATTTTCATTTAAATGAGAGAGTTGACGAAGTAAAAAAAATTAAAGATTTTTGGGAAGTAAAAACAAACAAAGGTACAAAATTTAGCACACCAAATATTATTATAGCTGGTGGCGTAGGTTCATTTGAACCAAGGAAATTTTCACCAAAAGAATGTGAAAAGTATGAAAATAAATCAATATTTTATTCAATAAAAGATAAAAAAATTTTTAAAGATAAAACAGTTTCAATTTTTGGTGGTGGAGATAGTGCTTTAGATTGGGCTATAGAACTATCAAACACATCTAGTATAAATTTAATTCATAGAAGAGATGAATTTAGAGCAGCAAAGTCCAGTGTAGATAAGCTGCATAACTTAGTTAAAGACGGAAAAATAAATTTATACACTAAATATCAACTTAAATCAGTCAAAGGCAAAGATAAAATTGAAAGTATTGATATTGAACATGATAACAAACAAATTAAAAATCTTAAAACTGATTATGCTCTTGGTTTCTTTGGTTTAATAATGCAATTAGGACCAATAGCAAATTGGGGGCTGAACCTGGATAAAAAAACTATAAAGGTCGATACAGAGAAATTTGAAACAAACCAAAAGGGTATCTATGCCGTTGGAGACATATGTAATTACCCAGGTAAATTAAAATTAATTTTATCAGGTTTTCATGAGGGCGCATTGGCTGCGAGAGCTTGTTTTAAACTAGCAAGACCTAATGAAAAGTATAGATTTGAATTTACTACAACTTCTAAAAGTTTGAAAAATAGATTGGGAGTTAAGAGTGATTGAGTTATTTACCGCTGATACTCCAAACGGTAAAAAAATATCTATAATGCTTGAAGAAATTAACTTTCGATTCAAAATTGTCAATATAGATATGAGCAAGGGAGATCAATTTAAGCCAGAATTTAAAAAAATCAGTCCTTTCAATAAAATTCCAGTTATTATTGATCGTAAAAATGAAAACGAAACTATTTTTGAGTCTGGGGCAATTTTGATTTATTTAGGAGAAAGAAGTAATAAATTTTATGATAGTAAGGATAGACTTAAAATCAACCAGTGGCTAATGGCACAAATGGGTTTGATTGGTCCTTTGATAGGCCAACATCATCAGTTTCATCATTTTAATCCAGGCAAAAGCCAATTTGGAGAAGAAAGATATTTTAAAATAACAAAAAAATTATACGAAGACCTTGATAAAAGGTTGGCAATTTCAAAATACTTGGCTGGTGAAAATTATACAATTGCCGATATTGCAACATGGCCCTGGATAGCTAGACACCAATGGCATGATATCGGTCTAAAAAATTACAAAAATTTAACAAGATGGTATTTAGATATTTCAAATCGTGAGGCAGTAATTAAAGGATATGATTTAATGAAAAATGGTTCTTCTATACCTATGCCTTAATCATCAGCATAAACTTTTTCGTCTTTTTCATGTTTTTCTTGAGCAGCAATACATAGTGTTGCAACCGGTCTAGCCATCAATCTTTTAAGTCCAATGGGTTCAGCAGTTTCTTCACAGAAACCATAAGTTCCGTCTTTTATTCTTTTTAAAGCAGAGTCAATTTTAGATATTAATTTTATTTGTCTATTTATTGCACGCATCTCAACATTTTTTTCAGTGTAAGAGCTAGCTTGATCAACAATATCTGCTGATGTGCTATTATCGTCCAATGAACTATTATATAGAGCTTCATTATTTGTTCTGACCAAATCTTTTTTCCATTCTAAAAGTTTATTTTTAAAAAAAACTTTATGTTTTTCGCACATATATTTTTCTGATTCTTTAGGTATGTAGGTTTTTGATATCTTGACCATATACAATGATTTTTGCGTCCGGAGTATATTCAGCAATTAGATGGTGTCAATAGAGGTTTAATTGTATAAATACATGTATATGCTCAATTATAAAAAAAATATAAATAAATTATTTGTAATTTTTTTATCAGCCCACTTAACAATTTGGACGTTAGTTCCGAGCTTAACAAATAATAATTTACCATTAGATACTATAGAGGCATTAGCTTGGGGTAGTAATTTGGATTGGGGTTTTCAAAAACATCCCCCAATGAGTGCTTTATTTTTAGAATTTTTTTACTTAGTTTTTGGCTCACAAGACTGGGCTTATTATTTATTAAGTCAGATATTTATCATATTTTCTTTTTATATTATTTTTAAACTTGGTTGTGAACTTTTAAATAGTAAGATATTAAGTTTTTTTTCAATTTTATTATTAGAAGGTATTTTTTTTTATAATTTTACAACACCCGAATTTAATGTAAATGTATGCCAATTACCTTTTTGGTCTTTAACAGTTTATTACGCTTGGAAAATATTTGATAAAAAAAATATAGAATTAAAGGACTATGTTTTATTTGGTGTATTTGCTGCCATTGGATTTTTATCAAAGTATTTGTTTATATATTTAATAGCATCTATTTATTTATTATTTTTTTATTTAATTTTTGTTAAGAAAGAAAGAAAATTTGATTTTAAGTATATTATTTCCTTAGAGGTTTTTATTGTATTATTAGTTCCTCATTTAATTTGGTTATATAATAATGATTTTATTACCATAACATATGGCTTAGCTAGAAGTGGTATAGAAAATCAAAGTATTATAAATCATATAAAATTTCCGTTCATCTTTTTATTAAAGCAAGTAGGAATAATTATACCTTTTTTATTTTTAGGATTTACACTTATCAAAAAATTTAAATTTAAATTAGATTTTAAAGACAAAAAATTTATATTTCTAACAACAATTAACTTATTGCCAATTATTTTAATCTTTTTAACTTCAGTTATTATGGGTGCAAAAATTAGAACAATGTGGATGACACCTTTTTTTTTATTCTTTGGCACCTTGTTAATCTATATTTTTCAGAATCAAATAAATATTGATAAAATTAAAAATTTCTTAATTGGCTTTTTGATTTTATTTTTTTTATCTCCAATTACTTATGCATACATATCAATTTTAAAAACAGACAAAAGAACAGATTATGAAGGCAATAGAATAGCATTGGATATACAAAAAAAATGGAATGATTCATTTTCAGAACCAATAAATGTAGTACTAGGTAGTGAATGGATAGCCGGAAATTTATCCTATCATCTAAAATCTAGGCCTATTTGGGATGGAGAGGTGGATAAAAATAAGCTAGAAAGTTATAATAAGTTTATTTGTATGAATAACATTTGTATAGGAAATAAATGAACGAATTTTTAAATACCAAGTCTAAAAAAATACTATTTATAATTGTTATAATTGTAATTATAGAACTTTCTGGTCATGGAATTTTTGCATCCTTATTCAGGTTTCTTAATTCATTGAATTAGAACTATGAAAATAAAAATTCTGATACCGATATATAATGATTGGCAATCGGTTAATAAACTTTTAGAAAATATAAATGATGTAGTTTTAAGCTTACCGCATAAATTTTCTGTAATTATTGTAAATGATGCCTCTACGGAAAAAAGACCAGAAATATCTTTAAAGTTAGATAGTTTAAAATCAATTAAAATAATTAATATAAAAAAAAATCAGGGGCACACCAGATGTATTGCCACCGGACTTAAATATATTTATGAAAAAGAGGACTTTGACTATGTTATTCCAATGGATGGAGATGGAGAAGACAGACCTGAAGAAATAAAAGAATTTTTAAATTGGTTACCCATGAATTCAGGATTTGTTGAAAAGGCAATTGTTGGGGAAAGAGTTAAAAGATCAGAAAATTTATTTTTTAAAATTTGCTATCAAATTCATAAACTGATGACTTTATTTTTTACTGGTAAATCTATTAAATATGGTAACTTTACTTGTTTACCAAAAAGTACAGTACAGAGAATGGTTAAAGAAAAGGGGACCTGGAATAGTTTCTCAGGCTCATTATACAAAACAGAAAAAGGTGACTTGTTATCAGTACCTTCTAAAAGAGGTAACAGGTATTTTGGACCATCTAAAATGAGTTTTAAAAGTCTAATTTTTCACTCCTTATCAATTATAAGTGTTTTTAAAATAACTGTTTTAATTAGATCTATATTATTTTTATTAGTTTATATTTTTTTAATTTACCAAAAAATTTCAATTATTATGTTTATACCGGCACTACCAGTTTTGGCTTTGATCTTTGCTGTGTTTATAATTTCTGAAAGAGAAAATTTAAGTGAATTAAGTAATTGTTTAACAAATATTAACGATATCCAGAATTTAAAGTAATGAATCAATATTTTTTAATAATTATTCTATTTTTATTATTTTCCCAACCATCTTTTTCAGAGGTAAAAAAATTTAAAGATATAAAAGGTTTCAAAAAACAAAATATTTCTATGGCCTTGAAGAAAGTTAATAGAATTAAACAAGTGAAAAAATCTGATGGATATCCAGTTTATGAAGGAAGCACGAGCATACAAGTTACTGTAAATCGAGAGGACGCAGGCTGCGGAAAGGGCAAGGCCGAGAAACTTCAGATTAAGTGTGACGGAAAAGGAAACCGAAGCAGGCAAGAAATTCATTTAGGTGAAATAAGATTAAAAAATAAGGAACATATTTATGAATATGCAATTTATTTTGATGAAAATTACGAAAGTCTCGAAAAAGGTGCTGTAGTTGTTATTGGTCAAATGCACACGGACAACAAAGCCAAAGGCTGCCATAACTGTTGTCACTTTTGGGCACAAGACACAAAGTATAAGGGAGAAAATTATTATACCTGGGTAAGTAAAGCAGCTTACTCATCGGATCCTGTAATACTTGGCAAAATTGATGACTTAAAAGGAAAATGGACTCATCTTAAATTTCATGTTTTATGGAAATTAGACGAAACAGGAAGATTTACAATCTATAAAGACAACAAGTTAGTTGCCGATCTTAAAAATATAAAAACCTTAGCTGACACATGCACAGGGGGTTATATGAAAATGGGAATATATAGGCATAGAACAATAGGTTATTGGAATTCTGACTGGGAAAGCCTGCAGGATCAAAGAATTTATTTAGACAGTATTATTTTTAGAAAACCTAAAAAAGATGAGAAGTTTAAGAACAATCTAAGCCTATCTATTAATACTTCAATAACCACATCAAACACTAATTAAAATTTAAGTAGCTTTTATTTTTGGTAATGAATAAAAGTCTGCGGTGTCAATTTTAGATGAATGTTCTCTTCTCATATTCCATTTTTTATAAATACCCGCACTAGCAAGACTTAAAGTAGATTTCCCGTAACGATAATTGGTTTTATCAATTGATTTCATTAATTTATTTATTTTTTCGTCTTTTTCTGAGGAGAATAAATTTTTTTTACCATTTTCATTTGATAATCCAGTCAGCATGATGCCTGCTTTTTGATATCGGTAACCATGTTTGAAAATATCTTCTAATATTAAAACTGCAGCCTTAACTATTTCAATGCTATTATTTGTTGCAATTGGAAAATCAATTGTTTTTGAATTTGAATAATACCCAAAGTTTCTTTGAAAAGGACTTGTTCTAATAAAAATAGTTATGGATTTTGCAACTAAAGATTCCGACCTAATTTTTTCAGAAGCATTTAAACAGTAGCTTGCGACTGCTTCTTTTAGCTCTTCAAAATTTTCGACTCTTTTCCCAAATGAACGAGATACAACACAACTTTTTCTTTTTGAAGAAGCTATTTCTAAATCAATACAAGGTATACCCCTAAGTTCCATTGCTGTTCTCGAGCTTAGAACGTTTGAGCATTTTTTGATCCATGCGTTTGATTTATTTTTCAATTGCTTAGCATTATAAATTCCGTTTTTTTGATAAAACTTAGTTAATTGCTTACCGACCCCCCATACATCACTTATATTAATTTTTTCTAAAATTGGATCCAAATTTTCAATATCTATTAAACTTGTTACACCTGATTGTTTTTTTTTTGCGATATGATTAGCAATTTTACTAAGAGTTTTTGTTTTCGCGATTCCAATACTTGTTGGTATACCTGTCCATTGCAATATAGTACTTCTAATTTCTTTACCAACACTTTCAATTTCATCATCTGTAAAATTTGATAAATCCATAAATGCCTCATCAATAGAGTATACTTCTATTTCAGAATTAAATCTTTTAAGAGTTCTCATTACTCTTCTAGATAAATCACCATATAAAGAATAATTTGAAGAAAAAACTTGAACATTATTTTTTATGATAATATTTTTTGCTTTAAAATAAGGTTCCCCCATTTTAATTCCTAGTGCTTTTGCTTCATTGGATCTCGAAATTATACAGCCATCATTATTTGATAAAACTACAACAGGCTTTTTTCTTATTTTAGGGTTAAAAAGTCTTTCACAAGAAACATAAAAAGAATTACAATCAATTAGTGCTATTTTTTTAGTATACCGAATGTATGACATAAGTTACAACTCCCCAAATAAAAATATCTTCTTCTTCATTTATTAAAATTCTATCTATAAAATTTTTTGATCCCGAAGTTAAAAACTTTTTATTCTTTTCTTGAACAAAGCTTTTAACTACTAATTCGTCATGAACGTTTGCAATTACAGTTGAAAAATTTTTGGGCGCTAGACTTTTATCGACAACTAATATATCTCCATCATTAATACCTGCGTCAGTCATTGATTTACCCTGAACTCTAATTACAAAAGTTGCTGGAACATTTTTAATTAAGTGAACATTTAGATCTATATCTTCTTCTATATAGTCTGTTGCTGGAGATGGAAAACCTGCTCCAGCTTTATGTAAATAATAAGGTATAGTTAATTTCATAAATGTTCTTATTTTGTTCTTATTAATTAATACCTTAATTATTTGATATAGTCAAATAAGTTGTATTTTGAGTCTGAAATTGAATCAAAAAGGAATCAAAACGTGAACATTCAAAACTATATTTCGTTACATTGTGGATAACTTCAACTAAAGATAGTCTTAAAAATATGAAAAAAAAATTAACATGCCACTGTAAAGCGATAGAGATTGAAGTGAATCTTCAAACTGGTTTAGAAAAATTGATGAGATGTAATTGCTCAATTTGTAAAAAAAAAGGAACGATTATGACAGCTGTTGATTTAAGAGACCTTAAGGTTGTTAAAGGAGAAGACAAAATAACAACTTATAAATTTCATACGAAAGTAGCAAAACACTATTTTTGTTCTGACTGTGGAGTTTATACTCATCATAAAAGAAGAAGCAATCCAAACACTTATGGAATTAACGTTGGTTGCATAGACGATATTGATCCCCAAGAATTATTTAAATTAAAAGTAGCTATTAACGATGGTCATAACCACGTAATGGATAAAAAAAAATAGTCTTAACAATGAACTTAGTTAATGAGTGTTTTTTCAAAGTTAAAAAAGATTGTTTCAAATATATTTCATCTCAAGAGACAAAAACAGAGAAATTTAAAAATAAAGATAAAATGATTAAATCTTTTCTAATTCCAGTTTGTTTCTGGATTGCAAAAAAAGCTAGTAAAAAAAAACCATTATTAATTGGTTTAGCTGGAGGTCAGGGAACTGGAAAGACAACAATATCATCAATAATTAAAATAATTTTGATCAGATATTTTAAATTTAAAGTATTTAAAATTTCTTTAGATGATTTTTATAAAACTAGAGAGCAACGATATCAATTATCAAAAAAAATCCACCCTTTGTTAATGACTAGAGGGGCGCCAGGAACACATGATGTAAATTTGATATCTCATTTTTTGAGAAATACAAAAAAAAAAAAATTTAAAGCTTTAAATTTGCCGAAATTTGATAAGTCTATTGATGATAGAACAAAAAAAAAAAAGTGGTATAAAGTAAAATCAAGACCAGATATAATTATTTTTGAGGGCTGGTGTGTTGGTGCGAAACCACAGAAAAATATGGAACTGATAAAACCAATAAATTCTCTTGAAAAAATTTTTGATAAATCAATGAAGTGGAGAAAATATGTAAATTTTCAACTTACAAACAAATATAAAAAATTTCATAACTTAATAGACTGTTTTTTATATTTAAAAGCCAAAGATTTTAGTTTATTAAGAAGATGGAGACTAAAACAGGAAAAAAAGTTATTACTTAAATACAAAGGAAAAAAAAAATTAAAAATAATGAACAAGGATGAAGTTTCAAAATTTATGATGACATATCAAAGGGTAACAGAACAAATGTTTAAGACTGCTGAAAAATTTTCATCAATAGTTATGATGCTAAACGATAAACACCAAATAATAAATATTAAAATTAAAAAATGAAAAAATTTTATATAATTTTATTCTTTGCAATTTTTTTTCAATCTAATTTGTTTGCAGTATCTCTTTCCAATGCTTTATTAGAAGCATATTTGAATAATCCAGAATTAAATGCTGAAAGAGAAAATATTAAAGCTTCTCAAGAAGATTTGAATATATCCAAAAGTGAATTTTTACCAACTATAACACTTTCAGGTACCAAAAGTTCAGAAGATACATCTAAGTTAACAAATCAAAATGGAACAGATGCCACCATTACAGATGTAAACCCAGAAACTCAGTCTGTTAAGATAGAACAAAAAATTTTTCAAGGCTTTGGAGGTCTTGCTGATTACAAAAAAAATAAAATTGGGCTTAACTTAGCAGACGCTCAGCTATTGCAAACCGAGCAAGAAATACTTTTAAAAGCTGTTGAAGCGTTTTCCGGTTTGATTTTTGCAAATGAAAAATATTTTATCAATGAAAGAAATGTAAGTTTATCTGAAAGGCAGGTAGAAACTGATAGAATTAGATTAGATAGAGGCCAAATAAGTGTAGCAGATTTAGCCCAATCCGAGTCTTCCTTAGCTGAAGCACAAGCAAAATTTATACAAGCAAAAAATGAGGTGGTTACTGCTAAATTAAATTATGAGAATATTATAGGACCTATACAGGATAGTTTTGAGCTTGATAATAAAATAAATTTAAATCTTAAAATTCCAACAACTTTAAAAAAAGCTATTGATTTATCAAAAAATAATAACCCTGATTTACTTATTTCTAAACTAGAATATGAACAGTCAGAAAGAGATATTCAAATAGCTCAATCAGATTTATCTCCAACTGCAACCTTATCTTTTGAGGCAAAGGAAACTGATGATTTAAGTTCTACATACGATCAACAAGACAAAGAAACTATTAAGGCAACTATCACATGGCCAATATTTTCAGGTGGGAAAAACTATGCAGGATTAAATAAGTCAAAAAATTTAAGAAATAGAAAAAAATTACTTTTAGATAATGCCTTAAAAGTAAATGACACTAATGTAGCAAGCGCATGGTCAAATATGAAATCTGCAGAAAGTATTCTAGAATCTGTAAAACTTCAGGTTAAAGCAGCCGAAATCGCAAATGAAGGAATTACAGCTGAATACGAAGGTGGCCAAGGAAGATCAACACTTGACGTTTTGCAATCAAACTCAATTTTGTTAAATTCCAAAGTAAGTCTAGCGAGTTCCGAAAGAGATTATTTGTTATCACAATTTAAACTTTTAAAATCCGTAGGTATTTTAAACGCCCGTTATTTAACGCTTAACTAAAAATCTTAGCTTTTTTGTAGCTTTTATCTTATGTAAATTAATTTCTTGCCAATGAGAACAAAATGTGTACATTTAAAAGCATGATTCGTATACTAAAAAATGAAAAAAAAAGAGGTAAAAATGACAAAAAACAACTTAAAAGTAGTTAAATCTACAAAAGATAAAGAATTAGAAAATAAAGAAAAAAATAAAGCATTAGACGCAGCAATAGGGCAAATTACAGAAACTTTCGGAAAAGGTTCTGTAATGAAGCTTGGTCAGCAAAAAGCCATGGATGTAGAATCTATTTCAACTGGATCATTGAGCTTAGATCTTGCACTTGGCATTGGAGGACTTCCAAAAGGAAGAATTATAGAGATTTATGGACCTGAGTCGTCTGGAAAAACAACCCTCGCACTTCATGTGGTAGCAGAAGCACAAAAGGCTGGTGGCATTTGCGGATTTGTTGATGCAGAGCATGCGCTAGATCCAGTTTATGCTAAAAAATTAGGTGTTAATACTGAAGAATTACTAATTTCACAACCAGATACCGGCGAACAAGCTTTAGAAATTACTGATACCTTAATTAAGTCAGGCTCAATGTCAGTTCTTGTTGTTGACTCGGTTGCAGCATTAACTCCTAGAGCTGAAATAGAAGGCGACATGGGAGATCATCACGTTGGTTTACAAGCTCGATTGATGTCTCAAGCATTAAGAAAATTGACAGGATCAATTTCAAGAACAAACACAATGGTTATTTTCATCAATCAAATCAGAATGAAAATTGGAGTTATGTTTGGAAGTCCTGAGACTACATCAGGCGGTAATTCACTTAAGTTTTATTCATCAGTCAGAATGGATATAAGAAGAATTGGAGCTATTAAAGATAAAGAGCAAATTATTGGAAATTCTACAAGAGTTAAAGTAGTTAAAAACAAAGTTGCTCCACCATTTAAAGTTGTTGAATTTGACTTGATGTACGGAAAGGGAATTAGCAAAACAGGAGAATTAATAGACCTTGGGGCAAAAGCAGAGATTGTTGAAAAATCTGGTGCTTGGTATGCTTATAAAGGTGAAAAAATAGGACAAGGAAAGGAAAATGCAAAACTTTACCTTGATCAAAATCCAAAAGCTGCTGCTGAAATCGAGATGGCTATAAGAGAAAAAGCTGGTTTAATTTCAAAAAAGATTGAGGGAAATCCCATCGATCAAGAAAAAGTAAAAGCAGAAGAAAAAGAAGAAACAACTCCTAAAAAGAATTAACTTTTAGTTATCTAAAAAGGCGCTTATTTTAAGCGCCTTTTTTCCCTACTGTTTTCTAGACATCATTTAAAAAAGCTGTATTTTAAAAATATGGCCGACAAATCATTAAATCAAATAAGAAATACATTCTTGAAATATTTTGAGAAAAATGGCCATACAATTGTTGACTCAAGCAATCTTGTCCCAAATAACGATCCAACTTTAATGTTTGCCAATTCTGGAATGGTACAGTTTAAGAATGTATTTACAGGACTTGAAAAGAGAGATTACAAAAAAGCTACGACCTCTCAAAAATGTGTGCGAGCAGGAGGAAAACATAATGATCTAGAAAATGTAGGTTATACGCCGAGACACCACACATTCTTTGAAATGTTAGGAAATTTTTCTTTTGGAGACTACTTTAAAGAAAGAGCAATCGAGTTAGCTTGGAATTTAATTACAAAAGATTTCGGATTAGACAAAAATAAACTTTATTTCACGGTTTTTAGCAAAGATGATGAAGCATTTAATTTATGGAAGAAAATTACAGGTTTTGGGGAAGATAGGATAATAAAAATACCAACATCAGATAATTTTTGGTCAATGGGAGAAACAGGACCATGTGGACCTTGTTCGGAAATATTTTACGATCATGGAGATCATCTCAAAGGAGGCTTACCTGGTACTAAAAATCAAGACGGGGATAGATATATTGAAATCTGGAACTTAGTTTTCATGCAATATGAACAGGTTACAAAAGACAAAAGAATTGATTTACCAAAACCCTCTGTTGACACAGGTATGGGGTTGGAAAGAATTGCTGCTTTACTACAGGGCACACATGATAATTATAAAACTGATCATTTTTTAAAATTAATAAACTCAATATCTGATACGCTGAAAGTGAAACCCTCAGATAAAAACCTATCTAGTTTTAGAGTTATTGCCGATCACTTAAGAGCAAGTTCATTTTTATTGGCCGAAGGTGTTCTACCTTCAAATGAGGGCAGAGGTTATGTTTTAAGAAGAATTATGAGAAGAGGTATGAGACACTCTCATCTTTTAGGAGCAAAAAAACCTATTTTTTATAATATCTTTAAAACTCTAGAAAATGAAATGTCAGGTAGTTATCCTGAATTAGAAAGAGCCCAATCTTTAATTAAAGAAACTTTAAAAATGGAGGAAGAAAAATTCTTAGTTCTTTTAGATAGAGGAATGAAAATATTAGATGATGAAATTCAAAAAATAGATAAGGTTCTTTCTGGGGAAGTAGCATTTAAGCTTTATGACACTTACGGCTTTCCTTTAGATTTGACTGAAGACATTTTAAAAAATAAATCTCTCCAACTTGATTATAATAAATTTAATGAGCTGATGAAGGAAAGTAAAGAACTAGCAAAGAAAAACTGGAAGGGATCCGGCGACAGCTCTATAGAAGAAATTTGGTTTGGCCTAAAAGATAAATTAGGATCAACAGAATTTTTAGGTTATGAAACCAACCAAGCAGCAGGAGTTATTTTAAGTTTAATAAATAATAATAAACAAACTCAAAACTTAAAA
The DNA here is from genome assembly GCA_902588965.1 of uncultured Pelagibacteraceae bacterium. Taxonomy (GTDB): domain Bacteria; phylum Pseudomonadota; class Alphaproteobacteria; order Pelagibacterales; family Pelagibacteraceae; genus Pelagibacter. The sequence goes on from CACIRD010000002.1 coordinate 104,436, forward strand.
GAAGGCGACGAAGGAATAATAATTGTAAATCAAACACCTTTTTATGGAGAGTCCGGAGGGCAAGTTGGTGACACAGGAACAATTTCAAATGGAAAAAATATTTTTAAAGTCTCAGATGTTCAAAAAAAACTTGGCAATTTATTTGTGCATTTTGGAAAAGTAGAAAAAGGAAGTTTTAATTTAAAAGATAATGTTGAATTAAAAATTGATGAAGAAAGAAGAGAAAATGTTAAAGCATATCATTCTGCTACTCATTTGTTACATGAGTCTTTAAGACGAATATTAGGAACTCATGTAATGCAAAAAGGATCATTGGTTGCACCTGATAGGTTAAGATTTGACTTTAGTCACATGAAGCCAATTACGTCAGATGAGATGGGTAAAATTGACAACTATGTAAACCAGATAGTAGATAAAAAGTCAGAAGTTATAACTAGAATTATGACACCTAAAGAAGGTATTGAACACGGAGCTTTAGCATTATTTGGAGAAAAGTATGGAGATGAAGTTAGAGTAGTTTTTATGGGTGATGAAGGAAATAAATATTTTTCAACAGAATTATGTGGCGGAACCCATGTAAAAAATACTAGCGATATAGGTAATTTTAAAGTTGTAAGCCAATCCGCGATAGCTGCTGGTGTTAGAAGAGTTGAAGCTTTAAGAGATAAACAACTGGAAGATTATTTTAAAAATAAAGAAAAAATATCTAACTTATCAGCGAAACAAGATGACGAAACAATCAAAAATCTTTCTGATGAAATAAAAAAAATCGGAGGAAAACCGTTAACACCTATTGGAGATAAAAAAACAATAATAAAAGATTTATCAAAACAACTTGATCAATTAAGCGTCAAATCCATTTTAAGTGATAAAACGAAAAATATTGTTAAAGATGAGAGTATAAATGGAATAAAAGTAAGATTCCAAAAAATAAATAACTTATCAACTAAAGAATTACGAAAACTTGTAGATGATGGAAAAAAAGTTCTTAATGAAGGTATTGTTATAGTTTTTGCAAGCAAAGAAGATAAAGTAGGTTTAGCAGTCGGAGTAACTAAAAATCTATCTAAAACTTATGACGCTGTTAAATTTGCTAAAATTGGATCAGAAATCCTTGGAGGCAAAGGTGGTGGCGGGAGACCTGACTTCGCTCAAGCTGGTGGAATAGACTCTACTAAAATTGATGAAGCTATTACTAAAATAAAATCTTTAATTTAGTTTTTTTTTTAAATTACCCTCAATTTCATCTAAAAATTGATTAGTAGTTAAATATTTTGTGGTAGGCCCTACTAGTATTGCCAAGTCTTTTGTCATTGATCCATTTTCAACAGAATTAATACAAGTTTTTTCTAAAGTTTTAACAAATTTTTTCAAGTCCTGATTGTCGTCTAATTTTGCTCTATGGTAAAGTCCTCTCGCCCAAGCAAATATTGATGCAATTGGGTTTGTCGAAGTTTCATTTCCTTTTTGATGTTCTCTATAATGTCTCGTCACTGTTCCATGAGCAGCTTCAGCTTCTATAGTATTTCCATCTGGTGTCATAAGTACACTAGTCATTAAACCTAATGAGCCAAATCCCTGAGCAACAGTATCAGACTGTACATCTCCGTCGTAGTTTTTGCATGCCCAAATATAGTTACCATCCCACTTCATTGCACAAGCTACCATGTCATCTATAAGTCTATGTTCGTAAGTTATTTTTCTTTCTTTAAACTTATCTTTGAATTCCTTTTCAAAAACTTCTTGAAACAAATCTTTAAATCTACCATCATATTTTTTTAAAATAGTATTTTTTGTTGAAAGATAAACTGGCCATTTTCTATTCAACCCGTAATTCATACACGCTCTTGCAAAGTCTCTAATAGATTGATCTAAATTATACATAGACAAAGCTATCCCAGGTCCAGGAAAATTAAAAACTTCATATTCTTTTTTTTCTTTCCCATCTTCTGAGGTCCACTTAATTTCAAGTTTACCCTTGCCAGGAACTTGAAAATCTGTTGCTCTATATTGATCTCCAAAAGCGTGCCTACCAATACAAATTGGATTTTTCCAACTAGGAACTAATTTAGGAATATTCTTACAAAGAATCGGCTCTCTAAAAACTGTACCACCCAAAATGTTCCTTATAGTTCCATTTGGCGATCTCCACATTTTTTTTAAATTAAATTCTTTTACTCTTTCTTCATCAGGAGTTATTGTTGCACATTTAACACCAACTCCATATTTTTTTATTGCACGAGCACAATCGATAGTTATTTGATCAGAGGTATTATCCCTACTTTTTATACCCAGGTCATAATATTTTATATCTAGATCTAAATAAGGAAGTATCAGCTTATTTTTAATGAATTTCCAAATTACCCTGGTCATTTCATCCCCATCAAGCTCCACAATTGGGTTTTTAACCTTAATTTTGCTCATATTAAATTATATATCTTAATAATTGAATTTTGGAGTTTTATATACATATTAGGACGATATTAGCAAATTTAGAATTATGATAGATAAAGTATTTCCGCCAATTCACAACGAAGGTTATAAATTCTTAGTAATTTTTGCCGTTATAACAATAATATTATACTTCGTAAGCAACCTATTAGGCCTGATAGGTATTATTTTAACTATTTGGTGTTACTATTTTTTTAGGGATCCAGAAAGGTACCCAATTAAAGATGAAGATTATTTGGTGAGCCCAGCTGATGGCTTAGTTCTCGAAGTTAATGAATCAAATGGTCCAAAAGAGCTTAATTTAGAAAATAAAAAATTTGTAAAAGTAAGTATTTTTATGAATGTTTTTGATTGCCATGTAAATAGATCACCTTGCACAGGTAAAGTATCTGAAATTTTATATAAACCTGGCAAATTTTTAAACGCTTCACTTGACAAAGCAAGCGAAGATAATGAAAGAAATTATTATAAAATTACAACACCCAAAGGAGAAGATATAATAGTAGTTCAAATCGCTGGTTTGATAGCAAGGAGAATTGTTACCGAAACAAATGAAAACGCCGAATTATTACAAGGTGATAGAATAGGAATGATTAGATTTGGAAGTAGGGCAGATATGTACTTTGAAAACTACAAACCATTAGTAAAAGTAAATCAAAAAACAATAGCGGGAGAGTCGTTAATTGCAAAAAAATAAAAAATGAATGAAACAAAAAAAAAATTTAAAATTGTAACTGATAAAAGTGCAAGAGTAATATTACCAAATACACTCACTTTAATTGGCGTATGTATCGGGTTAAGTTCAATTAATTTTGCACTAAATCAAAATTATCAACTTGCTATAATTGCAATCTTATGTGCAGCAATTATTGATGGTTTAGATGGGAGGATTGCAAGATTAATTAAGGGTACATCAAAAGTTGGTAAAGAACTTGACTCTTTAACTGATATAATAAGTTTTGGAGTAGCTCCAGCTTTTATAATGTACTTTTGGAGCTTAAGCTCATTAGGAAAGATCGGTTGGCTAGTTTCACTCATATATGTTGTTTGTGTTGCGTTAAGATTAGCAAGATTTAATATTAATACAGGCGGAGAATCTTCTTGGAGGGATAATTTTTTTGAAGGAATACCTTCACCAGCGGGAGGTATTTTGGTTTTAAGTCCACTAGTTTACGAACAAAGCGGAATTAATTTACTAAACCTGGATTTTAAAAGTATAACACCCTTTCTTTTTATAGTTGTATCTATTTTTTTAATAAGCAAAATACCCACTTATTCATTTAAAAAAATTGTAGTTCCAAGAAGTATGACAATTTTTTTACTTTTAGGAATTGTTTTACTTTTTGGATTGTTATTAATTTTTCCATTTCAGGTAATATTTTTAGGTTCAATATTTTATTTATTAGCGGTACCAATTAGCATCTTGCACTATAAAAAATTGAAAAAAGATTTAACCGCTAATAATCAATTTAAAGACGATGAACCTGAAGATATGTTGTAGATGAAAAAAAATGTAATTGTTTCTTTGGCTGACTCTACTTATTTTGATCTATTAAATGAGTTAATCGATTCCATAAAAAAATTTGAAAAAAGCAGCTCAATAGCAATATGTATTTTAGATGCAGGATTAAAAAAAGATCAAATTGAAAAACTTTCATCTAGGGTAGATGAAATTAAAAGTGCAGAATGGGATATTGAGGTTCCTTCTATTAAAATTCGTGGAAAAGAATGGTTAAAGAGCCAAGTATCAAGAGCTTTTTTGCCAAACTATTTTCCAAATTATGAAAAATACCTTTGGATAGATTGTGATGCCTGGTTAAATGATTGGAATACCGTAGAACTATATTTAAAAGCATGTGATCATGGAAAACTTGGAATCACACAGACCATCGGACCAGGTTACAAAATTACCTCTAAAGTAAATTGGTTATTTGGAAAATTAGCAATAATAAAATCACAAAATTTTAAACATGCGCTTAGTTCAAAAATTGGTATTGAAAAAGCTAGAAAACTTGCATTTTCGCCACACATAAATATTGGTGTTTTTTCGCTGGAAAAAAAATCATCTTGTTGGAGTGTTTGGCAAAAAAATTTGAAAACAACTCTCAAATCAGGAAAAATTTTTGGATCAGAGGGATTAGCGATCAACATGAGCGTTTATATAGATGAAGTTGAAACAGAGTTTTTACCTTTAAATTGTAATTGGATAGCAAGTAATTTATTGCCAAAGTTTGATGAAATAAATCAAACATTTGTCGAACCTTATTTGCCAAATAATAAAATTGGAATAATGCACTTAGCTGCAGGTATATGGATGAAGAATATTGATATGCGATTAGATAAAAAAGTTAAAATTGATATTAAAACCATAGAAGGCAATATTATTTCTAAAAGTTTAAGATTCGGCCAGTAATTGAAAAAAAATAAAATATCAAAAAATTGGATAAATAAACAAAAAAAAGATATTTACGTAAGAAGGTCAAAAATTGAAGGTTATAGATCAAGAGCAATTTATAAAATAAAAGAAATTGATGAAAAATTCAAAATTTTAAAAAATACAAGGTTAATTATAGATCTTGGAGCAGCACCAGGTAGTTGGTCACAGTACTTTTCAAAAAAAATTAAAAATGGAAAAATTTTATCTATAGATTTGCTAGAATTTGAACCAATAAAAAACACGAAACAAATCTTAGGAGATTTTACAGATGAAATATATAAACTAAAAATAAAGAATTATTTTAGTGAAAAAGTAGATCTTATAGTTTCAGACATGGCTACAAATACAACTGGTAATAAAAATTTAGACTCAATCGTTACTGGTGAACTTTGTTTAGATGCAATGAGATTTGCTCATGAAATGCTAAATAGCAAAGGTAAATTTGTATCTAAAATTTTTATGGGGTCCAGCTTTAATGAAATTGTCGCAGAGGCTAAAAAATCTTTTAAAGAAGTTAGAGTATTTAAGCCCATGTCTAGCAGAAAAGAGTCAAAAGAAAGTTTTATAATTTGTAAATTTTTACGCTAGGTACTCTTTTATTTTAAAAAGAATCATATATACATTATTATGGATCCTATAAAAGAAGCACTCACATTTGACGACGTAACCTTAGCACCAAAATACTCTGAAATACTTCCATCTGAAGTAAACACTTCAATACGACTTTCTAAAAATTTCGAAATTAAAATTCCATTGATATCTTCTGCAATGGACACAGTAACAGAGTCTAAAATGGCAATTTCAATTGCTAAAGCAGGTGGTATAGGTGTGATACATAGAAATTTAAATATAAAAAAACAAATACATGAAATAAGAAAAGTTAAATTAAAAAATTATTTAGTTGGTGCAGCTGTGGGCGCAGGTAAATATGAAATTGAAAGAGCAAAAGCCATTCTTAAAGAAAATATAGATCTTATTGTGGTTGATACAGCCCATGGACATACTAAAAAAGTAGCTGATATAATTAAAAAAATTATAAAATTAAAAAATAAAAAAACATTATTATGTGCTGGAAATATAGCTACAGCAGATGCGGCAAAATTTTTAGTTAAATTAGGTGTAGATATAATCAAAGTAGGTATTGGACCAGGATCTATATGCACAACTAGATTGGTTGCTGGAATAGGAGTACCGCAATTAAGTGCAATAATTGACGTAAAAAAAGGAGTAAAAAAAAGTAATGTAAAAATAATTGCAGATGGTGGAATTAAATTTTCAGGGGATATAGCTAAAGCGCTAGCAGCGGGAGCAGATGCTGTTATGATAGGGTCTTTATTTGCTGGATCAAGTGAGTCGCCTGGAAAAATAATAAAAAAAAATGGTAAACTATTTAAAAAATTTAGAGGTATGGGCTCTATTGGAGCAATGAACAAAGGATCGGCAGATAGATACTTTCAGAGTAAACAAAAGGATAAATCCAAATATGTTCCAGAAGGCGTTGAAGGACTTGTTAAATACAAAGGACCAGTTGATAAAATTATTTTTAAATTAATAGGTGGACTTAAATCATCGATGGGCTACTTAGGTTCAAGAAATGTGATAAATTTAAGAAAAAAACCAAAATTTGTTAAAATTACTAAAGCAGGATTTTATGAGAGCATGGTACATAATATTGATGAGATTAAAAAAGATGAGAAATATTAAGAATATAAATCTAAATTTTTTTATCTCAATTTTTTTTATTTTTGGGATTTGCCAGCTTACATATGCTAATGACGATTTTTTCACTCAAGCAAAAAAAAAATATGATGAAAAAAACTATAATGACTCAAAGTTTCTTTTTCAAAAAAATATAGTTTTTAATCCAAAACATGCAAAATCTTATTTGTACTTAGCAAAAATTTTTGAGAAAGAGGAAAATGAAAGCGAAAAAATAAAAAATATAAGAACAACTTTATTATTAGAGCCAAAAAATGAAGAAGCAATGTATATGCTAATAACTTATGAACTTAAAAAATCAAATTATTCCGAAGTAAAAGAACTTAAAGAAAATTTTGCTATAATTTGTGATAAACTTTGCAATGAAATAAACAAAATTGAAGAATCTTTAAAAGACATTGAACCCAAAAATGAATCTTAACAATAATTTAAAAAAAATTTTAATTATTGATTATGGTTCACAATTTACACAACTTATCGCAAGAAGAATTAGAGAACTTGGTGTTTACTCAATAATCGTTAGTCATAAAAAAATTAAATTTAATGATATTGTGGAAAAAAATATCGCTGGAATAATTTTATCTGGAGGGCCATTAAATGTTTATCAATCTAAAAAAGTAAGATTTGATAAAAAAATTTTCAATTTAGAAATTCCTATCCTCGGTATATGTTTTGGCCATCAAATAATTTCAAAGGAATTAGGCGGAAAAGTTAAAAAAGCGAATCAAAGAGAATTTGGTTTAGCAAAACTTAAAAAAATAAAAAATAGCAAGTTAACTAACAATTTTTTTAAATCAAACGGATCAAACAATGTATGGATGAGTCATGCTGATGAAGTAATAAAGTTAGCAAAAGGATTTAAAGTTATTGCAAAAACAGATACATCTAAATTTTCAATAGTTGAAAATTTATCAAAAAATTTTTATGGTATCCAATTTCATCCTGAAGTAACCCATACCGAAAAAGGTAAAGTTATACTGAAAAATTTTATTTTTTCTATTTGTAATGTAAAACGAAATTGGTCATCAAAATATCAAAAGCAAATATTAATACAGGAAGTAAAAAAAAATGTGGGTAAATCAAAAGTAATTTGTGCTTTATCTGGTGGAGTAGACAGCAGTGTAGTAGCTAAATTAATTCACAATGCAGTAGGAAAACAATTAACATGTATTTTTGTCAATACAGGCCTTCTAAGAAAGAATGAAGAAATTCAAGTTGTAAAAACATTTAAAAAAAAATTTAAAATAAATCTAATTTATGTAAATGCTAAAAAATTATTTTTAAGACGGCTTAAAAAAGTTACTGATCCTGAAAAAAAACGAAAAATTATTGGAAAGTTATTTATTAAAATTTTTGAGAAGTATGCAAAAAAAATAAAAAAAGTTAAATATTTAGCTCAAGGAACCCTTTATCCAGATTTAATTGAAAGTAAGTCAGTAACAGGCAGTCAAACGTCTAAAATAAAATCTCATCATAATGTCGGGGGACTGCCAAAAAAAATGAAGCTGAAATTAGTTGAGCCTTTAAGATTATTATTTAAGGACGAGGTACGAAAGTTAGGCTTAGAACTAAAATTATCAAAACAAATTGTATTAAGGCACCCTTTTCCTGGCCCAGGTTTAGCAATAAGAATGCCTGGTGAAATAACTGAAAATAAAATTAAAATTTTGAAAGAAGCTGATTATATTTTTATAAACTCATTAAGAGAGCACAATTTATATAACAAGATATGGCAAGCTTACGCTGCATTGCTTCCCGTAAAAACAGTTGGCGTAATGGGTGATAACCGAACTTATGAATATATGTGCTTGCTAAGAGCAATTACATCTGAAGATGGTATGACAGCTGATTTTTTTAGCTTTTCAAAAGAATTTATGCAGCTTGTTTCAAATAAAATAATTAATAATATAAACGGTATTAATAGAGTAGTTTACGATATAACATCGAAACCACCAAGTACAATAGAGTTGGAATAATGAATAGTAAGATTAAAAAAATTATTAAAAAAAAAAATAAATCTAAAATTGTTTGCTTAACTGCATATTCCAAAAATTTTGCAGAAGAAATAGACAAGTATGCAGATATAATTTTGGTTGGAGACTCCCTTGGATCAGTTCTTTACAACTACCATACTACCAGAAAAGTAACATTAAATAATATGATACAACACTCTAAAAGTGTTAAAATGGGTGTTAAAAGAAGTTTAATGGTAGTTGATATGCCTTATAAAACTTATAGGAACAAAAAAGAAGCTTTAAAAAATTCAAAAAAAGTAATTTCCAATACAAAATGTGATGCAGTCAAATTAGAAGGAGGAAATAAAATTAAAAAAATTGTCGAATATTTAGTAAAAAAAAAAATCCCAGTTATGGGACACTTAGGCATACTACCTCAAAGTGTAAGAGGAACTTTTAAGTCAAAGGGTAAAACTGAAAATGAAACTTTTAAATTGATAAGAGACGCAAAGATACTTGAGGAGGCTGGTTGTTTTGCTATCGTTTTAGAGTGTGTTAAATCTAAAACATCAAAATTAATTACAAAAAATTTAAAAATACCAACAATCGGTATAGGATCTTCAGTATTTTGTGATGGCCAAGTATTGGTTACTGACGATTTACTTGGTCTAAATGAAACAAATATAAGATTTGTAAAAAAATTTATTAATCTAAAAATATTTATAAACAAAGGTTTAAGAAAGTTTAAATATGAAGTTTTGAGTAAAAAATATCCTTCAAAAAAATATTCATATTAGAAATATTTCTTGAAATTTTCATCAATGTTTATCATTCCAAAATCTGCTAAACCACCAATTACTAGTTGCAATGCAACAAGCAATATAAATGCCAAACCAATATATGCAATCCATAAATGTTTTTGAATATAATTGGCTAAATAAGTTGCAAGAGCACCAGTTAAGATAACAGAAAGAACAAGTCCAAATATCATAAAACTAAAGTTTCCCTTTGAAGCTCCGACCACACCAATTACATTATCAAAACTAATTGTAATGTCTGCAAAAAGTACTTTATAAATACTTTGGACAAAAGACGGTTCTTTTGAGACTTTTGTTGGTGATTTTATTTTTTTTATTTCGAACAAATCTTTCCTTAGATCGTTCACAATCCAAATTAATAACAAACCACCTAAAACTTTTATCCAATAAAACTTAAACAAATATGTGGCAAAAACTGCAAATAAAACTTTAAATATTAAAGCCCCAACTACCCCCCAAAAAATAATTTGTTTTCGATGTTTTGGAACAAAGTTTGCAGCTATTAATCCAATTATTATTGCGTTATCCGCAGCTAAAATTATATCTATAAATATAATTTGTGTTAATATTACGAGTTCTTCTATCAAGATTTACTCATATTATAAAAAAACACAAATAATTCAATCTAGTATTTACTTTCTTTTTTACCTTCAATTAATTCTTTGAGTTCTATATACTCATCACACTTACAATTTTTTAATACTTTAAGTCTTTCTAAAGCTTTATCTTTTCTATCGGTTGATAAATAAAGTTCTCCCAGATATTCGTTTATACCGTTGTGGTTTGGTTCTATTTTTAATCCTGAAAGATAATAAATTTCAGCACTTTTAAAATCACCCAGTTTCCTACTTGTAAAACCCAAATAATTAAGAGTGTCAGGATTATTTGGTTTTTCTTTATTAGACTTTAAGAATAATTTTAGTGCTTTTTCATAGTTATTTTTTGATTTTTTAAATCTTTTTTCTGCTTGTTTATTTTTTCCTTTTTTTAAATATTTAATTGCTTTTTTTTCAAGTGACTTAGCTGTCATTACGTAATTGTATCCTTTTTCATATTTAGATAAATTGCCTCCTTCTCCACTACCACTATTGCTACCTGATGAGCTTTGTCCTCCACTACCACCTGCCGCAAATACTGCTGATGTAGAAAAAAAAAGAAATATAAAAATTGATAGTTTATTTAACATTCAATTTAATAGCACAAAAATTATAGCCATCAAGTCGATAACATGTCTCTTTAACAAAAAGTGACAATTTGACATTCTTAATAAACCAATTTTTTTTGAAAAAAAGTCTACTTATTTTGAATAAATTTCTTTAATTCCAAATATTCTTTACAATTACAACTTTCTAGGACTTTCAATCTTTTAATTGCTTTATTTTTTTTGTTAGTTGTTAAATAAAATTTACCAAGATTCATGTTTATTAAATAATTTTTTGGTTCAATTTCTAATCCAAGTCGATAATATATTTCAGCATAATCAAGGTTTTCTGTTTTTTCATACAAAAATCCCAAATAATTTAAAGTAATAGGATTCATTGGATTTTCCGAGTTGGATTCTAACAGATATTCTATCGCTTTCTCATACTTTGTTCTTGCTTTACTTAACTTACCTTTATTTTCAAGTTTAATACCTCTTTTCATTTCTTTAAAACCAAGAGTATATTTTTTTGCCGGAGGAGGACCTTTTGGAATATATTCGCCTCCCTCACTACCTGTTGCGCCGCTTTTTTTTGCAGCATATGAGTTTGTTGTTAAAATAAGAAAAATAAAAATTATATAAATTTTTTTAATCATTGAATAAATTTTTTAAGTTTATTTAAAGGTTTCAAAGAAAAATTATTTTCAACCAAGTGCTGTTTTATAGATTTTGCTGTGTCTAGAGAGCTAATATTGTCTCCATGGATACATATAGAATCAATTTGACAGGGTATTTTTTTCCCTGATAGACAATTTAAAGATTGATTTTTAATCATACTTAAAACATGTTTTTTTGCTTTTTCTGGGTTTATGATTAGAGCATCTTTTTTTGATCGAGAAAGTAGATTTCCATTATCTTCGTAATTTCTATCAGCAAAAATTTCACATGCTATCTTCATATCTAATTTTTTTGCAGCTATTTCCATTTTTGACCCAGTCGGGACTAAATAAATTATATCTTTATTAATTTTTTTTATTGCAATAGCTAACGTTTTTGCTAGTTCTATATCTTCACAAGCCATATTATTTAAAGCCCCATGTGGTTTAATATGAGAAACGTTATCATTGTTTTTTTCTGCTATTTTTTGAAGTATTTCGTATTGTTTAAAAATAAGTTTTTCAATTTCTTTACTATTTAAAACTATTCGTTTTCTCCCAAAGTTTTCTGGATCATTAAAAGATGGATGTGCACCAATACTTACCCCATTTTTTTTTGAAATAATTACTGTTTCATTCATACTCTGTTCATCACCCGCATGATAGCCACAAGCTATATTGGCAGAATTTACAATCTTAAGTAATTCTGGATCATTTACAGTCGAATGGTGTTTAGATTTTTCCCCTAAATCACAATTAATATTAATTTCCATACTACTCATAGTTCAAGTATAACATGGCATGATAAAAAATATATCTAATCTTGGTGATGCTGCGGTATATTGTGATTTTGGTAATGAAATAGATCAAGAAATAAATAAAATTGTAATAAATTATTTTAAAACTATACATAAAAAAAATATTAAAGGGATTACTAACATTACACCTTCATATAATAAACTTATTATATCTTTTGACTTAGATATAACCAACTTTTCAACCATAAAAAAAGAAATTGAAAATATTGAAATTTTTGATTTTTTTGAGGAAAAAAAAAAAATAATTAAAATTCCAATATGTTGTGATAATGAGTTTGCACTTGATATAGAAAGGCTTACTAAAAAACTTAAACTTTCAAAAGATGAGATTTTTAATAATTTTTTAGATAAGGAATATTTTTGTTATATGACAGGTTTTGTTGCAGGAATGCCATTTTTGGGCGATATAGATACAAAATTAAGATTAAATAGAATTGAAACTCCAAGAGTTAAAGTTCCGAAAGGATCAGTTGGTATTACAGAGCAATTTTCCAATATTTACACCTTTGAAAGCCCGGGGGGTTGGAATATAGTTGGAAATACTCCAGTTAAAGTTTTTGATAAATTTAAAAATCAACCAAATTTAATAAGTTCAGGAGATAAAGTTTCATTTTATAAAATATCAAAAGATGAATATCTAAATTTTTATGAGTGATAGTATTTTAAAAGTATTGAGACCAGGAATAAATTCCACGTTTCAAGATATTGGTAGAAATAACTTTTATCATATAGGTTTACCTTTTAGCGGTGCAATGGACAAACGAAACTTTCTAATTAGCAATAATTTATCAGGTAACCCAAATAATTTTCCAGTTTTGGAGTTTGCGTATCAGGGTCCATTATTAAAAGTGGAAAAAGGTAAAATTAATTTAGCAATAACTGGAAATGTTAATTTTAAAATAAAAAATAAATTATCAAAAAAGATTGATGGAGAGTGTTATAAAAACTATATTTTATATGAAGGTGATGAAATAGATATAATTTCTACCAATCACTCTGTTTATGGGTATTTAGCAGTAAGTGGTGGTTTTAAATTAGAGAAATACAAGGATAGCTATTCAACTACAATAAGAGCAGAAGTTGGAGCTAATAATGGCAATAAATTAAATAATAACGATAAACTATATATTAATTCTTATGAAAAAAATTTTTTAAATAGAAAAATAAAATATATGGACTCGAAAATAGAATATATAAGAATTTTAAAGGGTACAAATTTTGATTACTTTTCTGATGATGTGATAAAAAAATTTTTAAATGAAAAATTTTTAGTCACAAAACTAACTGATAGAATGGGAATGAGATTAAAAGGACCAAAGTTAGATAGTCATAAAAATAAAAACATTAAATCTGAAGGCTTAGTCAAGGGAGTTGTGCAAGTACCAAGCGATGGAAATCCTATAGTTATGTTATCAGACCATGGAACCATTGGCGGATATCCAAAAATTGCTGTCGTAATTAGTGCAGACTATGATAAGTTGGTACAACTATCACCAAATACCAAAATAAAATTTAAACTTATAGAACTTGACGAAGCAGAAAAAATTTACAAATTTTATAAAATGGAAACTGACAATTTAATTAATCAAATTAAATGAATTTATTTTCTAAAATACCTGGTCCACTTTTAGTTTTTTTTGGAGCTTTTAGTTTAAGTTTTGGAGGTCTTATCATTAAATCTTTTGAGGGAGCGAATTTGTGGCAAATATTATTTTGGAGATCTCTTTTTTTTATAATAGTAGTAACTCTTTTTTTAACAATTACCTATAAAAAAAACTTTTTTAATGCCTTTAAAAAATCAGGACTTCCAGGTTTTTTTGGAGGGATAATTTTATCATCAGGTTTTTGTGGATATGTATTTGCAATGTATAATACAACAGTAGCAAATACAAATTTTATAATTCAAACTCAAGTACTCTTCTTGGCAGTTTTTGGGTATTTTTTTTTAAAAGAAAAATTATCGAAAATAACTCTGCTATCAATTTTTTTAGCAATGGCTGGTATTATTATAATGGTTGGCACATCATTATCACCAGGTCAAATTTCAGGAAATATTGCCGCGTTTTCAATGCCAATATCTTTTTCAATACTAATTATAATTGTAAGGAAATATCCCAATGTGGATATGGTGCCACTGCAACTAATAGCAGGTATAACAGCTATGATAATTGGATATTTGGTTGCAGAAAAAATTAACATTTCATTTCATGATATATTTTTAGGTTTTTTAGCTGGATTTTTTCAACTGGGTTTTGGTTTTATTTTAATTACTATGGGAGCAAGAAATACCCCATCAGTATTGGTTGGAATTATTATGTTAACAGAGGCAGTTTTCGGGCCTATGTGGGCATGGTTATTTGTAAATGAAAATCCAACAATTTTCGTATTATTAGGGGGCACTATAGTAATTATTGCTGTGTTACTTCAATTTTATAGTAGTTTAAACAAAGATGAAGTTTTAATTAAGAGATAATTTCATTTTAAATACTTTAAAGATTCATCCCATACAAAATCTGCAATTTTTTCGTTGTAAGATAATACAGAACTTTTTTTAGGCTTACTTTTAATAAAATATTTTCCAGTAACATTATTTATATCCTTCGATTCTGATAAATAAACTGCAGTTAAAGATCCCTTATGTGTTGAAATCGCAAATACATTTTTTATTATATTAATAATAAATCTAAAATAGGAATTATTATTATTTCCAAAATTTGAATTAACAAAACCAGGATGTAGGCAATTGCATGTCACTTTAGTATTTAATTTTTTATTGAAAGAATATGTAAAAAAAATATTTAAAAGTTTAGATCTACAGTAAGATTTCCAAGAGTTATAATTTTTTTTGTTTTCAAGGTCATTTAAGTCTAGGTTATATCTTTTGTGGGCGTTTGATGCTACATTAATTATTCTTCCTTCGGTTGAATTTTCTAAATTTTCTAAAAGCAATAAAGATAAATGAAAATACGAAAGATGATTTAAAGCAAAAGTTTTTTCTATATTTCGGCTATTTTCTTCCCTTTTTAAAAAAAGTGCACCAGCATTATTAATAAGTCTATCAATTTTTTTAATTTTACTTAATTTTTTAGACAGTTTAATAATTTCATCTTTTTCTAAAAGATTACATTGAACAAATTCTAAATTTCTTGAATTTAAAAGTTTTATCATTTTTTCTCCTTTTTCAGGATTTTTACCAATAACAAAAATTTTATTATTTAAGCTTAAAAGATTTTTAACAATGGCCAAACCTATCCCATCGGTTCCTCCAGTTATAATTATGTTTTTATTATTCATAAATTAAATATTTAATCTTAAAGATTGTTCCGAGTAAAATTTATTTTTGATACCTTTTCTAATTTTTGTAAATTCTTTATTATAAAAGTTAGATTTCATTTTAAAAAAATTACTATGACTTATTCTTGAATCCTTGCATAGATAAATATTACCCTTATTTTTAATAATTACCTGATCAATTTTATTCAAAACACTGTATGTATTGGAATTGTTTGGAAAATCAAAAACTAAAGTTAGACCCTTGATCCCAAAAGATAAATAACCATCGTTTTTTCCTAAAGATTTGATTACTGACACAAAGGAGTATACTTTATTCTTATTAAGAATATTTAAAATATCAATAATTGCCTTTGTACTATTTTTTAATGGTAAGACAAACTGATATGAAATAAAACCTTTTTTTCCATAAATAAGGTTCCAATTTTTGATTTTATCAAGTTGGTAAAAAAAATTATTTATATTAGTTAAGTTATTTTTGTTGAATGAAAAATTGTAATATAGTTTATTAAGAATATTTATAGTAAAACTATTCATCAACCAGTTAGGAAAATAATTATTTAAAGTGATTACTTTATTATCTAAAAAATTAGTTTTAATTTTATTTGTTTTTTTGTCTTTTAAATGTTTTGCCCTAAATAGTATAGAACGCCCTAATGACTTACCTTTTGCAGATGTATCCAACCAAGCAACATTATAGGGCCATGCAGCACTACCTTTAAAATTCTTTATAGTTTCATAAATATTTTTACATCTAAATTTTTCTTGATAAATTTTATGTGAGCTTATTTTCAAAAGTTTAAATTTGCAGGAGTAAATAATTCCAGTCAGACCCATGCCACCAATAGTATAATTAAATAAATTAATATTTTTTTTTTTAGAACAGGAAATAAGATTTTTTTTTTTATCTATTATTTTAAATTCAATAATTTGATGTCTGAAACTACCAATTTTATGGTGGTTTTTTCCATGCACATCAGATGCAATCATTCCTCCAATGGTAATATATTTTGATCCAGGTGTGACTGGCAAAAACCAACCATGAGGAATAATATTTTGCAATATCTCTTTTATTGAAATACCAGCCTCAAGTTCAATTACACCTTTCTTCTTATCAAACTCAATAATTTTATTAAGATTTGTAAGAACTATAGTATTTTTACGTTGGAATGAGCTATCGCCATATGATCTTCCCATACCTCTCGCAATACAATTTTTTTTAATTTTTTTTTTTAATTGATTTAAATTTTTTGGGAAAGAAATATTTACATTTGATGAAATATTTTTACCCCAACCGCTGATCTGCTTTTTCATATTTAGATTTAATAAAATATTTTAAAACTTCAATAACTTTTTTAAAATTAAAATAAAATTTAAAATAAGCTAAACTTTTAAGATCATTTATATTTTTTTTGCTTAGATTTTTATGTTTAAAAACCAAGTTATACTGATTGAAATTTTCAAGTTTTTTATCTGAAATTAAATCTTTGTAGTCATTGTATACTGGAGTTCCAGGATATGGAGTGAAAACACTAAATTGGGAATAAAGACTTGGCAGATATTTAGAGTATTCAATAGATTGAATTATTGTTTCTTTTGTATCTTCTGGATTACCTATGATAAACATTGTTTTAACTTTTATACCTGCATCCTCACATTTTTTAATAACCTTATATTGCTTATCATGCTCAACTGTGAATCTCTTCATATCTTTTAAAACAACGTGATTGGAAGACTCTACTCCAACATAAACTAATCTAAGGCCTGCAGCTTTTAACAATTTTATCATTTCATCATCTAAGTTATTTAGGTGAGTTTCAACCATAAATGTAATATTTAATTTTTGTTTAATTACTTCATTACAAAACTCTATAGTATGTTTTCTATTTATTGAAAAAACTGGATCTCTAAAAACAAACTTATTAGTGCCAAGTTCTTTTTGCCAATACTTTATTTCATTAATAATATTTTCAACAGATCTAGCCCTTACTTTTCTTCCTTGCTGCAATGGATATGTGCAATAAAAAAAACATGAGTAAGGACAACCTCTTGTTCCTAACAAAGGAATAGCTATTTTTTGATTTAGGCTAAAAAAATTGTTCCTTAATGGATATTTTTTTGAATAATCACCCCAATCAGGGTATGGAAAATCATCTAAAGATACTGGTGTATAAAAATCATCTATTGAATCTTTATTTAAAAATAAATTATCTAAAAATTCTTTATTTATTTTATCGTTTTTATTTAAGTTATAAAAAAATGTATCTGATTCGTTTTTAACAACCAAAGAGTTTTTTTTTAAATATTTCTCCTTCATGATAGTCGCAAATATTCCAGTAATAAAAACTTTTTTATTTTCAAGCTTGGACAGTGTATGTAACTCAGTTTCATGAGCAATAATTGATGAGGGTAGTATTACATAATCGCAGGTAGAAATATTTTCGTCATTTAAGTTTCTTGTATAGTGAACTTCGTGATTTTTTTTTAGAATTGAGCTAATAATCATTACTTCTATAGAAGGCATACCAATATTTCCTTCTACATAAACATTTAATAGTTTTGAAAATAAAGTATTTCCAAAATCATTACCTGTACCGTACCCACCTGCAGTGTCTTTAATCAATCTATGTTTTTTTGCTGGATAAACATCTAAGATTACAAACTTGATCATAAATATAAATAATTATTATAATTTTATAATTAATACATAAAAAAAAATTATATAACATTAGTTTATTTTATTAATTAAAGCTATTTGCCCATCATATTCTAATGCTAATAAGATAGTATTTGTCTCCTTACTATACTTTAAATCTCGTATTCTGCTTCCTATAAAAATCTTCTCGACAAAAAGCAATTTATTAAAATTTTCACTAAACTTAACTCTATATAGACTTTTTCCATTTAATGATCCGATTAAAAAATTATTTTGAAAATGAGGTGAAAATTGATTTGGAAGTTTTATAATTTCTGAAATACCTATTGATGGTACAAAAGCATAAATAGGTTCTTTAAAACCTAATTCTTCATGATTTTTATTATAATAAGGTTTTTTAGAATATATTTTTGAATTAGTTTGATCTGTTTTGATGTAATAATCTCCATAAGAGGCAATCGGCCATCCATAATTTTCCCCAAATATTATTTTATTTATTTCATCACCTCCCTTTGGCCCATGTTCTGTTGACAAAATTAAGTCGTTTTCTACAAAAAGACCTTGTGGCGCTCTATGCCCTGAGGAAAAAATTGATTTCTCTTTTGAATTTAAATTTATAAATACAATTTTTCCAAATATTGATTCATTATTTTGTGAAAGATAATTTTCTGGTTGATCTCTAAATACATTATTGACAGTAAACAATATTCCTGGACTACCATTTTTATTATAACTGGTAATTTTACCGATTTGAATTTCATTATTTTGACATTCTTTAGAATTAAAAAAATCTTTAAAATCTAAAAATTCTAGGTCAACTTTAGCTACTGATATATTTACTGTTTTACAATTATTTTCATCTTTAACAAAATAAACGTATAAATTTCCTTCATATATTGTTGTATCCATTATATGAAATATTTTTTTGTTTTTATTTTGAAAAAAATTGGATTTAATTAAATCAACCTCTATTGTTTCTTTATCTTTTTTACCTTTTAGATTTTTTAAGTTTACTTTAAAATTCCAACCATATTTAGTAGTAATTAACAAATTACTATCGTGTAGATCTATTGAAAAAGAGCCAAACTTATCAAACCCCCCCTCTTCCCTAGATTTTAATTTAATTTTGCTTAAATTTAATTTTAAAAATTGAGTATTTGGTAAAAAATTTACATTATAATCATTTAATATATTTTTAATTACTGTTTTTTTATTAAAATAATAATATTTATTAATTTTAATAGTATCTTCTAATCCAGGGACTCTATAAAAGACTCTTTCTTGAACTGAAAATATATTTAAAAAAAATGCAGAAATTGATACTATAATTATTATAATTAATGTGATGACGTACTTCATTAGAATTTAATTATAATATTCAACATATTATGACAATAAATAAAAATAACACATATGATTTAATAATACTATTACCTCTTATAATTGTATCTTATTTAAGCACAATCGATAATTTTGCACTTCAAACAGCTGTAGATGGCGGTTTAATTATTTCAGATAAAATTAATTATCCGGATGATTTTAAAAATGTAACATCAATTTATTTTAATGGATGGACTTTTTTGCATCATATAACCCTAATTCTTTTGAAAATAAATATTAATGTAATTTTAATTTCTAAAATATTAATGTTTATATCTGTAATTTTCTTAACTTTTGGTATTTTTTATTTGGTTAAAGGCATTACTAAATCAAATATATTTTCTCTTATAATCTCATTAACGGTAATAATAACTAAAATTAATTTTGGTAGTCTGGACTATCCTGCCTTTTTTTTTACAGAGCATACTTATGGAATGTTTTCGTTATCAACATTTGCTTTAATAGCTGGGTTGTTATCGAACAGAAATTTTAAATTGGCAGGTTTCTTTACAGTTTTACTAACAAGTTTTCATCTAGTTGTTGGTTTGTGGCTCATATTTTTAATGATTTTTTTGTTATTCTACTTGGATAAGTTTCTTAAGCAAAAAAACACCATTTTATTTCAAGATTTTAAAAAAGGAAGCTTTATAGCTTTAGTTCCAATATTTTTAAGTTTGATTTTTTTTCAATTAAATACAATAGAGAAGAATTTATATAGTGCAAATGATTTTGAAGTTTATTTGAAAATTTGGGACCATCATAGGAGTCTATTAGATATAAATTATTCATACATTTTTAAAACTATAATTTTAATTCTTTTATATTTTTATGTTTTTTTTAAAATTTTAAAAAATGATAAAAATGAAAGTTTTTTATTTTATTTTATATTTTTCAACTGTTTAGGTTCTATGTTAGTATATTTAATTTACAAATTTTTTCCTAGCTTAATGCCAGAAATAATTATTAGGGCAATGCCTACTAGAGTTTTTTTACTTCATTCCATAATAGGATACCCAATCATTGCCTCTTTATTATTTGTTTTGTTTTTTAATAAAGTTAAGATGATATTAACTAAAAAAAATTTTATTATCTTTAGTTTATTCTCATTATTTTTATTTTCGTTAATTTCAGTATTTAAATATGATGAAATTAAAAACACAAAAGATAAATATTATCCTAAAATTATTAAAAGAATTAATAAATTTGAAAAAAATTTATCAAATAAACTTGACCCGGATGAGGAAATTTTTTGGAATAAAGTAAAAAAATATGAAACTGATGGGTATTTTGTAACCACATTTTATAGTTCAGAAATGACTTTAAAATTTGCTAATAAACCTTATATAATTAATGCTAACTTTTTTGATCATTTGCCTTATCATCCATATACAGTTGATGAGGTAAAAATTATTCTAGAAAATATTTATGGTATTGATTTTAATAATCCTCCAGAGAAAAATAGACCTGAAATTAAAGATAAATGGATAAAAGAAATATTCGAATCGAGGCCAAATGATATTTGGCAAAAATTATCTAAAGATTTTAATCTTTCAGGAGTAATAGTACCTCAAAGTTGGAATTTAAATATAAAGAAAAAATTCTCATCAAATATTTATAGTTTTTATGTCTTTTAATAAAAAAATTATATTTTTATATTGACTTTTTTATTTTAGGTTTTAAGTTACATTAACAACGGGAGAGACTACATTTCGTAGCGCCGAAGGAGCAACCACCCCGGAAACTCTCAGGCAAAAGGACCGTAAATATTAACTCTGGAAAGAGAAAATTTCTCGCCGAAGGAGTAAATCTCTCAGGCTCAAAGACAGAGGGGGTTTGGAGTTAATATGAGTTTAAAAAAAACAGCGTTGTTTGAATTACATAAAAAACTTGGAGCGAAATTTGTTCAATTTGCTGGATACGAAATGCCAATTCAATATAACGATGGAATTATTAAAGAACACAATGCCACTAGAGATAAATCAGGTATATTTGATGTGTCTCATATGGGTCAACTTTTTATAGAGGGAAACGAAGATCTTACAAAAAATCTTCAAAAAATTTTTCCGATAGATTTAAAAAAACTTCAAGTTAATCAAAGTAAGTATTCTTTCTTGATGAAAGATAATGGTGGTATTTATGACGACTTAATAATTACTAAATTAAAAAATGGATACATGATAATTTTAAATGCAGCTTGCAAAGAAAGTGATTTATCAATAATAAAATCTAAATTAGATAAAGAATTTAAAGTTGAGTTAAAACATGATTTCGCATTAATTGCGATCCAAGGACCAAAATCAAAAGATGTTTTGGAAAAAATAATAAACGGCGTAAGTCAATTAAATTTTATGCATGGCAATAATTTTAAATTTGGTTCAAATTATATTTATGTTACTAGGTCTGGTTATACAGGGGAAGATGGTTTTGAAATATCAATCAAAAATGAAGATGCAGAAGAATTGGTTAATAAAATGCTTAATTTAGGATCTAAGTTAGTTGGTTTAGGTGCAAGAGATACACTTAGATTAGAGGCGGGACTTTGTCTTTATGGCCATGATATTACTGAAGAAACAAGTCCGATAGAAGCAAACCTTAAATGGGCTATTTCTAAAAATCGAATTGATGACGAGTTTCCAGGATCAAAATTTATAAAAAAACAATACAATGAAGGAGTATCTAAACTTAGAGTTGGTATAAAACCAGACATAAAAGTTATAGCAAGAGAGTCCACAAGAATATTTGATGAAAAAAATAATGAAATTGGAAAAATAACTAGTGGGACTTTCGGTCCAAGTGTTAATGGCCCTATAGCAATGGGATATGTTAAAAATGATTTTTCAAAATTAAATACAAAAATTTTTTTGGAAGTAAGAGGAAAAAAAATACCAGCAAGTATTTGCAATATGCCATTTTATAGGAAAAAATATGTGAAAGGAGATAACAATGTCAGAAGTTAAATTTTCGAAAGAACATGAGTGGATAACAGTCGAAGGTGAAATTGCAACGATTGGTATTACTAAACATGCAACAGAGTTATTAGGAGATATTGTTTTTGCAGAACTTCCTGAAAAGGGTTCAAGTGTTGATAAAGATTC
Organism: uncultured Pelagibacteraceae bacterium; assembly: GCA_902588965.1. Classification (GTDB taxonomy): domain Bacteria; phylum Pseudomonadota; class Alphaproteobacteria; order Pelagibacterales; family Pelagibacteraceae; genus Pelagibacter. The sequence goes on from CACIRD010000002.1 coordinate 126,853, forward strand.
TACGGCAGGAGTAGTTGAGTCAACGAAGGCCGCAAGTGACGTATATACACCAATTTCCGGAGAAGTTGTTGAAACTAATCAGTCTATAGTCGATGATCCTTCAAAGATAAACTCTGACCCTGAGGGGGATGCTTGGTTTTTTAAATTAAAAATTAAAGATTTATCCGAGATGAATACTTTAATGAACAGAGATGAATATGATAAATTTGCTAAGGAGAGTTCAAGCTAATGTTACACAATTCTGAAAAAGATTTCATTAAACGGCATATAGGTCCATCTAAAAAAGATGAGAAAAAAATGTTAAATGAACTTGGATATGAAAAATTAAGTGATTTAATAAAAGACACAGTACCTGAAAAAATTTTATTTAATGGCGAACTAAGCATTGGGGAACCAAATTCAGAATACGAAGCACTTAGAAAATTAAAAGCAATTTCAAAAAAAAATCAAATTTATTCAAATTTTATTGGTATGGGTTATTATGGAACTTACACACCAAATGTAATTATAAGAAATATACTAGAAAACCCAGGATGGTATACAGCTTATACACCATATCAGCCAGAGGTTGCTCAAGGCAGATTAGAAATGCTTTTAAATTTTCAACAAATGATTATTGATTTTACAGGAATGGATATCGCTAATGCATCATTATTAGACGAGGGTACTGCAGCTGCAGAAGCAATGGGATTAAGTCATAGGATGAACAAAAATGATAGCAATATAGTATTTATTTCAAACGATTGCCATCCTCAAACAATAGAAGTTGTTAAAACGAGAGCTGAACCACTCGGTCTTAAAATAATTATTGGCGATGATAAAACTTTAGATAACTTAAAACAGGATATAGTTTGTGGAATTTTACAATATCCCGGTACCTTGGGAGATATTAAAGATCCTAGTGAAAATATTAGCAAAATAAGAAAAAAAAATGGTAAATCAATTTTAGCTTGTGATCTCTTGTCTTTAGCAAAATTAAAAACTCCTGCTGAACTAGGAGCAGATATTGCGATTGGAAGTTCGCAAAGATTTGGAATTCCAATGGGATATGGTGGACCGCACGCAGCATTTTTTGCAACAAAAGACGAGTTTAAAAGATCTATGCCTGGCAGAATAATAGGAGTTTCCGTTGATAGACATGGTAATAAAGCCTACCGGCTAGCTCTACAAACAAGAGAACAACATATAAGAAGAGATAAAGCTACTAGTAATATTTGCACAGCTCAGGCTTTGTTGGCAATTGTTTCTGCTGCATATGCAATTTATCACGGCCCAAAAGGAATTAGAACAATTTCAGAAAGAGTCTCGCAACTCGCAAAAAATTTTGCTGATAAAATAAAACAATCTGGTTATGAACTGTATTCAGAACATTTTTTCGACACCATAACTGTTTTAACTAAAGAAAAAACTGAACAAATATTCAATAATGCTTTACAACAAAAGGTAAATATTCGAAAAGTAAATTCAGAGATGCTAGCTGTTTCTTTTGATGAAAAAAAAAATGTATATAGAGCAAACCAGCTATTAAAAATATTCAATTGTGCAGAGACAATAAAAGAAAAACCTACTGAAAACTTACCAAATTTGCCAACAAAGTTACTTAGAACTTCAAAATTTTTAGAGCATAGGGTGTTTAATAGCCATCACTCAGAAACAGAAATGATTAGATATTTAAAAAAACTAGAAGAAAAAGATATTGCGCTTAATCGTTCAATGATTGCGCTAGGTTCTTGTACAATGAAGCTAAATGCGGTAGCAGAAATGATACCTATAAGTTGGAGAGAATTTTCTGATCCACATCCATTCGTACCGATTGAACAAATGGGTGGATATAGAACTCTTTTTACCGACTTAAAAAATTGGCTAAGATCTGTTACTGGCTTTTCGGGTGTATCACTTCAACCTAATGCAGGAGCTCAAGGAGAATATGCTGGATTGATGGTTATAAGAAAATACCATTTAGAAAGAGGAGATAAAAAAAGAAATGTTTGTTTAATACCTAGTTCTGCGCACGGAACGAATCCTGCCAGCGCTCAAATGGTAGGCATGAAAGTTGTAGTTGTTAATTGTGATAAAGACGGGAACGTAGATTTTGAAGATTTAAAAACGAAAGCTGAAACGTATTCTGAAAATTTAGGTGCTTTAATGGTTACTTACCCATCTACTCATGGAGTTTTTGAGGAAAAAATCTATGAGATATGTGAATTAATCCATAAACATGGTGGCCAAGTTTATATGGATGGAGCAAATTTGAATGCACTTGTTGGCATTGCTAAGCCCGGAAATTTTGGACCAGACGTTTGTCATATTAATTTGCACAAAACATTTTGTATTCCACATGGGGGAGGTGGTCCAGGTATGGGACCTATTGCTTGCAAAAAACACTTAGAGTCTTTCTTACCAAGTCATCCTATTATAAAAGATTGTGGACCAGCAACAGGCATAGGCCCAGTTTCAGCTGCACCCTGGGGAAGTTCTAGTATTTTATCAATTTCATGGATGTATATGAAAATGATGGGGTCCGAGGGATTGAAACTTGCAACCCAAATAGCAATTTTAAATGCAAATTATGTTGCACACAAATTAAAAAACCATTACCCAATTTTATATAAAGGAACAAAAGGTAATGTTGCACATGAATGCATCATAGATATCAGAAACATAAAAAAGGAAACAGGAATTACAGAGGAAGACATAGCTAAAAGATTAATTGATTTTGGTTTCCATGCACCAACTATGTCTTGGCCAGTACCAGGAACCATGATGATAGAACCAACCGAAAGTGAAAGTTTAGTAGAAATAGATAGATTTTGCGAAACATTGATTAAAATAAAAATCGAGATAGATAAAATTGGAGCAGGAAAATTCGATAAAGTTGATAATCCAATTAAAAATGCTCCTCACACAGATTTAGAACTAGCATCAAATGATTGGAATCATAAGTACAAAAGAGAGGAAGCTGCTTATCCTTCAGACTTTCTAAGAAAGAATAAATTTTGGCCACCAGTAGCAAGAGTTGATAATGTCTATGGTGATAAAAATCTTTTTTGTACTTGTCCTAGCATGGATGAATTTAAAGAAGATGCAGCATAAATTTTAATGAAAATTGCTGTAATTGGATCTGGTATCTCAGGACTTAGTGCTGCTTATCATTTATCAAAAAAAAATAAAGTTGATTTATTTGAAAAAGAAGACCATTTTGGTGGGCACGCGCATACTCTTGAATTAAAATACGATATAAATAAAAATAAAAGCGTTTCAGTTGATGTTGGTTTTATTGTTTTTAATTTTAAAACTTATCCAAATTTAATAAATTTTTTTAAAGAAAATAAAATTCAAATAGAAAAAAGTAATATGAGCTTTTCTGTTTCTATCCAAGGAAAAGGTATTGAATATTGCGGAAAAGGGCTCAACGGCATGTTTGTTGATAAGAAAAATATTTTTAATTTAAAATTTTTAAAAATGTTTTTTGAAATTATCATTTTTTATAGAGAAAATTCGAAAATTAAAAATATTAATGAAGACGAAACATTAAAAGGCTACTTAAACAAAAAAAAACTATCAAAATATTTCATTAATTATCATATACTACCTATGGTCTCTGCGATTTGGTCTATGCCACCTGATGAAGCAAGTCAAATGCCATTAAAATTTTTTATTAAATTTTTTCAAAACCATGGTCTTTTTAAACTAAAAAATAGACCACAGTGGTTTACTGTAAAAGATAGAAGCAAAACGTATGTCAATAAAATTTTAGAATGTGTTAGTGGTGAATATTTTAAAAATTATAAAATTAAAAAAGTTCAAAGAACAGATAAAGGTGTAAAAGTATTTTATGGAGGAGAGAATGAATATTTTAATTATGATAAAGTTATTTTTGCAACACATGCTGATGAAGCTATATCGATTATTGATAATCCTACTGAAGAAGAAAATAACATACTTACTAAATTTAATTATAAAAAAAACTTAGCAATTATTCATACCGACGAGTCTTTCATGCCATTAAATAAAAGAGCCTGGTCATCATGGAATTCTAAAATTGATCCAAATAATTTGGAAAAATGTTCAATTACCTATTGGCTAAACTTGCTACAAAACTTAAACATTGATAAAGATGTTTTTTTAACCCTCAATCCATTTTTTGAAATAGACAAAAAAAAAATTCTTAAAAAGTTAAATTTTACCCATCCTTATTATAATCATGAAACCTTAAATTTTCAAAAAAAACTTTGTAAAATTCAAAATAGAAAAAATATTTTATTTTGCGGTAGTTATTTTGGATATGGATTTCACGAAGATGGTATAAAATCTTCGTTAGAAATGATTAAATATTTAAATGATTAAAGATTCTTGCATTTACATTGGAAATGTTATTCATAAAAGATTTAAACCTAAAGAGCACTATTTCAAATATAAAGTTTTTTCATTATTACTAGATTTAAATGAAATAAGTATTATTGATAGAAAAATATCCTTTTTTTCTTATAACAGATTTAACCTTTTAAGTTTTTACGATAAGGACCACGGTAACAGGGATGGATCTTGTTTAAAAGATTGGGTAAAAAGAAATTTAGAAAATGCTGGCATTCATGCTGAAGAAATTAAAATAAAATTATTATGTTATCCAAGAATTTTTGGATATGTATTTAACCCTTTAAGCATTTTTTTTGTTTATAACAAAAATTACAGTTTAGTTGCCATTCTCTACGAAGTAAAAAATACTTTTGGAGAGCAGCATACATACGTATTTAAAACAGATTCTAAAAAAGAAATAGTGAATAATAGTTGTTTGAAGAAATTTTTTGTATCGCCTTTCATGGATTTATCTTCAGAATACTTTTTTAAAATACTTGACCCCAAAAATAAATTGTCAGTTGTAATTGATCAAAGAGATAAAGAAGGTAAACTCTTATTTGCATCACAAGATGGAACTAGAGTTAACTTAAGCTCAAAAAACCTTTTATTTTCTTATTTAGCACATCCATTAATGACTTTTAAGATAATCACGGCGATACATTTTGAGGCATTAAGATTATGGATAAAAGGTATTAGATTAGTAAAAAAAACAACCAAAATTAAAAACAATATAACAATAGAGAAAAATGAAAGTTAATTATTTTGCAGATAAAATAATGTTTAAGGTTTTAAAAAATATTAATCATGGCGTTATCTATCTTACTAATCACGATAATAAAAAATATATTTTTGGATCAGAAAAAGAAAATTTAAAAGCTAATATTAAAATAAATAAACCTGGTTTTGCTATATCAATTATTAATAAAGGTAGCATTGGACTAGCAGAAGCTTATATGAGAGGAGATTTTGAAACGAATAATTTATCAAATCTTATTGAGATCACTGCAAAAAATATCAATAAAGTTCATAAAATTTCAGGGATTCTTGATGTGCCATTTTTCAATTATTTTAAAAATTATTTTTTTAAAAATACAAAAAAAAGAAGCAAAGAAAATATCTCCAAACATTACGACTTAGGAAATGAATTTTTTTCACTTTGGTTAGATAGATCACTTACTTATTCAAGTGCAATTTTTGAAAACAAAAATTCTGATTTAGAAAGTGCACAAATAAATAAATATAAAAAATTATCTAATCTACTAAATTTAAAGAACGGATGTAAAATTTTGGAAATAGGATGTGGCTGGGGAGGTTATGCAGAGTATGTTGGAAAAAGTTACGATGTTAAAATGGATTGTATAACAATATCAAGAAAACAGTTTGATTATGCTAAAGAAAGAATTTTTAGAAACGGGTTAAATGAAAAAATCAATATTAAAATGCAAGATTACAGAGAAGTAAAAGATAAATATAGCTCTATAGCATCGATTGAAATGATTGAGGCAGTCGGTAGAAATTATTTGGATCGATATTTTAAAACTATAAAACAAAATTTATTAAAAGATGGAATCGCTGCAATTCAAGCAATTACTATTGACGATAATTTATATAATAGGTACAAAAAAAAAGAAGATTTTATTCAAAAATATATTTTTCCTGGCGGATTCTTACCTTGTAAAAAAAGTTTGCACAATTATGCAGAAAATGCAGGGATGCTGATTAAAAATTATAATTCATACGGCTTTCATTATTCAAATACATTAAATATTTGGAGGGAAGAATTTTTAAATAAATGGTCACAAATTTCTAACCAAGGTTTTGATATAACTTTTAAAAGAATGTGGAATTTTTACCTATCTTATTGTGAAGCAGGATTTAAGTCAAAAAATATCGACTTAATTCAATTTTCATTACAAAATAAATAAAAATATGAAAAAATTATTTAAATTTTATTTTTCTTTTCTGTTGATATTTACTTTTTCATTTATTACAAGTTGTTCTAATAACTCCATGAAACCTGAAGATTTTAAAAACAAAGAACCAAGACTTGTTATTGAAAAATATTTATCTGGCAACGTAAAAGCTTGGGGCGTACTTCAAAATAGATCTGGCAAAGTAACAAGGCAATTTTCTGCAGATTTAAATGGAAAATGGGATGGTAAAAAACTTATCTTAGATGAAAAATTTAACTGGGATGATGGTGAAGTTCAAAACAGACAATGGAAAATTATTAAAAATGATGAACATAACTATGAAGGAACAGCCGGAGATGTTGTTGGTAAAGCAAAAGGATATTCCTATGGTCCAGCATTCAAATTTGAATACGTATTGCTAGTACCAGTCAAAGGAAAAGAAATAAAAATTACTTTTGACGATTGGATTTTTAAACAAAATGACAAAGTTGCAATAAATAGAGCGGTAATGAGTAAATTTGGTTTTAAAGTAGCCGAGCTTACAGTTGTTTTTGTGAAAGATTAATATTTCATCTTGCTCATTCCTTTTCCAACAAGCTTAAAATAAATAGAATTAGGAAGAATTTTTAGAATTTTCATTATGAATGTAAATGATTTTGGGAAGTGAATTTCAAATGAATTTTTTTTTATTAATCCATTATAAATTTCATTTGCAGCAAATTCTGGAGTTTTAATCATGGGCATTGGGAAATCATTCTGATCTGTCATTGGTGTTTTTATAAAACCGGGACTTACTAAAGAAACTCTTACATTCTTTTTTTTCATTTCAAAATATAAGCTTTCAGCAAAACTACTTAATGCTGATTTAGAAGCACAATAAGCACCAGCTGCTGGCAAACCTCTGTATCCCGCAACAGATGAAACAATAGATATTTGTCCACTTTCTCTTTTTAAGTAGTAGTTATAAACTGCATTAATACAATTCAATGTCCCAAAATAATTAACTTCAGTAATTTCTTTTATTTTTTCTAAATTAAATTTCTTTTCTGACGAGGGGTCATGCATGCCGGTGCAAAAAAAAGATATTTCAATTTCTTCAAACTTATTCAAGATTTTATTAAATGTATTTTTACAATCATCAACATTTGTTACATCTAAAGGAAAAGAGCAAATTGCATTATTTTCTTTATTTAGTTCTTCTAATAATTCTTTTCTTCTAGCCGATGCAACTACTATCCAACCTTCTTTAGCAAATTTTAAAGCTAAGCATTTACCTATTCCGCTGCTTGCACCTGTTATCCAAATAACTTTTTTTTTCATAAAGAAATATTATATAATATTACAATGTTAAAAAATAAATTCCTATCTTTTATACTTTTTGCAATTGCGACCTATTCAGCATCCTTTATTGCTGGTATATCAACTATAAGTTCAAAAGAACCTTGGTACTCAAGCTTAAATAAATCATTTTTAAATCCTCCAGACTGGGTGTTTGCTCCAGTTTGGATGGCACTATATTTGTTTATGACTATTGCTATTTGGTCAGCGTGGCATAAGAATCGAAAAGATTTAAATTTAGTTTTAATTTATTTTATACATTTATTGTTTAATACAACTTGGAGTATAGTTTTTTTTGTTTTTCATAGTATTTTAATAGCATTAATAAATTTAATTGTGCTTATTTTATTAATTGTAATTTTAATTATTAAATTTAAAAAAATAAGTATGTTAAGTTATTATTTAATGATTCCTTATTTTTTATGGAGTTGTTACGCTTTGTTACTTAATGCAACATTATTAATTTTAAACTAAGATGGACGATGTAATAATTATTGGTGGTGGAATAATTGGTACTTCAACGGCTTATTTTTTAGCCAAAGAAGGTAGAAAAGTTAAAGTTATTGAAAGAGACCCCACATACAAGCAAGCTTCTTTCCCTTTGTCTCTTGGCGGTTTCAGAAGGCAATTTTACCAAAAAGAAAATATTTTGCTTGGAAAGTTTGCTAAAGAATTTATTTTTAATTTACCAAATATTTTAAAAACAGAAAAAAATCCTAATCCAACTGCTAGCATGGTTCCTAATGGATATCTGTTAATGTTTGGTCCGGAGCATGCTGAAGAACAGTATAGAGCTTTAGAAAATCATAAAGCTTGTGATGCTGGAACAAAAAATATTAAAGGTACAGATTTGTCTAAAATATTTCCCTACATAAACAACGACGGTATTGAGACCGCAACTTATACAGATAATAAAACTGAAGGATGGATAGATCCATTTATGTTTCATGGGGCTTTGAAGAGTAAAGCTATTGAATTAGGAGCAGTATTTATTAAAGGAGAAATAAATGATATTTCAGATGTTAAAGCAAAAACAATTATTTCTGCAGCTGGATGTTGGACAAATAAACTTTTAAAAGACATACCTGTTGTTCCTCAAAAACATACAGTCTTTAGGGTAAAATGTCCTAAACATTACCCAGAAATGCCTTTGACTGGCGATTTAACGACAGGAGTTTATTGGCGACCAGAGGGAAAAGAATACCTAGCAGGATCACCTATATCAGTTTTCGATTCTGAAGATTTGGAGCCAGCTTGGAATGATTTCGAAGATTTGGTATGGCCAGCACTAGCAAAAAGAATTCCTGCTTTTGAGGAATTAAAACTAACTGGAGGATGGGCTGGTTATTACGATTGTAATAAGTTAGACAATAATGCAGTAGTTGGCAAACATCCAAAATACGATAACGTTTACCTAGCTTCAGGATTTACCGGAAGAGGTTTAATGCAAGCTCCAGGTATAGGACGCGCCTTAACTGAGCTAATTGTTTATGGATCTTACCAAACTATAGATATAAGCGAATTTGCTGTTGAAAGAGTTCTAAACAAAAATGCAAGACCAGAACCTTATGTTTTATAATTTTTTTACAAATGTTCCTAAATAACCATTGAAACAGCAAACAGCAATTATAAGAAGCTGACCCTTTAATGAATAAAAGTCAAAAGAAGGATAAAAACTTATCGCAATACTAAAAAAAATATAAGTTATAATAAATGGTCTTATAAATTTCTTAATTAATTTATTTCTTTTTATATTTTGCAGCCTCCTCAGAACCGCTAGTAGCAGACCCTTTGCTATAAGAGTGAGCTCCCATACCAGCTAATTGACCATCTTTCACAATTAAATACTGGTTTCTGATTTCTCTTTTTTCAAAGAAACATTCTAATATTTCTCTTACCCCATCAGCATATCTAGCTTGTGCTGACAATGAAGTTCCAGAAGTATGAGGTGTCATTCCATGATTAGGCATGCTTCTCCAGACATGGTCATTTGGCGCAGGTTGTGGAAACCAAACATCGCCTGCATAACCACTTAACTGACCGCTTTTGAGAGCTTTCGCAATTGCATCTTTATTACAAATTTTACCTCTAGCAGTATTTACTATATAAGCACCTTTTTTCATCTTACTTATCATTGCATCATCAAATAAATTTTCTGTCTCAGGGTGAAGAGGACAATTTATTGTCACAACATCACAAACTTTGACCATTGACTCTACAGATTTATGAAATGTTAAATTTAGTTCTTTTTCAACACTATCAGGTAGTTTATGCCTATCAAAATAATGAAGGTGAACATCGAAAGGTTTCATTTTTCTTAATGCGTCTAATCCAATTCTTCCAGCTGCAACCGTACCTACGTGCATACCTTCAACGTCATATGATCTTTGAACAGCATCAGCAATATTCCATCCTCCTTCATTAACGATTCTATGTTGATTATGGTAATCTCTTACCATCGAAACAATCATCATAACAATATGTTCTGCAACTGATCTAGAGTTACAGAAAGTTACCTCAACAACATCAATTTTATTATCCATTGCTGCTTGAAGATCTACGTGATCTGATCCTATACCTGCAGTAATAGCCATTTTAAGATTCTTTGCTTTTGCAATTCTTTCTTTAGTTAAATAATAAGGAAAAAAGGGTTGGGAAATAACGATATCAGCATCAACAATATGCTTATCAGCTTCACATCCATCACCGTCTTTACTATTAGTAACTACTAACTCATGACCATTACTTTCTAAAAATTTTCTTAATCCCAATTCACCTGATACACAACCTAATAATTGTCCTGGTGTAAAATCTCTACCTTTGGGACTTGGTAATGTCATTCCATCTGGATATTTTTCTAATTTTGGAAGATCTGAGAGAGGATAAGATTTTGGCATACCTCCTTTTGGATCATCATATAATACACATAGTACTTTCATTTTATCTCCTAATCTAATTTTATATCGTTAATGATTATTTATATTCAAAAGCCTACCATAAAAATAGATGGGCAGGCAATTAAATTATGTCTACTTTGGGTATTGTTTTTTTAATATTAATTTATTAATTATTATAGCAAAGATTAAGATAATTACCGATCCGACAATCACCGGATTTATTATATAATCTAAAGAAACACTTCCAATAATAACTATAATTGGATTGCCTCCTGCGGGTGGGTGCGTAACATTTAATAAAATCATAAGACCTACACCTACACCAACTGCAATAGGTATTAAGATATAGTTTGGCAGTGGTACAAGATATAAAAATAATATACCTACAATTGAAGTTATTAAGTGTCCAAAAAAAACATTTCTTGGTTGGGCAAATGGACTTTCAGGGTAACCATATATTAGAACCATAGAAGACCCAAAAGATGCAATTAAAAAAACACCAAGATTCGTTTTGTATGTTAGTAAAGTTAGAACACCAATAGTTATAAAAGAAAAAAAAGCAGCTAAAAATGACTTTTTAAAATTATTTTTTTCCATTATTTTTTAATTTTTTTGTTATGTTGGATAAAGTTTTAAACGGCAACATTAAACATTCTTTACGAGAAATATTATTTTTATTAAATAGTTTATGAAAAACAGCCCATTGTTTCGGGAATTTTTCTTCGCTGGCTTTAAAAGAATTTTCAACTAAATTAATTAATTCATTAATATTTGAAAGCTTAGCATGCTTGGCTTTTCTAGATAACAAGCTAGCTGATGCTTGACAGTATATGCAGGACTTACAAATGTATCCGAAATCATCAATTTTATTTTTTTTAATTTTTAAAGTTATTTCCATTTCATCACCACAAATCGAATTTTTTTGTTTAGATGCATGTGTATGATTATCAATATGTTTATGATTATCTATATTTGCAGCGATTTCTAAAATTTCAAGGTCCATTTAAATTCTTTATTAAAAGATAATATAAATTATATTTTGTTTTATGAGCGAAGACAATATTTCAGCAGCAGTCATTGTGGGTGATAAAACCAGAAGATTAAGTACCGAAATCAATAGTAAAAGTAGAGAATGGAGTAAAAAAAATGGTTCAAAAACAATTTATTTTGAAAATGAAAAATATGATACATTTTTTTATATAAATACGAAAAAAAATTTTGAAAAACTTTAGATATTTTGAGGAAAATTAAAAATGATAAATTATAATAAATCGATTTCAATATTAAAAAAAAATAGAATTCAAATTAAAAATGAGGAAATATTAACTAAAGATTCATTAAACAGAATTTGTGCAAGAAATATAGTTTCAAGAAATTATCATCCCTCAGCAAATAATTCTGCATTTGATGGCTTTGCAATTAGATCTGGTGATACACTTAAAGCATCGAAAAAAAAAAAAATTAAATTTCAAATTTTAAAGATTATCGCAGCAGGGGACAAGCCCTTAGTTAAGTATAAAAAAAATTCTGCTATAGAAATAATGACCGGAGCAATTATCCCAAGTCAATATGATACCATAATTCCTGTAGAACAAGCTAAAATTATTCACTCAAAAAAAAAAAATTTTTTATTAATAGAAAAAAAAATTAAAAAAAATCAACATGTAAGGTTTTATGGTTCTGATTTTAAAAAAGGACAGTTAGTCATTAAAAAAGGATCTTTAATTACACCGTCTCATATATTAGCACTTAAAACACTTGGCCACAAAAATATTTTAGTTAAAAAAAAACCAAATATATTATTTTTTTCAACGGGAAATGAAATTTCAAATTCTCAAATAATTCCAGTATGGAAAGTAAGAAATTCAAATATTCATTATTTAAAATCTTTAGATAAAAATTTTCTCTTTAACTTTTATAATGGTGGAATTATTAGAGATAAAAGTGAAAAGAAATTTTATAATATTTTAAATAAAAAATTAAAATCTAAATTTGATATTATAGTGAGTTTTGGAGCTGTGTCAGCAGGTAAATTTGATTTTATTCCAAAAATTATAAAAAAGTTTAAGACTAAAGGATATTTTAAAGGTGTTTCGATAAGACCTGGAAAACCTTTTTTATTTTCAAAAATTTCAAATAAAGTTTTTTTCGGTCTACCTGGAAATCCAATTTCTTCTGCAGCATGTTTTAGATTTTTTTTATTTCCCTATTTGTTAAATATTCTAGGTTGCTCACCAGAAAAACCAATTAAAGCTATTCTAAAAAATAGTTTTATTAAAAATAAAAATTTTACTAGATTTCTTAAAGCTAAAATTGTTTTAAACAAAAAAAATCTGCTTGAGGTTGAAATTCTAAAAGGACAAGAGTCTTTTAGAATAAATCCATTCATTAGTTCTAATGTTTGGGTCATGCTTAAAAATGGCAAATCTCATTTTAAAAAAGGCCAAGTAATTGATTGTTTTAATTTAAACATAGGTAATAATTTTATCTTTAAATAACTATTTATATTGTAGTTAGATAAAATAGAGATTAAAAATTATAAATGATTAAATTAAGAAACGAAAATATTGCTGTTCCTGTAGTTTTATTCGCTGGTATACTTTGGTCCTTTGGACCATTGGTGGTAAGATATATAGACCAAGCAGATTTATTTGCTTGGCAATATTTATTTACTAGAGGTATTACGATATTTATTTTATTAAATATTTTTCTTTTTTTTGAAGAAGGAATAAGTTTTTACAAAAATTATTTAAAAATAGGTATATCGGGTGTTATCGGTGGATCCGGTCTAGGTTTTGCTATGATTCTTTTTATATGGTCAATAACAAATACTACTGCAGCAGTGACTCTTCTTTGCTTAGCCTCAATGCCTTTTATAACAGCGCTATTAGGTTTTTTATTTTTGAAAGAAAAGATTACAACAAATGTATGGCTAGCAATAATTGTTGCTACTATTGGTATTTTTATAATGTCTATTGGAGATTTTGAAAAAGGATCTTTACTGGGTTTTTTATTGGGTATTTTGTCAGCTGCAGGATTTTCTGTATTTTCTGTTTCTTTAAGATGGAGAAAAGAAACCCCTAAATTCACCACAGTTGCTTTTGCTGGAATTTTTTGTGCAATTATATCTGGAATTATTTTATTAAGTAATGATTTAAACTTTCTATCAACAAGCAAAAATCAAAGCTTGTTTGCAACCCATGGAGTATTAGTTTGTTTAGGCTTAATACTTTATTCAATTGGATCAAAAAATATACCTGCTGCAGAACTTACACTTTTATCATTAACGGAAATTGTTGGTGGAATATTTTGGGTTTGGTTGCCCATACTTGGTATTAATGAAGTTCCCTCTAATACCACCGTTATTGGAGGCTTCTTAATTTTCTTATCTCTAGTCTATTACAGTTTAATGATAAAACAAAATAGAAGATTTATAGCTTTAAATTAAATTATGAACTCATCAAAAGTGATAGTTAACAGCTGGAACGAGTGGGATCCGTTAAAACATGTTATCGTTGGTAAGGCAGATGGATGTTGTATACCAGCACCTGAGCCAGCGCTAGATGCTAAAGTGCCAGAAGACTCTGATATGAAAGGACAATATGGACCAAGAACAAAAGATACAGTAGATAAAGCAAATGAATTACTTGACAATTTTGCATCACTACTGAAAAAAAGAGGTATTAAAGTAGACAGACCTGTTCCGATAAAACATAATCAAAAAATTTCTACACCAGATTGGGAAGCAGAAAGTATGTTTGGGTGTATGCCAGCAAGAGATTTAATTTTAACCGTCGGTAATGAAATGCTAGAGGCAACTATGAGTTATAGATGTAGATGGTTTGAATATTTAAATTATAGACCTTTAATTCAAAAATATTTTATAGAAGATCCAAATATGAGACATGAAATAGCTCCAAAACCAAGACTAACTGATAAAGATTACAGAAAAGATTATTTATCGGAAAAAATTGGAGTTGAAAAAAGACTTAAGTGGACCGAAGATAAATTTTTCGTTACAACTGAAGAAGAACCATTATTTGATGCAGCTGACATTCTGAGATTTGGAAAAGATTTAGTTGTTCAACATGGTTTTACGACAAACTTAAAAGGTATAGATTGGTTAAGAAGACATTTTAAAGATCATAGAATACATGCGGTTAATTTTCCAGGAGATCCTTATCCTATACATATAGATGCTACTTTCACACCAATTAAAGAAGGTTTAATCATTAATAATCCACAAAGAAGACTTCCAAAAGATCAAAGGAAATTATTTGAAAATAACGGATGGGAAATCATAGATGCAGCTCAACCTGCTCACAATTCACCACCTCCTCTTTGTTATTCATCTGTATGGTTATCAATGAATGTACTTGTTTTAGATCCAAAAACAGTATGTGTTGAAAAAAGTGAAATTTTTCAAGCCGAGCAATTAGATAAATTAGGAATGGAAGTTATACCAGTTGATTTAAGAGATGCCTATGCATTTGGTGGTGGTTTACACTGCTGCACAGCAGACGTTTATAGAGAGGGTCAACTAAAAGATTATTTTCCTAAACAATCTTAACATGATTTTAATTTTTTGAATTTTAGGTATAGAATATAAATATGAAATATTTTTTTCTACATATTTTAATTAGTCTTATTTTAACTAGTTCTATTTACGCCCGATCTACAGGATGTACAGATGGTGATTGCAATACTGGTTTTGGTACTTGGACCTATACAGATAAAACTACATACGTCGGCGAGTGGGTTAATGGCCAAAAAAAAGGTAATGGATTAGAAACCTGGCCAAATGGCTATATATATGAAGGAGAATTTAACGAAAGCAAATGGCATGGTTTTGGTATTTTAAAATTTCCTGATGGCTCTACATACAAAGGCGAGTGGAAAAATAACAAAATGAATGGCAAAGGTATATTTACCTGGTCAGATGGAAAAGTACGAGAAGGTACTTGGAAAGATGGAGAATATGTTGAGTAGATTATCAAAAAATGTTTTGTTTAAAAATTTTTTTGGTCTGACAAGTCTAATAATTTCAATCTTTACAGTTTTTTTAATTTTAAATATTATTTATGGACCTGATAAAAATTCCAAAAGTAATAAAAATTTAGCGATAGAGCAAAAAAACCCAGAAGTAGCAAATGAGGTGATAGAATCCCTACCAAGAGGAATTTTAGTAACTTATGAAAGTGAAAAGGGTCATAGACTCTCTGAATCTGAATTTAAAACAGTTTGCAAAAATACAAAAATAATAACACAAAGAGCAGTTATGGGTGCAAATATAACAAACAGCAAAGCATTTAAACTTTATACTGAAAATGGTGGAAACACTCATAAGTATATTGTTAATTGGGAAGAAAATAGCAATAGGTGTTTTGCGAAGTTCACAGTTAAACCGCTAGAAGGAACTACAGAATCTGTAACAGTAGAAGGAGAAGCTCTAGGATTTTTAAAAACAAGTATAGATACTAGGGTTTATTTTATTAAAAATTTTTAGATGGAGAAATCAGCAACAATAATAGTATAATTATAATATAAATATGTCTTCAATTCCTGTAATAAAATGTGAGTCTGTCTATAAAATATTTGGAGCGAACGCCGAAAAAATGCTCCAAAACTCCAATGGCAATGTAGACGCAAAAACATTTCAAGACGCGGGCTGCATAGTTGGAGTTAACAATGCATCTTTCGAAGTTTCAAAAGGAGAAATGCTAGTAGTAATGGGTTTATCTGGTTCAGGAAAATCAACACTGCTAAGATGTATTTCTCGTTTAACAGATGCTACAGGTGGAAAAATATTCATAGAGGGACAAGATCTTCTAGAAATGAATAACAAGCAGTTAATAGAATTAAGAAGAAGCAAAATGGGAATGGTGTTCCAGAGTTTTGCACTTCTTCCACATAAAACAGTTTTAGAAAACATTGCTTTCCCATTACAGATTAAAGGAAGCAAAACAGAAGATAGTATAAAAAAAGCTTTAGAGATGGTCGAATTAGTTGGCCTCAAAGGAAGAGAAAATTATTTTCCTAGAGAATTATCTGGTGGTCAACAACAAAGAGTTGGAATAGCAAGATCTTTAGCTGTTGAACCAGATATATGGTTTTTAGATGAACCTTTTTCTGCACTAGATCCACTTATAAGAAAAGAAATGCAAGATGAATTTTTAAGGCTTCAAGGAGTTTTAAATAAAACAATTTTATTTATCACTCACGATTTTGATGAAGCATTGAGACTTGCAGATAGAATAGCAATAATGAAAGATGGTTTAATAGAGCAATTGGATACCCCTGCAAATATAGTTTTAAATCCTAAAACTGAGTATGTAAGAAAGTTTACTGAGGAAGTGCCTAGGGAAAAAGTTTTAAAAATTGAATCAGTAATGGAAATAAGTTCACAGGAACAAAGTATAAGCAACATGAGCGTTTCAAAAGATGCTATTATAGAAACAGTTGCAGAAAAAATTTTGAGTCAAGATAAACCGGTAAGTGTTGTAGATAAAAATAATAAAATTGTTGGTAGCGTAAGACCTTCAAAAATAATCCAAACTCTTTTTGGCGGAAGAAAAGAAAAAACTTAAAATTATATGGAAATAATACAAAAATATCCTAAGGCAATTCAATGGACCCTTCTTTTATTGGTATTTTTTGGCTTATGTTTTGCTATAGAAATACCCGAAGGTTACGAATTTGCAAAGGCAGGT
This sequence comes from uncultured Pelagibacteraceae bacterium, assembly GCA_902588965.1. GTDB lineage: Bacteria > Pseudomonadota > Alphaproteobacteria > Pelagibacterales > Pelagibacteraceae > Pelagibacter. The sequence goes on from CACIRD010000002.1 coordinate 144,070, forward strand.
ACTGAATTTATTGATAAAGATAAATTAGACCAAACTAAATATAGCGTTTTTTGGAGACTACCAGCTTTTATTGCTTGGATGCCTGGCTGGATAAACGACTCTGTATTTTTTTTACTAAACGAATGGGCACCAATAGAATATTTCGATAGCGATATTCAAGAGACAAAAACTCGACCAGTGGTTCTTCATATAACAAGATTAATCTCAAGATCTATGCTTTTTATGATTGAGTTTATAAGAGAAATTCTTATTGGAGGTGTAGAAACAGTAGTTGCTTTTACTAGTTGGGATTGGATTGATAAAAATCCTTGGGCAGAATTACCAGGACTTCCATGGACAATAGTTGCAGGTGGTGCAATTTTATTGGGTTACAAACTTAATGGTAGAAATCTAGCAATATTTGCAGGCCTGACAATGATATATATTTCTGCTTTTGGACAATGGAAACCTTCAATGCAGACTTTATCTTTTGTTATGGTAGCTGCTCCAATTTCTTTTATTTTAGGGTTGGCTTTCGGTATATGGGCTTATAAAAGCAAAAGAGCTGAAAATATACTTAATCCTCTATTAAATGTTGCTCAGACAATGCCACATTATTCTTATCTAGTTCCAATAATGGTTCTATTTGGAATAGGTGATCATGCCGGCGCTATAGCAACTATTATTTTTGCAACACCACCTATGGTTAGATTAACTCTATTAGGATTAAGAAAAGTTTCACCAGAAGTAATTGAAGCTGGAAAAATGAGCGGATGTAGTGATTTTCAATTACTCTTTAGAGTACTTATTCCTACTGCAAGAAGAGATATATTGATTGGTGTAAACCAAGTAATCATGCAGTGTTTAGCTATGGCAGTTATAGCATCATTTATTGGTGCTAAAGGTCTAGGTTGGAATTTGTTATTAGCTTTAAATCAATTAAGAATTGGATTAGCATTAGAAGCAGGTGTTTGCATTACACTAATTGCAGTTTTGCTGGACAAAATGTCCTTAGCTTGGGCTAATAAACAAATAAATTACTTTGAAAATCCTACATTCCTTCAAAGAAATAAATATCTAATGATATTTATTGGTGTTGTTATTGGTGGTTATATTTTATCTTATATAGGTACTTTTTATTTTAAAGAAGGTTTCAATTATTTATTTATTGTCCCACACAATAAAGGCATTTCTACAGAAGCTTTTTGGAATTCAGGTGTTGATTGGATATTAGACAACTTTTTTGAACCTCTAAAAGTTTTTAATACCTGGTTAATAACACAAGTTTTAATCCCGATGAAAAATTCATTTTTAAGAATGCCGGTAGTTGCTACATTTATTTTATTTATGGGAGCAGGCTATATCATTGGTGGATTGAGATCAGCATTTGTAGTAGGAGGTTTTACTTTATTTATAGCTTTAACTGAATGGTGGGATAGAGCTTTAATTACTATGTACATGGCAACATTTGGCGTAATTGTATCTGGAATAATTGGAATAATAATTGGCACTTTAAGCGCTCAAACTAAAACAGGCACCAAAATAACTCTCGCAGTTTGTGACACTCTTCAAACCTTTCCGTCATTTATTTATTTAATACCTGTAATAATGCTTTTTGGTGTTACAGATACTTCGGTTTTAATTGCAGTTGTGATATACGCAACTATACCAGCAACAAGATATACTATTGAAGGATTAAGAAGTGTGCCTTCGGCCTTGCATGATGCAGGATCAATGTCCGGTGTAAATAGGTTGCAAAGATGGTCAAGGATAGAATTACCGCTAGCTTTTCCGCATATCATGCTTGGAATCAATCAAACTGTTGTATTTGCATTATTTATGGTGATTATAGGCGCAATGATTGGAACAACCGATTTAGGTCAGTATATTCTCAAAGCTTTGTCTGATAGACAAGGCACAGGAAATGGTTTGATGCTTGGTTTATGTGTAGCTTTTATAGGTTTAGCAGTTGATAATTTAATTCGTACTTGGGCAGAAAATCAAAAAAAGTTATTAGGTCAGGATTAGTTTAACATAATTTTGTTATGACAAAAATTTTAGTTATTGGTGGTGGGGCTATGGGGGCAGCATTCACAATCCCATGTCTAGAAAACAAAAATAGTGTAACTATAACAGAACCTTACAGTAAATCATTTATTAAACAATTATCATCAAAAAACAAATTTCACTCAGGCCTAAAAATTAAACTTCCAAAAAAATTAAAATTTAAAACATTTTCTAAAGATCTTTTTAAAGAAAAGTTTGATTTAATTGTAATAGCCCTGAGCCTTCCAGGAATTGATTTTATAGGTAAAAAATTGAACGAATTTAAAGTTAAATTGCCAGTTTTAGTTCTTACTAAAGGGCTAAAGTATGAAAAAGAAAATAATAAAATTTTAACAATTCCAGAGAAATTAAAAAAAAAATATAATTTAAAAAACGTTTCTATTTTAAAAGGACCATGCTTAGCAAAAGAACTTGCAAGAAAAAATCAAACCAACGTAATAGTTGCAAATAAAAATATTAATATTGCTAGATGGATTGGAAAACATATTTCTACTAAATATTATTTAATTGAATACTCCAGAGATGTAGTGGGTGTGGAGGTCAGTTCTGCTATAAAAAATATATACTCCATGATAATTGGTGCGGGGCAAAGTTTAAATGCATCATCAAACTTATTTCAAAAATCATTAATTGAAATGAAATATTTAATTAAATTTTTCAAAGGAAAGGAGATTACAATAGAAAGTCTCGCTGGAGTTGGCGATCTATATGTTAGTGCTGCAGGCGGTAGAAACAGTAAAATGGGTAGTTTCTTAGGTAAGGGATATAAATTTAAAGTAGCAAAAAAAAAATTTATGCCAAATGACACAGTAGAAGGTGAGCAATTAGTTAGAGAGATAGCACCATTTGTACTTAAAAAAATAAATAAAAAAAAGATTCCCTTGATGATCAAATTAATTTTATCAATATTAAAAAATAAAAAATTAAAAATTAATTAATACAAAAAATGAAATTTAACTGGAATTATCCAACAACTATTTGGGTTGGAAAAAATAGATCAGATGAATTATCAGAAGCTTGTGAAAATCTTAAAATAAAAAAACCATTGGTTGTTACAGACAAAGATCTTATTAATTTAAAGTTCGTCAAACATATTATCTTAGAATTAAAAAAAAATTTTAATGAGTTAAATATTTATTTTAGTTTTTCTGGTAATCCAACTGGAGATGACGTTGAAGCGGGAGTAGATCAATTTAGAAAAAAAAATTGTGATGGCGTAGTAGCTATAGGAGGTGGAAGTGCGATTGATGTTGGAAAAACTATTGCCTTTATGTCTTGTCAAACAAGACCTCTATGGGATTTCGAAGATATAGGAGATTATTGGAAAAGAGCTTATGAAAAAAAAATTGCTCAAATAATCGCTGTTCCAACAACAGCAGGAACAGGTTCTGAAACGGGAAGAGCTTCTGCAATAATTAATAAAAAAACAGGTGTTAAAAAAATAATTTTTCATCCAAAAATGTTGCCATCAATAGTAATTTTAGATCCTGCACTTACTAAAGATCTTTCTCCAAGATTAACAGCAGCAACAGGAATGGATGCACTTGCCCACAATCTCGAAGCATTTTGTGCACCTGGTTTTCATCCAATGGCGGATGGTATTGCAATAGAAGGAATTAAATTAATAAAAAATTCACTTTTAAAAGCTGTAAATAATGGAAAAGACTTAAATGCAAGAGCAGATATGTTAGCGGCAGCAGCAATGGGCTCAACAGCTTTTCAAAAAGGTCTAGGCGCTATCCATTCTTTAAGTCACCCTATCAATGCACAATTTAATATTCATCATGGATTATCAAATGCAATTTTTATGCCGTATGTTCTTACTTTTAATAAAAAAAAAATAGAAAAAAGAATTATTTCAATTTGTGATTATATAGAGCTAGAGAAGAGCTTTGAAAGCTTTTTAAATTGGATTTTAGATTTAAGAAAACAGCTAAATATTCCACATAAGCTTTCGGAGGTAATAGATGAAAAAAAAATAAATTTAAATAAGTTGTCTAAAATGGCTTTGGAAGACCCATCGACAGCCACAAACCCTAGCAAAATGACGATTGACGATATGAAAATTTTATACCAACATAGTATATCTGGAAAATTATTTTAATGAGAAATTTAAACGTATTAGTTGTTGAAGGTAACTTAGAAAAAGAAAATCAGAATTTTAAAAATTCAGGTATTCAGACACATGCGGAGAGTTTAAAAGAGTCACTCTCATATTATACAAAAAATCTTAATATTGATGTGTTTAATCCATGTGCTGAAAAAAGTTTTGATAAAATATTACCGAATATACAAAAATACGATGGTTTAATTTGGGGGGGTAGTAGTTTAAATATTTACAATGATTGTATTGAAATTCGTAGACAAATTTCTTTTATGAAAGAGTGTTTTAAAAATATTAAAAAGATTTTAGCAATATGCTGGGGTATGCAGGTCGCGGTTACTGCGGCTGGGGGAAAAGTAAAAAAATCTTCTAATGGTGCACATATAGGTATAGCAAATGATATTGAAATTAATGAAAATGGAATGGGCCATCCGCTATATAAATCAAAAAATAAAAAATTTAATTCACCTGCCTTTAATTTTGACGAGGTTGATATTTTGCCTGAAGGCGCCATACACTTAGCATCTAATAAAATAAACAAAGTCCAAAGTATACATTTTAAACAAGGTGTTAGTGATGTTTGGGGCTTGCAGTATCATCCTGAAATCACATACCATAAAATGATAACTTTGATTAAATTTAGGAAAGAAAAATTAATTCAAGATAGAAAATGTTTTAAAAATGAGGAAGAAATTCAAAAACATATTCGGTTTATAGAAGATGAAATTAAAAAATCGAAAAAAGACTCTAGAATGTTAGAATTAAAAAACTGGCTTGATTATTTGAAGGTTGCTTAATTAAAACAAACCTTCTATTTCACCTTTTTTGTTAATTTTAATATTATTGGCAGCAGGAACCCTTGGAAGCCCTGGCATTGTCATTATTTCTCCACACACTACAACAATAAACTCTGCACCAGAAGATAATCTAACTTCTCTAACAGGCAATACATGACCAGAAGGAGCGCCTTTTAAACTTGGATCAGTAGAAAAACTATATTGTGTTTTAGCTATACATATAGGTAGGTGACCATAACCTTTTGCTTCAAATTCTTTAAGTTGTTTTCTAATTTTTGTATCAGCAACAACTTCACTAGCTTGATAAATTTCAAGTGCTATTTTTTCTATTTTTTTAAACAAAGGTTTTTTATCTTCATATAAAAATTTAAAAGTATTTTTACTTTTTTTACAAATATCGACTACCTTTTCAGCTAGGTCTTTTGCTCCATCTCCTCCGTTAGACCAGTGAGTGCAAAGAGAAACCTTAACACCTAAGTTTTTACAAAAATTTACTAAAAAATCTAATTCTTTATTAGTATCAGTTATAAAATTATTTACTGCAACAGCTACAGGCAAACCAAATTTTCTTACATTGTTAATGTGCCTCTCTAAATTTACAAGTCCCTTCTTTAAAGCATTAAGATTTTCTTTTTTTAAATCTTCTTTCTCTATTCCACCATGCATTTTAAGCGCTCTTATGGTGGCAACAATAACTACACAATCAGGTTTTAAATTTGATTTTCTGCATTTGATATTAAAAAATTTTTCTGCCCCCAAATCTGCACCAAAACCTGCTTCAGTTATGACGTAATCTGAAAGTTTTAATGCTGCTTTTGTTGCTATTACTGAATTACATCCGTGTGCAATATTAGCAAAAGGTCCTCCATGAATTATCGCAGGATTATTTTCTAAAGTTTGAGTAACATTTGGTCTTATTGCATCTTTAAGAAGAACAGTCATTGGACCTTGTGCATTTAAATCTTTTGCATAAATTGCATTTTTGTCTCTTGTATAACCTATTGTAATGTTCGAAATTTTATTTTCTAAATCTTTTAAATCTTTTGAAAGACAGAGTATTGCCATTATTTCTGATGCAACTGTAATATCAAAACCATCTTGTCTAGGATATCCGTTTGCAATACCACCTAAATCTACAACAATTGATCTAAGGGATCTATCATTCATATCCATAATTCTTTTCCAAACAATTCTTCTTATGTCTATATTTAATTTATTTCCCCAATAAATGTGGTTATCTATTAAAGCGGAAAGTAAATTATGAGCAGAAGTAATTGCATGGAAGTCACCTGTAAAATGTAGATTTATTTGTTCCATTGGAACTACCTGGGCATAACCACCACCAGCCGCGCCACCTTTCATACCAAAAGAAGGACCTAAGCTAGGTTCTCTTAGGCAAACAATAGATTTCTTGCCTATTTTATTTAAACCATCACACAATCCAACTGATGTCGTTGTTTTTCCTTCACCCGCTGGGGTTGGTGTTATAGCTGTGACTAAAATTAATTTTCCATCTTTTTTATTTTCAAGTTTTTTAATGTACTCAGATTTAATTTTTGCAATATATCTTCCCATCGGGCTATAATTTTCAGACTTATCTTCAACATTTAAAGAATTTAAGATTTCTTGTATGGGTTTCATTTTTGCCAATCTGGCAATTTCGATATCAGTTTTTATTTTACCCATTTTTGTCTACTTTTATTTATTTAATTTAGTTTGACGCTGGATTAATATCTCTTTTTATGGATTTTTTAAAGTTCTAAAAAATATATATAAAAAAAATAAAGAACTATGTATATTTAATACTATAAATTTAAGTATGCAAAAATATTCAGTATTTAATCTAATTAAAAAAGCATTTAATGGACATAAAGGCTGGGAAGTTGCCTGGAAAGACCCGGCCCCAAAAGCCGAATATGATGTCATAATAATAGGCGGCGGAGGTCACGGACTAGCAACAGCTTACTATTTGGCCAAAGAACACAACCTTAACAATATAGCTATTGTAGAAAAAGGTTGGATAGGCGGAGGCAATGTTGGAAGGAATACTACAATATTGAGATCAAATTATATGCATGATGAAAATGGACTTTTTTATGAAAAAGGTATGGATTTATGGAGAAGTATGAGCCAGGATTTAAATTTTAATGTTATGTACTCACCAAGAGGAATCATAAATCTTGCTCACTCTGATGCACAAATGAATGCTTACACTAGAAGAGGAAACTCTATGAGATTGAACGGAATAGATGCCGTTCTTCTAGGAAGAGAAGAAATAAAAAAATTAGTCCCAGTACTAGATTTTTCTGAAAACGTTAGATTTCCAATTTTTGGTGGTTTGATGCAGCCAAGTGGAGGGACTGCAAGACATGATGCAGTTGCTTGGGGTTATGCAAGACAGGCTGATGCCATGGGAGTTGATATTATACAACATTGTGAAGTAACCGGTTTCGATATTGTAAATGGAAAAATAAAAGGAATACAAACCTCTAAAGGAAATATTAAAACAAAAAAAATTGGTTTATGCGTTGCGGGAAGCACATCGATCCTTGCCGAAATGTTAAATATGAATCTTCCATTGGAAACACATTTGTTGCAGGCGTGTGTCTCTGAACCTATTAAACCAATTTTAGATCATGTTGTAACTTTTGGTGCGGGACATTTTTATTGTAGCCAATCCGACAAGGGAGAAATGGTTATGGGAGGAGATTTAGATGGATACAATAGCTATGCACAAAGAGGTAATCTACCAACCTTACAACATGTTTTAACAGAAGGAATTGCAATGCTTCCCTTTCTAAGTAAACTTAAAATGCTTAGAACCTGGGGAGGAATTATGGATATGTCTATGGATGGATCCCCAATAATAGACAAAACTCATATAGAAGGTTTGTATTTAAATTGTGGTTGGTGTTATGGTGGATTTAAAGCTACTCCAGTATCGGGATGGACCTTTGCACATACGATAGCTCAAGACAGAGTTCATAAATTAAATGCAGGTTTTAATTTAAACAGATTTAATACTGGACATTTAATTGATGAAAAAGGTCTAGGTACAAAAACTTGGATTTCATAAATGCTACATATTAAATGCCCACATTGTGGACTAAGGTCTCAAAATGAATTTTCATATGGTGGAGATGGTACAATAAAAAGACCTGAACTAAATAAAGAAATATCTGATCAAGACTGGAATAACTTTGTTTATAATAGAAAAAGCCCAAGAGGTAAACACGTAGAATTATGGCAACATATTTCTGGTTGTAGACAATGGATTAAGGTTCAAAGAGATACAGTTACTCACGAAATTTTTCAAACAGCAGATGTAAAACAAGATATCAAATAATGTCCCAAGATTTTAGGTTAGAGAAAATAGGTTTAATTAATAGAAATAAAAAGATTTCCTTTAAATTTAATGGAAAAAAATATTTTGGCTATGAAGGAGATACATTGGCTTCTGCATTAATTGCTAATGGAATCCATTTAGTTGGAAGAAGTTTTAAATATCATAGACCAAGAGGTTTTTTTGGTGCAGGCGTTGATGAACCTTATGCAATTGTGCAATTATATAGGAATAATGAAACAGAGCCTAATGTTAGGGCTACAGAACAAGAACTTTTCGAAGGACTTGAGGCCAAAAGTGTCAATTGCTGGCCAAGTGTTAATTTTGATATTGGAGCAATAAATAATTTTTTAAATATTTTTTTTCCCGCTGGTTTTTATTACAAAACTTTTATGTGGCCAAAAAGTTTTTGGTATAAAATTTATGAACCTTTTATAAGAAAAGCAGCTGGTTTTGGTGCTGCATCTCCAAATCACGACAAGGAGATATATGAACACAAATACGAGTATTGTGATGTTTTAATAACTGGATCTGGACCATCAGGACTAGCTAGCGCATATGCTGCAGCGAAAAACGGTGCGAAGGTAATTTTAGCTGAAGATAAACCAAGATTTGGTGGAAGTTTACTAACTGACGATGTTAATATTGGAAATCAAAGTGGAAAAGATTGGGCAAAAAATATTATTTCTGAATTAAAAGAAATGCCAAATGTAATAATAAAAAATAGAGCGCAAGTTTTTGGTTATTATGATCACAACATGCTAGTTATGTCTGAGAGAATAAGTGACCACTTGCCAAAAACTAATAAATACAAACCTAAGCAAAAACTTTGGTATATAAGAGCAAAGGAAGTAATAATTTCATCAGGCTCGATTGAGAGACCAATTGTTTTTGGAAATAACGATACTCCAGGCGTAGTTTTATCTTCTGCGGCTAAAGAATACTTAAAAGTATATGGTGTACTAGTAGGGAAAAAACCTTTGATATTTACCAACAATGATAGTGCTTATGAAACTGCGATCGAGTTTAAGAAAAACGGAATAAATTCTATAGTTTTGGATTCAAGAAAAAATCCAAATTCTGAAATAATAAATGATGCGAAAAATTTAGGAATAGATATAAAATTTTCTCATGTGGTAGTTTCAGCAAATGGATATAAAAAAGTTAAATCTGCGGAAATTTCAAAAATTTCTGATGATAAAGAGGAATTGGGAAAAGTAGAAAGCATTTTATGTGATTGTATTTGTGTTTCTGGTTTTTGGACACCAACTATACATTTAGCTTCACAATCTGGTAACAAAACACAGTTCAATAGTAAAATTGATGCTTTTATACCTGGCAAATCCAAGCAAAATGAAACTACAGTTGGTTCTGCAAATGGACTATTTTCACTTGAGGAAACTTTAAAAGATTCATTTGATGCTGGTTATCGTTTATCGAAAAAAATTACGAATAAGGATGACAAATTAAAAGTTCCTCAAGTTTCTGAAAAAAAATCATCTAAGCATGATAAGTTTTGGTGTGTTCCTTTGCCAAAAGGAAGAAACTATAAAAGATTTTTAGATTTTCAAAATGATGTTACCGTATCAGATGTAGAATTGGCTATTAGAGAAGGATATAGATCAATTGAACATGTTAAAAGGTACACAACATTAGGAATGGCTACAGATCAAGGAAAAACAAGCAACCTAAATGGTTTGCAACTTGTATCAAACATAGAAAACAAAATCGTACCTTCAGTTGGGCACACGACATTTAGACCACCTTATACACCAGTTTCTATCGGTGCTATTGTTGGAAGAGAGGTGGGAAAACACTCTAAACCAACAAGAAAATCACCAATGCATTTTTGGCACGAGAAACACAATGCAGTTTTTGTAGATGCAGGGATATGGTTGAGACCAAGGTATTATAAACAAGGAAATGAAAATTTGTTTGAAGCTTCAAAAAGAGAGGCAGCAAATGTAAGAAAAAATGTTGGAGTTTGTGATGTTACAACTTTGGGGAAAATTGATATTAAGGGACCAGATGCAGCAGAATTTTTGAATAGAGTTTATACAAATGCATGGCTCAAACTTCCTGTAGGTAAGGCGAGATATGGCGTGATGTTGAGAGAAGATGGAATAGTTATGGACGATGGAACTACAACTAGAATTTCTGAAAATCATTATCACATGACCACTACAACTGCTCAAGCAGCCAATGTTTTATCTCACTTAGAGTATTATTTACAATTTGTTTGGCCAGATTTAAATGTTAACGTAGTATCAACAACAGAACAATGGGCGGGTGCTGCAATTGCTGGGCCAAAATCAAGAGAATTAATGCAAAAACTATTTCCAAATCTAGACTGTTCAAATCAAGCACTTCCTTTTATGGGATACACAGAAAGTAATTTATTTGGTGTACCAGCTAGAATTTTTAGAATTTCATTTTCTGGTGAACTTGCATATGAAGTTAATGTTGAGTCGAATAATGGAAATTATATGTGGGAAAAAATAATTGAAATTGGAAAAGAATTTAAAATTCAACCATACGGAACCGAAGCCTTATCAACTTTGAGAATAGAAATGGGACATGTTGCTGGTTCAGAGCTAGATGGAAGAACAATTCCATACGATAACGGCTTAGAAGGACTACTAAGTAAAAAAAAGGATTTTATTGGAAAAAGATCTTTGACTAAACAAGCTTTTGTAGCAACTAACAGACAAAGAGTTGTTGGTGTGGTTCCTTTGGATAGAAAAACAGGTATTCCTGAAGGATCACATCTTGTCAAAAATGTAAACGAAAAAAAGCCGAATCCTAAACTTGGCCATATTTCAGCATCATGCTGGAGTGTTGAATATGATAATCCTTTTTCTTTAGCAATACTTAAAGATGGAAAAAATATGATTGGCCAGAAATTATTTGCTGTATCTCCACTTAAAAATATATCTATTCCAGTAGAGATTGTTTCTTCTCACTACGTAGACCCCAAAGGCGAAAGGGTAAGGTCATGACAGCAATATCACCATTATCGAATATAATAAAAAAAGGATTATTTGGCGATTATGAGAATAAAAACGAGAATGATTTGGTTAAAATTAAAGAATTGAATGATTTATTAATTGTTCAAATTGTACAATATCAAAGTTCAAAATTAGAAATAGAGAATTTAAAAGTTGATAATATTAATTTTTCAAGGGAAGCATTAACAACAGCTTGTAATGATAATACTAGGATACTTTGGTTTGCTCCAAGAAATTGGATGTTAGTTTCGAAAAAAAAAGAATTAATTAATAATGTAAAAAAAACTTTTAACGATAGTGATTTCGCAGTTACTGACTTATCTCAATCAAGAACAATTATAGAAATTTGTGGTAAAAATTCTAAAGAAGTATTAAAAAAAGGGTGTCCATTTAACTTCAATATTTTAAAAAAAAACATGTGTTTAAATTCTATTTTTAATGGAGTAACAATCACGATTGATTTGATTGAAGAAAATCCTGACAGGATTAGATTGTTTGCATTAAGAAGTTTTGGAGAGTCGTTATATCATTCAATAACTGATGCTTCGTTAGAGTTTGGTTATAAAATTGATTAAATTCTTTTTTTATGGCCCATAATGGCCAGAAATTCACACTTAGAAACTTGTACTGAACAAAGAAATCAGTATTAATAGAGCCCAGGGAATCGAGGGAATGAAAAAATATTGTTTGTATTTCGTACTATTTGTTTTAGCGAGTGGATGCTATCAATCATCAGCTTCATTAGTAGGACCCGCATATACTTTAACTAGCACAGGTAATGTTTATCAAACTGGCCTGACATATGGCTTAAATAAAACTTTGGAAAAAAAGACAGGTTTATCTACAGTAGAGCATGGAAAAAAAATTCTAGCAAGAATTGAAAAACAAACGTTGATAATCAATAATTACTCTAAACAACAAAAAGAAAAAATTAAAAAAAAATTTATGGATACAAAGGAAGATCACGAGGCGTTCTTGGCGAGTGTTAAAGCAAATATTGAAAAAACTAAAGGAAACCTACTAGACTAAATTTAGATATATAAATTTTAGTTGGTTTCAGTCTATTTTATATTATACGTCGATATAATTTATGATATCGATCGAAGGAAATTTTGAAAACCCTGAGGTTAACGAACTACTGATTAAGCATTTCAAAGAGCTTAAATCTGTTTCGCCAGAAGGTAGTGCGCATGTTTTGGATATTCCCGGATTAAAAATCTCGAGTATAAAATTTTGGAGCATATGGGAAGAAAATATTTTGATTGGGTGTGGAGCATTAAAATTTCTAAATAAAAACCATGGCGAGTTTAAATCTATTCGAGTAGTTGATAATTTTAGAAAAAAAGGTTTTGGTTTTAAAATTATAGAACATCTAATAAAAGAAGCAAAAAAATTAAATATAAATAAACTTAGTTTAGAAACAGGATCAGGAGATTTTTTTATACCAGCTAGAAAACTTTTTAAAAAAGTAGGTTTTAAAGAATGTGTACCTTTTGCACATTACAAAGAGGATCTAAACTCTTTTTATATGAGCCTAGATATATAATACTAATCAATAAGTTCTAAGATTTTTTTAAATTCACCAATTTTAAAAATTATTGCATTCTCTTTTTTAAAGCCATACTTTTGTGCATTTTCTTTAAATCTAGAAGCAGGCTCCATAATAGGTTCTAGAGACAAAACAACAGTTCCCCAATGCATACCTATAATTTTTTTACTTTTTAAATCTTTTCCAATATTTAAAGCCTCTTCAGGATTTGTATGATATATAGATTTATCTTTTCTAGGTGACATTGGATAAAAATTGTAAGCACCAATATTAATAAAAGATAAATCAATAGGTCCATATTTTTCTCCTAATTCTTTATAAATGTTTCCATATCCAGTGTCACAAGCAAAAAAGATTTTTTTACCATTATACTCAATTAAAAAACTCCCCCATAAAGTTTTGTTTGTGTCCCACAAACTTCTTTTAGACCAATGCACTGCAGGCAAAAAAGTAATTTTAAGATTTTTTAATTCAATTTCATCATACCAATCCATTTCAATTACATTTGAAAAACCATTATTTGTAAAATATTTTCCAAGTTTAAGTGGGGTTAAAACTTTTGATTTTTTAAAAGGAAATCGTTGTATAGTTCTCGTACTTAAGTGGTCGTAATGATTATGAGTTAATAAAAATAAATTGATATTTGGTAAATCTTTAAGATCTATTGCAGGCTCAACGTATCTTTTAGGTCCAAATATTAATGGTCCCATATTTTTTTCAAAAACTGGATCAGTAATTATAGTTGTTTCTCCAATTTTTATTAGAAAAGTAGCATGACCTATCCATCCTATGTAGTCATGATTTTTATAATCATTCATGATTTTTAAAACTGTTTTTTTTTCAATTATGTGAGTTTTTGGAATATCGATTTTAATTTTTTTTTTTTATTTATTAAAAGTTTTAAAACTCCAATTAAAACCATATTCCTCTATTTTTGGGGATCCTTCAGGATTTCTAAAAGTTCCATCTGGCTTATGATGATAAGGTTTATTTTCCATTGAAATTACTAAAGAATTATTAACATAAAATATAAATAAGAAAATTATAAAATTAATTTTCATTAATTATATTTTGAAAATTTTTGTTAAATGACCCATTTTTCGTTTTGGCTTGACTTTTGTTTTTTTGTAATCAAAAAAAAATTCATTTTCACTTATTTTTTTGTTTCTATATTTTAATATGTCATCACCGATTAAATTGATCATTTGTGCATTAAAATTTTTTTTTGTATTTAATTTTTCTAATTCACAAACAGCCCTAATATGATTTTCAAATTGACTGATATTATGTGAGTTAATAGTTAAATGTCCTGAATTATGAACACGAGGAGCTATTTCATTTACATAAAGATTATCTTTTTTATCTATAAAAAATTCCACACAAAGTGTTCCAACATAATTTAATTCCTCAGCTATTTGTATTGCACATTTTTTCGACGATAATGATAAGTCATTACTTACTTCTGCTGGAATTTTTGAAGATCTTAATATTTGTTCCTTATGTACATTTTCAATAGGTTCATAAGTTTCGTAACTATTTTTATTAAATCGAGTTAAAACTACTGAAATTTCTTTTTTCAAATCGATTAACTTTTCCAAAATAAATTCTTTTTTATAATCTATTTTAAAATTTATTAAATCACTGACAGAATTTAATTTAAATTGTCCTTTTCCATCATATCCCAATGTGCAAGTTTTAAGTAAACCAGGAAGTAAATTTTTGTTATTTTTTATATCTAATTCACTTTTTATAAATTTGTAATCTGTCGTTTTTATATTTAATTTATTAATGAAATTTTTTTCAGAAAATCTATTTTGTACAATCTTATTAATTTCTGGATTAGGGTATACTTTTTTTTTTAAATTAATTTTTTTAAGTGTATCGTAGGGTATGTTTTCAAATTCAAAAGTCACTACATCAACTTTTTCTATGAAATTATATATTTGTTCATCATTTTGATAGTTGCCAAAAATAAAATAATCACAATAATTTTTTGCTGGAGCCTCTTCATCATCAGAAAAAATAGTAGTTTTGATATTCAACTTCTTAGCAGCCATCGCTAATAAGCTTCCTAGTTGACCTCCACCGATAATTCCAAGATTTACTTTGGTCATTTTTATCTAGGTTTTTTTTTTACAGATTTTGTTTGTTTATTTTTCCAAATCTCGATTCGTTTTTTTAATTTATTATCGTAAATAGACATTATAGATGCAGAAAGAAGTGCAGCGTTAATTGCACCATCAATACCTATTGCTACAGTCCCAACTGGTATACCTTTTGGCATTTGAACAATTGAAAGCAAACTGTCTAACCCTTTTAATTTTTTACTTTCAATTGGCACACCTATTACTGGCAAGTTAGTTAATGAAGCTATCATACCAGGCAAGTGTGCTGATCCACCAGCTCCAGCTATAATCACTGAAAAATTATTTTTTTCAGCTTTTTTAGCAAAATCAAACATTCTATTTGGTGTTCTATGAGCGGAAACAATTTTTGCCTCATATTTAATTTTAAGCATTTTAAGTATTTTAACTGCTGATTTCATTGTTGAGTAGTCAGATTGACTTCCCATAACTATTGCGACTTTATAATTTTTTTTATTAATCATTTGTATGTTTTAATATCAAATATTTAAACACTAATATATATTTAATAACATGAATTATAAAATTGATAATCTTCAGTACTGTAAATGGTCTCGAGAAGTATTTCAAATAAATAGAGATGCAGGATTAGACGCAGTTCATGTTACCGTTGTTTATCATGAAGATTATGATGAATTTTTAGATAGAGTTACAGAGTGGGATAGTCATTTTAAAGAAAATTCCGATTTGATTTTCCAAGGAAAATCTTTTAAAGACATAGAAAAAGCAAAAAAAGAAAATAAAACTGCAATTTTTTTTGGATTTCAAAATTGTTCACCTATTGAGGATGATTTAGGATTGATTGAGAAGGTTTATGAAAAAGGATGTAGGTTTATGCAACTTACCTACAATAATCAATCCTTATTAGCCACAGGGTGCTATGAAAAAAATGATAGTGGAGTAACTAACTTTGGAAAAGAAGCAATTAAAGAAATGAATAGACTGGGAATAGTAATTGATATGTCACACTCTGCAGAAAAAAGTACATTAGATGCAATAGATATAAGTCAAAAACCAATAGCAATTACACATGCAAATCCAAGTTTTTGGCACAATGCTCTAAGAAATAAATCAGACAAACTTTTGAAAGCCTTAGCCAAAAGCAATGGAATGCTTGGTTTATCACTATATGCTCATCATTTAAAAGATGGCACAAACTGTAAGTTAGAAAGTTTTTGTGAGATGGTAGCAAAAACAGCTGAGATTGTAGGAGTAGATAATTTAGGTATAGGTTCTGATCTTTGTCTAAATCAACCAGATAGCGTTGTTGAATGGATGAGAAATGGAACCTGGGCTAATACACAAAATTTTGGAGAAGGGTCAAAAAAAAAACCTGGTTTTCCAAAGCAACCAGGTTGGTTTGTTGATGCTAGAGGATTTAAAAATTTGGAGATTGGATTAAAAAAAATTGGATTTAATGTTGGGGAAATTAACAAAATACTAGGCAATAATTGGTATAATTTTTATAAAGGAATAAATTAGTGAATATAAATTTAAGAGATCCAAAAAAGATAATGAAATTATCGAAACTAGGATGCTTTCATCAATCAAAACTATCTTTTTTAAGATCATTTTTAAAAGAATTTAAAGATTGGAAATATAATAGAGACCTATTCAATTTAGACATTGATGGTTATGGTGTAGCCGTATATTCATTTAGTAAAAATAAAAGAATTTATTCTTTAATATGTTTTGCAAACAAAATAGATGATGACGAAAGATCAGATAGAGTAATTGCAACAAAATGGGATGCTGCATTTACTTTATATGATGGCATTCCTAGTAAAAAAGATTTAGATCGTTTAAGTAATAACGTACCTAAACAAGAAGTTGGCAGAATGTCATATAAAGAACTGACACTCTCTAGAGCAAATAAATCAATGAGAATTTTTAATCATGTAGTTGAGTGTTTGGCCAATGGAAAACAACCTGATAAAGAAAAATTAGCTGAAGTTGGGTACTTGTATAGAACTACAGCAGTATATGGTTCAGGAAAATTTGGACTAGCTGATCGTTTTAGAGTTAAAAATAGAAACGAAATTTTTGGACCGTTTAGATTAGAAATGATGTTGGTTTATTTAGTAAGACAATTTACTTTTGATCAAGTTAATCATATTGCAAAAAGTAGAAACCCAAGAGGTGCGAAAGAGCTAGATCATGATATATGTAGAAACTTAGGCATTGGAAACTCTACTGGTCTTGGAATGGCCCCCTTTATTGTTAACCATCCAACTTTGTTAAATAATTGGATCGAAGCCAGAGAGTCCGTTTTAAAAAAAATAAGAGAAATTAAAAATGTAGATAAAAAAAGTATTGATATTTTTAAAAAATGTTTAAAAAAATCTTTAAAAAATGTATTTTCGTGGTCCTCAAATAGTGAATTCCAAAAAACAAAAATTACAAATCTTATTAAAGACCTAAATAAATTTATAAAATTTTTTGAAGAAAGTTCAGTTTTTGATAAAGAATTTGCATTTAATGAAGTATATTTATGGGCAGAAAAAAATCTTAATGATGAGTGTATAGAGTATATTGTTTCAATGATGATGGAGCCTTATGATGAAATAGTTGATCAATATATTTATAAAATGAGCTCAGATGAAGAAAGATATTTTAATATCCCAACGACTAGAACGATTGATCATTTAAGAAAAATAATAGAGGAAAGATATTCTGATATGCTTAAAATTGATTTTTCAAAAAAGGAAAGCAATAAGAATTTTTGGTTTATCTCCAAAAACAAAGAGGAGCCGAGGCTTGCAAATCGATATTTAGATAATGGTTCAGAACTAGAACAGCCACTTGCTATTGCCCGAGATATTAGCAAACTTTATAAAAGAATATCAAATTTAAAAAATAGTCTTAAAATTGGAAGATTTTTAATAGAAAATAATGACTTAAGACACGTTGTAAGGAGAGCTTTTATAACTGAAAAATTTCCTTATGCAGAAATTCAAGATAATACAATCGGTTCAAACTTAATGGCGATTGACATGCTGAGATTAAAATTGTCTTATTTTGGTGCAGTAAAATTTGATCCACGTTCAGATAAATGGCTAAGAATATGCATGTTTCAAGGTGCACCCCTACCTAACGATTTAAAATCATTTGATGAATATTGGGTTTATAATTCTTTAAATTAATGAAAAGTTTTAGTGAAATAGATACTATTGCAAAAAGAGCAAGTAAGGCTGTTGGATTTAGTTGGGGTATAGCAGAAGAAGTAGGAAAAAATATAAAATTGCTCGAAATGTTTGGATTACCTGGCCTAAAGTATTTAAATCATTATTTTTACTCTGGGCAACTAAATAAAAATCAAAGACTCACTTTAATTTCAACTAAAAATATTTCTAAAATACCTTATTGTCCAATTTTTTCTGGGATTAGTTTTTTTGATCAAATAAACGAATTAGAAAATTTAAAAAATATACAAATTGAAAATATGTCATATCCATTATTATTTTTACCTTTTTTAAGTAGAGCATCAGAAGTTATTGGAAAAAAAATATCTTTTAAATTTGAAAGTAATAATTTTTTACTAAACTTTAATCAATCAATATATTCAAATTTTATAAATAAGGATATTTTAAAACTAGCAAATTTAATTGAAATTGAATTTATCGAAAATATTAATACATTTAATCAACAAGATTGGGATAATTTATATAAACTATCCACAAAAACTTTTGTGGACGAGTCAGATGAGTTAAAAAAAAGTGCTGCAGGAGCAGGATTAACAGATAATGACTAAATTTTATAAAAAAAAATTTCTAAAAAAAGATCTAGAAAATGAACTAGATGGAATTTGTGAAGAATGTCAACAAATTGATGAAAGTGTAAACCAAAACCTAATTTTAAATGGATTTAAATTGTGTAGTTCTTGTAGTGTTTCAAAAACACTTTTTCCTGTTTAAGTAATTGTATTAATTGGAATGGCATCCATTCTTCCCATTACAAAAGAAACTGATAAAAAAGCTATTATTAAAAAAGATAAAAAAACAATCCCAAACGATTTAAAATTTGATTTTAAGCCAAGTATATGTTTCGTTGATAATATTAGAGACGCAAATATCCAAAATTGAGTGAGAAAAATTACTGGAATAACTATTTCAGGAGTTACAGCAAAAAATCTTATTAACCCAGGAGCATGCGCATATCCAACGCCAATTAATATTTTTTTAAATGGTACTTTTGTTTCTTTATCTGGAAATAATTTAACTCCTATTACATATATAAATATAGACCACACTAACCACGTGAAAATCGCTGTTAAACCGGATATGCCGATAGATGTTTTTACTATTGAGTTTGCTGCTACAGCTCCTGCTACACCATCTAATATCATTATTAATCCAGAAAAATAAATGGACGCCTCACCAAAATTTTTGTTATCTGTATATAATGATTTATCTAGCTTTAAAGACCTAAAAATTATATCTAAAAAAACACCAAACATATGATTTTTTTGGAGGAGAATTATATCCCCTCCAAAATTATTTATCCTTTTACTTCTTCTCTAGTATTTGCGTTGTAAGATTCTTTAAATGGTATATCAACTATAACTGCATCAACTGGTTTACCGGGTGCATCAGAGTACTTACTTGGCAAATGAACTTTATATTTAGTACCAACTTTTCCTTTTGGAAAACCATTTGCATTTAGCGTGCCATCAAAAGGCACATATCCCATTGCAATGTTAATTTTTTTTTCAGGGTGGTACCATGGCGAAGTTATAAACCCAACAGGTTCTCCACCGCCTTCTTCTGAAATTAACCAAAAGTCAGGTGCATATTCTTCAATAGGTTTACCACCTAGTTCCATGCCTACTAATTGAAGATTATAGGGTTTTTTTCCAGCTTTAATTTCTGCTTTCATTTGTTCCAGAGCCTTTTTACCTATATAATCAGTTTTTTTATTCCATTCTCCTTTGCCAGATAAAGAAACCTGATAACCCAAATTACATTGAAAAGGATTGTGTTGATTATCCATATCTTGGCCCCAAGAAAGAATACCAGCTTGTATTCTTCTATGATGAGCTGGAGCAATCACCATAAGCTTATGTTTTTTCCCCGCCTCAAGAACTGCATTCCACATATCTTCAGCATATAAAGTAGATTGTCTTAAATAAATTTCATAACCCGCTTCTCCAGAGAATCCAGATTGAGAAATTACACAACTTCTTCCACCAATTTTTGCTTCTGCTAAACCGTAGAAAGGCATATTATCAAAGTCTACATGGTCACCACAAAGATCATTCATCAATGCTTTTGATTTAGGCCCTTGTATTTGAACAGGCGAAACATCAATTTCATCTACTTCAACATTAAATCTATTATCACAATTTACTCCTTGCAAATAAAGTCCAATATCACTATCCGACAAACTAAACCAAAATTCGTCCTTAGAAATTCTTAAAAGTATTGGATCATTAAGCACACCACCATATGAATTACATAAAATTACATATCTTGCTCTCATGGGCGAAATTTTTGTTGCATCTCGTGTAATGACATAATCAACAAATTTCTCGGCATCTGGACCTTTTACTCTTATTTGTCTCTCTACAGCAACGTTCCACATGGTTACATGATTTACTATTGCATCATATTCCACCATTGCTCCACCATCTTCAGGTTTTACATATCCTCTTGGATGATAAATTCTATTGTAAACTGTTGCTCTCCAACAACCAGCTTTCATAGATAAATGCCAGTAAGGAGATTTCCTCACTCTAGTTGAGATTAGCATTTCCACTTTTGTTGGTCCACTTTGTCTTAAATTATAAGGAACGTTTCTATCAGACTGATTTACCGATGTTACGTGTCTTATTTTATCATAATCAAACTCATTAGACATATTTGTTCTCCATCAACCACTTGTTTGTTTCCTTCAAGCCGCCGAATGTATAAATGTGGAAAAAATCTGTATGCGATTTAATTTTCCCAATTAAATCATTTGGGTCTTTAGGTTTCATCAAATCTAATGCCTTACTAAAGTTAGATTTTAGAAAATTAATGGAATTTTTTGCACCAACAATATTAGCAAATTTTATTAAACTAGTTATTTTTAGTGGTCCAGTAATCCCAACATGAACTGGTATTGATTGTTTTGAAATAAAGTCAATTATAGGCTGAGGATCAAGTAACCATTGAGTTACTATATAATCAGCGTAAGGCTTTTTATCTTCCATTGCTTTTTCCAATTTTGAATCGGATATATCAGGACTCCCCTCGGGATGTCCAGCAATTCCTATCTTCATCTGCTCAAAATAACCTGTCTCTAAAAGCTGTATAGAGCTGTCAAAAATTCCTACTGGTTCTCTGCTACCCCCTATAACTAGGGCTTGTTTTACACCTCCATCCTTACATCTTAATATATATTCTTTAAGTTGAGCCTCATTTTCAATAGATCTAGCTGGAAAATGTGGAATTGGATTAAATCCTCTCGACACCAGATTAACAGCTTGATCAGCAGTTTCTTTAAAGTCTCCTCCTGGAAGCATAGTGATATAGACGTCTTTTAAGCTAGGCAATGTTTCCAAATCCGTTTTAGGGCTGATTTCTAAAGAAAATTTCATCTTTTAGATATTTATTTATTTTACAAAAACTGTCTATAAAAATCGGTGAGTTAATTTAGACAGGCTATTTTTTTTGTCCCCTGTGCTTCTGGATTCTTTGACCATATTGTTGAGTAACTCGATCAAAAATAATTGCTAAAGCTACAATGGCAAGACCATTCATCATTCCTAATGCTAAATATTGATTAGAAATAGCTTGGAGAATCGGAACCCCAAGTCCTTTTACACCTATCATTGACGCAATAACTACCATTGCCAAAGCCATCATTATGGTTTGATTTACTCCAGCAAAAATCGTAGGTAAAGATAAAGGAATTTGAACAGATTTAAGTTTTTGCATTGGCGTAGCTCCAAATGCTTCACTAGCCTCAAGTGCTTCTTTATCAACTTCTCTAATACCAAGGTTTGTAAGTCGCACTATAGGTGGAAGTGCATAAATACAAACTGCAAGTAAGCCAGGTACTTTACCAATCCCTAAAAGCATAATTATAGGTATTAAATAAACAAAACTCGGGATTGTTTGCATCATATCTAACACTGGTAATATCGCTCTTTCTGTTCTATTAGATTTTGACATTAGTACTCCAATTGGAATACCAACAGTAATACATACCAATGTTGAAACAGATATTATTGCAACAGTAGCCATGCAATTTTTCCACATACCAAAATAACCAATTACCATAAAACAAATTACAGTTCCGATCACTAATTTGGTACTTCTAGACCCAATCCAAGCTAATAAAGCAAAAACTCCTATTACTATCGGCCATGGACTGCTAACCAACATTTTTTCTAACCAGATTAAAAAATAAAGTAACGGATCAAAAAAACTTTCAATTCCGTCTCCGTATGCTCTTGAAAATTCTTTAAAACTTAAATCGATTCCTTTTTTAAGCTCTCTCAATGCTGTCCTGTCCATTACAGGAATGTTATTTAGAAAATCCATATTTATGTCTTAATAGTATCGAACCCGTTTTTCAACGGGTTCGATAAAGTTTTTTATAATGATTTTTTGATTTTTTTAGCAGCGGAACCTGATACCCATTTTTTCCAGACACTTTCTTGAGTTTTTAGAAACTCAATTGCAGCATCAGCACCTTCTGCTTGGTTTTCACCCATCCAAACCAACATACCATTCATTACCGGACCAGGATAAACTCTCTTCTTAAGATAGTTCATACCATCTTTTCCAGCAGTGTTTTTGAAATTGTCAGTAGCCACTGTGAAAACTTCAGATTTAACCCATGAAGATTTCTTAGGGTTAGCACATTCTTGTTCTGGTTTTGATAAACAATTATCCCAGTTATCTTTTCCAGCAAATTCACCCATATCTACAGCTTGCATGTCATATTTTCCAATTAAAGCTGTTGGAGACCAATAGTAACCAAACCAGTTTTCTCCTCTTTCTGCAGCTTTAGCTATAGATCCATCTAATCCGGCAGCTGAACCAGTTTCAACAATTTTCCAACCTTTTTTTTCCATTTCCCAAGCTCTAAAATGGTTTCTGTTACTTAGTTCACAGTTCCAACCTGGAGGACAAATATGAAACCCACCTTTTGATGGATCCTCTGGGTGCGGAAATAGATCAGGTCTTTTTAAAATTGCATCAGCTGTTGTAAGTTCTGGATGTTTTTTTAATGTGTGAGGTAATACCCACCATCCTTCACCCAAACCAGTGATAGGAGCTTTGTTAATTGAATGAAGCTTACCTTCTGCAACAGCTGCCTCTAATTCTACTATAGCAGCATTTGCCCAAAATTCAGGAGCTACATCTGGCTCACCTTTTTCTTGCATAGATGTAAATGTTGGCATAGTTGCACCAGGCACCAATTCAACTTCACAACCATATCCTTTTTCAAGTATAATTTTATCAACCTCAGCCATGAAATTAGCAGAAGCCCAGTTCATGTTAGCAATTGATATCTTTCCGCAACCAGCATTCGCAATTCCACTAAAAGAAGTGAAACCTAAAATTACAAGAGCAGAAAGCAATATTTTTTTGATTTTCATTGTTTTTCCCTTTGTTAAATTTAACAACCAATGAGAACACATTGAGGGACAAAAAGCAAACTAGTATCAACTTTGAGTTGTATCAAAATTGTCTTTTAGCAGAATAAAATTGGATGTAACATTATTTTAATCAAAGGGTGGTATGAAAAAAGATTTACTCACTAGATTAAATGAAGGCCCAATAATTTGTGCTGAAGGGTATTTATTTGCAATGGAAAGAAGAGGATATTTATCTGCAGGCCCATTTGTACCTGAGGTAGTGCTAGAGCATCCTGATGTTGTAACCCAGTTACATAGAGAATTTATAAGAGCTGGTTCTGATATTGTTCAAGCTTTCACTTATTATGGACATAGAGAAAAATTAAGAATTATCGGTAAAGAACATTTGCTTGAACAAATGCAAAAAAATGCACTTAAAATAGCAAAAGATGCAGCAAATGAATTTAAAGATTTGGATTTAATGGTTTGTGGAGATGTTGCAAATACAAATATTTTTGATCCAAAGGATAAAAACTCATTTAAAGAATGTCAAAAGATGTATGAGGAACAAGTAAAATGGGCTAAAGAAGCAGGTGTTGATTTTATTGTTGCGGAAACAATAAATTGGGTAGATGAAATGAAAATAGCATTAAAAGCAATTAAGGATGAAGGTTTGATAGCTGTAGCCAATTATGCAATACCTAGGGGAGATTTAACAAGAGACGGTTACACAGCAGAAGATGCTTGTAAAATAGTAGAAGATCTTGGTGCAGATGTTGTTGGTTTAAATTGTTATAGAGGTCCTAAAATGACAATGAAACTTTTAAAAGAAGTTAGAAAAAAAGTTTCATGCCATGTCGCAGGTTTACCTGTTCCATATAGAACAACAGAGGAAGAGCCTGGATTTTTAAATCAAACTGATCACGGATGTGATTGTATCCCAGGGGGAAATGCATTCCCCGTAGCTTTAGATAATTTATTTTGTAATAGATTTGAAATGGCTGAATTTGCAAAAGAGTGCGTTCAACAAAATATAAATTTTATTGGAATATGTTGTGGAGCAGAAGCCCACCATGTGAGAGAAATGGCATTAGCAATTGGTAAAAAACCAATCTCAAGTAAGTACTCACCAGACATGACAAAACACTTTCATCATGGTACAGACAAGACATTGAAGAAAGTAAACAAAGAAATAAAATATTAAAATGGAAAATCATGCAAAAGTAGTAATTATTGGTGGTGGTGTAGTAGGTTGTTCAATTCTTTATCATTTATCTAAATTTGGTTTAAAAGATTGTATTTTACTTGAAAGAAATGAACTTACTTCTGGCTCCTCTTGGCATGCTGCTGGTAATGTTCACGTAATTTCATCTGATCCAAATATTTCTAGAATGATGGCCTATACAATTGGCTTATATAAAGAGATAGAAAAAGAGTCTGGCCATTCTGTTGGTTTTAAACCAAGTGGAGGTTTTTATTTAGCATCTAATGAGGTTTGGGCAGAATATTTAAAGCGGGAAAGATCAAAAGCTAGATATATGGGTCTAGACCAAGAATTTATTTCTCTTGATGAAGTAAAGAAAAAACATCCTTTAATTGATCCTAAAAGATATTTATTAGCTTTGTGGGATCCTATTGATGGTGAAGTTGATCCATCTGGAGTGACATATGCATTTGCAAAAGCTGCTAAAGTTTATGGTGGAAAATATTATACTCACACCGTTGTAAAAGATACTAAACAAAAACCTGATGGTTCTTGGGACGTATTTACTGACAAAGGAAATATTAATGCAGAAATTATTATTAATGCAGGTGGTCTGTGGGCTAGAGAAGTAGGAAATCTTTCTGGAGTAGATCTTCCAGTTCAACCAATGGAGCATCATTATTTAATAACTGAAAGTATTCCAGAAATTGAAGCGATGGGAGATCAAAGATTACCAATTGGTACAGATTTTGAGGGAAATATATATTTTAGACAAGAAGGAAAGGGAATGTTACTTGGCACTTACGAACCTAAGTCAACTCCATGGAAAATAAATGGAACTCCAATGAACTTCGGACATGAATTATTAGAACCAAAGTTAGATAACATTCAAGACAGGTTAGCAATAGGATTTGAAAGAATGCCAGCATTAGAAAAAGCTGGAATAAAAAATATAGTTAATGGACCTTTTACTTTTGGTCCTGATGGTAGTCCACTTATTGGTCCAGTTCCAGGTATGAAAAATTATTGGGTTGCAGTTGGTGTTATGGCTGGTTTTTGTCAGGGTGGTGGTGTTGGAAAATGTATCGCTGAATGGATTATAGATGGGGAACCGTCCATTGATGTTTGGGCAATGGATGTAGCTAGGTTTGGTGAATATGCTACTCCACAATATGGAACTATTAAATCCTCAGAAAATTATGAGAGACGATTTATTATGACATTTCCAAACGAAACTTTACCTAAAGGAAGAAAACAAAAAACAACCGCATTATATGATCGTTTTGTAAATCAAGGAGCAGTAATGGGTGATGGATTTGGTTTAGAGAGCGTTTTATGGTTCGCAAAAAATAAAGAAGATGCCTTTGAAGAGCCAACTATAAAAAGATCAAGATCTCATAACTACGTATCAAAAGAAGTTATAAATGTTAGAGAAAATGTAGGTGTGATGGAACTTGCAAATTTTTCAAAACACGAATTTGAAGGACCTGATGCAAGAAATTTTTTAAACCATATTATGGCTGGTAAAATTCCTAAACCAGGAAGAATTTCTCTTACTCCAATGCTTACTTACAGAGGAAAACTTTATGGTGATCTTACTGTATCCTGTATTGATGAAAATAAATTTATGGTTTTCGGTTCTGGGGCTGCTCAAGAAATGCATAGAAGATGGTTTGAAAGTCATTTAAATAAATTTAAAGTTAATTATAAAAATCGATCAGATGATTTTCATGGTTTAGCAATATCAGGACCTAAATCCAGAGAAGTTTTTCAAAAAATTGTAAGAGAAGATGTATCAAATAAAAATTTTAAATTTAGAGACTCTAGAAGAATGTTTGTTGGTGGAGTACCAGTAATTGTAAACCGATTATCTTTTACTGGTGAGCTGGGATTTGAAATTTATACAGCGCCACATTATCAAATTAAATTGTACGAAGAATTAATGGAAGCTGGTAAAGAATTTAATATTCAACCCTTTGGTTTAAGAGCATTAATGTCTATGCGTCTTGAAAAAAATTGGGGTGCCTGGACACTTGATTATAGACCAGACTTTACTGCAAAAGAGACAGGATTGGATGTATTCATTGATTGGGATAAAGATTTTGTAGGAAAAAATTTTGCAAAAAAAGATGAAAGCAAAAATAAACTTACACCATTAATTGTAGAAACAAATGATATTGACGTCACAAATAACGAAGCGGTATTAAAAAATGGAAAAGCTATTGGATACGTAACTTCAGGAGGTTTTGCACATTTTACAAATAAAAGTGTTGCGTTTTCATATCTTGATAGCGAAGAAATAAGTTCAGAGAAAGGAATTCAAGTGGAAATAAATGGAGACTTGTTTAACTCTTCAATAATAAAATCACCACTTTATGATCCAACAGGACAAAAGATGAGAAGTTGATGGCACAAAAAGACGTAGGAAACAAAATACCAATATATAAATTAAAAAAAACCGATGAGGTAATGAAGTATTATGACGATTGGGGACAAGAAAATAAATATGATAAGGACATGCTTGATTGGAACTATACTGGTCCAAAAGAAACTACCGAAACATTTATTAAATATCAAAAAAATAAACATGCTAAAATTTATGACGCTGGATGTGGCACAGGATTAGTTGGTGTTGAGTTAAAAAAATTTGGGTATCATAATTTTTATGGTGCAGATCTTTCAAAAAAACTTTTAGATTTGGTACCTTCTCAACTTTACAAAAAACTTGATCAAGTAGATTTAAATAAACATATCGACGAAGAAAATGATACTTTTGATGCCGTAATGTGTGTTGGGACTTTTACATTTGGACACGTTAAACCTCCTGCTTTAGATGAATTTATAAGAATCACCAAAAATAAAGGACATATCTGTTTTACAATAAACGAAGGAATACACCAAGAGTACGGCTTTGATAAAAAAATTGAACAATTAAATAATGAAAATAAATGGAAAGAAATCGAATTTTTTAAATCTGACTATATTGCAAGTAAAGATGTGAATGCTTGGCTTGGGTTATATGAAGTGATAAAATAAGTTATGTCTGAAATTTATAATATAATAGACAAAAAAAAACTAGATGTTGTAAGCAACTCGATTGAAAAAGCTCACGGATTACCAAACGAATGCTACACGAGCAAAGATTATACTTTAATTGAGAGAAAAAAATTATTCGAAGATAAGTGGATTGTAGTTGGGGTTGCAAGTTCCATACCAGAAATTGGAGATGTAAAACCAATAGATATTCTTGGGATGCCAATTTTAATTTTAAGAAATAAACAGAATGAAATTAAAGTTTTCCACAATGTTTGTAGTCATAGAGGAGTAAAACTGGTTTCTAAAAGTGGGAAAATTAATAGCCTTATTCGATGCCCATATCATTCTTGGTCTTATAGTCTTGATGGAGAACTAATGGCAACACCTCATATTGGAGGTATGAATAAACATTCTGTAGACAGTTTTGATAAATCAAAAAGTAATCTAAAAGAAATCAAATCTTATATTTGGTTAGATTTAATAATGGTAAATATAAATCAAAATGAGATGTCTTTTGAGGAATATATAAAACCTTTAAGCGATAGATGGGAAAAATTTTGGCCAATAAAAGATAGAGAATTAATTCATCACTCAAATGATTTTGGATATTTCAAATTAAATGCAAAATGCAATTGGAAATTTGCAATTGAAAACTATTGTGAAAGTTATCATCTTCCATGGGTGCATCCAGGTTTAAATTCTTACTCAAAAATAGAGGACCATTATCATATACAAGGTTTACCCAATCGTTTTGCTGGTCAAGGAACAGTTGTTTATAATCCTCAATTTAAAGGAAAAGAAAAACTTCCAAGTTTTCCAAATTGGCCAAAAGATAAAGAAAATATTGCAGAGTATGTTGCATTGTTCCCAAATGTTATGCTTGGAATTCATAAAGATCATTATTATGCTTATTGGATTGAGCCAATTAATCATGAGTTTACCCTTGAACATATGGAGCTATATTATGTAGGTGAACAAGCAGCTCAAGCTAGTAAATTTAAATCATTAAGAAAACAAAATCATAAACAATGGGAATACATTCAAAAAGAAGATGTTGATATAATACAGGGTATGCAAACTGGCAGAAACTCACCATCATATAATGGAGGAAACTTTTCACCTGTAATGGATAATCCAACGCATCATTTTCATAAATGGGTAGCTAAAAATTTAATTTAAAATGAAATTTAGTAGAAAAATTGCACCGGAAACTAAAACATCACCAACATTTTTAACAAAAAAAAGATTAAAAGAGGATGAGATAAATTTTGAAAAATTAAGATCATATAGACTTGATAGAGTTAGAAAAGAATTACAAAAAAACAATTTAGAAGCATGCATACTTTTTGATCCAGTCAATGTTAGATATGCATTGGATACTGCAAATATGAGTGTTTACAATATGCATAATTTAACAAGATATTGTTTTGTACCTGTTAATGGACCAACAATTTTGTATGAGTATTTCAATTGTGAAATTTTATCAAAACACTTAAATTTAATCGATGAAATTAGACCAGCAATCACCTGGGATTATTTTAGTAACGGTGATCAAGCAAATACTCAACTCAAAAAATGGATTAATGAAATTAAAGACTTATCAAATAAATATTTTAAAACTAAAAAAGTTGCAATTGATGTATTAAACGGTCCAGCTGTATCTGAACTTAATAAACAAGGTATTGAAGTTTTTGATGCAAAATCAATATTAGAACAAGCAAGAGTAATCAAATCTCCTGAGGAATTAAAATGTATGAAGGCTGCAATAGAAGTTGCAGAGATCGGTGTTGCGAAAATGCGAGAAGAATTAAAACCTGGTATGACAGAAGATGAACTCTGGTCCATACTCCATAAAACAAATATTGAGCATGGTGGAGAATGGATTGAGTGTAGAATATTATCCTCAGGTGAAAGAACTAATCCGTGGATGCAAGAGAGCAGTAACAAAGTAATGCAAACTGGAGAAATAGTTGCTTTCGATACCGATATGGTTGGTCCATATGGATATTGTGCAGATATTTCAAGATCTTATGTTGTAGGTCATAAATTTAACGATGAACAAAAAAAATTATATTCAATGGCAATGGAACAAATAGATCATAATGCAAGATTAATTAAACCTGGAATGACTTTTAAAGAATTTATTCAAAAGTCCTGGTTATTACCTGATGAATATTATGGTAACCGTTACACATGCATGGTTCATGGAATTGGTCTTTGTGATGAGTGGCCTCAGATTAAATATCCAACTGATGGCGGCGAACAAGGTGGAATGTTCGAAAAAAATATGACCATTACTATTGAGAGCTATATTGGCAAAGTTGGTGGTAAAGAAGGAGTTAAATTAGAGCAACAATATTTGGTTGGACAAAATGGACTTGAATTAATGTCCCACCATCCTTTAGAAAAAATATAATGAAAATTATTTTAATTATGGGTTTGCCTGGCGCAGGTAAAACAACTCTAGCAAATGAACTTGCGCCAATGGTAAATGCAAAAAGATTAAATGCCGATGAAGTAAGAAAAGCTGCAAATGATTGGGATTTTTCTGAAGAGGGTAGAAAAAGACAAGCAAAGAGAATGGCAGACTTAGCTTTGAAACTTAAAGAAGAAGGAAATTATGTTGTTGCTGATTTCATTTGTCCAACACCTGAAGCAAGGAGTTTATTCCCAGCTGATTATTTAGTTTGGGTGGATACAATAAAAAAAGGTAGATTTGATGATACTAATAAAATGTTTGTAAAACCAGAAAAATTTAATTTTCATGTAACATCACAAGATGCTAAGAATTGGGCACCAAAAATATTAGAGGATATAAAAAATGAGTTATAAATGGGACAACAAAAAACCAACAGCTCAAATGCTTGGGAGATGGCAGCCATTTCACGACGGACACTATGCCTTATTTAAAGAAATTATTAAAAAAACTGGTCAAGTTTGTATTCAGATCAGAGATGTTCAAGGAGTGGATGACAATCCTTTTAACTTTGAGGATGTTAAAAAAAAAATAGAAAAAAGATTAAATCCTGAATTCGAAGGAAGATTTAAAATAATGTTAGTACCAAATATAACTAACATTTGTTATGGCAGAGGTGTAGGATACAAAATTGAAGAAATAGTTTTGCCGGAAGAGATACAAAAAATTTCTGCTACTAAGATTAGGGCTAAAATGAGAGAAGATGGTGATTTAAAATGAACAAAAGACTTAAATCTATTGTTGATTTAGAAAAATACCCAATCCATCAATTAAATTCTTCAAAAATGAAAAATTTAATTCAAAAATGTAAAAATGAATTAAAAGAGTTTAGTTGCTCAACTCTTCCAAATTTTATTCTACCAAAGTCATTAAAAATTATGAATAATGAATTAGAAAAACAACTTGATCAAGTTTATATGTCAAATGAGAGTATCAATGCATATCTTTATGCTAAAGACGATCCATCTTTACCAAAAGACCATCCCAAAAGAATTTTTATGGAACGTTATAATGGTTATTTAAATTCTGATTGTTTTGCTAGTGACTCTGAAATGAAATTTTTATATGAAACCGATGAATTATTAAATTTTGTATCAGCATGTTTGGGTACATACCCCATTTTTAGATGGGCTGATCCATTAGCATGCCATGCGTATAATGTCATGAAGCCAGACGGTATACTGCCATGGCATTTTGATAGTTGTGAATTTACATTAAGCTTGATGATTCAAAAACCCCAAAAAGGAGGTATCTTTGAATATTGTCCCAACATTCGAGAACCTGGTAATGAAAATTTTGAGGAAGTTAAAAAAGTTATTAACGGAGAACGTAAGAGAGTTCGTCAACTTAAGTTAGAACCGGGAGATCTGCAAATATTTAAAGGACGTTTTACTTTGCATAGAGTGACTAAAGTTGAAGGAAAGTTTTCTAGGTACATGTGTATACCTGCATATGTATTAGATCCGTGGAGAGTAAATACTCCTGAACACTCAAAGGCAATTTACGGTAAAGTTTTACCTATTCATTTGGAGAGAAACAAAGCTAGAGCGGATGGTTTAACTGACTAATTTTATGAGTCAGAATGGCAATATAGAACTTTTAACCTGTCATTGTAAAAAAATTAAAATTGAACTTAAATTAGATCAAGGTCTTCAAGAACTAGTTAGGTGTAACTGTTCATTGTGCAAAAGAAGAGGATCAATCATGGCAAAAATTGAATTAAAGAATCTTAAAATTATAGAAGGTGAAGATAAATTATCTTCCTATAAATTTGGAAAAAAAGAGCATGCCGAACATTTTTTTTGTTCAATTTGTGGAATTTATACACATCATAGATCATTCACTAACCCTGAAAACTATGAATTTAACGTTGCCTGTATAGATAATGTTGATACTTTTATATATGAGAATATTCCAGTATTTAATGGTAATAAGTTATAAATGAAAAATTTAAAAAATATAGTAATTACAAATAATAAAAATGGTATTAAAACACTTACTATAAATGATCCCAAGACATATAATTCATTATCTTTTACTACTTTAAAATCACTTTTAACCGCGTTTAAAAAACTCGACAAAGATAATTTTACAAAAGTAATAATCTTACAAGGAGCAGGAAAGGGATTTAGTGCTGGACATAACTTAAAGGAAGTAAAAGGGTTAAAAAAGAGGTCAAAGTACTTAAAATTATTTAATCTTTGTTCTAAACTAATGATGCAAATAGTCGAAGGAAGAAAACCAGTTATAGCTAAAGTGCACGGATCTGCATATGCTGCAGGATGTCAATTAGTAGCAAGTTGCGATTTGGCATATAGTTCTAATAATGCTAGATTTGCAACACCTGGGGTAAATATAGGTTTGTTTTGTAGTACACCAATGGTTGCGGTTAGTAGAAAGGTTTCAAGAAAAAAAATGATGAAAATGCTTTTAACAGGAGAACCAATCAAGGCGAATTACGCAAAAGAGATTGGTTTAATAAACGATCATTTTTCAAAATCAAAAATTAATAAAGAGGTTTTAAAAATTGCAAGTGTGATTGCTTCAAAATCAAATTTGACTATTAAAATTGGAAAACAAGCTTTTTATAAGCAGTTAGAGATGCCACTATCTAAAGCATACAGATATACAAGTAAAATGATGAGTTTGAATATGATGGCAATGGATGCCAAAGAGGGAATATCAGCTTTTTTGGAAAAAAGAAAACCGGTATGGAAAAATAAATGACAGATGATCAAATTAAAAAAATTTTTGAAAAATCAAAAACAATTGCAATGATTGGGGTGAGTTCAGAAAAAAAAGGTGAAGATCCAAAAAACCTAAAAAGAAAACCAGCAAATATAGTAATGAAATATATGCAGGATTTTGGATATAAAGTTATACCAATAAACCCTTTTGCAGCTGGTGAAAAAATAAATGGAGAAATTGTAGTAGAAAGTTTAGAAAAAATTTCTGGGCCAATAGATATAGTTGATATATTTAGACCATCAAAAGAAACACCGGGTTTTGCTGAGCAAGCGGCCAAAATTGGCGCAAAAGCCATATGGTTACAATATGGAATTCAGCATGAGCAAGCAAAAAAAATAGCTGAAGATTTTAAAATAGCATATGTTGAAAATAAATGTATTAAACAGGAATACCAAAAACTGTTTAAAAAATCTAATCCAGTATTTCCAGTATTGAAAAATTAGTGAAAAAAATTATATTTTTAATTTTTTTATTTCAAACTAATGCATTGTCGCAGAATTTAGAAAAAGTTTATTTTGCCGGTGGTTGTTTTTGGTGTATGGAAGAAGCATTTGAAAAAAAAGAGGGTGTCATTGAAGTAATTTCAGGCTATTCAGGAGGAACAACAAAAAATCCAACATATAAAGAAGTTACATATGGGAACACAGGCCATTTCGAAGTGATTGAAGTTACATACGATAAAAACATAACAAACTTTAAAAATTTACTTGATTATTTTTGGGTAAATATAGACCCATTTGATGAGTATGGTCAATTTTGTGATAAAGGTTATAGTTATAGATCTGTAGCATTTTATAACAATGAAAAACAAAAAGATCTTATTAAAAAAAGTATTATAAATTTAGAGAATAAATTTAATAAAAAAATTGTAACTTATGTTAAAAAATTCAATAAATTTTATAAAGCAGAAACAACACATCAAGATTATTATAAAGAGAAGTTTTTAAACTATTTGAAATATAAAAAAGCATGTGGAAGAGAAAGAATATTAAATAATATTTGGAATTAATGAAAAAAATTTTTTTAGTTTACGGTCACTATAATGATAAGTCTTTTAATGCAGCTATAAGAGATATTTTTATTAAAACTGTAAAAGAAAATGGTAATGAGATTTACTGTGTTGATTTATATAAAGAAAAATTTGATCCAGTTTTCGCAGGAGAAAAACCAGATAAAATTGTAATTGATCATCAGAAAAGAATAGAAAATTCTGATTTTATTGTTTTAATAGCTCCTATATGGAATTTTAGAATGCCAGCGATTGTAGAAGGTTGGATTGATAAAGTGCTTGCACCACCTTGGGCCTTTAAATTTAAAAAACTTTTTGGAAATTATGGATATCCAGTTGGTAATTTAAAAGGAAAAAAAGCCATTGTATTTTGTACATATGGATCACCACGATTTGCTATAAAAACTATCTTTTTAAATATGCCAACAAAAAGGCTTAGGAGGGGAGTGTTTAATATTTGTGGAATAACAGACGTTGTTTATAAAAGATATTTTGCAGTTCCATTTGTAACAGAAAAAAAAAGGAAAGAATTCCTTGAGGATGTAAGAAATACAGCAAAGAAATTATAACGAAACAAAAAATTTTATCCCATTGTAAATGGATCATCCATAGGCTTATCAGAAGTATTAAACCAAATAGTTTTTATTCTTGTATAGTCTTTAATAGATTCAATACCTGCTTCTTTTCCATAACCGCTATCTTTAATTCCACCAAAAGGTGCCGTAGGAGAAATTAGGCGATAAGTATTTACAAATGTAATACCTGCTCGGATAGCTTTTGAAACTCTCAAGCTTCTACTTATATCTTTTGTATAAATACCTGAAGATAAACCATACTGATTATCATTCATTTTATCTATAACCTCTTCTTCGGTATTAAATTTCATGACCGATAGGATTGGTCCAAATAACTCGTTTTCCGCCGTAGGAAGATTATGATTGTCACATTCAATCACTGTAGCTGGAAAATAATACCCTTTATTGGAAAGATTGTGCCTTTTACCACCACATCTTAATTTTCCACCCTGATCTAAAGTAAGTTTTATATTTTTTTCAATTATTTCAAGTTGTTTTAGACTATTTAAAGGACCCATTTGCGTATCAGTTTCCATAGGAGGTCCTAATTTAATTTTATTTGCACGATTTATAATTTTTTCTAAAAATTTTTCGTAGATATTTTTTTGAATATATAGTCTAGATCCCGCTATACAACTTTGACCACTAGCTCCAAAAATACCCGCGATAATACCATTTAAAGCATTTTCTTGATCGGCATCTTCAAAAACAGCTACAGGACTTTTACCGCCAAGTTCTAAACTTACTTGAGATAAATTGTTAGCAGAATTTCTAATAATATGCCTTGCAGTTTCTGGACCTCCTGTGAAAGCAACTTTTTCTACTAAATTATGTGAAGTTAATGCCTTTCCACAAGGTTCACCAAATCCAGAAATAATATTTACCACACCTTTTGGAATACCAGTTTTTTCAATTAATTTTGCAAATTCGAATAATGTTACAGGTGCTAGCTCTGAGGATTTAATTACAACAGTATTTCCCATTGCAATTGCTGGCGCTAATTTAACAGCTGTTAATAACATTTGTGAATTCCATGGAATTATTGCAGCAATAACTCCAATTGGTACCCTTGTAGTTATAACTTGCATATTAGGTTTATCGATTGGCAAAACAGTTCCTTCTACTTTGTCAGCTAAACCAGCATAGTAATCATAATATTCTGCTATATAATTTGCTTGAGTTTTTGTTTCCTTAAATAATTTACCGGTATCTATTGTTTCAATTTTTCCAAGTAACTCTGCATTATTTCTTAATTCAATTGCAATTTTTTTTAAATAGTTGGCTCTCTCTTTAGGGAATAAATTTGACCATTTTCCCTCAAAAGCTTTTTGTGCTGCTTTTACTGCCATATCCACATCTTTTTGACTTGCTTCTGGTACTTCAGCCCAAGGTTCATTGTTTTCAGGGTTTAGGGTTTTAAAAGTTTTTTTACTTTCTGAATCCACCCATTCACCATTGATAAACATTTTGTATTTTTTTAATTCAGGCATTTTCTATAAATTTCTTGATATTAATATTAACATCATCTGCACATTCAATACTACATAGATGTTTGCCATTATTTATTTCAACATATAAAGAGTTTTTCAGATCATTTGATAGATTCTTTGACATTTGGGGTGTAGATCCTGGATCAAGAGAGCCAGTCATAACTAAAGTATTGGTTTTTATTTTTTTAACCATGTCAATATCATCCTGGTAGTTAGCAAATAACTCATATGCATCAATAAAATTTTTCTGATCATTTGGTTTTTTAGACAAAATTTTTATAAACTTTTCATAAATATCAGGTTTTTTTTTAAGATATTTTTTAGTAAACCATCTTTCTAAAGCAAGTCTCGAGATAGATTTGCCTGATTTTGCCAGATTTACTCTGTCAATAACTTGCTGTCTTTGTTTTTCGTCTCTTTTATAAGTTGTAGCTAATAGGATAAGCGAATTTAATTTATCTTCATAATTTGCTGCAAAATTTAATGCTATTAAGGACCCAATAGAAAAACCAATCAAATTTATTTTATCTATTTTTAAATAATCAATTAAATTTATTAGTTGATCGGTAAAATCTTTCATCGTTATTTTTTCTTTTGTGTATGGTGTTTTTCCATGTCCTAAAAGATCATAAGTTATTGTTGAGTAGTTTTTAAAATAATTAATTTGAGGATCCCACATTTTTCGATCTAATCCTACGCCATGTACAAAGACCAATGGAACTGTATCTTTATTTATATAAGTGTAATAATTTTGATTTAACTCAAAATTTTTTTGCATTTTTTTATTTGGGCTTAATACCCATTTCTTTCATATCTTGATATCTATCACCGGTTCTGGCATGAGCTCTTCCAGTAGGCGCACCGCCTATGGCGATAACTATTTCATCTTCATTTGGCGCATCATGAATTGTAAATTCTTGAGTAAGATAATAAGGTCTTAAACCTGCATCTGTTTTATGCATCATCGGAATTGAAATTTTTGAACCAGCAGGTCCCCTCGTGTTTGTAAAACTTAAATATGAGGTACCGCCTACAGCATCTCTAAATTTGTTTCCAAATCTTAATGTATGTATGAATGCTGAAGCATGTTCAATTTCTCCATTTAAACCAACCATTGCAGCTTTTCCGTATGCTAATATTTTTTCACCTGATCCGACTTCTTTAATAAGTTCAGGAACTAAAATATCTCCCAGTTTTGGTGCAAGACTTAATATCTCTGGTTTTAAATCATCAACAAATCCTTTTCCTGCCCAAGGGTTTTGAATTACTGCTGCTACAGATACCAATAAAACAGGTTCATTTGCTTTTTTTCCACCCTCAATGAATGTTTTATCTACAAATTTTACTAATTTTCTAAGTTTTAAATCCATTAGCTTGCCTTTTGTACGTTAGATTTTCCAAAATTTATTTTTGGAATCACTTCATCATTAAACAATTTAACACTTCTCATACAAGCTTCATGATCAATTCCAGGAAAGTTAGACCAAACTTGTAAATTTTGTAAGTTTAATTCTAACTGAAGTTCTTTTATTTTATTTACTACATAATCAGGGGTTCCAAAAAGTAAATTTCTTTTGTGTAAAAATTCGTAATTAAGAAGATCTAATTTATTTTTTGTTTCTGGCAACTCTTCACCCGGGTCCATATGATTTCCTAAACCTCTCCAGTGACATACCCATCTCATATAGTTTATAATATGCTCTCCTGCAAGTTTTTTAGCTTCTTCCATAGTTTCAGCAACAAACATATCTCTAACCAAACTAATTCCTTCACCTAATGGAACTTCTCTATTTTCAGCTTTAGATTTTGCTTCCTTGTAAATTTCAAAACGTTTTTTTAAAGCTTTAACAGTAGGTATCCACATAATTGTATTAATCCCATTAGAAGCAGCCCATTGTATAGATCTTTCACCATCAACTACTTGCCAAATTGGCGGGTGTGGTTTTTGGTATGGTTTTGGAACAACACTAATTTTTTTTATTTCATTAGTTTTTAAATCTAAAAATTTATCACTAGGAGGACTCATGTCATGCTGCCAAATAAAATTTGGTGTTGGGTAGGTATAAAATTCTCCCTTATGCTCAAAAAAATCCTCAGTCCAAGATTTTTTAATTATTTTTAGAGTTTCTTCAAATAATCTAAAATTTTTTGCTTGATCTTTAAGATCTGCTTCTTTGTTCATATTAATCGCTTCTCGTCCATATATGCCTCGACCAATTCCAAAATTTATTCGACCTTTAGACATTTGATCAAGCATTGCTACATCCTCAGCAATTCGGATTGGGTTATGAAACGTAATCACGCTACATGCTTGACCTATTCTTATATTTTTTGTTGTAGCTGCAGCATCTGCAGACATTAATAATGGATTAGGACAAGACTCCATTCCTTCGTGATTAAAATGATGTTCAGTATACCAAATAGAATCCCATTTATTTTGATCACAATAAGATGTTATCTCTCTAGTTTCTTCTAGAATTTGAGTGTAAGGTTTGTGTTTCCAGTTTGTAGTATTACAAAAATATCCAAATTTCATAAAGTCTCCTTTAAAAACTAATTTAAAGACGACCGATCCCACTTTCGTATTTATGTAACGATGAGTTATGTATCGCTTATTAAGATATATTATTATTCTTACCTTTGATATTCAATAAATTTTTTTAATGATTTATTTAAGAACTTTTCAAAAAATATACCATTTTTTGTTTTTGGTTTTTTAGTAAAAAAGTATTGATTCATTCTAAAATCGTAAGATGGCTCAAAAAAGAAGGGAATAGACATTCGTTTTGTTTTATTCCATAAAACACGATGATTTGTTGCTTTAAATTTGCCTTTACTCAAAAATTCTAAAGCAAGTCCTGTATTTACAATTAAAGCATTTTTATTATAGGGCACATCATACCAAATTTTATCATTTCTATTTTGAACTTGTAAACCACCTTTTTTATCTTGGTATAAGATAGTAAATACTCCACTATCAACATGTGTTTCACAACCTAGTGCAACACCATCTTGTCTAGAGATTTCTACTGGTTTAGATTGATGAGGATAAAAATTAAATCTTAATGTGCTTAAGGTTTTTTGTCTTTTAAAAACAATTTTTGATGTTTTAATGTCTAAATTATAAATTTTAATAATACTTTTAAATAAACTTTCTCCTAAATCAAAAATTTTATCATAATAATTATTTAATATTTTAATTGATTTATTACTAAGAGATTTTTTTAAATTTAAATATTCAATATATTGATTTTTTAAATTAGATGCATATTTTTTTGTTACTTTTAAATCTCCTATATCTAAACCCTCTTTCCCATTTACATCATTAGGAAAATATCCCCTGTAAGTATTATTATTTAATTTATTCCACTTTTTTGGTGCCAACTTCATTTTATTTGAGACTGAAGAGCGGAAAAAATTATGACCAACCCCTGCTATATCTTTAATATCTTTTTTTTTAATTCCGTGTCCAATGATTTGAAAAAAACCAACTTCAACAGATGCTTTTTCAATTTTTTTTAATGCTAACAGCGCTTTTTTGGAATTAAAATTATTATTAATTAAAGAACTTACGTCAATAGTTGGAATATAGTTTTTTTTCATCTTCTTGCAGGTGTATCTGTTGCAATGTACTGGTCTCTCACTTTTTCCCTAAAGTAAATATAAATACCTGCACTAATTATAAAAGCAACACCCAAAAAAGTTCTAAGTGATGGTATTTCACTAAATAAAAAATATCCTGGTATCATTGACATTATTATAAGGGAATATTCAAACAATGAAACAACAGATGGAGAAGCTATAATATATGCTGAAAAAATACAAACAAAAGCTATAGATGCCGCGACGCCAAAAAACAAAATAAATTTCCAAGTATAATCAAAATTTGTAAACCATTCTCTAAATATAAATTGCAATGTAGGATCAAAACTTAGGTTATTAAACTGCCCATTTCCCATAAAAAAAAATATTATTACTAATAAGAAAATTGAAACTAAATAAAAATAAAATAACTGTGTGTAGACATTGTCTTTATCAGAGGTATATTTTGTAACTGTCATTGAGGCAGCATAAAAAAAAGCACTTAAAACTGGCAGGAGATTTTTATATTCAAAATTACTAAAACTAGGGTTTAAAACAATGTAAACTCCAATAAAACCAAATATTATTGCTAACCATCTTCTTAAACCAATAAATTCATTTAAGAAAAATTTAGCAAAAATAGAAATAAAAAATGGGCTTGAAAAAAAAAGTGCATTGGCTGTTGCTAACGGCATATATGTTAAAGATATAAAGAAAGCCGAAAACGCCATAAAGTGCAATATGACTCTAGTTATTGTTAGAATAGGATACTGTGTTTTAATAACTACATTTTTTTTTGTAACTTTAATGAAACAAAATAACAAAAAAGCAGCAACAATATATCTTCCAAAAAAAATTTCATAAAGAGACGATTTTTCAAATATAAACTTTATTAAAGAATCTTGTATCGCAAAAAAAGACATTGCAATAATTATTAAAATAATCCCTTTTGGATTATTATTTTTTAAATTCATAGCATTCATTAAAACTATGATTTTTCCATAAAATTAATTATTTTTTCAACTTTTGTTTAAAAATTAGATTTTCATTTTTAAAATTGGAACTATTTTTTTTAATATAATCATCCATGATTTGTATTTTTTCTCCCTCAAACTCCGATACTTTTCTTTCTTTTAAATCTACATACAAAGACAAAATTTCCATAGTAGAAACTAAGTAACCTTTTTGTTTATGTATCATTTCCAATTTATAAAGAAGCCTTTTTTTATCGTGGTCAAAGTAGACTAAATTTAAATTAACTTCATCATCTAGTTTAACCTCTTTATTATAAGTTATATGCGATTCTACTACCATTGTACTTTTATCAGTAGTTTTTGCTGAATGTTCACCCATTTTAAATTGCGTCATTAATTTTTCTGCTCCATAAATATCAAAAATTAGAACATAATAAGCTACATTCATATGGCCGTTATAATCGAGCCAATCCTTAATTATTTTTTGTGTATTTAAGTAGATAGACATTTTTATATTTTAAAAGTTAATTTTATATGAGAGTATAATTATACAAATTAAAATGAACAACAATGTTTTTATATCTTGTGCAGTTACTGGTTCTGGAGACACAGCTCAAAAACATCCTGATTTACCAAAAACACCAAAACAAATTTGTGATGCTGCAATTCAGGCAGCTAAAGCTGGTGCTGCAATTGCGCACATCCATGTGAGAGAAGAAGACGGAACACCAAGTAGAAGATTTGAATTATACAAAGAAGTTGTAGATAGAATACGTTCGAAAGATACTGATGTAATATTGAATTTAACTACCGGTATGGGAGGGGATTTGGAGATAGGTAAAAATAAAAATCCACTAGAATTTGGCTCTTTAACTGACTTAGTAAATATAATGGAAAGGATATCTAGTGTAGAAAAGTTATTACCAGAAATATGTACTTTAGATTGTGGAACATTAAATTTTGGCGATGATTCTTTAATTACAGTAAATACTCCTAGCGATATTAGAAAGGCAGCTAAAAAGTTAAGAGAAATTAAAGTAAAGCCAGAAATAGAAGCTTTTGATCTTGGAAATATGTGGTTTGGTTCTCAATTATATAAAGAGGGTTTGCTTGAGGATCCGCCAATGTTTCAAATGTGTTTAGGTATTCCTTGGGGTGCTCCGGCAACACCTTTAGCAATGCAAGCAATGAAAGATATTATGCCAAAAGAAAGTATTTGGTCAGGTTTTGCAATATCGAAAAATGAAATGCCGTTTGTTGCCCAAACAGTAATAATGGGAGGAAATCCAAGAGTAGGACTAGAAGACAATTTGTATTTGTCAAAAGGTAAATTAGCATCTAATGAACAATTAGTTGAAAAAGCTATTAGGATTGTTACTGATCTTGGAGGGTCTATAATGACACCAAAAGAAACAAGGAAAAAACTCAAACTTGTTAAATACAAGTAATGTCAAAAATTAGAAAAGTAGCCATTATTGGAACTGGTGTAATAGGGACAGGTTGGATAATAAGATGTTTAGCACACAATAAAATTGTTTTTGCCTACGATAAAAATCAAAATTTAAAAAGTAGTTTAACTAAAGAAATTAAAAGAACTTGGCCAAATGTGAAAAAACTTTTTAATAAAAAAAAATTAAATTTAAACAATTTTAAATATTCAAATACAATTTATGATGCAATAAAAGAGGCAGATTTTATTCAAGAAAGCTCTACTGAAAATTATTTGTTAAAAATTAATTTGATGAAAATTATAGGTAAATACGCAAAACCAAATGCAATAATTTCGTCTAGTTCATCTGGATTATTGCCAAGTAGAATTTACTCTAAATGTAAAAATCCTTACAGAACAATGATTGGCCACCCTTTTAATCCAGTTTACATGTGTCCAGGTATTGAGATTGTTCCTGGAAAAAAAACAAAAAAAATTTATTTAAATAAAGCAAAAAAATTTTATAAATCATTAAGCATGAATCCAATAATGGTTAAAAAAGAACTACCTGGATATTTATCGGATAGACTGCAAGAAGCTTTGTGGAGAGAAGCTTTACATATAATTAATGAGGGTTACGCGACAACAGAAGAATTGGATCGAGCTATAGAGGATGGACCTGGAATCAGATATTCACTAATGGGTACATTTTTGACTTTCCACTTAGCAGGGGGAAAATCTGGAATGAAACATATGCTTAAACAATTTGGTCCAGCATTAAATTTACCCTGGACAAAATTAAAAGCACCAAAACTTACCAAAAAGTTATCTAACAGAGTTATATTAGGTACAAAAAAACAAGCAAAAGGAAAATCTATTTCAATGTTGTCAAATA
Source organism: uncultured Pelagibacteraceae bacterium (assembly GCA_902588965.1). Taxonomy (GTDB): domain Bacteria; phylum Pseudomonadota; class Alphaproteobacteria; order Pelagibacterales; family Pelagibacteraceae; genus Pelagibacter. The sequence goes on from CACIRD010000002.1 coordinate 187,048, forward strand.
TTCGAGATGATTATTTGTTGAATTTGTTGAAATTAAGAAAAAAGTATGAAAATAAAATTAGAAAGTAAGATAATATATTAAAATGTATAAAGCAGTAATAGCAGGATACTCAAGATCACCATTTACTCCAGCAAAAAAAGGTGAGTTAATAAATACAAAACCTGACAAACTATTATCAGAAGTAATAAAAAACTTAATTATTAAAACCAAAATAAACCCAAAAGATATAGAAGATGTTATAATTGGCTGTGCCTTTCCAGAAGGTGAGCAGGGTTTTAATATAGGAAAAATAGTAACATTTTTAAGTGGTATGGATGTTAAAACAGCTGGCATGACAGTTAACAGGTGGTGCGGATCATCTATGCAAGCAATTCATATTGCAGCAGGAGCAATAAGTATGGGCTCGGGTAAGGCATTTATTTGTGGAGGTGTTGAGAGTATGACGAGAGTAACTGCTGGGTTTGATCCTCTACCTTATCCAAAATCAAATTTAAATAATCCACACCTTTATTTTTCTATGGGTGTTACAGCAGAAAATGTAGCAAAAAAATATAAGTTGAGCAGAGAAGAACAACAAGATTTTGCAATATTAAGTCATCAAAAAGCTTCTTTTGCCGAGTCAAATGGAAATTTTAAAAAAGAAATAATAGATGTTGATGGCTGTTCTAAAGATGGAGGTATTCGCCCAACAACTAACAAACAAGCGTTAGACAATCTAAAACTTGCCTTTGATCAAGATGGTACGGTTACTGCAGGAACCTCATCGCCTTTAACCGATGGAGCTGCAACAACACTCATATGCGAGTAACAGTATGCCAAAGAAAACAAATTAGATATAATTGGAAGAATTGTTTCAACCTCAGTTGATGGATGTATGCCTGAATTCATGGGACTAGGTCCTATAGGTGCATCCAGAAAAGCCTTAAAAAGAGCAAATTTAAAAATAAAAGATATAGATATAATTGAGCTTAACGAGGCTTTTGCCTCTCAATCATTAGCATGCATTAAAGACCTAGAAATTAACTTGAAAAAAGTAAATTTAGATGGAGGAGCAATAGCTTTAGGACATCCTTTAGGCGCCACTGGCGCAAGAATAACAGGTAAAGCGTCTGATCTTTTAAGAAGAGAGAATAAAAAATATGCTTTAGCCACTCAATGCATAGGTTATGGTATGGGTATAGCAACAGTAATCGAAAATTGTGACTAGGAAATCGTGTGTCAACTTGTTACAGAAGCGAAGGTTGATCAATTGAAACTAAAATCATATATAAAGCACATGATTAAAAACTTAAAGAAAAGGTCGTACAAAATCTTTTTAACATTATTTATCATTTGTTTTAGTTCTAATGTTTTTGCTGCAGATGTTACTGTAGAAATGCTAAACAAAATGGGAAAAGAAATGATGGTTTACTCAAAAAAAATTGTAAGAGTAAATGTTGGAGAAACTGTAATTTGGAAAGCTACAGACAAAGGTCACAATGTTGAATTTATTAAAGGTGGAGTACCTGATGGAGTTGATAAGTTTAAATCTAAATATAACGTAGATACTCAATATAAATTTACCATACCGGGTATTTATGCTTATTGGTGTACGCCCCATAAAAATATGGGAATGATAGGATTTGTTGTTGTTGGTGGCGACAAATCTAATATTGATTCAATTAAAGCAATTAGATTCTCTTCTAAATCAAAAAAAATCGCTCCTGATTTAATAAATCAGCTGTAAGAAATTTTATAAAGCATCAGATAAATGTTCTTTAGCAAGAGCATTTGATAACTCTTTTTGAGATAAATAACCTTTTACATTACCGTTTTTATCAACAACTTCACAATTTGCGTTTGAACAAACTACTTTTGGTAAAAATTCCTCTAAAAACTCATCTTCGTTAATTTTAATAAGATTTGTTTTATCAATATTATTTGATGCATTGTATGGGGTCATTATTATTTTAGCCTTAATTACTTTTGCTCGATTTACATCTTTTACAAATGCTGCAACATACTCATCCGCAGGGTTCATTATAATATCCACTGGAGTTCCAACCTGAACAAGTCTTCCACCATTTAAAATACCGATATGATCACCTAGTCTGAGAGACTCGTCTAAGTCATGTGTTATAAAAACAATTGTTTTTTTGAGTTCACTTTGTAAATCCATAAGTTGCTTTTGCATATCGCTTCTAATTAAAGGGTCTAATGCTGAAAAAGCCTCATCCATTAGCAGAATATCTGTATTAGTCGCTAAGGCTCTAGCTAGCCCAACCCTTTGTTGCATTCCTCCTGATAATTGATTGGGGTACTGATTTTCAAATCCTGTAAGGCCCACAGCTTCAATTTTTTCCATGGCAACCTTGTTTCTTTCATCTATTTCTTTACCTTGAACTTCTAATCCATAGCCAACATTTTCTAAAACTGTTTTGTGTGGGAATAAACCAAATCTTTGGAAAACCATACTCATCTTATGTCTTCTAAATTCAATTAATTTTTTTTGATCTAAGTCCATTACATTCACACCTTCTACCGAAACTATTCCTGAAGTTGGGTCAATTAATCTATTAATATGTCGAATAAGAGTAGATTTTCCTGATCCAGACAAACCCATACAAACAAATGTTTCACCCTCCTCAATTTTTAGTGATACGTTATCTAGACCTACTGTATGCCCAGTTTTTTCTAAAATTTCATCTTTGTTTCCGCCATTTTTAACCATAGGCAAAATCTTATCTGGATTGGGACCAAAAATTTTATAAACGTTACTAATTTCTATTTTGTTCATTTTTCAAATATTTTTATCAGTGTAAAATAATTCTTGCAAAACAACTATTAAAAATAGCAAAAATTAATTCTAAAATATCCTAATTAACAACTATAAATTGCATTGATTTAGTAAATAAATATAATAATTCTTTAAATATGTTTGAAATTTCTAAACTAGAAAAAAATAACAGCTATTTGAAAGTTGTTTGGAATGATGGTGAGGAAAGTAAATTCAATTATCTTTGGTTAAGAGATAATTGTCCATCTGCGCATGACAAGGACACGAGACACAGAATGTTCAATATACTTAAAGTTTCAGACAAAATTAATCCAAAAAAATACAAAATTAACTCTGAAGGAAAATTACAAATAGAATGGAGCGAAGGAGATCATGTAAGTTATTATGATTTAAATTGGCTCAGAAAAAATTGTTATACATTAAAAAATAAGCAAAAATATATTTCTCCCTATGAGTTGTGGGAAAATTCACTTCAAAATAATTTAGAAAGTATTCAAGTTGAACATAATGAAATAATGGACTCAGATAAAGGTTTAATTAAATGGTTAGAATTATTACATAGAAAAGGAATTGCAATTGTTAAAAATTCACCTACAACCAAAGAGTCTGCCTTTCCAATATTAAATAGAATTAGTCATACTAGAGAAACATTTTTTAAAACACCATTTGAAGTTATAAATGTACCAAAACCAAATAATTCAGCCTATACAGCGCATGGTCTAAGAAATCATATCGATCTACCATGGTTCGAAAATCCTCCTGGTTATCAATTTCTCCATTGTTTGATAAATGAAGCAAAAGGAGGAAACTCATCAGCAATCGATGGTTTTGCTGTTGCAGATTTTTTAAGAAAAAACGAAAAAAAAATTTTTGATACTTTAGTAAAAGTGCCACTAAAATTTAGGGATAAGGATTATACTCAAAATTCACATAGAAGTTTTTATGCACCAGCAATAAGTTTAACAAAAGATGGTGATTATAACGACATAAGATTCAGCGTAGCAACGATGGATGCTTTGGATTGTCATCCTGATATAATGGAAAATGTTTATAAATCACATCACAGATTTGGAAATCTTTTACATGATGATAGTTTTCAAATAAATTTTAGATTAGAAAAAGGAGATATATTTTCATTTAATAATAGAAGAGTATTACATGGAAGAACAGCATATAATCCCAATTCTGGACATAGACATTTACAAGGATATTATATGGATAGAGATGAAATAATAGGAAGATTAAATTTTTTAAAAAAATAATTTATTTCCAGCCTGTAACTGTTTTTACTTCTAAATATTCTTCTAAACCCCAAACTCCTCCTTCACGTCCGTTGCCTGATTGTCGGTAGCCACCAAATGGAGTCCCTGAGTCTGCACTTTTTCCATTAATATAAACACATCCAGATCTGAGTTCTTTTGCAACTCTGTGCGCTTTTTCTTTATCTTCAGTTTGAAGATAATTTCCTAAACCATAAGAAGTATCATTTACAATTTTTATTGCCTCTTCTTCTTTCTCAAAAGGAATTATAGAGAGAACAGGTCCAAAGATTTCTTCTTTTGCTATCTTCATATTATTTGTAACATCAGTAAAAATTGTAGGTTTTATAAAATATCCTTTTTTTAATGTATTAGGTTTTTCAGGACCACCAGCGGCTAATGTTGCCCCTTCAGAAATACCACTTTTTATTAGATTAATTATTTTATCGTATTGAATTTTTGAAATAACTGGTCCTATGTGATCTCCTTTTTTTGATCCTAAATCAACTTTAATTTTATTTGCCTCGTCCACTGCCTCATCCACAGCTCTTCGATAAATAGATTTCTCAACCAACATTCTCGTTGGGGCGTCACATGACTGGCCTGAGTTGCTCATTACGTTTCTAATACCATCTCTAACTGCATTAGGATAAGAATCTGCAAAAACTATATTTCCTCCTTTTCCACCAAGTTCCAAACATACTCTCTTAATTGTATTTGCTGCATTTTTAGATATTAATTTTCCGGCTCTAGTTGATCCAGTAAATGAAACCATGTCAATATCGTTATGACCAGATATATGTGTACCAACACCAGCACCATCACCGTTAATCAAATTGAAAACTCCGGCAGGAAATCCAGCTTCATCTATCATTTCCGCAAATAGCATTCCTGAAAGAGGAGCTATTTCAGATGGTTTTAAAATCATTGTGCATCCCGTCGCAAAAGCAGGAACAACTTTTAGAGCAATTTGATTTATAGGCCAGTTCCAAGGAGTTATTAATCCACAAACACCTATAGGCTCATAACAAATATGATTATTTGATTTTGAATCAAAATGTTTTTCAAATTTAAATTCCTTTAATCTTAATATAAAATCTTCTAGATGTGCCTGGCCAGAACTTGTTTGTGTATTAGTTGCCCAATCCATTGGAGCACCCATCTCATCAGAAATAGCTTTTGCCATTTCGTTAAATCTTTTTTTATAAACTTGTAAAAGTTTTTCTAGCAGTTTAAGCCTTTCTTCTTTTGATGTTCTTTTCCAACTTTGAAATGCTTTTTTTGCAGATTTTACTGCACTATCTACATCCTCTTTTGATCCTAAGGAAATTATAGCATAAGGATCCTCATTTGATGGATTTATCACTTCAAGATCGTTTGTTTTATATGGAGATATCCATTTACCATTTATATAAAATTTTCTTTTATCTAACATTTAAACCTCATACCCTTTTTCTTCTGGTTCATTATCAACTATTTCTTCTGGAAAACCTTTTTCTCTAAAATTTATACCATATTTATCCTCTAATCTTTTAACAACCATAGATGACCATGCTCTCGAACTAAATTTTTCTTTAGCGTCTCTAAATATATCCAAAATAAATGGTGCAATTTCTAATTCAATATTCTTATCTTTTGATAACTTGTTAAATAAAGACATATCTTTTTCTACAAGATCCATAGTAAAGTTTATATTATATGAACCATTCAATATTACTTGGCTTTCTGTTTCATGAACAAACGAATTGCCAGAGGAAATTTTAATGCCTTCATAAGTTTTTTTTAAATCTAAGTTGTGTTTTTTAGCAATAGTCCAAGCCTCACCTAAAGTTGCTAAATGCGCAGAAGCTAAATAATTAGTAATCACTTTTAAAATTGATGCAGACCCTAATTCTCCAACATGAAGTATTTTTTTCCCCATACAAGTTAATATTGGAAGAACTTTTTCAAACGCATTTCTTTCACCTCCAACAAAAATTGCTATGTTGCCTGTTGCTGCTCTATGGCAACCCCCACTAACAGGTCCATCGAGTGCTATACCGCCTTTATCTTTTACTAGTTTTCCAAGTCTTATAACTTCAGCCTCATCAGTTGTGCTCATTTCAAGCCAAATTTTTTTATTTGAAATTCCTTCTAATATTCCATCGGGTCCTTCAACGACCTGTGAACAAATCTGAGGTGATGGCAAACAAGTTATAATTAAATCTACTTTTTCAGCTAATTCCTTCGATGTTTTTGAAATTTTTGCGCCTTTTTTTTTAAATTCATTTAAAAGGTTATTATCTAAATCTCTAACTGTAAGATCAAAGTTATTTCTTAGAAGGCTTCCAGCTAATTTTCCACCTACATTTCCCAGTCCAATAAAGCCTATTTTCATGTGCGTCCTAATTAGTAAATTAATTATTATTTGTATATGATATATTTAAATTTGAAAAATGTATTTAAATAAAATCAAATTTTTTGAAAAAGTTATATTTGTAATATTAATTTCATTATTATTAACAAATTTTGCCAATGCTGATTTAATTAAACCAAATAATGGAATTGAACCAATTCAAGTTGTTAAAATTCAATTAAGAGGTCTAAAAAACAACAATCAACTATATAAGGACAGCGGTATTGAACAAACATGGGAGTTTGCACATCCAAAAAATAGAAAATTTACCGGACCTCTCAGTAATTTTAAAAACATGATCAAAGGAGATGCTTTTTCAATGTTGTTAAATCATAAAGAGCATAAAGTAAAAGAGGTTTTTTTGTCGGAGGATGTAGCAACTTTTGAAGTAATTGTTTTAAATTCAGAAAAAGAATATTTTAAATTTAAATGGCAGGTTGAAAAGTTTAAAAAAGAAGGGCCACTTAAAAATTGTTGGTTAACAACAGCAGTATCTTCTCCAATATCATTAGGATCCTCTATATAATCATGCCAAAGATACCTGATTATATAAGGATAGTAATTTTGATGGGAATATTATGTATTCCTCCAATTGGAGCGACCCAAATTGGATGGTTTTTTTGGGGAAAGGAAGTTGGAATTAATTGTGGTATGATCGTAGGAATAATTAGTGTGACTGTGGCGGCATATCTCATGTATCAAAAAGGATGGAGAGATTCTGATGATGACTATTAAATTTATGTTTCGCTAGGATCAGAAATTTAGTAGAAATCCAAATATGAAATCTAAAGCTAAAGTAGTTGTTGTTGGTGGTGGAGTTGTTGGAGTAAGTGCTCTTTATCACTTAGCAAAAAAAGGGTGGTCAGATGTTGTTCTTGTAGAAAGAAAAGAACTAACTTCAGGATCAACCTGGCACGCTGCAGGCCTTCTACCATTATTTAACATGAGTTATTCAGTGGGACAACTTCATAAATATGCAGTCAATCTTTACAAGAATTTAGAGGAAGAGACAGGCAAGAATGTAGGCTTTAGTGTAGTCTCAAATATAAGATTAGCAAACAATAAAGATAGAATGGATGAGTATTTTCAATATGCTGGAGTTGCTCAAACAATTGGTGTTGATGTTAAATTTTTAACACCAGATCAAGTAAAAGAAATTTGGCCTTTATGCAATACATCAGATTTAGTTGGAGCTATTCAACATCCTGAAGATGGCTATATTCAGCCCGCAGATTTAACTCAAGCTTTAGCTACGGGTGCGAGAAATAGAGGTGCAGAAATTTATAGAAATACAACAGTGGTAGGAATTAAACAAACCAAAGAAGGTTGGGTCGTTGAAACTGATAAAGGAACTATTGAATGTGAACACATTATTTCATGCTCAGGAAACTTTGCAAGACAAACTGGAAAAATGGTAGGATTAGATATACCTGTTATACCAGTTGAGCATCAATATATTGTGACTGAACCACATCCCGAAATTCAAAAAAGAAAAAAAGATGGTTTACCAGAAATGGGCGTACTAAGAGATAGTGATAGCAGATGGTACATGAGAGAAGAAGCAGGAGGTTTAATACTAGGACCTTATGAAGATGGAGCGCCTGCTTGTTATGTTAATGGACCATCAAAAGAATCTGAATATGAATTATTTCAAGAAGATCTTGATAGACTTGCACCACACATTGAAGGAGCGATACATAGAGTTCCTGCTTTCGGCGAAGTTGGAGTTAAAAAAGTTTATAATGGCGCTATTTGTTATACTCCAGATGGAAATCCTATTGTTGGACCCGCATGGGGTTTGAAAAACTTTTGGATTAATGAAGGTCACAGTTTTGGTATAACAGCGGCTGGTGGGGCAGGCTGGCAATTAGCAGAATGGATAGTTGATGGAGAGCCAACAATTGATATGCTAGGGGTTGAACCTAGAAGATATGGTGATTACTGTTCAAAATCTTATTTAAAAGAAAAAAACGAAGAAGCTTATAGTCATGTCTTTATTACTCATTTTCCTGACGAAGAAAGACCTGCGGCCAGGCCATTAAGAACTGCACCATGTTATGAGAGAATGAAAAAACTAGGAGCTGTTTTTGGTCAAAAATTTGGATGGGAAAGACCGAATTTTTTTGCAACAGATGGGATGGAACAAAAAGATGACTGGTCTTTTAGGCGATCAAAGTGGTTTGAAGCAATTAAAAAAGAGTGCAAAAATGTAAAAGAAAACGTTGGACTTTTAGATATGTCTGCTTTTGCAAAGTGTAGAATAAAAGGACCAAAGGCTGAAGAATTTTTAGATAAATTAGTTGCAAATAAATTACCAAAAAAAATAGGAAGAATAAATTTATGTCACGCTTTAAATACAAAAGGCGGTGTACATTCAGAGTTTACAATAATGCGGGAAGCAGAAAATAGTTTTTATTTAGTATCTGCAGGAGCATATCAAAGACTTGATCACGATTGGATATTAAAATGGATGCCAAATGATGGATCTGTTCAATTTGAAAACTTAACCAATAGCATAGGTGTTTTGGTTGTTTCAGGTCCTAAAGCTAGAGATTTAATGAAAAAAGTTTCTAAGGATGATTTTTCGAATGAGAACTTTAAATGGTTGAGTGCTAAAAATGTAGATGTAGGATATGCACCAGTAAATGCAATGAGAGTTAATTTTGTTGGAGAACTAGGCTGGGAACTACATCATCCAATTGAATATCAAAACCATATTTTTGATAAATTGATGGAAGCTGGAAATGATCTAAATTTAAAACCTTATGGGATAAGAGCTATGAATAGCTTAAGAGTCGAAAAGTCCTATAAACTTGTTGGAACAGAGTTATCAATAGAATATTCTCCCTATGAAAGTGGCCTAGATAGATTTGTGCATCCAAATAAAGGAAAATTTATTGGATTAGAGGCTTTAAACAAATGGAGAGAAAAAGGATTTGACAATAAACTTATAACTCTGGAAATACATAATGTTACTGATGCTGATGTTTTAGGTAATAATCCGATTTATGAAAATGGAAAAGTAATTGGAAGAGCAACAGGTGGTGATTTCGGTTTTAGACTCGGAAAATCAATTGCTTTGGGTATGGTAAAACCAGAACTTGCTAATATTGGACAAAAATTAAAAATTGATATACTTGGAAAGATGCATGAGGCAACAATTATAGAAGAAAGTCCTTATGATTCAGAAAATAAACTATTGAGAGCATAATGAAAATTCTAGTAGCTGTTAAAAGAGTTATTGATTACAACGTTCAAGTGAGGGTTAAGGAGGATGGAAGTGGTGTTGTTACTGAAAATGTAAAAATGTCAACCAATCCTCCAGATGACAATGCTATTGAGGAAGCTGTTAAAATTAAAGAGTCTGGAAAGGCGACAGAGATAGTTGCGATAACTATAGGAGAAGAAAAAGCTCAAGAGACAGTTAGAAAAGCTTTAGCTGTAGGTGCGGACAGAGGTATTTTAGTTAAAACTAATGGAGTAGTCGAGCCGCTTGCTGTAGCGAAAATTCTTAAAAAGATAGTAGAGAAAGAAAAACCAGACTTAGTATTTATGGGGAAACAAGCTATTGACGATGATTGTAACCAAACTGGCCAAATGCTGGCTGCTATCTTAAATTGGCCGCAAGCAACGTTCGCGTCTAAAATAAATGTAAAAGAAAAAACCCTAGAAGTAACAAGAGAAGTAGATGAAGGTCTCGAAACAATTGAGGTAAATATCCCATCAATAATTACATGTGATTTGAGATTAAATGAACCAAGGTATGCATCATTACCTAATATTATGAAAGCAAAGAAAAAACCATTAGAACAAATAGATGCTTCAGAATTAGGTATTGATACCAAGCCAAGAATCGAGCAAGTTAAAGTTGAAGAACCTCCTAAAAGAAAAGCAGGAATAAAAGTCGCGAATGTTGAAGAATTAGTACAAAAATTAAAAAATGAGGCTAAAGTAATATAATGTCTGTTTTATTAATAGCTGAACACAACAATAAAGAAGTAAGACCATTCACTTACAATGCAATTACTGCTGCCTCAAAAATTGACGAAGATTTACATGTTTTGGTAATTGGAAATAAAGCTGATGCAGTATCTAAGTCAATTTCTGAAGTTCCAAATGTTAAAAAAGTAATTCATGTGGATAATCCAATTTATGAAAATTATATAGCTGAAAATTTTACACCAGTAATTCTAAAGCAAGCTGAAAACCATTCACATATTATATGTTCAGCAAATACTTTTGGTAAAAACTTAATGCCTAGAGTTGCAGCTCTACTAGATACTTCGCAAGTAAGCGATATAATTAAAATAATTTCAAATGATACATTTTTGAGACCGATATATGCTGGAAATGCTTTTGCTACAGTTAAAAGTACAGATAAAAAAAAATGCATTACTATAAGACCTACCTCATTTGATCCTGCCCCTACATCAGGAGGATCAGCAGAGATTTTAAAAGCTGAAAACTGTGATCAAACCACATTAACAAAATTTATTAAAAGAGAAGAAGTGAAATCTGACAGACCAGAACTTGGAACTGCTAGGATTGTAATCTCAGGTGGCAGAGGAATGCAAAATGCAGAAAATTTTAAACTTATTACAGCAATAGCAGATAAATTAAATGCAGCTATCGGCGCGTCTAGAGCTGCTGTTGATGCTGGTTATATTACAAATGAACATCAAGTTGGGCAAACAGGAAAGGTTGTAGTACCAGATTTATATATCGCAGTAGGAATATCAGGTGCGATACAACATCTAGCAGGCATGAAAGAAAGCAAAATAATAGTAGCGATCAATAAAGATGGCGAAGCACCTATATTTAGTGTTGCTGACTACGGTTTAGAAGCAGATTTGTTTGACGCACTTCCCAAGTTTCTTGAAGAATTGAACAAATTAAACACTATACAAAAATAACAAATACTATTAAGAATTAAAATTATGTCCAGAGAAGTAATGGAATACGACGTGGTGATCGTAGGCGGAGGACCTTCGGGATTATCCACAGCTATAAAATTAAAACAACTAAAACCAGAAATCAATGTTTGCCTATTAGAAAAAGCATCTGAGATAGGAGCGCATATATTATCAGGCAATGTTTTTGAAACTAAAGCATTAGATGAGTTGTTCCCAAACTGGAAGGAACTTAAAGCACCTGTAAAAACAAAAGTATCAGAAGAGAAATTTTTGTTCTTAGGTAAAAAAAAATCTATAAGTTGGCCAACTTGGCTTTTGCCAAAAGTACAACAAAATCATAAAAATTACATAATAAGTCTCGCAAATTTATGTCGATGGCTAGCCGAACAGGCCGAAGCTATTGGTGTAGAAATATTTCCAGGATTCCCTGCTAGTGAAATTTTATATAATGAAGATGGGTCAGTTAAAGGTGTAGCAACACAAGATATGGGGCTAGATAAAGATGGAAAACAAAAAGACAGTTATCAGCCAGGAATGGAATTACACGCAAAAGTTACAGTATTTGCAGAGGGATGTAGAGGACATTTAGGTAAAGAATTAATTAAAAAATTCTCACTTGATGAAGGTAAAAGCCCCCAACAATATGGAATAGGTTTTAAGGAGATTTGGGAAATTAAAGAGGAAAATCATAAAGAGGGACTAGTGATGCACACTGCGGGATGGCCTTTGGACAACAAAACTTATGGTGGAAGTTTTATGTATCACGCTGAAAATAAACAAGTTTTTTTAGGATATGTGATTGGTTTAGATTATCAAAATCCTTACCTTTCACCTTTCGATGAATTTCAAAGGTTTAAAACTCATACTGAAATAAAAAAAATTATTGAAGGTGGTAAAAGGATTTCTTATGGTGCAAGAGCTTTAATCGAAGGGGGCTTACAGAGTCTTCCAAAAATGTATATGCCTGGTGCATTATTAATTGGTTGTGACGCAGGTACATTAAATATGCCAAAGATAAAAGGATCTCACACTGCTATGAAGAGTGGTATGATTGCAGCTGAAACGATAGTAGAGCATATAAATAAAAATAAAAATTTGTCATTATACGAAGAAAATTTTGAAAAGAGTTGGGTATATGAAGAATTATATGCAGCAAGAAATGTTAAACCTAGTTTTAGTTGGGGATTAATTCTTGGTATTATCTTTACGGGAATAGATCAAATATTATTTCGAGGAAAGTTACCATTTACTTTAAAACATAGGCATGGTGACCACGAGACGTTAAAGCCAGCAAATAAAATGCCTAAAATTGAATATCCAAAACCAGACAATGTTATTACATTTGACAAAACCAGCTCTGTTTATTTAACTGGCACAAATCATACTGAAAACCAACCTGTGCACCTAAAATTAAAAGATAAAGAACTACCTATTAATTTTACTTTAGAAAAATTTGACGAACCAGCACAAAGATATTGTCCAGTAGGTGTATACGAGGTTCAAACAGAAAATGAAGTGAAAAAATTTGTAATTAATTCACAAAATTGTATTCATTGTAAAACTTGCGATATAAAAGAGCCTTCTCAAAATATTACCTGGGTAACTCCAGAAGGTGGAGGTGGACCTAAGTATGGAAACATGTAATTAAGAAAGGTCTATTGCAAATTTTTTTAAAGTTTCAATAGAAACTAATTTTAGTGTATTTTCATGTGTTCTTTTTAAATATATCGGACAACCTTTTCCGGCCTTAATTGCTCTAGCTACCCAACTTGCACATACACACCAGCGATCTCCATCTTTAAGTCCAAGAAAACCAAATTCAGGATGAGGAGTTATTAAATCATTTCCTGATTCTTTACACCAATTTAAAAAATCATCACTCACTTTAACACAAACTGTGTGAAGACCTTTGTCGTTTTCATCAGTATTACAACATCCGTCTCTAAACCAGCCTGTAAGTGGATCTTTAGAACATTCCTCTAAATCTTCACCAAGAACATTTTTTTGTTTGCTATCCATTAAATTTTAGTTGGATTTGGCTGACCTTTATAAACTTTGTCAGGATCAAATTTCTTTTCTTTTTCTTCAAACTTAATCTTAATATTTCTTCCATTTTCAATTTTACCAATAGGCACTGATCTATAAAAACATGATCTATAACCAACATGACAACTAGCTCCATTTCCAATATCCACTCTTAACCAAATAGAATCTTGATCATCATCTACTCTAATTTCTATTATTTTTTGAACAAATCCGCTTGTACTTCCTTTATGCCAAATTTGTTTTCTTGATCTACTCCAATAGTGAGCTTCACCAGTTTCTATTGTTAATTTCAAAGCTTCAGTATTCATGTGGCCATGCATTAAAACTTCTTTTGTTTTAGCGCATGTTGTCACAACAGGTATTAACCCATCATTATCGAACCTAGGTGATAATAAGGTTCCTTCCTCTATTTCAGTGACATTTTCTCTTTTTTTAAACATACCCTGACATTATGTAACATATTCACAGATATATTAAATATTTTAAAAATTAGGATTTATATATATAACAACTACGATGAAATTAGTTAAAAACGAAAATAACAAGAATTTAGAAAATAAAGTCTCAGATAAAGAAGCAGAAGAGGCGTTTATCAAGATATTAAAATGGATTGGTGAAGATCCGTCAAGAGAAGGATTATTAGAAACTCCCAAGAGAGTAACTAAAGCATTCAAAGAATATTTCAAAGGATATGCCGATGATCCAAAAAAGGTTCTTGAAAAAACTTTTGGAGATGTTGAGGGATATGATGATATGGTTATACAAAAAAACATATCAGTACATAGTCATTGTGAACATCATATGGCACCTATAATAGGCGTGGCACATGTGGCTTACATACCCAATGAAAGAGTTGTAGGTTTAAGTAAACTCGCAAGGGTTGTAGAAATTTTTTCAAAAAGGCTCCAAACTCAAGAAAGACTTACAATGCAAATAGCCACAACAATTATGGATGCATTGGATGCGAAAGGAGTGGCTGTTTCTATTGATTCTACTCATCAATGTATGACTATGAGGGGTATAAAAAAAGAGCAAGCAACAACAGTTACAAATTATTATTTAGGCAAATTCAAAGAAGACTTAAGTTACCAAAATAGATATTTAAGATTTATAAGCAAATAAATATCTGTATAATCAAATTAAATGTCTGCAAATTTTAAAGCTATAGTTATTAATCAAGATGGTGAAAATTTCAAAAGAGGAGTTCAATCAGTAGATAGAGAGTTTTTAAAACATGGAAATGTTTTAGTTAAAGTAGATTATTCTACACTAAACTATAAAGATGCCCTTATACTAAAAAATGGAGCAAGATTAGTCAAAGAATTTCCACATATTCCAGGAATAGACTTTTCGGGAAAAGTTGTAGAGAGTCAGAATGAAAATTTTAAAGAGGGTGATGAGATTATTTCAACAGGCTGGAGGGTTGGCGAAATATATTTCGGTGGTTATTCACAATATGCAAAAGTAAATGCAGATTTTTTAGTTAAGAAACCAAAAAATATTACAACAAGGCAAGCAATGATGTTGGGAACTGCAGGTCTTACAGCTATCCAATGTGCATTTACAACAAAACAAACTAGAGAAGTATTATTACTTGGCGAAAAGGTAAATGACGTAGTCGTGACTGGGGCCTCTGGAGGTGTTGGAAGTATTGCAGTCATGATGTTAAGTAAAATGGGTTGTAACGTAACCGCGGTAACTACAAAACCAAATGAAGATTATCTTAAATCTATCGGAGCCAAAAATGTAGTTAAATCAAGCGATTTAGACAAAGATTCAAGGCCTTTAGACAAAGGTTTATATGATGGAGCAGTTGACACAGTTGGTGGAAATATTTTAGCAAATATTTTATCACATATTAAACCAAATGGAATAGTGGCTGCTTGCGGAAATGCATCAAGTATAAAACTTAATACTACAGTTATGCCATTTATTATAAGAGGTGTAAAACTTTGGGGAATTGACTCTGTAAGTGTGTCTACTAAAAGAAGAGAGTTTCTTTGGGACGAGGCATCTAAACTAGTAGATTTTGAACTTTTAAATAAATCTATAAAAGAAATAAGTTTAGAACAACTTCTAGAGGAATATCCAAAAATGCTTGAAGGAAAAACTTCAGGAAGATACATAGTGAATTTAAATAAATAATGGATTGGGACAAGCTAAAAATATTCCATGCCGTGGCAGAAGCGGGCAGTTTTACTAGCGCGACTGTAAATCTTAATTTGAGCCAATCAGCAATAAGTAGACAAATTCAATCGTTAGAGGACGAATTAAAAGTAAAATTATTTGAAAGACATGCTAGGGGTTTGACTTTGACTGAACATGGCGATTACGTTTATAAAACAGCTCATGAAGTAATCACAAAGTTAAAAGATGTAGAAACCTCTTTAGGTGATCAAAAGAATAAACCAACAGGAAAATTAACAATTACAACAGTAAGAAGTTTTGGAACTCACTGGTTAACCCCTAGAATACAAGAGTTTATGCAATTAAACCCAGAAATTGAAGTTGAGTTAATATTTGATGATAAAGAGTTGGATTTAAGTACAAGACAGGCAGATATAGGTATTTTTATGAGAAGACCCAAGCAACTCAACTATATTCAAAAGAAATTAATTGATATCAATTATCACATTTATGGATCAAATAAATATCTTGAAAAATATGGAATGCCTAAAACTGCAAATGATTTAAATAAACACAGATTTATATCATTTGGAAAAGGTGCTCCGTCGCCAGTTTATAATCCTGATTGGGCCTTAAAAATTGGAATGAAAGAAAATAAAAAAAGAAAATCAGTAATGAAAGTTAACAGTGTTATGGGGCTTTTATTAGCTGTTGAAAGTGGCGTTGGATTAGCTGCACTTCCGGACTATTTAAGCTATAAATCAAAGAACATAATTAAAGTATTGCCTAAAGTAGAAGGTCCAATTACAGAAGCTCACTTTGTTTATCCTCAATCAATGAAAAACGTTGCTAGAGTTCAAGCTTTTCGTAATTTTTTATATAGTAAAATATCCGAGTGGGAGTTCTAAAACCTACTAATCAAGTGCGTCATTATTGCAATTGATAATCATTATCATTGAGAATAGTTATCATTATTAACTAAAATAAAGATAAAAAGGGTCGTTAATCATGAAAAAAGTTACAATTTCTGCTTTGATTACATTTTTGTTTGCTTCAACTTTTGCAATTGCAAATGAAGTGAACGTATTCAATGCAAGACACTACAAAGCTGACGGAGAGCTTTATAGTAAATTTACTAACAAAACCGGAATAAAAGTTAATCTAATAAATGGAAAATCAGGTGCTTTAGAGAAAAGAATACTTGAAGAGGGTGCTGATGGTTCTGCAGACCTTTACATAACAGCAGATGCTGGAAGATGTGGAGCTATGGATTCAAAAGGTGCGCTTCAAGGCGGTTTAACATCTAGCGCTATTAGTGCCGCTGTTCCAAAAAGCTTTAGAACAAGTAAGTGGGTTGGTATCGCTAAAAGAGCTAGAATAATTTATTATTCACCTGAAAGAGTTACTGGTGCTGAGTTATCTGGAATGACTTACGAAGGTCTAGCTGATCCTAAATGGAAAGGTAGATTAGTAATAAGAAAATCTAGCAACATTTATAATAAATCTCTTGTAGCATCATTGATTAAAAACAATGGAAAAGCTGCAACGGCCGCATGGGCCGAAGGGGTTGTTGCTAACATGGCTAGAACACCAACAGGAAATGACAGAGCTCAAATAATGGCAGTAGCAGCTGGTGAAGCTGATATTGCGGTAGCTAATACATATTATTTAGCTCTTATGTTATCTGGTAAAAAAGGTGCTGAACAACAAGAAGCCGCAAAAAAAGTCAAAGCTTTCTTTCCAAATCAAAATGATAGAGGAACGCATATGAATGTAAGTTGTGCTGCTTTAGTAAAAGGTGCGCCTAATAAAGATAATGCTATTAAACTTGTAGAGTTCTTATTAACTCCAGAATCTCAAGAGCACTTTACGAACAACACTTTTGAGTTTCCAATGATTAATGGTGTTTCACCAAGTCCATTAGTAGTTAACAACTTAGGATTAGATTTTAAACAAGATATGAAAACTAAACTTTCTTCTTATGGAAAAAATCAAGCAGCCGCAGTTGAAGTAATGACGGCCGCAGGTTGGAAATAAATTAATGGATAAAAAGAATTTATCTTACATTGATTACAATAAATCTTCCAAAGCGTGCGATCCGTGCGCTTTGGAGTGTAAAAAAATTAATGATAAAATAAATAATAGAAATTTTTCTGATCTTAAAGACGAAGAGGTCTCACACATCCTAAACGTTTTTCAAGTAAAAGATAAATTTTCTTAATATATAGTGCTTGTGACCATTTGGATTACCCCCTTTTAGTTGCAAGCACTTTTAAACAATATAAGGGTAATATGTTGTTAAAAAAAATAAATATTTGGTTTTTCATATCTTTATTAATTTCAATATTTGTATCTATTCCAATTATAACTGTTTTATCCAGTTTTTTTGAAAATACTTCAAATTACTATGAAATATTAAAAAATACTTTTCTAATAGAATATATTTTTAATTCTTTCATCTTACTTTTAAGTGTTCTTTTTCTCACATTTTTATTAGGAACTGGAACAGCATATTTAGTCTCATTTTTTAAATTTCCTTGTAGCAATTTCTTTAAATGGGCACTTATATTATCATTTGCAGTTCCACCGTACATTTATGCTTATTCTTTAACGGCATTTTTTGAAAATTATGGAACTGCTTTTACTATTCTAAAAAATTTATTTGGAGATGGTAACTATAATAAAAGTATACCAAAGTTTGATGGTATGCTTGGCGCTATTCTATCGATTACTTTTTCTTTGTATGCTTACGTGTACATACTTTCTAGGGCATCATTTTTATATCAATCACAAAATTTAATTGATTTAGGTAAAAACCTTGGTTTTACTGGATTTAAATCATTTTATAGTATAATTCTACCAGCAGCGCGCCCAGCAATTGTTGCTGGTTTATCGCTTGTAGCTATGGAGACATTGGCTGAATTTGGTGCAGTAGATTTTTTTTCAATCAATACCTTAACAACAGGTATTTACAATTCTTGGATAAGTTTTGACGATTTAGCATTCGCAAATCGAATAGCTTCTTTGTTATTATTATTCATATTTTCTTTATTCATAATAGAAAATTTATCTAGAAAAAAAGCAAAGTATCATTTCAATATTAAAGGTGGTTTTAAGCAAAAAGAAAAAATTAAACTTTCAGGAACTAAATCCTTTTTAGCATTTATGTTCTGTTTTTCTGTATTTTTCATAAGTTTTTTATTTCCATTAATTCAAATGCTATATTGGACCATCAAATTTCCCGAAAATTTATTTGACTTACAAATAATTAGTCTTTTATTAAACACTCTTTATTTGGTAACTTTATCTAGCATCGTATTAATAACATTTTCTTTATTATCAAATTATGGGAATAGAGTTTCTAATAACAAAACTTTAAATATTTTATCAACCTTATCAATTTCGGGATATGCAATACCAGGAGTTATACTTGCTATAGCTTTCATAACTTTTATTGCATGGCTGGATAATAATATAATAAAATCATTGGGCTTTTTATCTATAAAAAAAATATTCATAGGTTCAGTCCTAAGTTTAGTTTTAGTTTATTTTATAAGATTTTACTCTTTAGCTTTTAATGGAATAAAATCAGCATATGAAAAAATTAATATTACAGTTGATGAAAGCGCATATTTACTTGGCTATTCAAAAAGGAAAACATTTACAAACATACACGTACCTCTTTTGAGAAACTCCTTATTATTTATTATAATCTTAATTTCATTAGAAATTATTAGAGAATTGCCTATAACTTTGATTTTAAGACCTTTCAATTTCGAAACTTTTGCAACTACTGCTTATATTTCTGCTTCGGAAGATTTACTTGAAGCTGCAGCCGTTCCTTCGTTATTTTTAATTTTAATTGCGTCATTTTTTATTATAATTGCATCAAAATATATTTTAAGAGAAAATAATGAATAAAAATTTTTTTGAAGTTAAAAATGTAGATTTTGTAGTCAGTGGCAAGACAAAGGTTCGCAATGTATCTTTTTCAATTGAGAAAGAGGGAGATGTTATATGTATTTTGGGTCCATCTGGTATTGGAAAAACTACAATTCTGAGAGCAATTGCTGGACTAGAAAAAATAAAAAATGGCCTTATAGAGTTAAAAGGACAAACTTTGTCTTCAAATAATATAAATGTTGAACCAGAAAAAAGAAATATATCTTTAGCTTTTCAAGAAAATAGTTTATTTCCACACTATACAGTAGAAAAAAATATATCTTTGGGTATTGAAAAAA
>CACIRD010000003.1 GCA_902588965.1 uncultured Pelagibacteraceae bacterium
TTGGATAAAATAATTTTTTTTTCTCACTATAAAAAATTGTAACCTTGATATTTTTATTCAATAGAGCATTTGATAACGTCAAGCTTGAAAGATTGTTTCCTATAATACATAAATTCATAAATAAAATTTAATTTTAACAATAATTATTAAATGATACAAAGTTAATAATTATATATTTTAAATAATTATGGAAATAAAAACATTAACAAAAAATATAGCGAATTTTCTTGTTAATAGAATTGTTGAACTTTTTGGAATTATAGTAATCTTATCAGGAATATTGCTTCTTATAGCCTTAGCCACCTACTCAAATGAGGATTCAAATTTTATTTTTTCGAACGGCAAAGAAATTAAAAATTTTTTAGGTTTTAAAGGAAGTTTAATTTCAGATTTTCTTTTTCAAACAATTGGGTTAATATCTTTTTTGATCTCGATAACTCTGTTTTTTAATGGTATAAACTTAATATTAAAAAAAAAATTAATTATTATTTTAGAAAGTTTTTTCTTCATTGTATTATATTCAATAATTGGATCTCTATTTTTTAGTTCTTTTCACAGTAAATCCTTTTGGTTACTTAATAATGGAAATGGTGGTTTTGTAGGAAAATTTTTAAGTGATACTTTTTTGGGATCCTTAATTTCTTTAAATGAAAATATTTCATATCCAATTTTAATATTAACAATTATTTCACTTTTTTTGCTAAGTACGAAATTTTCAATAAAATCATTTTTCACTTTCATTAAAAATTTAATTTCAACAAAAAAAAATTTATTAAGATTTAAATCTTCATCAACTTATGCAGAACATGACAAGAATGATGAATACATTTCCTCAAAACCTGTACAAGAAAATTTTTTATTTGATACGAAGCAAAAAGAAATTTCATCAAAAAAAATAAAGTTTACATTACCTTCGGTTGAATTTTTAATACAGCCTACAAGAAAAGAAAGAATAAAATCAAATAATGATGAAAATTATGATGAAAAATTCTTAGAAAAAATTCTGCTGGACTTTGGTGTTGAAGGTCAAATAAAAAAAGTTAGTCATGGCCCAGTTGTTACATTAAATGAGTTTGAACCGGCTGCAGGTGTAAAGGTATCTAAGGTTATTAACTTATCTGAAGATATTGCAAGAAATACAAGTTCTGAGTCTGCGAGGATCTCAACTATTCCAGGCAGAAATACTATTGGAATTGAATTGCCAAATAGTTCAAGAGAAAACGTTTACTTAAGTGAGATTATCTCAAGTTCTGAATTTTCAAAGAAACAATGCAAACTTCCAATAGCTTTAGGTAAAAGTATTTCTGGCCTACCAATTATAGGCGACCTAGCCTCTATGCCGCATTTATTAATTGCTGGCACAACAGGCTCTGGAAAGTCTGTATGTGTAAATACAATAATTTTATCATTACTCTACAATCATACTCCAGATAAATGTAAATTTATTTTAATAGATCCAAAAATGTTAGAGTTGTCTACTTACGAAGGAATTCCTCACTTATTATGTCCAGTAATAACTGAAGCAAAAAAAGCAGCTTCGGTACTTGGATGGGTAGTTAAAGAAATGGAAAGTAGATATAGATTAATGACAAAAGAAGGTGTTAAAAATATAGACGGTTATAATTCTAAACACTCTCTTCCAATGCCCTACATAGTTGTAATTGTAGATGAGATGTCAGATTTAATGTTAGTAGCAGGTAAAGAAATAGAAAATTATATCCAAAAATTATCTCAAATGGCAAGAGCAGCTGGTATTCATATTATTATGGCAACACAGCGACCGAGCGTAGATGTTATTACCGGAACTATAAAAGCAAATTTTCCAACTAGAATTTCTTTTCAGGTAACATCAAAAATTGATAGCAGAACCATTCTCGGTGAACAAGGCGCAGAACAACTTTTGGGCAAAGGTGATATGCTTTATATGTCAGCAGCAAATAGAATTATAAGAATACATGCGCCGTACGTATCTGAAAAAGAAATAGAAAAAATAAATAATTTTTTAAGATCTCAGGCTGAACCTGATTATATTGATGAGATTTTATCATTTGCAGATGAAAAAGAATTTGATGGTAATTTATTAGGCGATGATAAAAAAGACAGCCTATACGATGCTGCATTAGATATAATTAAATCAGAGGGAAAAGCATCAACCTCATTTCTACAAAGAAAATTACAAATAGGTTATAATAGGGCAGCTAGAATTATAGATATGATGGAAGCTGAAGGAATAGTAAGCAAAGCTAATCATGTTGGTAAAAGAGAAGTTATTAAAAAATGAAAAAAATTTTTATTTTAGTATTTTTATTTTGTTTTTTTTTTACTTTTAATTCAAATGCTTCAATCAAAGAAAAATTAATCAAAAACTTAGAAAATACCCAAAATATTTCTTTTGATTTTAAACAAAACATAAATGACAAAACAGATACTGGAAAGTGTATTATTGAGTATCCAAAAAAAATTTACTGCGAGTACAATAATTCAAGTAAAAAAATATTAGTTTCTAATGGAAAACATTTAGTAATAAAAAATAGATCAAGTAATCAATATTATATTTATCCTATTGAAAAAACTGCATTAAATTTAATCTTAAATAAAAGTTTTTTGCTAAAAAAAATAAGAAAAAATAAAGAGAGTTTAATTGATGGAAAATATTATCTTTTTAAATTTTTAGAAAATAATACTCAAATAAATATTTTTTTTGATAGTCAAACACTGGATTTAACTGGATGGCAGAATGAAGATGTATACCAAAATCTAGTAATAACTTATATTTTTAATATTGAAAAAAATAAAGTGATAAAAAAAAATCAATTTAAGTTACCAAGTCAAAACTAAACTATTTTTCTTTGTAAAACTTCTGTTTTAAAAATCTCCATACCTCTAGATTTATAATTTTCAATTGCATTTGGATGGTCTAACGAACAAGTATGAACCCATATTCTTTTTACATCTTGCTTAAAACCTATTTTAATTGCTTCGGTTAATAAATGTCCTCCTAATCCTTTTCCAAAATACTCCTCTAAGATCCCAAAATAAGCAATTTCACATTGTTCTTGATATAAAATTAATTCAAAATACCCAACTAAATCTTCATCTTTTTTTAAAACATATGTTTTGATTTTTTTATTTGATAAATATTTAATCCAATCTTTGTCTTGCCATGCCAGCCTATCTGTCCATTGGTATTTATTTCCAATTTGTTTATACAAAAATTTATTTAGCTGAAAATCTATCGGATCTACAAGTTTTAATAAATATTTTTCTGACAAAATTTCTTTACATTTCAGATTTTTAAGAAATTTTATTTCTAAATAGTATCTTTCTATTTTTTCAATCATTCTACCATTTTCCCGACTTTTTCACCTCCAAATAGATGAAAATGTAAATGTGGAACCTCTTGTCCTCCGTCAGTGCTTACGTTCGCTAAGGCTCTGTATCCTTTTCCAGTATCCACAGAAATTCCTAATTTTTTTGCTACAGTATTTATTCCTTTTAACAATCCTACCATCTCTTCCTGGGAAGCTTTCTGGCTAAAATCATCAAGGTCTATATATTTTCCCTTTGGGATAACAAGAACATGGATCTTTTTCTGAGGATTAATATCGTGGAAAGACAAAACAAATTCATCTTCATGAATTTTTTTACAGGGTATTTCTCCTCTAAGTATCTTTGCAAATATATTATTATCGTCGTAACTCATTTTTTTCTTTTATTTAATTCTTCCATTACTTCTTCGATTTTAACATCGTTCGCTTCTAGATATATTATTAAATGATAAAATACATCTGCGGCCTCATGAATTTTGTTAGAATTTTTTTCTACAGCTTCGATTAATTCATTTATTTCTTCTACAACTTTTTCTTTACTTAAAGATTTGTTTCCTAAAAGTTTATTAGTATAAGATCCATCAACAGGATTATTTTTTCTATCTCGTGCAAGTTTAAACAAACTTTCTAATGTATTTAGCATCCTAAATCCTAACTGGAATTCCTTTTGAGTTCAAATATTCTTTCGCTTCTTTAACAGAATATTTGCCATAGTGGAATATAGATGCAGCTAAAACTGCACTGGCTTTGCCAAGTATTATTCCATCGACTAAGTGATCTAAATTACCTACCCCGCCTGATGCAATTACTGGAATATTTACTTTTGATGAAATCTTAGACATCAAATCAATATCATAGCCAACCTGAGTTCCGTCTCTATCCATAGATGTTACTAATAATTCTCCGGAACCACAGTCTTCCATTTTTTTTGCAAATTCTATTGCATTAATACCTGTATTGTTTCTTCCACCATGGGTAAAAATTTCCCATCTATCTTCATTTTTCTTAGCGTCGATTGCAACTACAATACATTGTGATCCAAATTTTTTAGAACTCTCAATAACAACTTGTTGATCATTTACTGCCGCTGTGTTGATCGAAACTTTATCTGCACCGCAGTTGAGCAATTTACTTATGTCTTCAACACTTCTAACACCTCCCCCAACTGTTAAAGGCACAAAACATTTCTTAGATGTTTTTTCTACAACATCATAAATAGTATCTCTATTTTCGTTTGAAGCTGTAATATCTAAAAAACAAATTTCATCGGCTCCACCATCGCTATAAATTTTTGCTTGCTCCACAGGATCTCCTGCATCTTTAAGATCAACAAAGTTAATACCTTTAACGACACGACCATTCTTAACATCTAAGCAAGGGATTATTCTATTTTTAAGCATCTTCTTTTGCTAACTCCTTCAATTCAATATCGCCATCATAAATTGCTTTACCAACTATTATACCTTCAATATTTTTTAAACTTCTAGCTTTTTTAATATCATCTATTGATGAAACCCCGCCAGATAAAATTACGGGACAATTTGATTTAGCGGCAACTTTTGATGTTTCTTCAAAATTTGGACTTTGTTTCATGCCATCTTTATTAATATCAGTATAAATCAATCTACTAACACCATAATCATTTACTTCATTCAAATAATCTAAAGTTAATTGATTAGAATTTTCCTTCCATCCAGACACTGACAAATATCCATCTTTAGCATCTAGGCCTAATGCTATTTTATTTGAAAACTTTTGACATGCTTCCTCTAAAAATTTTTTATCTTTTATAGCAGCACTTCCTAAAATCACTTTCTCAGCACCCACATCGATATATTTTTGAATACTATTAAGATTTCTAATTCCACCACCTATCTCAACTTTAAGATCAAATTTTTTAACTATATCTTTAATAATATCTAGATTTACTGTTTCGCCAGTCAAAGCCCCGTCTAGATCCACAACGTGTAAATTTTTTAAACCATGTTCTTTAAACTTGCCAGCTTGATCGACTGGATGCATTTTATACTCTGTTTTTTTGTCAAAGTCTCCTTTAACAAGTCTTACGCACTTGCCTTCTTTTATATCAATAGCAGGAAATATTTTCATACTTATAAGTTTATAAAATTATCAATTATTTTTAATCCAGTTTTATCACTTTTTTCTGGATGAAATTGTGTTCCAAATATATTTTCTTTCTCTACTGAACAAACAATTTTTGTTGAATAATCAGTAGTTGCTGAAATAACTTTATTATCAGAGGGTATAAATTCATAACTATGAACGAAGTACATATGTGAATTGTTTTCTACTTCTTTAAATATTTTACTATCTTTTAAGATATTTATTTGATTCCATCCTATGTGGGGAAGTTTGTATTTACCTTTCTGATTATCTATTTTTGATACTTTGCCTGAAATCCATCCTAGTCCTTTTGTTTCAGTTTCTTCATAACCAACATCTGCAAACATTTGTAATCCTACACATATCCCTAGAAGTGGCTTTTTATTTTTTATTACAAATTCATTTAAGGCATCGTTTAAACCACTGATTTTATTTAAAGCATCTATACAACTTTTAAATGATCCTTGTCCTGGTAAAACGATTTTGTCGGAAGTTTTTATTTTATTTAAGTCTGAAGTTACTTCTATTTTTGCATTATTTTTTGCGACTTCGTTAAAAGAGTTTATTACAGAACTTATATTGCCTGAGCTATAATCAACGATTGTGACTTTCATTAATTCTTTTTTTTATAAAGAACCTTTTGTAGAGGGCACTGTATTTTTATTTTTAGGATCTAATTCAAGTGCTGCTCTAAGTGATCTAGCAAGTCCTTTATAACAAGATTCGATAATATGGTGACTATTGTCACCATAAATATTTTCAATGTGCATAGTTATTCCAGCTGACTGTGCAAACGCTTGGAACCACTCTTTAAATAATTCCGTATCCATTTCACCTAATTTCTCAACTTTCAATTTAACGTTCCAAATAAGATATGGTCTATTTGACATGTCTATAGCAACCCTTGTTAATGTCTCGTCCATGGGCAATAATGCGTGGGCATATCGTTTAATACCAACAAAATTTTTTGATGCTTTTTTTAAGCATTCTCCAATAGCAATTCCGGTATCTTCAGTTGTGTGATGCAAATCAATATGAGTATCGCCTTTAGCTTTAACTTTTAGATCTATTGAGGAGTGTTTAGATAATTGCTCTAACATATGATCAAGAAAACCAATTCCTGTGTCGATTTTGTATTGACCTTTGCCATCAATATTTAGCTCTACTTTAATTGAGGTTTCTTTTGTTTTTCTAGTAATATCTGCTTTTCGCTTCATTATTTTAATAGGTATATATTCATTATTTACTTATATCAATAAAAGTAATCAAGGTCTTGAAGTATTGAAATTAATATCCATCTAACAATCATGACAACAATAGTATTGGTAAGGAAAGATAATAATGTTGTAGTTGCTAGCGATGGACAGGTTAGTATGGGCAACACCGTTATAAAAAGTACCGCAAATAAAGTTAGAAAAATCGAGAAAAGAAATGTGATTGCCGGTTTTGCTGGGTCTACAGCAGATGCTTTGACATTATTTGAAAGGCTAGAATCAAAATTAGAAAAGCATGCTGGAAATCTCACAAGGGCTGCTGTTGAATTAGCAAAAGATTGGAGGACTGATAAGTATCTTCGAAGACTTGAAGCTTTAATGGCGATTGGAGATAAAGAGAAGAGCTTTATAATTTCTGGAACTGGAGATGTTTTAGAACCTGAAGGCGATGTAATTGGAATAGGTTCTGGTGGAAATTATGCTTTGGCATCAGCAAAAGTGTTAATGGGTACAGACCTATCCGCAGAGGAAATAGCAAAGAAAGCAATAAAAATTGCTTCTGAAATATGTGTGTTCACAAACGACAATATAACTATTGAAAAAATATAATGGAAAAATCAAACGTAACACCATTGGTTCCTAAAGAAGGAAAAAAAGACAACGGAACTTTTATAAGCTCTCTTTCGCCTAGAGAAATTGTGTCTGAACTAGATAGGTTTGTTGTTGGTCAAAACAAAGCTAAAAGAGCTGTTGCAATAGCATTAAGAAATAGATGGAGAAGACAGGCATTAAAAGGTGAAATGAAAGATGAAGTATTACCAAAAAATATTTTAATGATAGGACCAACAGGAGTAGGAAAAACAGAAATTTCTAGAAGATTATCAAAACTTGCTGAAGCACCTTTCGTTAAAGTTGAAGCAACAAGATTTACAGAAGTTGGTTATGTGGGCCGAGATGTCGAACAAATCGTTAGGGACCTTTTAGAAATTGCAATCGCAATGGAAAAGGTTAAGAAAAGAAAAGAAGTTTATGCTCAAGCACAAAAACAAGCTGAGGAAAAGGTTTTAGACACAATAGTTGGAAACAAAGCAAGTGTTGCAACAAGAGAAAGTTTTAGAAAAAGATTAAGAAATGGTGATCTAGACGATAATGAAATTGAAATAGCAATCAACGAAAATAATTCAATGCCTTCATTTGAAATACCAGGCATGCCAGGTGCGAATGTTGGGATGATCAATATTGGTGAAATGTTAGGAAAGGGCATGGGAAAACAACAAAAGAAAAAAAAGATGACTGTAAAAGAGTCTCATGAAATTTTAATTAATGAAGAGTCTGATAAACTTATTGAACAAGATAAAATTATAAAATCTGCAAAAAATTCTACTGAAAATAATGGAATAGTATTTTTAGATGAAATTGATAAAATTTCAGCACGGACAGATCGTGTGGGTGGAGATGTTTCCAGGGAGGGTGTACAGAGAGATTTGTTGCCCTTGATCGAAGGTACCACTGTGAGTACTAAATATGGTCCAATTAAAACCGATCATATTTTATTTATTGCGTCTGGAGCTTTTCAACTTGCTAAACCTTCTGATTTGTTGCCTGAACTACAAGGCCGTCTTCCAATTAGAGTAGAATTAGAAGCACTAACAAGTGATGATTTTAAAAAAATTCTTAGAGAACCTGACAATAGCTTAATAAAGCAATACAAAGCTTTATTAAAAACCGAGAACGTTGACTTGGTGTTTTCTGATGATGGTATAGATACAATCGCGAACATTGCAACAGAAGTTAATTCCACTGTGGAAAATATTGGCGCAAGAAGACTACATACGATTATAGAAAAAGTTTTGGATGAAATAAGTTTTACAGCAACTGATCGTTCTGGTGAAAAAATTGTTGTAGATTCTAAATATATTAAAGAAAATATTGGAGAATTAGTAAAAGATACTGATCTTTCAAAATTTATATTATAATTTTTTATACTCAAAATTTTGAGTAGTTTCATTTACTTGAAGTTCAATAGCTCCATTTCGAAGATGAAATTTTCTAGCCATTTCTGTTAGTGGAGAAAGAGTAACAAGCCGGTTCAAATGATTTGATTTTTTTATCATTTTAAAAACTTCTTTTACAATTAGTTTTCCTCCGCCTTTTTTTTTTGACCATACAGTATAGGCAATTGCAATTTTACCAACTTTTTGATCTCTTAAAGCACTTTGTAAAAATGCATCTTTACTTAATAAATCGAGATCTTTTACTGATTTAGGAATTTTATTTGTAAAAGCAAAACACATTACAGCATGTATCTCACCTTTATACTTTACACCATATATTTCTCTACCGTAGCTAGTTCTAAATTCAATATCTAATTCTGGTCTAACCGGATCCTCAGTAATGTCACAGACATCTAATTTAACTAGTTCCGCACCTTTAACCCACTCAAAAAAATTTGAAATTTTTTTATTAATTTCTTTTTTATTTTTTCTTATCCTAGCTTTTAATCTAGATTTAAAAATTTTACTTTTTACTTTATCAAGCATATTATTTATTATTTATTATTTACTTTTTATTTATTAAGGAAATACTAAAACTTCCAATAGATGGATTATTTATTGATTCAAAGTCTATTTTACTAATTTTTTTCATCAAGTCTAAATTATTTTTTATATAATCTGGAACAGAATACTTTAAAATAGCAAAACTCGACGATTTAAACGGGTCTTCTTTATTTTTTGATCTTGTTCCTTTTCCTGTAATAATATTTATTTCTTTAACACCATCCTCGTAACAATTTTCGATAAACACTTTTATTTTTTTGTTTGCTTCGTCTAAACTATATCCGTGTAAATCAATTGATTTAAAAAAATCATTTTTTTTATTTTTTATCTCATAATAATCTTTATCTTTAATATTGTTTTCACTATTTACGAAATTTTTCCAATCTTTTTTATCTTTATCGGTTAAATTGCTCAATTAACTCTCTGTGTCTATTAATAACCAATTAGGGTTTGTAGATTTTATATTTTTTGAAAATTTCCAAGTATCAAAAACTTTTTTAATTTTTTTTGGATCTCCAGACAAGATGTTGTTATTTTTGTCTTTTACGCATGAAATTATTTCACTTACGAAGTTAACTGTTACCTCCAAAAAACCTTTATTATTTTCATGACTTTTTATCTCGGCTGAGCTAATTCCTATAAATGTTGTCTCAGAAGTTTGGCCATTGTTGCTTCGATCTTTTATTGCTTCTTCAAATTGATCATAAATTTTTTTATCTAACAACTGTTTAACATTTCTCAGATTACCGGTAGAAAAACTTGTTATAATATTTTCATATGCAATTTTAGCACCTGTTATAAAATTCTTCTTCTCTGTATCATCAAAAACCATTTCTTTATTTGGATTTGCTGTTTTTTCTTTTGGAAAGTTTGTTTCGAAGTTAGTCGGTACCTTTTCCTCAAAACCAGATTTTCTTCCTAAAATTCCTCTCAGTCTAAGGAAAATAAACCCTGCAATCATTGCTAGTAAAATTATGTCAATATATTCAAAGCTATTATTCATACTTAAATATTATTTACTATGTTGCTTAATTTCAACTAGCAAATTAGACTAAAGGCAAATGAACGCATTTTTACTACTTATTATTTTAATACCAATATTGGAAATTTATCTATTTATTGAAATTGGTGGGCAGATTGGAGCTTTTAATACAATATCACTAATTTTTATTACAGCTTTTGTTGGGGTGTTATATGCTAGATTTGAAGGTTTCAACACTCTAAAATCTGGAATGAGCCAGTTAGTTAAAAACGAACTTCCTGTATATGAAATTATTTCAGGGGCTGCTTTGGCTTTTGCGGCACTTTTGCTTATTTTGCCAGGTTTCGCAACAGATTTTCTTGGCTTGTTAATTATTTTTCCACCCACTCGAAAGTTGTTATTTAAAAAATTTTCAAATAAGTATTCAAGTAAAAAAAATGTTAAACAAGACTTTATAGAAGGAGAGTCTGAGGATATAGATGATTCCAAATGAGCCAAAAATTTAAAATATTATCAGGTTTTATAAAAGACATGTCTAGTGAAACACCCGATGTTAAGAGTTACTTATTTACTAAAGATAATATTTCAAATTATGAGTTAGATATTAATATTAATTCTATTGCCCTAAAGAATAAATTGGTAGAAGTAGACACAAGTTTAAAATTTGAAAATAAAGAAAAAGCAGACAACAAGTCCTTTTTTGAAGTAATATATGCTTCCATTGTAAAAATTGAAGATAATATTACAGATAAAAAAGATCTTCAAAAAATAATACTCTGCGATGTTCAAACTGAAATTTACCCAAAAATTGAAAAGATTTTATTAAATTTACTTACTGACTCCGGATATCCAAATGTCAAATTCAACAAAAAAGTCGATTTTAATCAACTTTTTAATGAAAAATTTAATTAAAGAAATTTTTTCGCAAACTGGATTTTAAAAAATTCTTGTGCAACTTTATCTCATCTACATTTGGTTTGATAATTTTTTTACAATAAGATAATTTATCATCTTCTATATTTGCATCATTTTTATCATCTAGTTGGAAATTTAATGCAGGTTCTTTTTGATCTATTAAATTTATATAAACTTTTGTTAAGAGTTCACAGTCTAAAATTGCGTTGTGCTTATCTCTTCTTGAGTTATCTATTTTATATTTTTTGCAAAGTGCGTCCAGGCTTATTTGAGACCCGGGAAATTTATCTCTTGCAATTTTAAGAGTATCTATAACTTGGTTTTCATTTATTTTTTTTTCCCCAATTAAAGCCAATTCATTATTTAAATGTGAAATATCAAAGCTTGAATTGTGAATTACTAATTTTTTGCCTTTAATAAATAATAAGAAATCATCCACAATATCTTTAAACTTTTTCTGAGAAAGTAAAAAATCATCAGAATAACCATGAACTTTAAAAGCTTGTTCAGATACTTTTCTTTCTGGATTTAAATAACAATGAAATTGTCTTTTTGTTGGTACATAATTCTCAATCTCAATACACCCTATTTCTACAATTCTATGACCATCTTTTACATCTAGGCCGGTTGTTTCTGTGTCTAGAACTATTTCTTTAATACTCATTTTTTAAAATTTCTCTTTTAATTATATTAATTTTATTTTTAATAATTTTAGAATTAAAATTATTATTAATTATATATCTTGCTTTCTTTTTTTTAAAACTACTTTTAAGTTGTATTTTATTAAAGCGATTGAGTATTTTTTGATTAAATTTAGGTCTTTTTTTTAATCTTTTTTTTATTTCATCGTTTTTAGCATTGACATAAATAATAATATCATTTTTCTTATTTAATTTATTTTCAAAATACAAGGGTATATCGAGAACTATAGCTTTTTTATTTTTATTTTTTTTTAGGAAAATTTTTAGTTTTTTTCTTACCAACGGATGTATTATTTTTGCAATTATGTTTAAATTTTTTTTATTTTCTAAAATCGCTTCTGAAATTTCTTTTTTATTAATTGGAAATGATTGAACAAATTTTGGAATTTTTTTTTTCAATTTTAAAAAACATTCTTTATTGCTTTTATATATATTTGCCACCTGCTTATCGGCATTAAAAACTGGCATTCTGAGTAAAGTGGCCACAAAGGTTTTACCTGAACCTATTTTTCCAACAACCGCTATTTGTATCATTTTTCAATTAGTTTTATTGTTTCATCATCTATTTTTGGAAATTTTTTATGCCAAACTGAAAATGATTGGTGTGCTTGATAAATAAACATCATTTTTCCATTTTCAGTTTTATGCCCTAATCTTTTAGCATCTTTTAAAAAGTTTGTTTCAGGTGGGTTATAAATAATATCATAAAAAAATTTATCTTTTCCGAATTTTTCAAGTTCTAAATTAATTTTGTCATTTTTATTTAGTCCAACACTTGTAGCATTTATTATCATATCAATCTCTATTTTTCTTTCCCAATCAAAAATATCAATATCGGAGTATATTTTTTTTAAGTCTCTGACTTTTTCTTGAGTCCTATTATGTAATAAAATCTTTTTGGCATACATTTTTTTGAGAGCTACAATAATTGACGGAACAACACCACCTGCTCCTAATATTAAAACATTTTTGTTTTTTACGTCGTATTTGAAATACCTTATTCCAAGTTCAAAGCCAGCAATATCAGTATTGTGTCCAATAACCTTATCACTATCAAGGTAAACAGTATTAACTGAGTTTGTTTCTTTTGCCTCCTGTGTAAGTTCGTCTAGATATGGTATTATTTTTTTTTTAAAAGGCACAGTAACATTCACACCTTCAATTTCTCCTGACCTGATTTTTAGAACTATATTTTCTAAATCATTTTCGTTAAGAAGTTTTTTTTCATATGATGCTTCAATTTTATTAATCTTAATCCAATAATTATGAAGTTCTGGTGAGAGTGAGTGATCTATTGGGTTGCCTATTACTAAAAATTTTTGCATCTTTATTTAACCTGCATTAAATATTCTTTAATTTTTTTAATTGGTAACCCCATTATAGTATTTCGGTCCCCTTTTATCTCGTAAAATAAATTTTTGCCCTCTTTTTCAATTTGATAAACATTATATGCATATAAATCATCATCTGTAATTTTTGATAGATAGTCTTTTAGATCATCATCACTTAGCTTTTTCATACTTAATTCTGCTCTATCGCTATGGTTCCAAATCATGGATCCATTTTTTGATATACAAACTGAGCTTATTAAATAATGTTTTTTTCCATTCAGCTTTTTTAATATTCGAAAAGCTTCGTCTCTAGATGATGGCTTTGAAATAATCTTACCTTCAAGATCAATAACACTGTCCGCACCTAAAACTAATTTTTCATTTTCTCTTTGACTTACTTTATTCGCTTTTATTTCTGCTAAATTTCTAGATATAGTTTCTGGTGTTGCATTTTCATAAGAAAGTGACTTTTTTATAGATTCTTCATCTACATTTGATGGTTCTACAACACATTTTATATTATGATTATCTAAAATTTCTTTTCTCACTTTGCTTTTTGAAGCT
Organism: uncultured Pelagibacteraceae bacterium; assembly: GCA_902588965.1. GTDB lineage: Bacteria > Pseudomonadota > Alphaproteobacteria > Pelagibacterales > Pelagibacteraceae > Pelagibacter. Next base: position 13,719 of record CACIRD010000003.1, read on the forward strand.
AAAATTATTTTAAACATTCTTTTTATTTATTTCATAAATTTTTATTACCGATGCTGCAGTTTCCTCAACTGATTTTCTACTAACATCAATAACTGGCCATTTATACTTTTGAAAAGTTTTTTTTGAATTGTTAACTTCTTCGTAAATTTTTTGTAAATTTGTGTAGTTTTTTCCTGCAGTTTCCTTTAAGGAAGTAATTCTGTTTTTTCTTATTTCAGACAGCCTTTCTGGTTCTGCCGTTAATCCTATAATACAAGATTTGCTAATTGATTTTATTTTTTCAGGTATAGAATTTTTATTAACAAGTGGAATATTTGCTACTTTATATCCTTTGTTTGCTAAATAAATTGATGTTGGTGTTTTACTGGTTCTGCTTACCCCCAAAAGAATTATATCTGATTTTTGAATGTCAGCTATTGAATTTCCATCATCATGGTTCATTGTAAATTGGATAGCTTCTATTCTTTTATAATATTCCTCATCAAGCATATGTTGGCCGCTTGGTATGTGTGACGCATCTTGATTTAATAGCTTTGAAAAATTTATTATTAAATCGCCTAAAACACTAAAACAGGGTATTTTAAGTTTATTAGATTTTCTTGACAAATATCTCGCAAGATCAACATCAACGATTGTATATAAAATTATAGATTTTGAATTTTTTTTACAAATTTCCAAAATTCTAGAAATTTGATTTTCTGTTCTAGTAAAAGAAAAGTGGTTAGTTTCATAAGAAAAATTTTTAAATTGAGCTTTTAAGGCTAGGAAAATTCTATCTAGAGTTTCTCCAGTAGAGTCTGATATTAGGTAAATTTGATATTTATTATTCATGTATAATTTGTATATAAGTTGTTAATATTAAACTTATTTAGCATAAAATTGAATATTATTGTTTTTTAAGTGAAAAAAACCAGTTTAATTAACATTATTAAACATGTTAATAATTTTTTACACAGTGCTTAATAAGTCGTTATTATTAAAAAAAATTAAATTTAAGAACAATTATTTGACAAAAAGTTTGTGGATAAAAATGTTATTATAAGTTAATAAAAAATAATTAACGTTATTAACAAAGGTATAATCTAATACTAAACTATATATATTAATTAATGTATGACACCAATACATCGAGTAATAAAAAACAAAACAACATCTATATCACCTATATGGTTTATGAGACAGGCTGGAAGATATTTGCCCGAATTTAGAGAAATAAGAAAATCAAATCCAAATTTTATTAATCTCTGTTTAAATGAAAAAATTACTCCGGAAATTACGCTACAACCATTAAATAGATTTAACTTAGATGCAGCAATAATATTCTCTGATATTCTAATGGTCCCACATGGTCTTAATCAAAAGGTTGAGTTTAAAAAGAATTATGGGCCATCACTAGGTGACCTAGAACTTAAAAAGATTTTAGAGATAAAAGAAGACGAATTTAACAACAAACTCCTACCTGTCTATAAGGCAATAGACATTGTTTCAAAGAACGAAATTACAAAAAATAAAGATGTTATAGGATTTGTGGGTGCCCCATGGACTATACTTGTTTATATGTTGAACAAAAAATCTCCAAAATTAGAAATTGATATAAATAAAACTATATTTGATAAATTCAAAGAAGCTGAACTGGAAATGATTTTAAAAACTGTCATTAAATTTTTAAAAATTCACATAAAAAACCAAATAGATAATGGAGCTTCATTAATACAGATTTTTGATAGTTGGGCAGGCTTACTAAATGAAAAACTTTATAGTAAGTATATTTTTAATCCAACTATAGAATTAGTAGAGTTTACAAAAAGTTTAAACGTGCCAGTAATATGTTTTCCGCGCAATATCAAAGATTATAAAAGATTTTGCGAAGTAGTTAAACCAGATGTAGTAAATATAGATTATGATGTCGATCCTAAAGAAATAAGTAATAAAATAAAAATTCCTATTCAGGGAGGACTCGATCCTAAAATTTTACTTGGTGATATTGCACAACTAAAAAAGAATGCAATAAATTATTTAAAGATTTTTAAAGATCACCCTTATATATTTAATTTGGGTCATGGAGTTCTTCCCGAAACAGATCCCAAGACAATAGATTATTTAGTAAAATTAGTTAAGGACTTTAAATGACAGATCATCCAGAAGTTAAATATGGAAAGACTGGGGTTCTTTTAATTAATCTTGGAACACCGGACTCGACAAGTTGGTTTGATATTAGAAAATATTTAAAAGAATTTTTGTCAGACAAAAGGGTTATAGAGGTAAATCCTTTCTTCTGGAAAATAATACTCAATTTATTTATTTTAACTTTTAGACCATCCAAAACAGCAAAAGCATACAAAGAAATATGGATGAAAGATCTCAACATATCACCTTTAAAGTATTTTACAGAAATGCAAACCAAAAAACTAAGAAATAAAATTGAAAATGATAAAATTATAGTTGATTACGCGATGCGATATGGAAATCCAAGCATAAATTTGAAAATAAAAAAGCTACAGGAAGAGGGATGTGAAAATTTAATTGTGTTGCCTCTCTACCCGCAATATGCAGCCCCCACAACAGCCACAGTGTGTGATGAAGTATATAGATCATTAATGAAAATGAGGTGGCAACCAAGTTTACAAATTGTATCACACTATGAATCAGATCCTATGTATATAGATGCGCTGGTAAATAGTATTAATAAAAAATTATCTGAGATTGATTGGAAACCAGATATTATAATTGCTTCATATCACGGGATACCTCAAAAATATTTTGAGAAAGGAGATCCATACCAATGTTATTGTCAGAAAACATCACGTTTAATAACAGAAAAATTTAATAAAATTCCTATAAAAACAACTTTTCAATCTAGATTTGGTCCACAGGAATGGCTTAAACCTTATACCGATAAAACATTTGAAGAACTGCCGAAAGAGGGTAAAAAAAAAATACTTGTCATTTGTCCAGGATTTTCCTCAGATTGTGTAGAAACTCTTGAGGAAATACTTATTCAAGGAAAAGAAAGTTTTATAAAATCTGGTGGAGAGAATTTTGATTTAATACCCTGTTTAAATGACAACGATGATCATATAAATTTACTTAATAGACTAGTATCTAATTACTTAAAAAATTAATGAATATTTATCTTACTTATAAAGCGCTTCACTTAATAGCAGTAATATCCTGGATGGCTGGATTATTATATTTGCCAAGAATTTTTGTTTATCACACAGAAAATCAATCTGATAAAAATATATCAAATGTTTTTAAAACTATGGAAAGAAAACTTTATTTTTATATAATGACACCTGCCATGATAATTTCATGGATTTTTGGTCTTTTGCTGATAGGAAGTATTGGATTTAAGGAACTAGCCACTCATTGGCTCCAATCCAAGTTGATACTAGTAATATTATTAACGATCTATCATTTTTATTTGGGCTATTTTCTTCAAAAGTTTAAAATGGATACAAACACAAAATCCTCCAAATTTTTTAGGTTTTTTAACGAAGTACCAACAATTTTACTTATTTTGATTATTTTTGTTGTAATATTTAAGCCTATCTAGACTTGAAAAAAATAAAAAAATATATATATTAGAGTTATCTTAAACAAAATTCCCACATTATGAATATCCAAGAACTTAAAAAAAAATCATCAGAGAACCTTATAACGCAAGCTGAAGAGTTGGGCATAGAAAATGCTAGCACGCTAAGAAAACAGGAAATTCTTTTTGCTATTTTAAAAAAGTTAGCTGAAAAAGGTGAAGAAATTACTGGCCAAGGAGTTTTACAATTATTGCAGGATGGTTTCGGTTTCTTAAGAGCAATGGAGTCTAACTACCTTCCAGGACCTGATGATATATATATAAGCCCGAGCCAGATAAGAAGGTTTGGACTAAGAACAGGAGATACAGTAGAGGGACCTGTTAGAGCTCCAAAAGATGGCGAACGTTATTTTGCCTTACTGCAAGTAAGTAAAATAAATTTTGAAGATTCCGAAAAAGCTAGACACAAGATAGCCTTTGATAATCTAACCCCTCTCTATCCAAATAAACAGTTGGTCATGGAAGTAGAGACAACAAAAGTTGAAAAAAAACCTGATTTAACCGCTCGCCTAATTGATTTGGTAAGTCCAATTGGAAAAGGTCAAAGATCTTTAATAATTTCACCACCTAAGGCCGGCAAAACTATGATTTTACAAAGTATAGCAAATTCTATAACAGCCAATCATCCAGAGTGCTATTTAATGGTTTTGTTAATAGACGAGAGACCCGAAGAGGTAACAGACATGCAAAGGACTGTCAAAGGTGAGGTAATAAGTTCAACTTTTGATGAACCGGCACAACGACACGTTGCTGTTGCAGAAATGGTAATAGAGAAAGCAAAAAGATTAACAGAACACAAGAAAGATGTTGTAATATTATTAGACTCAATAACAAGGCTTGGAAGAGCATATAATGCCGTGGTTCCAAGTTCGGGAAAAGTTTTAACCGGCGGTGTTGACGCAAATGCATTACAAAGACCAAAAAGATTTTTTGGCGCAGCTAGGAATATTGAAGAAGGTGGATCTTTAACAATTATAGCAACAGCTTTAATTGACACTGGTAGTAGAATGGACGAAGTGATTTTCGAGGAATTTAAAGGAACGGGTAATAGTGAAACAATATTAGATAGAAAAATATCAGAAAAGAGGATTTATCCAGCTATAGATATTACTAAATCAGGAACACGTAGAGAAGAATTATTATTTGATAAAAATGATCTTCAGAAAATGAATGTTTTAAGAAGAATTATAGCTCCAATGGGATCAATGGATGCAATAGAATTTATTAACTCAAAATTAAAAAATACCAAAAATAATTCAGAGTTTTTTAACTCAATGAATAAACCTTCATAAATATTAATATTTAAAATTGGATAATTCTTTTATCAAAAAAATTGAAAAACTTTATAAATCCAAACAATTTAATCAGATCACATTTGAAATAGAAAAATTAAGCGAAATTCAAAAAAAAAATCCATTTATTCTAAATCTTCAAGGGATCATAGAGTCTGCAAATAAGAACTTACCAAAAGCCAAGTCTTATTTCGAAGAAGCTTTAAAGCAAGATCCTTATTATCTCCATAGCTTACTAAATTACGCAGGAATTAGTCATAATGACAAAAGCTACAATAAAATAATTTTTTTATTGAAAAAATATAATGAGAAAAACCCAAATAACCCTAAAGTATTACTTAATTTGGCAGATTTGACATTTTCTGCCGGATATGTCCAAGATTCAATTAAATTTCATAAAGAACTCATAAAATCGAAAAATTATAGTCTAAGAGATTTAACAGCTTTAATTTTTTTATTGAACTATGAGGAAAAATTTTCAGAGCAGGAGTATGATGAATACTGTATTTTATTTAATAAAATTGCTGCCCAAAATGTAAAATCTTTAAATATTAAACCAAGATCTTATGATAAGCTTAAAGTTGGATTTTTATCTAATGATTTAAGAGAACACCCTGTAGGATATTTTGTTATAGATGTGATAAAAAATATTAAAGGCTTTTCTACAGTTGCCTTTAATTTATTTAAATCAAATAATAATGAAAATAAAATTATAAAAGAGTTAAAGAATTCTTTTTCAGAATGGTATGATGTTGCAGATTTAAATTCTGAAGAGCTAGGCAATTTTATCCATGATAAAAAAATTACCTGTCTATTTGATCTTGATGGTTATAACTCTGGAAACAAAATTGAAGTATTTAAAAAAAAACCTGCACCAATTCAGATTAGTTGGTTAGGGTATTTGAATTCAACAAAGATTAAAGAAATGGATTATTTAATGGCTGACCCTTATATAATTCCAAAAGAAAAAGAGTCCTTTTACAGTGAAAAGTTAATTAGACTGCCAAATATATGGAATGCGCATTCCAAATTAAGTTATATTAAAATCAATGATCTGCCTGCATTAAAAAAAAATTATTTTACCTTTGGATCATTTAATAATTTTCATAAAATATCTAACGAAACGGTAAAAGTTTGGCGTGAAATATTGAACAATGTTACTAATTCAAGGCTTGTCTTAAAAACTTTAGATAATGTGGATAAGGATTATGAGCATTATTTAACAAAAAAGCTAAATTTAAAGAAAGAAAAAATTTTTTTTCTAAAAACTGAAAAAGATAAAAATAAACATTTACAAAATTATAATGAGATTGATATTGCTTTAGATACTTTCCCATATAATGGAGTAACAACCTCTTTCGAATCAATTTGGATGGGTGTTCCAGTTTTGACAAAAATAGGTACCAATTATTCATCTAGATGTGGCTATAGCATTAATAAAAATCTGGGTCTTGAGGAATTTATTGCTACAGATAATGAAGATTATGTATTTAAAGCGATTAGTTTTTCTAATAAAGATAATTTAAATAAGTTGAACAATTTACGTAAATCACTCAGAGAAAAGGCTTCATCATCTGTTCTATTTGATGGTAAACTTTTTGCAGAAACTTTTTCAAAAAAGTTACTAGAAGTAGTAAATAAATCTATATAATAGTTTTTAAAAATTAACTTTATGAAAAAAATTGCAGTAATAACAGCTTATAATAATGAGGAATTTCGTTTAATAGAAAAAGCAAATCATTCTGTAGTATCTCAATCTAACAATGAAGTTTGTTGTGATCATATAATTGTGGTTGATGGTTTTGATTTAAATAAAAATCTAGAAAAAATTAAATGTAAAAAAGTTGAGTTAAATCAAAATCATAATGACAATGGTAATACACCAAGAAGTGTAGGTACAAATATGGCAATATCGCAAGATTATGATTTTATTATGTATTTAGACTCTGATAACTGGTTTATGGAAGGACATGTTAATTCATTATATCAATTAATAAAAAATGAAAATAAAATAGGTTGTAGTTTTAGATCTTTTTATACAATGGAAGATAAAAAATTGAATTTTTTAGAGGATACTGATTGTTTGGAAAAAAAACATGCAGACACCTCTTGCTATTTAATACCTAGAATATTTTATAAATATATTAATATATGGCACTTAATACCAAAACAAACATCTCAATGGTGTGATAGAATCTTCTTTAATAATCTTATTCGTTATAATTGTCCCATCTTATTTTCAGAAAAACATACAGTGGCTTTTAGAACTTTATATGACACCCACTATCTTGATAGTAATACGGAATTGCCAAAAAATGTGAAAATAAGCTTAAAAATAAGTCAAAAGGCAGTTGAGTATTTTGAAGATGAGAACAATAAAAAAAATTTTATAAATCTTTTTGGTTTTTCATGGAAGCCAGAGGAAAAGTAGTATCTATTTAACGATATCTATTAAACTTTTTCAATATATAATAAGATAATGACAATTTATGCTTTATCGTCCGGAATGGGGACTTCAGGTATAGCCGTAATAAGGATATCAGGTCCTGAAACGAAAAATGTAATTAATAAGCTCTCAAATGGACCTTTTCCGAAGCCTAGAGTAGCGACACTCAAAAAAGTGAACAATATCAACAAAACTAGCATGATAGATGAAGGTATAATAATTTGGTATCCAGGCCCTAACAGTTATACAGGAGAAGACATGGCAGAAATCCAAGTTCATGGAAGCAGAGCAGTCATTAAATCCCTTTTAAACTCTATTTCAAAAATAAGAGGTTGCAGAATTGCAGATCCAGGTGAGTTTACAAAACTTGCATTCCAAAATGGCAAAATTAATTTACTTAAAGCTGAAAGCATAGGTGATTTGATATCTTCCGAAACAGATATACAGATGAAACAAGCACTTAAGGTGATTGCAGGAAATAATTTAAAACAATTTGAAAAATGGAGAGGAGATCTTTTGAAAATACTTTCATATATGGAAGCTAAAATTGACTTTCCAGATGAAGATTTACCTACTGACATTTTAAAAAAGATAAAAAATATTTCGAATAATGTTAAAAAAGAAATTAAAAAAACATTAAGAGATAAAAAAATTGGAGAAATTATTAGAGAGGGATTTAAGATTGCTATAATAGGTCCCCCAAACGTAGGGAAATCATCTTTGTTGAATTATATATCTAATAGAGATGTTGCTATAGTTTCAGAAATAGCAGGAACAACTAGAGACGTTATTGAAACACATTTAAATATCGATGGTTATCCTGTTATATTATCTGATACAGCCGGGATAAGAGAAGCCAAAAATGAAATAGAGAAAAAAGGAATAAGGCTTACCTTAAAAAAGGCTGAAGAGGCAGATTTAAAGATAGTTATATTGGAGTTAAAAAGTCAACAAAATCAACGTTTTTTAAAGAATTTTATGGATAAAAAGTCGTTATTAGCGATTAACAAAGTTGACCAATCAACTTTAAAAATACCATCAAGTCTCAAAAAGTATAAACCAGTCATTATGTCGATCAAGAGAGAAAAAAATATAGATCAGTTGATAAATAAAATTAAAAATAAATTAAAAAGCAAACTGAAGAGTGATGAAAATATTTTAATAACTAGGGCACGTCATAGAAAAAATTTAACTGACTGTCTAAGTAATTTAGAAAATTTCAGCAATAAAAACGAAAGTAGCGATTTTGATAAAGCAGCTGAAGATTTAAGGTTATCATGTAGAAATCTAGGAAAAATAACGGGAAAAGTCGATGTTGAGGAGATATTAGACAGCATTTTCAACGATTTTTGTATTGGGAAATAATGACGATTTTACTGGATATTTAGCGTGATTTTGTTCAATTACGTTGGTATTGGCTACTTTTTTGGATCAAACAAGCCATTTCTTGTAAATTTATAATTCAGATATAAATTTATCTTATGAAAAAAAATTTATCATTTGATGTTGTAGTTATAGGTGGCGGGCACGCAGGTTGCGAAGCTGCAGCTGCTTCCGCCAGACTAGGAGTAAATACCGCTTTGTTTACACGTAACATAGATACAATCGGTGAGATGTCTTGCAACCCAGCAATAGGAGGTCTTGGCAAAGGGCACTTAGTTAGAGAGATAGACGCATTAGATGGTGTAATGGGAGATGTAGCTGATAAATCCGGTATACAATTTCGTCTTCTTAATAGGAGTCGAGGGCCTGCAGTAAGAGGTCCTAGAACTCAATCAGATAGATCACTATATAAGAAATATATGCAAGAAAAACTACTAAACTATTGTAATTTAAGTGTTTTTTCCGACTCTGTAATCAGGTTTATTTTTAAGAATAATGCTATATATGGTTTTATTACACAATCTGGCAAAGAAGTTAAATCATCGAAGGTGATATTGACGACAGGAACTTTTTTGAATGGTTTGATTCATATAGGTGATAATAAGATTCCGGCTGGTCGTTATGATGAAAAACCATCTACTGGATTAAGCGAACAATTGAAAAAATATAATTTTTCAATAGGAAGATTAAAAACTGGAACCCCTCCTAGACTTGATGGTAGAACTATAAATTTTGATAGCTTAGAGGAACAGCATCCTGATAGCGATCCTTATTTTTTTTCTTTTTTAACAAAGAGAAATATTAATACACAAGTATCATGTAGGATGACCTACACTAATGACAAGGTCCATAAAATAGTTTCAAAAAATATAAAACTTAGCGCAATGTATTCAGGTTCAATTAAAGGAGTTGGTCCTAGGTACTGTCCTTCAATAGAGGATAAAATTGTCAAATTTAGAGAAAAAGAGAGGCATCAAATATTTTTGGAGCCAGAGGGGTTAAATGATATAACAATTTATCCAAATGGGATCTCAACTTCACTTCCATCTCATATACAGCAAGAAATATGTAGTAATATCAATGGTTTAGAGAATGTTAAAATATTACGTCCGGGTTATGCAATAGAGTATGATTACGTGGACCCACGTGAGTTATTTTTGACTTTAGAAACAAAAAAAATTCAAAATTTATATCTTGCTGGTCAAATCAATGGAACCACAGGTTATGAGGAAGCTGCAGCGCAAGGTCTTATAGCAGGAGTTAACGCAGCGCTATCGTTTATGGGTTCCGAGCCATTTATTTTAGATCGATCCGATGCATATATAGGCGTGATGATTGATGATCTAGTTACCAAAGGTGTTGCTGAGCCATACAGAATGTTTACGTCTAGAGCCGAGTATAGGCTAACTCTTAGATCTGATAATGCAGATCTCAGATTAACCCAAAAAGGTATTAAAATTGGTCTTATTCAAAATGAGAGAAAAGTTAAATTTTTGGAGAAACTAAAGAATTTAGAAGGTCTAAATAAAAGGCTCTTAGATCTTTCCATATCACCCTCAAAAATTAGAAAATTTGGTGTAAATATAGCTAAAGATGGGGTTTTACGTAGTTCTTTTGAGGTTTTAAGCCAAAAAGGAGTAAATATGCATAAAATTCGAGAAATATGGCCCGAAATTCCATTTGTTTCTAAAGAAATTGATGAAATATTAGAAATTAAGGCTCATTATAAAGGGTATTTAAGCAAGCAAAACGCTGATATATTGGCATTTAAAAGGGATGAAAACCTTAAAATACCTGAAAATGTTAATTATGATAGTTTGAGTGGTCTCTCTCATGAGGTTAAGTCTAAATTTAAGCAAATAAAACCCAAAACGATGGGTCAAGCGTTGAGAATCGATGGAATCACCCCAGCTGCTGTATATATTTTGTTGTCTCACGTCAAAAGAAAGTCTATTAAGCATATAGCTTAATGGATTCGAATTTATTAGAATATTCAAAATTAGAAACACTAAATGTTCCACGTGAAACATTCCCAGAGTTAGAGGAGTTCAGGTCACTTCTTCTTAGAAAAAATGAAGAGATAAATTTAGTGAGCAAGAATTCTGCTCTAAACCTTAGAGAAAGACATATTGTTGATAGTGCGCAAATTATTGATTTTATTGATAAAAATCAAAAATTATGTACAGATTTAGGATCAGGTTCAGGATTTCCAGGAGTAGTATTGGCAATCATAATGAAAAATAAAAAATCAAAAATGAAATTTCACTTATACGAAAAAAGTTATAACAAAAGCAAATTTTTGAAAGATGTAACTCGTAAACTTGACCTAAATATAGAAGTTATACAAAAAGATATTTTTGAAGTTAGCAACCTTAAGTCAGATATAATTGTAGCAAGGGCATTTAAACCAATCCCGATTATACTAGACTTAATAAATTCAAACTTTAGTAAATATAATAATATAATTTTATTTTTAGGAAAGAACGGTAAACAACTTTTATCTAAGTCTTTGAGAAAATGGAATTTTGAATGTGAGGAAAGAAAAAGTTTAACAAATGATGAGTCGTCTGTAGTAAAAATTTTTAATTTAAAAAAAAAATGAAAACAAAAATTATATCAGTCATAAATCAAAAAGGTGGTGTTGGAAAAACAACAACAGTTATTAATCTTGCATCAGGATTATCAGCAAGACAAAAAAAAATTTTAGTAATTGATTTAGATCCACAGGGTAATGCAACAACAGGACTTGGTCTATCTAACAACGAAAGTTCGGTAAAAACAATTTATAGTGTTCTAAATGGTTCATGCAAAATTTTTGATGCTATCCAAAAAACAAAATTTGAGAATCTCGATATAGTGACCTCAAACGTTGATCTATCAGGATTAGAGGTTGAGACTGCCTCAGATGCGCATAGAGCACTAATTTTAAAGGACGAATTAACCTCATATTTAAACGATTCTAGAGGCTTATATACTCATATACTGATTGACTGCCCCCCGTCACTAAGTCTTTTGACGGTTATGGCTTTAGTATCGTCAAATTCACTTATTGTACCTCTGCAGACAGAATTTTTTGCCCTTGAGGGACTTACACAACTTATAAAAACTATTGAAAGAATAAAAAATAATTTAAATACAAAATTAGATATAGAAGGCATACTTTTAACTATGTACGATAAACGAAACAAGCTTTCCTCACAGGTTGAAAAAGAGGCGAGAGACTACTTTAAAGAAAAAGTTTATAAAACAGTAATACCTAGAAACGTAAGGCTGTCAGAAGCACCATCTCACGGGATACCGGTTCTAATCTATGATAAAAATTGTCCTGGCAGTAAGTCTTATTATAGTTTTACAGAGGAATTTTTGGATAGAGAAAAAATTTTAGAGAGCGCAGCATAATGAACCCTTTTAAAAACAAAAAAGGACTTGGTAGAGGATTGTCATCATTAATCGGCGATGTGAAAACAACAAGCCGAAATAATAAACTTTTGTTAAGTGATATTATTAGAAATAAATATCAACCTAGGAAAAACTTCAAAAAAGAGAACTTAGAGGAACTTTCAAATTCGATCAAAGAAAGAGGTGTTGTGCAGCCAATAATAGTAAGAAAGTCAGAAAGCCAAAGCGGAAAATTTGAAATTATTGCAGGAGAGAGAAGGTGGCTAGCTTCACAAAATGCAGGCTTGCATGATATACCCGCTGTAATTATTGAAGCAGACGACTTAAAATCTTTGGAGTTCGCAATAGTTGAAAATGTTCAAAGACACGATCTTAACCCAATTGAAGAGGCACAGGGATATCAAAGATTGATGGATGAATTTGGATACGATCAAGAAAAAGTAGGTAAATTTATAGGTAAAAGTCGAGCACACATTGCTAATTGTATTCGTTTGTTAACTTTGCCCAAGGATGTATTAAATTTAATTGAGACCGAAAAGCTTTCACAGGGACACGCCAAAGTCCTAGTAGGATTAGATAATGCTTATGTTTTTGCAAAGAAGATAGTAGAAAAAAAATTATCTGTTAGACAAGCTGAAAATTTAGTAAGAATTTTTAAAAATCCAAAAAAAAGTCCTATAATTTCTAATTCGTCTAATCTTAGAGATCTAGAAGAAAACCTTTCAGACAAAACTGGCATAAGAGTATTAATAAAAAACAAAAAAAATAATTCCGGAACTTTAATATTTGACTATAAAAACTTAGAGCAGTTGAATAGATTAATTGATATTATTAAAGCAAATTATTAGTTTTTGCCTCTGCTAATAAAAAATCATACAAAAAGTTTAAAGAATTTGACGTTTGTTTTTTAATAAGTAGTTCAATATCATTTGATCGAATTACCAGTTCTTCTAATTTTTTTAAACTCCAATTGTTCATCTGGATTTTAACAGCTTCTTTTTCCTTCCAAAATATTGGAGGCCTGTAACTTGATATTACTGTATTTACGTCCGAAATATTGCTGTGACTTTCTTTCAATTTAATTAATCTCTTTAATTTTGAGAGCATAATTCTTAAAATTGCTATGCAATCTTCATGGGTATAATTATTTTCATTTAATATATTTATGGTTTTTCTAAGGTTTTTTGAAAGGGTTGAGTCTACAAGTTCAGAATAAGAATAATTTTGAGCTAAATTTGTCAGTTTAAATATTTCTTCACTAGAAATCTTTTTTTTGTTAATTGCAAACATCTCGATTTTAGAAAGTTCATTATTTAAATTTTCTCTATCTCCTCTACATCTTTCAACGAGCAAATTAATAGTTTCTTGTGAAATAAGTAATTGTTTATTCTTAAAAAAAGTATTCGCTAATCTAGATAATGTTTGGTTATCATCAGCGTAAAAAGGTATACAAACTAAGTTTTTTTCCTTTTCAAATAGCGACCTCAATTTTGATTTTTTATCAAGTAAACCAGCGTTTATTATCAAATAAATATCATCAATTTTTTTATCTAGAATAGTATCTAAACATTTTTTAATTTTATCTGTAGCTCTGCTAATAATTATTATTTTTTCTTTTTCAAAAAAAGATTTATTTGCAATTTCACTTATAAAATTATCAAAGTTGTTTATAATGTAACTCTCATCATATTTGTTTATATTTTCTTTTGGTTTAAGTGATGATATTTGGCTTATTACTTTATTTTTAAACCCTTCATTTTCTCCATATAATAAAAAAAAATTGGAATTTATTTTTTTTAATTGTTCTAGTTGGAAAGTTTTAATAATCATTATATGTCAAAGTCTTGTAAGTATAGAATTATATCTTTCGAAATTTTCTCAGTCAGATTTTTGGTTAGAGAACTTTCATATTTTTTTAGATCAAACTTATTACTGTTATTGCTATACGAAGAAGACTGAGAAAAATCTTTTTGGACCAACTCCCCATTATCAATTTGTACTCCAAGTTTAACGCTTATGATTAAACTAAATGTATTTGGATTACCTTTTTTGTCTTTCGATGTAATATTTTTTGATACATTAGAAAAAATATTTAAATTAAGACTCTTATTTTTTGAATTCTTGTTTCCGAAATATTCTATATTTTTTTTTAAAGTTTTGCTAGTTTTCAAGTTTCCTGAAGTCTCAATTTTATTAATATTGAAGTTTATATTTTTACTAGAATATATTGGATCAAAACCACATTGGTTTAAAAAAAAGATAAGGAATAATATATGTATTGTTCTTTTAATCATCCTAATAAAATATTTATCAATCTATTTTTAACAAAAAAAACTTTATTTATTCTTTTATTTTCGAAATTTTTATTAATTTTACTTTCTTTTTTAAGCTGATTCATCAACATTTTTTCATCAATATCCCTCTTTGTTTTTATAATAGCTCTTTTTTTTCCATTAATTTGAACAACCAATTCTATAAAATCATCTTCAAGAAATTTTTTTTCGACCTTAGGCCATTTTTGGAAAACTTCTAGTTCTAAACTTTGTAGACATTCAAAAATGAGATGTGGGAAAATTGGAGACATAATTGTCAAAATTTTTTTATAATTTCCTAATAATATTTCTTTGCTTAAATCCTTTTCAACAGCCTTAATAAGATATTTATAAGTTTCATGAATATTTGCTATAATTACATTATAATTAAATCTATCTAAATTTTTATTAATTTTATCAATTAATTGATTTGTATATTTTTCAAATTCTTGGTCATTATTTAAATTTTTTTTACTATTCGAAATAAAAATTTTTTCCTTAATTTTGTTGTGTAACAACCAAAATTTTTGGATAAACTTGTAGGAAGCAACCATCCCTTGCTCTGACCATTGTACATCCTTTTCAGGCGGGCTGTCCGATAAGATGAAAAGTCTGACTGCGTCTGCACCATAGTTTTCAATCATTTTTTCTGGGTCTATTGTATTTTTTTTAGATTTAGACATTGATTCAGATGGACCAATAATCACTGTTTTTTTAGGATTACCTTTCATAAAAAATTTTTTTCCATCTCTTGTATCTACCTCGCTTGGATTTACCCAATTATTACTTTGATCTTTGTAAGTTTCGTGGCAAACCATTCCTTGCGTAAATAAACTTTCAAAAGGCTCATCTATAGAAAATTTTTCATTCTTAAATTTTATAGCTTTCATAAAAAATCTAGAGTATAATAAGTGTAATATAGCGTGTTCCACACCCCCAATGTATTGATCTACAGGCATCCAATATTTAATATCTTCATAATTAAAGCCGTAACTTTTTTCTTTAGGAGAACAAAATCTTAAAAAATACCATGAAGAATCAACGAAAGTATCCAAAGTATCTGTCTCTCTTTTTAAATTTTCTCCATTAACTTTTATAGATTTCCATTTCTCTTCTTTGTCCAAAGGGTTTCCTTTGCTCTGTAGATTGATATTTTCTGGCAATTTTACAGGAAGATCTTTTTCTGGAATTGTGTGTGCTTTACCTTCATTATCATATGCTATTGGAATTGGGCAGCCCCAATATCTTTGTCTAGAAACTCCCCAATCTTTTAACCTAAAATTAATTTTTTTTTTCCCTATTTTTTTTTTCTCTAATATTTCAATTGTTTTGATAATAGATTCTTCGGGTACTTTTAAACCGTTTAAAAAATCAGAATTAATTATTTCTCCAGGGCCGATGTAAGCTTGATCCTTTATTTTAAAATTTTTAGATTCTTCAAATGGTTTTACAACAGTTTTTACAGATAAATTATATTTTAAAGCAAAATCTAAATCTCTCTGATCGTGTGCAGGACAACCAAATACCGCGCCAAAACCATAGTCCATCAATACAAAATTAGCAAAGTAAACAGGAACCTTTTCTATTGGATTTAAAGGATTCGTTGCTAACAAATTTGTTTTAAAGCCAATTTTTTCTCCAAGAGCGATTGATTCTTCAGTAGTACCAGTTTTTTGGCATTCATTCTTGAATTTTTCGAACTCTGGATCATTAACGAAATACTTTGAAATCGGATGGTCTACAGAAACAGCAAGAAATGAAAAACCAAATAATGTATCTGGTCTGGTTGTAAAACATTTAATTTCATTTACAGGCAAGTTACCTTTAATTTTAAAGTCTATTTCACAACCAAAAGATTTTCCAATCCAGTTTTTTTGCATCACCTTAACTTTATTTGGCCAATTTTCTAAATTATTTAAACCATCCAATAACTCCTGAGAAAATTTAGAAATATTAAAAAACCACTGATTTAATTTTTTTCTTTCAACGATAGCTCCTGATCTCCAACCTTTTCCATCTATAACTTGCTCATTTGCTAAAACAGTTTCATCTACAGGATCCCAATTAACATAGTTTTCTTTCCTATAAACTAGACCTTTTTTATACAACTCTATAAAAAAAAGTTGTTGATGTTTATAGTATTCTTCTGAGCATGTAGAAATTTCTCTATCCCAATCAATTGATAAACCAAGTTTTTTTAATTGGTTTTTCATTATGGATATATTTTTCTCCGTCCACTCTTTTGGATGTAAGTTATTTTCTTTTGCAGCATTTTCAGCTGGCATTCCGAATGAGTCCCATCCCATAGGATGTAAAACATTAAATCCTTGCATAGATTTATATCTCGATAAGACATCTCCAATTGTATAATTACGTACGTGTCCCATATGAATCTTACCCGAGGGGTAAGGAAACATTTCAAGGCAATAAAATTTTTTTAATTTTTTATTAGTTAAAGATTTAAAGGATTTATTTTTTTCCCAAAAATCTTGCCATTTTCTTTCGGTCTTTTTAAAATTATATCTTTCCATTTTATTTATTTAAGAAAAGAATATTATATAATTATTTTATTTCTTCTTCTTTTTTGTAGTTTGTTTTTTAAGAAAAGCTGCTTTTTTTAATATTGCTAGTTTTATTTCATTTCCTATTTCAGATTTAATTTTATTTATTTTACATTTTTCAGTCTCTACTTTGTCACAAAGTTTTTCGTGTATAATTACTTCTATACCATCAGCCCTTATTTCATTGCTTAAAAATCTTACAGTTATTTTTAGTTCTCTTAAGCTTGATTTATTTTTAGAATTTCCTGAAAACCAATCTGTTATTATAATTCCACCAGAATAACTTGCATTTGTAAAACTAACGAAATCTAAAACCTCAATTGATGCTCTCCATAATTCATTAGACGATGCAAAATCAAAAACTCCACCTTTAGATCTATCGGTGCTTAGTCTAAAACCTCTCCCTTCTTCCATATTTTTTTTAACTCTCTCTTTTGCGTCTACAGGAATTTCTCTTGCATCTGTATATCTAAATGGGTTTTTGCAACCTGATAGGCAAACAAGAAGTGAGAAAAATATAAATATTATTAGTTTATTGATTTTCATTGGTTTATTTGTTTATTTAACTCTAAAAAGTAGAAAAAACACATTTAAAAGTTTAAATTTTAGGAAAAAGATCAAATTGAGCCAATAGGAGACAAAACCACAGAAATAAAGGGAAAATAACGTGATATAAATACAACACTTTTACATAAAATTGTTAATTTAACTAGAAAAAATAGGAAAAAAAAGAGCCAGATTATATAAATCGGCTATTCATATGAATAAAACAACAAAGGAGTATTTGTTATGAATACATTTAAAAAAATTGGACTTACAGCTTTAGGAACATCTTTAGTTGCAAGTTCAGCAATCGCAGCTGACTTTTCAGTATCTGGTGACGCTGGATACACATGGTCTGCTGAAGATGTAGGTGGTGCTGCTACTAATGATGGTATCGGTTACAACCATGACATCACAATTTCTGGTTCAGGCGAACTAGATAACGGTTGGTCAGTTAATACTTCAATGATCCTAACTGAAGATAGTTCTTTATCATCTTCATATGTTAAATTAACTATGGGATCTATGGGTAATGTTATCGTTGGTAATGGTTATGGTGGACAAGGTCAAGGATTTGACGATGTAACACCAAGAGCTTACGAGGAAAACCACGATGGTATGAAAACTACAACTGCTATAGACTCAATTGGTACATTAATGGACAATGGCCAAATCCAATATAACTCTGCATCATACGATATGATGGGAGCTAGTGTTAGTTTTGGTATTGAATATGCTCCAGAAGCTGACGACGCAGTCGTTGGTGAAGGTGGTGTATCAGCTGGTGCGAGTAAATCTTATGCAAACGGTCAAGGTGCAAGAATTAACGTAAGCTACGCAGGATTATCTGCAGGTGCATACGCTAACGAAGTAAAACTTGACGGTGGTTTATCAAGAGCATACATGGATCAAGATGCTAGCGACTCAACATGGTTCGCTAACTACACAGTCGGTCCAGTATCTTTTGGTTACCAAGTTGGTGGTACTGACAGAGGTATCGCTGGTTCTGCAGCAGCAAACAACTCGTCTGCTAAAAAAGTAACAACTGCTAATGGTAACTTCGAGTTTGAAAAAATGTCAATTGCGTTTAACGTAAATGAGAACTTTTCAATATCTTGGGGTGAGTTAACAGAAACTTACGACGAACAGGATGATGGAACAGTTGCTGATGTAGATATGGAATCAACATCTATACAGTTTGCTTACACTATGGGATCAATGTCAATTAAAGGTTACCAAACTGATACTGATAACCCAGGTTGGGATTCAGACGCTAAATCAGACGAAGTAACAGAGTTAGCAATTAACTTTGCATTCTAATTATTTCGAAGATTAGAAAATTTAAAAACGGCCTAAATTTTATTTAGGCCGTTTTTTTTTATCCAAGAAATTGAAGCAAAACCTTTTGATTTTGTTAAACTAATTTTTCTTATAGTACCAGAATTTATTCCACCCAAACAAATAATATTTTTCTGAGTAACTTTTGAAAGCAGATTAAAACGTATCACATCTAAATAATATTTATGTTTATCTGTTTTAAATATAGGACTCAAAAAAATATCCTTACAGTTTTGATTTTCTTTAATTTTTATTTCTCCTACGCTGTGGGCTGAGCCAATAATTTTAAAATTTTTTTTAAGATTTAAATTAGAATAGTTTAATTTTTTGTTAAAAGCAGGCAAATAAACTCCGTCTAGGTTCATTTTAAGTGCGAGCTTTAAATTATTTGAAATAAAAAGTTTAAATCTTAATTTTCTGCAAAATTTTTTTATTTTAATTAAATCTTCTAAATTATTAGATGATTTATAGTTACGATAAACTATATTAATTTTCCAATTAATTTTAGATAATTCTTTAAAATTAAAATTATCTATGAAATAATAAACATTGTAATATTTATGCATAATTCTTTAAATAATTTAATTTTAATTCAAAAAGAAATACAAGCAATAAATCCTAAAACAAAAATTATTGCTGTTAGCAAGACTTTTTCTATTGATAAAATTCAACCTATTATAGACCATGGACATATAAGCTTTGGTGAAAACAAAGTTCAGGAAGCTGTTGATAAATGGACAAAAGTTAAGGAAATTAACTCTAAAATAAAACTTCATCTAATAGGAAAACTACAAACTAACAAAGTTAAATTCTGCCTACCTTTATTTGATTATATTCATTCATTGGATAGTATTAAATTGGCTGAAAAAATAGCGAATGAACAAATAAAAAAAAAATTTAAACCAAAAATTTTTATTCAAGTGAATATTGGAGAAGAGGCTCATAAAAATGGTTTAAATATAAAAGATTTAGAAAAATTTTATCAACAAATTAAAGACGACTTTGATTTAAATATAGTAGGATTAATGTGTATACCCCCTTTTGTAGCTGACACAAAACCTTTCTTTAAAAAAATGAAAGAACTTTCTAATGAAATAAATCTACCCGAGTTAAGTATGGGAATGTCTAATGATTATTTGGACTCTTTAAAATATTCTTCAACTTATGTAAGAATAGGATCTAAAATCTTTGGTCAAAGGGATTAGTAGATTTTAACTTTTGTGTTTTTTTTTATCAATTTTAATAAAATTAATAAATCTTTTTCTTTCAAAGTTACACAACCTGCTGTTTTTTTATAATCTTTGGTAATATGTATAAAAATTGCACTTCCTTTAAAAGGAATTGGTTTTTTTAGATTATAATCAAGAATTAAAACTAAATCATATTTATTATCCTTTCGAAACATTTTTTCAGAACGAACACCACTTTTTAATTTAATTAATGAATTGTATCTATTATTTTCTGAATCATTACACCAACCCATATTTTTTTTAATTTTCTTAGTAATTATTTTTGTAAAAGGTTTTTTAATTCTATCAGCTCGATAATAAAGTTTTTTGATACCAAATGTACCCTTAGGAGTATAAAAATCTCCCTCTTTCTTATTAAATTTAGTCCCACTTTTACCTACTGCACAACGAAATATAAAATCATCTAAAAGTAAAGTATCTTTATTTTTAACTCTTATTAGCATAAATTAAATCTATGATTAAATCTAAAGTAAATATAATAGATTTTAATATTTTGTATAATACTCTTTTAGAAATTAAAGATCATTTAAATTTCGATTTAATTAACTACAAGAATGAGAGTGATTTTGTAAAAAATATTAATATAGATGTAAATAAAGATTATGTAATTATTACCAAAACCCCTTTGAAAAACTCTGCAATTAATCAAAAGAATGTAATTTTACTAGAAAAATTTCCATTAAATTTCTTTTCTTTAATTGACTTAATTAATTCAAGTTTACTTAAACAAAAATATAATTTTCAGTCTAATTTCACAGTCAAAGATTATAAATTGGATTTGAATTCAAGAATTATAATAAAAAAAGAAAATAGTTTGAAACTTACTGAGAAAGAAATAGACATAATATTATTTCTAAAAGATAAAAAAGAACCACAAAATATAAATGTTCTTCAAAAAGAAGTATGGGGTTATTCAAAGGATTTAGAGACACATACAGTTGAAACTCATATCTATAGGTTAAGAAAAAAAATTAGCGATAAGTTTAAAGATAATAATTTTATATTAAGTGAAAAAGAAGGATACTTAATTAAATGAGAAAAAAAAATCTAATAGCCAAGGAGTTAATGACAAGAAAATATAAACCAAGAGTTATTAAGCCAAAAAAAGGAAAAGGAAGTTTTAAAAGAAAAAAAAATTAATACTAGATTCTCGCACCTATTTGTTGGATAATTTTAGATGACATATCAGTACCTTTTTCCAAACTTTCTTTAATAGACATTTTGTTTATATATCCGTGAAGAAAACCTGAGGCAAACAAGTCACCAGCACCTGTCAAATCTACAATTTTTAAATTTTTTTTCACATCACATTCGACAACTTCATTTCCACTTATCGCCATAGCACCTTTTTCGCCCCTAGTTATAACAATCAATTTTTTGATTTGTTGTGCAAAAGTTACTACTTCACTAAAATCTTTTGCCTCAATTAATGACTTAATTTCTTGCTCGTTTGCAAAAGTAATATCAAGTTTATTTTTAACCAAATCCAAAAAATGTGGCTTATGTCTATCAACGCAAAATTGGTCTGATAAAGACATTGCAACTCTATTTGCATTTTTTATTGCTTTTTCAAAAGCTTTTTTGGGTTCCCCTTCATCCCAAAGATAACCTTCTAAAAGTATAATTTCGCTTTGTTTAATTGCATCTGCACTAACATCGTTTTCGTTAATTTTTCCTGCAATACCAAGGAATGTACACATAGTTCTTTCTGAATCAGGTGTTATTAAAATCAAACATGTTCCAGTTGGTACGCTTTCTTTTTTTTTGGAATAAAAATATTCAACACTTTCATTTTTAAGACCTTCTTCATACTTATTACCAAGTTCATCATCACAGACTTTGCCAATAAAACCAACTTTATTTCCAAGTTGAGATAAGCCAACTATAGAATTTGCAACTGAACCACCTGAGACAGTTTTTTCGATTTTAAGATTAGACAATAAACTCTTGAATTCTTTTTCATCAAAGATTAATTTCATAGTGCTTTTTGTAAGGCCATTTTTTGAGATAAACTCATCCTCAACTTTACAAATTACGTCAACTATTGCGTTTCCTATTCCTAAAATTTTCATATTATGCTTTCTTGGTTTTGATTGGTTTTTTTCTATTAGGATAACAAGTAGTACAAATTTTACAAGAGATTCCGTAACACTCCCTTGCTTTACAATATTCTCTTCCATAAAAAATTATTTGAAGATGCAATTTGTTCCAATATTTCTTAGGAAAAACGTTTTTAAGGTCTTTTTCGGTTTGTATAACATTTTTTCCATTTGTAAGACCCCACCTTTGAGCTAGACGATGGACATGTGTGTCCACAGGAAATGCCGGATATCCAAAACCTTGTGCCATTACCACACTTGCAGTTTTATGCCCAACACCTGGCAAGGCTTCTAATTCCTCAAAAGTTTTAGGTACTTTACTTTTATATTTCTCAACTAGAGTTTTTGAAAGATTATAAATGCTCTTAGCTTTAATTCTGAATATTCCAATGCTCTTAATTAATTTTTCAATTTTTTTTCTACCTAATTTTACAAAATGCTCTGGCTTATTATATTTTGGGTAGATATTTTTAGTTACATTATTTACGTTAATATCTGTGCATTGAGCAGAAAGTAATACCGAAATCAATAAAGTAAAATTATTTATATGTTTTAAAGGTACTGGTGTTTTGGGATAAATTTTATTTAATGTTTTTAAAATTATCTTAACTTTATCAGCTTCATTCATTAATTATTTAAAATTTAATACATCTCTCATCGAATAAAGACCAGGCTTTTTATTTGTAAGCCATTTTGCAGCAGTTAAAGCTCCCTCTGAGTATAAAGCTCTATCAAAAGCTTCATGATTAAGAGTAATAATTTCTTTTCCACTTGAAAATTTTACCTCATGTTCACCAACAACTTCTCCCTTTCTTAGTGAGTTAAAATTTATTTTTTTTGAATAGGGAAAAGTTTTTTTATTTAAATATTTCTTTCCCATAAGTTTATATAAATTTTTGCCTTTACCGTCAGCTATACCTTTGCCTAGCATTAGCGCTGTGCCAGATGGATGGTCTTTTTTATGTTTATGGTGTATTTCAAAAACCTTACTCAAAAATCTATTTCCAAGTGCTTTAGATGTAATTTCTGTTAAGTACATCAAAAGATTTATACCCAAACTCATATTACCAGCTTTTAAAATCGGTATTTTTTTTGAATATTTCTTAATTAGTTCTTCTTCCTTTTTAGTAAAACCTGTAGTTCCAATTACTACTCTTTTTTTTAGTTTATGAGCTATCTTTAGAACTTCCAACGTACATTTTGGTGCTGTAAAATCGATTATTAAATTTGCCTTTTTAAAAGACTCTATATTGTTTAAACCTGGCTTAATTCCAATAATTTTTTTTTTGACTTTTCTATTTTCAGTAAGTGTCACAAGTTTAAAGTTTTTATCAAATTTACTTGATTTAATGAGCTGCTGACCCATTCGACCCAAACATCCTGTAATCGCTAAATTAATTTTTTTCATTTGAAGATAATATTTAAAAGTACCACAAGTACTAAAACAATTACACCCCAAATACTCAAGTTCTTAAAAAGCAATTTTTTATTTGAATTAGAGCTCATGAAACCCGGCAGAACAAGGAATAAAACTGCAATTAAAGCAATTGCTGGAACTATTTGCTCTAAACTCATACATTAATTTTTCCAAAAACTTTTGGCTTTTTGAAAGAATTTTTTAATACTTGGGTTTGATTTTTCATTTTCTATTTCTCTAAATTTTTCGAGCAACTCTTTTTGTTCCTTATTTAAAGTAACCGGAACCTCTGTATTAACTTGTACATAAAGATCTCCTGTTCCGCTACCCCTCATGTATGGCATTCCTTTTCCCTTTAATCTAAACTGTTTTCCAGTTTGGGTTCCAGATGGAATTTTAATCTTTGCTTTACCACCATCGATCGTTGGTATTTCAATAGAAGTACCTAAGGCGGCATCTGCTATTGATATGGGGCATTCGAAAAACAAATGTTCATCAGACCTTTTAAAAAAATCATGTGAATTTACATTTATAAATAAATATAAATCACCACTTCCGCCCCCTCTCGAACCAGCCTCACCTTTTCCAGATAATCTTATTCTTGTTCCATCATCTACTCCTTTAGGAATAGTTACTGATAATCTTTTTGATGCATGTTTTTTTCCTTGACCACTACAATTTGAGCAAGGGTTGGTAATTTGTTCTCCAGATCCTGAGCATTGAGGGCATGTTTGTTGAACTGTAAAAAAACCCTGACTTGATCTTACTTGTCCATGGCCACCACACATAGAACATGATCCTATATTATGACCAGGTTTAGATCCACTTCCTTTACATGTTTCACATTTTTCAGATGTTGAGAATTTTATATCCTGTTTTTTCCCTTTATAGGCTTCCTCTAAAGTTATGGTCAAATCATACCTTAAATCAGCACCTCTATTATTACTCCTTCTTGACCTTCTTCCTCCAAAACCTTCACCAAAAAAGTCCTCAAAAATATCAGAAAAATTACTCGAGAAATCAAAATTTCCAAAACCACCTCTTCCTCCACCACCATTTTCGAATGCTGAATGTCCAAAATTATCATAATTTTGTTTTCTCTCAGAATTAGATAAAACATGATAGGCTTCTGAAGCTTCCTTAAATTTTTCTTCAGCCCCTTTATCACCTTTGTTTTTATCTGGATGAAATTTTACAGCTAATTTTCTATATGCTGATTTGATCTGGTCTGGAGTGGCACTCTTGTTAATGCCTAAGACGTCATAATAATCTCTTTTTGCCATAACTAATTATAGACAAACAGTTGCTAGCTTAGGCGCTTTTTTCTTTATTGTCGTCTTTTACTTCTTCAAAGTCTGCATCAACAACATTATCGTCTTTTTTTCCTTCTTGTTTATTTTCTTTTGGTGCATCTCCAGGTTTAGCACTTTGTTGTGATTTATAAATTGCTTCACCTAATTTCATTGAAGATTGTACTAGTTCTTGTGTTTTCTTTTTAATATCTTCAACATCAGTACCTTTTAATGCATTTCTTAAGTTAGCTGATGCTGTCTCTATAGCTTTTTTATCACCCTCAGAAACTTTACTTCCATGGTCCTTTAAATTCTTTTCAGTTGAATGAAGAAGAGTATCTGCTTGATTTCTCGCATCTACTGCTTCTCTTTTCTTTTTATCAGCTTCTTTGTTAGCTTCTGCTTCTTTAACCATTTTATTAATCTCTTCATCGCTCAAACCACCAGAAGCTTGTATTTGAATTTTTTGCTCTTTACCTGTTCCCTTGTCTTTAGCTGACACATTTACGATTCCATTTGCGTCTATGTCAAAAGTTACTTCTATTTGTGGTATCCCTCGTGCAGCTGGAGCAATGCCGACTAATTCAAAATTTCCTAAAATTTTGTTATCGGCTGCCATCTCTCTTTCTCCTTGCAATACTCTGATGGAAACAGCTGGTTGATTGTCTTCAGCAGTTGAAAATACCTGACTTTTTTTCGTTGGAATGGTTGTATTCTTATCAATAAGTTTTGTTGAAATTCCACCTAAAGTCTCAATACCAAGTGATAATGGAGTGACATCTAATAATAAAACATCTTTTACATCACCCTGTAACACACCAGCTTGAATCGCTGCTCCCATTGCAACAACTTCATCAGGGTTTACAGATTTATTTGGCTCTTTTCCAAAAAAGTTTTTAACTTCTTCAACAACTTTAGGCATTCTTGTCATTCCCCCAACAAGCACAACTTCACTAATTTCACTAGCAGTTAATCCTGCATCTTTTAAAGCAGTTTGACACGGTGGAATGGTTCTGGAAATTAAATCTTCCACTAAAGCTTCTAATTTTGCTCTAGTCATTTTTAAATTTATATGTTTAGGGCCAGTTTTATCAGCAGTTATAAAAGGTAGATTTATTTCAGTTTGTGCTGCTGACGAAAGCTCTATTTTAGCTTTTTCTGCAGACTCTTTTAATCTTTGAAGTGCTAACTTATCAGTTTTTAAATCTATACCATTTTCTTTTTTGAATTCGCTTAATAGATAATCAACAATTGCATTATCAAAATCTTCTCCACCTAAGAAAGTATCTCCGTTTGTGGACTTCACTTCAAAGACACCATCACCTAATTCTAAGATAGATACATCAAATGTTCCACCCCCTAAGTCATAAACTGCAATTTTTTTATTTGCTTTCTTATCTAATCCATAAGCAAGTGATGCAGCTGTTGGTTCATTTATAATTCTTAGTACTTCTAGCCCTGCAATTTTTCCAGCATCTTTAGTTGCCTGTCTTTGAGCATCATTAAAATAAGCTGGAACAGTAATTACAGCTTTTGAAACCCCTTGGCCTAAATATTTTTCTGCTGTTTCCTTCATCTTTTGAAGAATAAAAGCAGATATTTGAGATGGTGAATATTTTTTACTTTTAGACTCTATCCAAGCATCACCCTTTTCTGAATTAATAATTTTAAAAGGCGCTGTTTGGATATCTTTTTTAACATTTGGATCATTAAAATTTCTTCCAATAAGTCTTTTAACTGCATAAATCGTATTTTCTGGATTTGTTACAGCTTGTCTTTTTGCTGGTTGACCAATTAGTTTTTCTTCACTGTCAGTAAATGCAACAACCGAAGGGGTAGTTCTTGCACCTTCAGTGTTTTCTAATACTTTTGCTTGCGTACCTTCCATTATAGCTACACAAGAGTTTGTTGTTCCTAAATCTATTCCTATTACTTTGCTCATTTTGTTTTACCTAGACTTCATATAAGTGTTATTTTTTATTCTACAAGTTAGTATTTTTAATTACTTTCGGTGTTTTTTTCCTTATTTACGGCGCCTTTTTTAATCTCATTATCATTTTTTGATGATTTTTTTGATACAGCCACTAAGGCAGGACGTAATAACCTATCTTTAATGGTAAATCCTTTTTGTATTTCTTGGACTATGGTGCCAGGATCTTTGCTATTGTCCTCAACTTCAATCATTGCTTGATGAAGGTTAGGATCTAGTTTTTCATTTAATGACTTAATTAGTTGGATATTATTTTTACTAAATATTGATACCATGTCATCATTTATAATTTTTAGATGTTCAAAAATTTTTTTTAGGGCTTCAGTATTTTTAAGCTTTTCATCGTTCTCTAATGAAATTTTAGATCTTTCAAGATTGTCAATTAAATTTAAAGCTTCTTTTGCAAATGCAAAAGCACCGTATTCAAGCGCATCTTCCTTTTCTCTTTCAAACCTTCTTCTTTGATTTTCTATTTCTGCATACGCTCTTGCTAATTTGTCGTTCAATTCCTTTACTTTGTCTTCAAGCGAAGTTTCGCTCTTCTTATCTTCACTGATATTATTTTCTTCAACTTTAATATCTTTTTTTTTTAGGTCGTTTTTATCAATTTCTTTCTTATCCATAATTATGTATATGGTAAGAAAATACGAAATTTCTAGATGCAAAAAAAAAAAATTAATCAGATCTTAATAGGTTCGAATAATAAAGGAAAAGTAAGAGAAATCCAGCAATTGCTTCCAAAAACCATCAAAATTATTTCAGTAAAAGATTTTAAAATTAAAAGCCCAAAGGAGAATGGTAAAAGTTTCTTAGAAAATTCATTAATTAAAGCAAAATATTTTTCAAAAAAAACAGGTATGATATGTCTGTCAGATGATTCAGGTCTTGAAATTGATATCTTAAAAAAAAAACCAGGAATTTTTTCATCTAGATGGGGAGGAAAAAAAGGAAATTTTAATATAGCAATAAAAAAAGTTTTTAGAAAATTAAATCTTGTAGATACTAATTGGAAAGAAAAAAAAATCAAAGCCAGATTTATTTGTGCACTTACAATTTATGGGCCACAAATTAAGACAGTTCAAACTCTAGCAAAAATAGAAGGAAGTATATCAAAAATTAAAAAAGGTAAAAATGGTTTTGGCTATGACCCAATTTTTATACCAAATGGAAAAAAAATTACTTTTGGCCAAATGAATCCCACCATGAAATTTAAAATCGATCATAGGTCAAAAGCTTTTAAAAAAATTAAAAAATTTCTATAAATTTATCTTTTTCAACCGTATAAAAATGTAATTGATGATTTATTTTTTTATTTTTAATCTCAAAAATTCCAGAAATTCCTTTAAACTTATTTTTTTTGTTAAATAGCTTATTATCAACCTCAAAATTATTCTGGACTAGCAAATAGTAAATTAAACCAACCAAATCATATGTAAGTATTGATAATTGATTTGGATATTCATTAAAATTTTTTTTAAAATCTGATTTAAATTTATTATAGTTTTTTTTATTTATTGACGGAAAACTTATTGGTTGTGAGGCTGTTTCTTTAAAAAGAGTTTCATCAAACCATTGATTAAGAGAAATAAAATTAATTTTTTTAGGTGATACATCTGTGTAAAGAAGAGAGGTTGCTACACTTTTTAAACTTTCTTCAAAATCCGCAATGATAACGGAATCGTATCCAATTTTTCCCAAAGTATCTCTTCTGTTTAAAATTTCTAATTTTTTTTCTTTATTAGTTTCATCTGAATTTTCTATTCTTTTAATTTCGTCTTTTAAATTTTGTTTTCTAATTTTATATTTTGTGACTTTTTCAATTTGTTTTGTAAGTTTTGTTGGATCAGTATCGTAATAAAAAACTTTCTTAACTTTGATTTTAGATTTGGTTATTGCTTCTTCAATTTCATTTTTATAATCTTTTTTGGGTATAAGTATTAAAGTTTTGTTTAATTTTTCCATCTCTTGATATTTTTTAATTGCATCAAATTGAGATTTTGCATTTATTCCAACGCTTATAACATTATCAGGATTATTCAAAATTTTATTTGTTAAAGATAAAAAAACTGCTCCATCAAATTTATTAAGTCCAGATAAATTTTTGTTAAAAACAGGACCAATAAATATTCTCACTCCCTCTTCATAAAGCGACTCAACTTTTTTTAACGTTTGTACATTACTTGCATTAGTATCTCTTGGTAAGATCAAAATTTTACTATCATCAATTTTATTTATTCCCATTTTTGATGATTGGATAATTGATTTACCAATGCTTGAATATTCACCAGAAAGCGGTGCTAGCAACCCAATTTTAATACTTTCGTCTGATGTATGACCAACTGAATTTTTAAATACTACTAAAGATAATATTATAAAAAATTTTATAACTACTTTCATTTTGTAAACTCTATTATAATGATATTAATAAATGATTCCATTAATCAACAAAAAAACATTTCTATTAAAACAAGGTTTATATATTGTTGCAACACCAATTGGCAATTTAAAAGACATAACAATCAATGCAATAGAAACTTTGAAAGTATCGGATTTTATTTTATGTGAGGATACAAGAGTATCAAAAAAACTGCTAGATAGACACCATATTAAGGCAAAGTTGATTTCCAATCACAAATTCAACGAAAAAAAAAATTTAAATAAAATTATTAAATTGCTTGAAACTGGCAAAGTGATTTCGCTAATTTCTGACGCAGGAACTCCATGTATATCAGACCCAGGTAAAATTATTGTTAACGAATGTTTAAAAAAAAAAATTGATATTTTTTCAGTACCTGGACCTTCCTCGGTTACAGCAGCAGTAGCTGTTAGTGGGTTTGTTGATAAATATTTGTTTTACGGTTTTTTTCCAGATAAGAGCAAAGATGTAAATAAAGATTTTAAAAAAATATCAGATTTAGACTGTTCGATTGTTTTTTTTATATCAGCGAAAAAATTTTATAAAAAAATACCAATTTTAATTAAATACTTTTCAGACAGAAAAGTATTGATATGCAAGGAGATAACCAAATATTACGAAGAATATATAAGACTAGATGTTAACGAGTTAGAAAATTTTAAAAGTACACTAAGGGGCGAAATTACATTGGTTTTATCTGAAAAAGACGTAAAAAAAAATAATGAAAATTTGGACAATTCTGATAAAAAAAAAATTAGATCACTTTTAAAAAAAATGACGATAAGAGATATTGTTAGCCATATAAATCAAAATAAAGATATTCCAAAAAAAATTATTTACAATTATTGTCTTGAATTAAAAAATGAAAAATAAATTTTTAATATTATCTTTGATATTTTTATTTTATGGATGTGTAGGAACTTCGTCCCAAGGAGTATTTGGCACAGGTGTGAGCGTTGCAATAGATCCAAGATCTATAGGTACTCAGATAGACGATAATATTATGCAAAAGAATTTGTCTGCAAGAATATTGCTTAAAGATAAAAAATATCTTTTATCGATTAAAATTAAAGTTTTAGATGGTAGAATTTTCTTAACTGGGAAAGTTGAAGATCCTGAGGAAAAATTACAATTAACAAAAATGGCTTGGGAGACCAATGGTGTCAGATCTGTAAAGAATGATGTGTTTATCAAATCAGATTTTAATTTTAAACAATCCGCAAAAGATATTTTGATAACATCTCAGTTAAGAAGTGCTTTAATATTTAATAAAAATATTAGAGCTGTTAATTATAATATAGATACTTATAAAAAAAAGATTTATATCTACGGAATAGCAAAGACTAAAGATGAACAAAAAGAAGTAATAAAAGAAGCAAAAAATATTTTAGATGTTGAAACTGTTATAGCTAGTATTTTGCTAGTAGAGGATCTTAGAATTCAAAAAGATTAGTATCTAGTATTTTAATTTGTTTTGTTTGAATAATTAATTATTCCTGCAGAATAAGCAGCAACTGATGCTAAATTAAGAATATCAGATGTTGAGGATCTAAGAGGTGCAATTTCTATAGCTCTTCCCAAACCTATCAATAATGGTCCGATTACTTTTGCTCCACCAAGAGTTTTCATTATTTTATAAGATATTGCAGCACTATGTTGTCCAGGCATAATCAAAACATTAGCATTACCTACTATTTCAGATAAAGGGTATAATTCTTTGTATTCTTCACTTAAAGCAACATCAGGCTGCATATCACCGTCAAATTTAAAATCTACATTCATCTTTTTCAAAATTTCAACAGAATCCCTTATATGTTTTGTTCGACTAGTCATAGGTTGACCGAATGTAGAATGAGATAAAAAAGCAACCTTAGGATTAAAACCAAACAATCTAACAACTCTAGCAGATGACTTTGCGATTTCTGCTAATTGAATTGAGGTGGGATATTCATGTACCGTAGTATCTGCAATAAATACTGTTTTTCCCTTATTCACCACCATATTTAAACCAAACATTATCTCGCCGGGTCTGGCATCTATAACTTTTGTAACTTTTTTTAAAGACGATGAATATCTTCTTGTGTTACCTGTTACCATTGCGTCTGCATCTCCACACTCAACCATGCACGAAGCCCAAACAACCCTATCATTTCTTGCCATTTTATCACAATCTCTTTCAAGCAAACCCTCTTTTCTATGAAGTTTGTTAAATAAAAATTTAACGTATTTTTCTCTAAGGTTTTTATTTTTAGAGTTTATTATTTCAATATTAAAATTTTCACCGTAACCTATTTCCTTTAGTTTTTTTTTAACTATCTCTTCTTTTGCTATTATAATAGGTATCCCTAAACCACTATTCTTAAATGCTATAGCGGCTTTTAAATTATTTTCATCCTCTCCATCAGCAAAAACAACTCTTTTTTGATTTTTTTTAATTTGGGAATTAATTCCTTGCATTATAGTTACAGATGGATCAAGCCTTTGTTTAAGCTGCTCTGAGTAGATTTCAAAATTTTCTATTTTTTTTCTTGCCACTCCAGACTTTATAGCAGCTTTTGCAACAGCAACTGGAATTACACTAATTAATCTAGGATCAAATGTTGAAGGAATAATATAATCTTTGCCATATTTTGGTCTATCGCCACCCATTGCGGCTACAACTTCATCAGGAACTCTTTCTCTTGCCAATGCAGCAATTGCATCTGCGGCTGCAATTTTCATTTCTTCGTTTATTGTTTTTGCTCTAACATCCAATGCTCCTCTAAAAATATAAGGAAATCCAATTAAGTTGTTTACTTGATTTGGATAATCAGATCTTCCCGTGGCTATTATTGCATCATTCCTTACAGTTTCAACATCCTCAGGAGTTATTTCAGGATCTGGGTTTGCACAAGCAAATATTATTGGATTCTTTTCCATTTTTTCAATTAATTCTTTTTTCAAAGTACCCGCAGCTGATAATCCCAAAAAAACATCAGCTTTATTAATTGCATCACTTAAAGTTCTATCTTTTGTGTCTATCGCGTGTTCAGTTTTCCACTGATTCAAATTTTTTCTACCTTTGTAAATTACACCCTTAGTATCTAGCATAGTTATATTTTTTTTAGGAACACCTTTGCTTTTGAAGAGATTTGCGCACGCCATTGCCGAAGCACCAGCTCCATTAATTACGATTTTTATCTTTTTTATATTTTTTTTTGCTATATCAGTTGCATTTAAAAGTGCTGCACAAGTAATTATAGCTGTACCATGTTGATCATCATGAAAAACAGGAATATCTAGAATTTCTTTTAATTTGTTTTCAATTATAAAACAATCTGGTGCTGCAATATCTTCCAAGTTAATACCACCAAAACTTTTAGAAAAATTTTTAATTGAGTTAATTATTTCATCGGGATTTTCAGAGTCTATTTCTAAGTCAATTGAGTCTATGTCGGCAAATCTTTTAAAAAGTACAGCTTTACCTTCCATGACAGGTTTAGAAGCAATAGCTCCCAAATTTCCTAGGCCCAAAATTGCTGATCCATTACTTATAACAGCAACTAAATTTCCTTTTGTTGTATAGTCATATGCTAAATCTGGGTTTTTGGAAATTGCTTTAACTGGAGCAGCAACACCCGGTGAATAAGCTAAAGCCAAATCTCGTTTTGTTGTCATTGGCTTTGAAGAAACTATCTCTATCTTTCCAGATTTGTTGCTATTGTGAAATTCTAAAGCTTCTTTTTCTGAGTAATGTTCTATTTTATTTTTTTTCATTTTCTATAATTAGATATACAAATAGAGCTAAATTAAGACTAATATGATTTATGAATCTAATTAAGTCAACCGGCACCTTCAGTTTTTATGTTTTAATAAGCAGAATACTTGGATACTGCAGAGATTTACTTATTGCAATTTATTTAGGATCAGGACCAATTGCAGATGCTTTTTTTGTAGCATTTAGAATACCTAATACTTTTCGTAGGCTTTTTTCCGAAGGAACATTTAATTCTGCTTTTGTTCCAAGTTATTCATCTGAAATAATTAAAGGCAAAAAAAAAGCAAAAGAATTTGCAAACAAAGTTTTTAATCTACTTTTATTAAGCATGTTATTTTTAATTTTATTAGTTGAGATATTTATGCCTGGTTTTATTTATTTGATTGCACCAGGTTTTTCTGAAAACAGTGATAAATTAGAAAAAACAATTTTTTTAACTAGAATAACTTTCCCCTTTCTTTTATTTGTAAGTTTATCATCTTTTTTTGGTGCAATTCTTAATTCTCATAATAAATTTGCAGCAGCAGCAGCTGCGCCAATTATTTTAAATATACTATTAATTATTACCTTGCTTTTTGGAAGTTATCTTGATGATGAACTTGTAAATTATCTAGCATATGTAGTTACTATTTCAGGACTTGTTCAATTTTTATTTTTAGTTTTTTTTACAAAAAAATTTTTTCTACCTAAAATTCATTTTAAAATAAGATTTAATAAAAAAATTAAACATTTTTTTAAAAAATTAATACCAAGCATATTTTCGTCGGGTGTAACTCAAATAAATATATTAGTTGGTACTATTATTGCATCTTTCCAAGCAAGTGCAGTTTCATATCTATACTACGCTGACAGAATCTATCAAATTAATTTAGCTATAGCAGGAATAGCTATTGGAACAGTTTTACTGCCAAATTTAAGTAAAAATGTTCAGGAAAAAAATTTCGACAAAATAAAAACTATTCAAAACAAATCCCTTGAGCTTTGTTTATTTTTAAGCTTGCCAGCAACGACTGCCTTATTAATTTCTTCAGAGGAAATTACCTCTGCTCTATTTGGATATGGGTCATTTGATTTATCGGCTGTAAAAAATTCTTCAAAAGCTCTATTTTATTTTGCTTTTGGGTTACCAGCTTTTGCTCTCATAAAAGTTTTTTCTAGTTTTTTATTTGCAAGACATAACACACGAATACCATTTATATTTTCTCTTTATTCAGTAGTTATAAACATTGTTATAAGCCTTTATTTTTTTAATGAAGTTGGTTTTATAATAATTCCTATAGCTACAACAATTTCATCATGGTTTAATTCATTAATTTTATTTATTTATCTTTTAAACAAAAATTATTTCTCTTTTAAACAAGATTTTTTTAAATCATTAATAAAAATTATTATATCAACAATTTTGACGTCTTTTTTATTTTATACTTTAATCAATTTTTTTAGTGATTATTTGGTATTTGAAAGTGTTTATAAATTAATAACTATAATTTTATTGGTGATTGCAACTTTTATTATATATATTTTAACATCTATTGTTACTAAAGCTTTCAAAATTTCAGATATTAATTTAAAGTATTAGCAAATGGGCAAAAAAATATTCTCTGGTGTTCAACCAACAGGAAATTTACATCTAGGCAATTATATAGGCGCAATAAAAAATTTTGTTAGTTTACAAAATGAAAAAGATAACAATTGCGTTTTTTGTGTGGTTGATCTCCATGCTGTTACTGTAAAACAGGATCCAAAAATATTAAAAAATAGCATTAGAGAAACTACAGCTGCTTTTTTAGCTAGCGGTATTGATCCTGATAAAAGTATCATTTTTAATCAGTCTTTGGTGCCTGCTCATTCGGAGGCGTCATGGATATTGGGATGTATTGCTAGGATGGGGTGGTTAAACAGAATGACACAATTCAAAGAAAAAGCTGGGAAAGATAAAGAAAAAGCAAGTGTAGGTCTTTATATTTATCCAGTCCTGATGGCAGCAGATATCTTGCTTTATGATGCATCACATGTCCCTGTAGGAGAAGATCAAAAACAACATTTAGAATTATCAAGAGACATTGCTCAAAAATTTAACATAGATTATGAAGCTCATGAATTTTTTAAGGTACCTGAGCCATTAATACAAAAAAATTTTTCAAGAATTATGAGTTTAAAAGATGGCATGAAAAAAATGAGCAAATCTGATCCATCAGATTTAAGTAGAATAAATTTAACTGATACCAATGATGAAATAGCAATTAAAATTAAAAAAGCCAAAACAGACAATGAAATTTTACCTGCCTCTGAAAAAAATCTTAAAGAAAGGCCAGAACTTGAAAATCTTTTAGGTATTTACTCAAGTTTAAAAAATCAGTCATTAAAAATATCTATAAGTGAGTTTGGTGGTAAAAATTTTTCAGATCTTAAAAAAAAATTAACAGATCTCGCAATTGAAAAGATTTCTCCCATATCTAGCGAAATTAAAAAAATTCAAAGCGATAATACCTATATTGATAATATTTTGCTTAAAGGGGCCGAAAAAGCTAACAAAATTGCTGGTAAAAAGGTTTACGAAATGAAAAAAATTATTGGTTTTTAGAAAAAAATGATTAAATCTAAGTGTAAGACCTAATAAAATGTTTATTCAAACTCAAAATACACCAAATCCAAACTCATTAAAGTTTATTCCTGGCAAAAATGTTTCAAATATTGGATCAATTGAGTTTACGAAAAAAGAGGAAACGAAAAACGAACTTTTAAGGAATATATTGTCTATTAATGGAGTAAAAAGTATTTTTTTGGGAGAGGATTTTTTGTCAGTGAATAAAGAAAATAATATAGACTGGGAGGATATAAAACACATAGTAATTTCTTTAATAAATGATTTTTATGACGATGGAAATAAAGCTATTTTGGAAAATATCGAACAGAACTCTGAAAATCAAGAATATAAAGAAATTGAAAAAAAAATAGTAAAAATTTTAGAAACTAAAATAAAACCTGCTGTAGCTAAGGACGGAGGTGATATTAAATTTATAGAGTTTAAAAATGGTGTTGTCAAAGTTCAACTGCAAGGTAGTTGTGTTGGATGCCCAAGTTCAACAATGACTTTGAAACAAGGTGTCCAAAATCTTCTAATGCACTATATACCGGACGTTAAACAAGTTGAGGCAATTTAAAAATTTTTAAATGTTTAAAAAAAAAAAAATTGAACTAGCTAAAATAAAAAAGATTCTTTTTGAAAAAGGATTTATAGTAAAGAAGAAAAAAAACTTTTTTTATTTCAACGATTTAAAAAGTTTTTATTACACGTCTTTATCAGGTTTAATATTAATCTTAATATTTTTTGCAGTACCTCTTTCAGTTGATATAAAAAAAGAAATCGATGTAAGCAAATCTTCATTTGAAAATAACTCTAATATCAATTTTCAGAAAGTCTTAGATGGCAAACCTTTAAATAATAAAATTGATGAGGGGCTAGATGTAAAAAATTTGTTTGCTGATATTTTTTCTTTTGAAGAGTTGCCTACAGATACAGTGAGATTAAGTGCATCAACAATTAATCAATTGTTTAAAGAGACCAATTATACCCTTGAAAATGTGAGAAAAACAGGGATGGTTAAGCCTATAAGATTATCATTATTACCCGATGAGATAAAAAGAATTGAAAGTACTAAGAAAAAAAAGAATTTATTTATACAAATAATTCTTCCATTAATACTAGAAGAAAATAACAGAATAAAACTAGATAGAAAAAAATTATTTAGCATTTTAAATAAAAATATTAACTCTAATGCAGAAAAAACATGGTTAAATTCAAAATTTAAACAATACGGGGTTTTAAAAAAAGATATTTCGACTCTTAAAATAAGAATGGATGAAGTTCCAGTATCTTTAGCTATAGCACAGGCAGCAAAAGAAACTGGATGGGGTACATCTAGATTTGCAATAGAAGGCAACGCTTTATTTGGACAATGGACCTGGACAGGCGAAGGAATTAAACCAGCAGGTATAGATTCTAATGATTCAACACACAAGGTTATGAAATTTAAAGTTTTAAAAGCATCTGTAAGGGCATATCAAAGAAATTTAAATACACACAGTAGCTATAAAGAATTTAGATCAGCCAGAGCTCAAATGAGGGATAACGACGAACAACTTGATAGTTTAATCCTTGCTGATTTTTTAGATAAGTATGCTGCAACTGGGAACGAATATACTAAAATTATAAAACAAATTATAAAACAAAATTTACTTCAAGATTTCGATAATGTTCAATTATTACCATCAAGTATTAAACTCAAAAATATAATTTAAAATTCTTTAACAGAGAACTGCAAACCAAACCATTTCCATCCATCTGGACTATTTAAAGAACAATTAATTCTTCCTCTTCGGAATTTAAATTTATCCCTGAAATTTACAGTTAATTCCTTATTTTTAATATTAATATTAGATTTTTGCCAACCACTTCCTTCATCAGAAAAACAATTTATTTGATCTAGGTTTGTTTGTTGATCAAAAAATGTAATAACTAAATTAGGAGGATTATTTTTTAAGAGATATTTATCGATTGGTTTTACGTTTTTAAATTGTAATGGTAATAAATTTACAAGAAAGTTAAATCTTTCTAAATCACCGTATTTTTCATTAATAGGAAATCTAGGAAGCTCAAAAGGGTCTTTATTAAAATCTATTACACCTGAGTGTTGGCCAAATCCGTATTTAAATTTTTGTTTGATAAAATTTTTTTGCTCTAAGCTATATTCTCCAAATGGATAAGAAAAATAAATGGGATTGTAGCCAAGTTTTTCACTAAATGTATCAATTGAAAGATTGATGTCTTTTTTAAAATCTTCAAAATCAAAATCAATCAAATAATCATGACTATGAGAATGGTTTCCAATAAAAGCAAAATCTTCTTTTTCAATTTCTTTTATTTGTTCCCATGTCATATATCCATTTTTCCCAACAGGCTCTGTTGATACAAAAAGAATAAAAGGAATTTTATTTTTTTTTAAGTATGGCCAAGCATTTAGATAAAAAGAACTAAAAGCATCATCTATAGTTACCAATATTCTTTTTTCTTTTTTAGGTTTTTTAAATTCAATATCAAAGTTTCTGGGATTTTCAAAAACATACTTTTTTTCTAAAATAATTTGCATATGTTTTTTAAAAATATCCATTTTTATATTTGTTGATGGATATTTATTTTCGTTAAATCTATGATACATTATTGATAGTGTACCCCTATCATTAGAATAATATTTACTATCGTTTGTCTCTGCATTAATGTTATGAGGATATAATATAATTATGACAAATAGTTTAATAATTGATGCTACTACTGATAAAATATTTTTAGCAATCATAAGTGATAAAAATATTTATACTAAGACACACAAAAATAGCAAAAGTAATTTTGATAAATTAACAATATTCATTAATGAATTATTAAAAAAAAACAAAATTCCAATAGACGAGATTAAGAAAATTTATGTAAATAGAGGCCCAGGCAGTTTTGCAGGCATTAGAAACTCAATTTCTATAGTAAAAGGTATACATTTGAGTAAAAAAATTGATTATATTTGTTTTAGTTTCCTAGATTTTAAAGGGAAAAAAAATATTGATATTAAGTCTTTTTCAAGCAAAACTTCAAAAAAAATTAAAAATTTGAAGGAAATACCACGTTTGTGCAATAAATATAAAATTGTTAAAAATTTTGTTAAACCAATTTATAAGGTATAGGTAAATTTATGTCAGATTATATAGAGAAAAAATGTTTAGAAAAGGGAGTTAAACTCACCGATCAAAGAAAAATTATAGCTAGAGTTGTTTCCGAATCTAAAAAAACATATGGTGAGTCTGATCATCCAGATGTTGATGAATTGTATAATAGGGTTTCGAAGATTGATCCAAAAATAAGTATAGCGACAGTTTACCGAACTGTGAAAATTTTTGAAGAGGCAGGAATAATTACCAAGCACGACTTTAAAGGAGGAAAGGCTAGATACGAAGAATTGAGAGAAAGCCATCATGATCATTTAATTGATATAAAAACTGGCGAGATAATAGAATTTGTTAATAATGATATTGAAGAACTTCAAAAGAAAGTCGCAGAAAAATATGGTTATGATTTAGTTGATCATAAACTTGAATTATATGGTGTAAAAAAAAAGACTTAACTTAATGTCAAAAAAAGTATTTATCAAAACCTTTGGTTGCCAAATGAACGAGTACGATTCAAATAGAATTTTGAATAGTATAAAAAAAATAGGTTTTGAGAAAACAGAAAACCTTGAGGAAAGTAGCTGCTTTATATTAAACACATGTCATATAAGAGATAAAGCTAAAGAAAAAGTTTACCACGAAATTGGAAGAGTTAAAAAAAAGTTCGAAAAAAAAGTTAAACCAGTAGTTATAGTTACCGGTTGCGTTGCCCAAGCAGAAAATAAAGAAATGCTCAAAAGAGAACCGTTTATTGACTTAGTTGTTGGACCTCAATCATACCACAAAATAAATAATTCAATCATTGAATTTATGAAAAATAAGTCAAGAAATGAAATTACAGAATTTGATACTGTATCAAAATTTGATTATTTAAGTAAAATAAAAAACGATGAAAGTAAATCCTCAGCTTTTTTAACTATACAAGAAGGGTGTGATAAGTTCTGCCATTTTTGTGTTGTACCTTATACAAGAGGACCAGAGTATTCGAGACCATTTTTTCAAATTTTAACAGAAGCAGAAGAATTAGTAAAAAAAGGAGCTAAAGAAATAATTTTGCTAGGACAAAATGTAAATGCTTATTCTTATTTTGAAAATAGTTTGGAGTTTAGAATATCTAATTTAATTATGGAGTTGGAAAAAATTAGTGAAATAAAAAGAATAAGATATACAACATCGCACCCAAGAGACATGACAGATGATTTAATTGATTGCTATTCAAATTCCCAAAAACTTATGCCTTTTGTTCATTTACCAATTCAATCAGGATCAAACAAAATATTAAAATTGATGAATAGAAAACACAAAGTGGAAGATTATTTAAAAATTTATGAAAAAATTAAAAAAATAAATGCAAATATTGAATTTTCAAGCGATTTTATTATAGGATATCCAGGTGAAAGTAATCAAGACTTTATAGAGACTTGTAATTTGATAGATAAAATTAAATTTATTAACTCTTATTCTTTTATTTTTAGTGCAAGGCCAGGTACTAAGGCATCAAATTTACAGCCAGTAGAAAAAAATATTTCTTTAGAAAGATTAAAAATTATTCAAGAAAGACTATTTAACTATCAAAAAGAAAAAAATAAAAGATTTGAAAATAGGCTGGTTGATGTTTTGGTTGAAAATGAAATAGAAGGACAAAATAAATTATTTGGCAGAAATGAATATATGAATTCTGTAATATTTGAAGGTAATAAAAATTTAATTGGAAAAATTGTTCCAGTTAAGATTCTAAATAGCAATCAAAACAGTTTATTTGGAGAAACTAACTTTAAAAATAAATTTAAGGCAGCTTAAAATTGAGTAAATTTATAAGAAAAATTAATTCGGATCTTAAGTATGTTTATTCAGACAACAATACTATAAGCGTAGTATTTCAAAATAACCAACTATTAATGGGTGTTTTAGGAGAATTTAACGAAAATTTAAAAGAACTAGAAAAATTAACCAATACAAATTTATATTTTAGAGGAAATTCTATAATTATAAAAAGTGAGCCAAAAAAAAATGAAATAGTAAAAAATGCAATTCAGTTTTTATGTGACCAATTTATTAATAATGGATCAATAGAGAAAAAAGATATAATCTCATCAATAAATAAATTTATGATTAATCAAAATAATAATGAAAAGCAAAATGTTGATTTTATAATTAAAACTCCAAAAAAATCTGTAATTCCTCGTTCAGAAAAACAAAAAAAATATGTTAGATGTTTAAGAGAAAGTGAGATTGTTATTTCAACTGGTCCTGCAGGAACTGGAAAAACTTTTTTAGCTGTAGCGGTGGCACTTACTATGCTCTTGGAAAAGAAGATTGAGAGAATAATATTATCAAGGCCAGCAGTCGAGGCTGGAGAGAGACTAGGTTTCTTGCCTGGAGATATGAGAGAAAAAGTTGATCCGTATTTAAGACCTCTTTATGATTCTTTATATGATCTATTAGATTTTGAAAAAATTCAGAAAAAAATAGAAATAGGAGATATTGAAATCGCACCATTAGCTTTTATGAGAGGAAGAACGCTCAAAAATTCATTTGCCATTTTAGATGAAGCACAAAATGCAACTGATACACAAATAAAAATGTTCTTAACAAGAATAGGTGAAAATTCAAAAATTATAGTAAATGGAGATCCATCTCAAATAGATTTACCAAATAAATCATTATCAGGCCTGAATAGGTCAAAAAAATTATTAGGAAATTTGAATGAAATATCGATTGTAGATTTTGATCATACTGATGTAGTTAGACACCCCTTGGTATCTAAGATTGTAAAAGCTTATTCTGATCAAAAAAATGATTAGGGCCGAAGTCGTACTAGATAATTCAATTTGGAAAAAGAAAATAAAAAAAGTCGATTTATTTTTTAATAAAATAATAAATAGTTTTCCAAAAAGATATCACTTTAAGGGAAAAAGGATTATTTTTACAATATTACTCTCAAATAACAAAAAAATAAAAATGCTAAATAAAAAATTTAGAAATAAAAATAAACCCACAGATGTATTATCATTTCCTTTAGGAAAAAAAATCACTAAAAAAATCACATACTTAGGCGATATAATAATTAGCTATGAGTATATTAATAGACCAAAAAAAATAAATATTTATGATTTTCAAAGAAAAACAATTAAAATTTTTATACATGGTTTTTTACATTTAATTGGTTTTGATCATATGAAGTTATCTGAATTTAAAAAAATGGATAAAGAAGAATTGAGAATTTATAAAATGGTTGAAAAGAACTTTGAAAAACTTAATTAAAAATAAAATAGCCAGCAATATATTTGTATTATTGTTAGGTATAGCAACTTCTTTTAGTCTACCTCCATATAATTTTTTTTTAATTAATTTTGTAACATTATCTTTATTCTATATTTTTATTAATAATTATAAAAAAAATTTAACAAATAAATTTAATTATTTTAAGTATGGCTGGATTTTTGGATTTGGTTATTTTATATCAAGTCTTTACTGGATTGCCATATCTTTAACATTTGATGAAAGTTTTAAAATATTAATTCCAATTAGTCTTATTTTAGTTCCGGCATTTATTGGAATATTTTATGGTTTGGCAACATATTTTTTCTCTTTTTTTATTAATAAATTTAATACTATAGGTTCAGTATTAATTTTTTCAGTCATTTTTGGAACTTTTGAGTTTATAAGAGGTTTTATTTTAACAGGCTTTCCATGGAACTTATTTGTATATTCTTTTTCTAAAAATTTAGATTTTATTCAAATATTATCTTTTATTGGAACTTACAGTTTAAACTTATTATGCTTAACATTATTTTTGTTACCTGCCTTATTCATTTTAAGAAATTCAAGAAATGAACTTTATTTTTGTTTATTTTTTATATCTCTAGTTATCGGTTTAAAAATTTTTGGACAAAATACTTTAAAATCAAGTGATAAATTTATTAATACAATCGAAAATTTAAATATTAAAATAATTTCATCTAGAGTTAAAATTGACAGATTTTACAATCAAAATAATGAATATGAAATATTGAATGATTTAATTATTTTAAGTGATCCTGATAAAGAAAAATCGACATTATTCATTTGGCCGGAGGGAATAGTTACATCAACTAATCTTAATGAAGTAAAAAAATTTAAAGATT
This sequence comes from uncultured Pelagibacteraceae bacterium, assembly GCA_902588965.1. Lineage (GTDB taxonomy): Bacteria > Pseudomonadota > Alphaproteobacteria > Pelagibacterales > Pelagibacteraceae > Pelagibacter. The sequence goes on from CACIRD010000003.1 coordinate 56,651, forward strand.
TATTTAATTCAAATTTTAGTGAAAAACATTTAATTATTTTTGGTATTAATGATTTAAATAATAAAAATAATCCCGAAATTTACAATACTTTGGCAGTCTTTGATAATAATCTTGATTTAGTTGATTATTACCATAAAAACAAACTAGTCCCCTTTGGGGAATTCTTGCCTATAGAGGGATTCCTAAAAAGAATAGGGTTAAAAATAATTACTAATAACTATCAATCTTTCTCTAAAGGAAAACAACAAAAAATAATATTTCTTAATAATTTAGATTTTAAATTAAAATTTTTACCTTTGATTTGTTATGAAATAATCTACACCGGCAAATTATCAAAGCATTCAAATTTTGATTTAATAATTAATATTTCAGAAGATGGTTGGTTTGGGGACTCAATCGGTCCTCATCAGCATTTTGCTCATGCTGTGTTTAGGTCAATCGAGGAGGGAAAAAATATAATAAGGTCTGCAAATAATGGAACGTCAGCTTTGATAAATCCTAAGGGTGAAACATTACATAAGATTGAGTCAACTCAGAGTGGAGTTATTAACATAAAAAAACTAAACAAGACCAATACTACTTTATTTTCTCAAAAAGGTAACAATATGTTCTTTTATTTATTAGGAATTTATATTAGTTTAATTTTTTTTTTAAAAAGAAAAGAATAGGGAGATGAAATGAAAAAAAATTTTTTATTTACAAGCGAATCTGTATCTGAAGGTCACCCTGATAAAGTGTGTGACAGAATTTCAGATATGGTGGTTGATACTTACTTAGGAATGGAACCGCAAGCAAGAGTAGCGTGCGAAACACTTACAACTACAAATAAAGTTGTTTTAGCTGGAGAAACAAGAGGACCTGACATAAATAAAGATGAGTTAATTTCTAAAGTTAGAGATTGCATCAAAGACATTGGATATGATCAAGAAGGTTTTACCTGGAAAGAAGCAACAAAGATTGAAAGTCATTTACACTCACAGTCTGCAGATATTGCTATGGGTGTCGACTCTTCTGGAAACAAGGATGAAGGTGCTGGAGACCAGGGTATAATGTTTGGTTATGCATGTAATGAAACTGATGTACTTATGCCGGCTCCAATTCATTTTTCACATAGAATTTTAAGATTGATGGCAGAGGATAGAAAATCTGGAAAGCTTAAAGGAATAGAGCCAGATTCAAAAAGTCAAATTACTATTGAGTATAAAGATGGAATCCCCAATGCTGTAAAATCAGTAGTGATCTCTACGCAACATTCTAAGGATGTTAATTTAGCAAAAGTAAAAGAACTTTGTGTGCCATATATTGAAAGATCTATTCCTAAAAATTTATTAGGAAATCTTGATGAAAGCGAGATTTATATAAACCCAACAGGAAACTTTGTTATTGGTGGTCCCGACGGAGACAGCGGACTGACTGGCAGAAAAATTATTGTAGATACATACGGAGGAGCTGCTCCACATGGAGGAGGTGCTTTTTCTGGAAAAGATCCTACAAAGGTTGATAGATCGGCAGCTTATGCCTCAAGATATTTAGCTAAAAATATTGTTGCTTCAAAAATTGCAGATAAATGTTTAATTCAATTAGCATATGCAATAGGAGTTTCTAAACCACTTTCAATTTATGTTGATCTTTTTTCAAATGACGAGGAAAAAAACAAGCATGTAGAAAAACTTATTAAAGATAATTTTGATTTAAGTCCAAGAGGAATAAGAGAAATGTTAGGTTTAAATAAACCAATATATGAAAAATCAGCAGCCTATGGACATTTTGGAAGAGAACCAGAGTCAAATGGAGCTTTTTCATGGGAAAAAACTGATAAAGCATCAATATTTAATAAGTAAATAAAGTTGAAAATATAAAAAAAATAAATATATTGAACCCACATTATTGAAATTTCAAAAATGGGCTTCGGCCCATTTTTTTTTGGAAAAAGGAAAATGTTAAACAGAAGAGCAGATAAACTTGAACTTTTAAGAATTGCAGAGGCAGTTGCCCTTGAAAAATCAATTGATAAAGAGTTAATTATAAATTCAATGGAAACGGGTATTGCAAAAGCTGCAAAATCTAAATTTGGTCATGATAATGAAATTGAAGTTCAGATAAATAGAGACAATGGTGATATTGGCATATTTAGGAAGTTGCTAATTGTAGAAAAACCAGAAAATTTAAATACAGAAATTAGCCTAGATCAAGCTTTAAATTTAGATGAAATAAATAAAGATAAAAAAATTGGTGACAGTATTCTTCAGCCTTTGCCGTCCTTTGACTTTGGTAGAATTGCCGCTCAAACAGCAAAACAAGTAATTAGCTTTAATGTAAGAGAGGCAGAAAGAGAAAGACAATATAATGACTTTAAAGATAAGAAAGACACGATTTTAAGCGGAATAGTCAAAAGATTAGAATTTGGTAATGTGATTGTGGACCTTGGCCGAACGGAAGCAATAATTCAAAAGAATGAACTAATTCCAAGAGAAAATATAAAAGCTGGAGATAGAGTCAAAGCATACTGTTCTGACGTTAGAAGAGAACCTAGAGGGCAACAAATTTTTCTATCTAGAGCACATTCTAAATTTATGGAGAAACTATTCATACAGGAAGTCCCTGAGATATATGATGGTTTGATTGAAATTATTTCTTCAGCAAGAGATCCCGGCAGTAGAGCAAAAATTTGTGTTAAAGCTATCGATACTTCATTAGATCCGGTTGGAGCATGTGTTGGTATGAGAGGTAGCAGAGTACAAGCCGTTGTGAATGAACTTCAAGGTGAAAAAATAGATATTGTTAACTGGTCAGAAGATCCTGCAGTTATTGTGTCAAATGCTTTATCACCAGCGGTTGTTCAAAGAGTCAATGTTGATTTAGAGAATAAGAAACTTGATGTAATTCTAACTGAGGAGAACTTAAGTAAAGCCATCGGGAGAAGAGGACAAAATGTAAGGTTAGCTACTAAATTAATGAATTATGAAATCAATATTATGACCGACCAAGAGGACTCCGAAAAAAGACAAACTGAATTCAAAGAAAAAACAGAGAATTTTGTTAAAAATTTAGAACTAGACGAGACGTTAGGACAACTTCTTGTTGCTGAGGGATTTTCTTCAATTGATGATATTAAAGACTCAAATGTCGAGTCTTTAACAAAGATAGAGGGAATAGAAGAAGAAACAGCGAAAGAATTAATTGAGAGAGCAAAAGAATTTTATCAAAAAGATCAAGAAGAAATATCTAAAAAAATTAAAGAACTAGGTTTAGATGGCGACCTAATTAACCATGAAGGATTGACACCTGGAATGTTGGTAACATTAGGAGAACAAAAAATCTTATCACTTAATGACTTTGCAGATTTAGCATCAGACGAATTAACAGGCGGTTTTGATGTAGTCAAAGGAGAAAGAATCAAAATTAAAGGTTATTTAGAAGATTTTGCGTTATCAAAAAAAGAAGCAGATGATCTTATTATGTCTGCTCGAAATAAAGTTTATAAAGATTGAGAGATGAGTTATGGAAAAGAAAAAAACCAAATTAAAATTATCAGGGAACCTAAAAAAGTCTATAACTAATATTGAGAAAGCAAAAACTCAGGGAAAAAATTCCGTATTTATTGAGAGGAAAACAACAAAATTCGCTAATAAAAGAAACTACAACACATTTACAAAACCATCAGGTAATTTTAAACCTGGAGTACCATCAAAATTTAAACCAACAGGAATTTTAAAACCAAAATTACCTACAAATGATTTTGAAAAAAGAAAACTTGCCGAACAAAGAGCTACTAAGAGACTTAAAGACGATCCAGAAAAACGTGAAAACAAAGGAAAAGGATCAAAAAGAAGAGAATTAAAACTTACAATTTCAAGAGCTCTAAGTGGCGAAGAAGAAGGTAGAGCTAGAAGTTTAGCTTCTCTAAAAAGAGCTAAGCAAAAAGAAAACAGAAGTTTTCAAAAAGATGAACTTAAAGATAATATAAAACCAATAAAGAGAGATGTAAATATTCCAGAGATAATCACAATTAGAGAACTTGCAAATAGGATGGCAGAGCAATCAAGCAGTATTATCAAACATTTATTAGGTATGGGGGTAACTGCTACCATAAATCATTCTATAGACTCAGATACAGCAGAGTACTTGGTTAAGGAATTTGGTCATAATCCAATTAAAGAAGAAAAAGCCGAAGAAATAATAAAAAAAATTAAAGAAATTAAGTCTGAAAATTTAAAAAATAGAGCACCTATAGTAACTGTAATGGGTCACGTAGATCATGGAAAAACTTCAGTTCTAGATGTTTTAAGAAGTGCCAATGTAGTTTCAGGTGAATTTGGTGGAATAACTCAACATATCGGTGCTTATCAGATTGATCATAATTCAAAAAAAATTACTTTTATAGACACACCAGGTCATGCTGCTTTTACAGAAATGAGAGCAAGAGGCTCTAAGTTAACTGACATTGTTGTATTAGTTGTTGCCGCTGACGATGGAGTCAAACCTCAAACAGTCGAGTCAATTAAGCATGCGAAAGCAGCAAAAGTTCCTATAGTAGTAGCAATTAATAAATGTGATTTACCTGATGCTGATCCACAAAAAATTAAAAATCAGCTATTAGAACATGAATTAATAGCAGAAGAATTGTCAGGAGACACATTAATGGTTGAAATATCAACTAAAACAAAAAAAAATTTGGATAAATTAGTTGAGTCTATAGTTTTACAATCAGAACTTTTAGATTTAAAAACTGACTTTGATACAAAAGCAACTGCAGTTGTTCTAGAATCAAAAATCGATATAGGTAGGGGACCAATTGCAAATATAATTATAACTAGCGGAACCCTTAGAAAAGGTGATTTTTTTGTAAGTGGTTTAAAATGGGGTAAAGTTAGAGCAATTATAAATGATTTAGGCAAAAGCATTGACAAAGCGGTTCCTGCTTTGCCTGTTGAGATACTTGGAATAAATGGTGCTGCAAAATCTGGTGATGACTTTTTAGTTTTAGAAACTGAAAAAGAAGCAAAGTCACTTTGCGATGTAAGGATCCAAGAGTCAAAATCAGGAAAAAATCCTTTGACTTTCGTAACGCAAGATTCAGCTTTTAAAGATAAAATTTCAGAAGATTTAAATATCATCATAAAATCAGATGTACATGGATCCTCAGAGGCTATTAAAAGTGCGATAGTTCAAATAAAACATGATGAAATTAAAACAAAAATTATTTTATCAGATATTGGAATGGTCACCGAGACAGATGTATCATTAGCAAAAGCATCTAAAGCTATATTAATTGCTTTTAATATCAAACCTACAAAAGAAGCAAAAAAACTTGCTGAAAAAGAAAAAGTTTTAATATCTTCATACAATATTATCTATGAAGTTTTAGATTTTGTAAAAAGTAAAATGTCTGGAATGTTAGCCCCAGATGTAGAAGAAAAAGTTACAGGATCAGCCGAAATTCTAGAGATTTTTAAAGTTTCTAAAGTAGGCAAAGTTGCAGGATCTAAAGTTCTTGAGGGAGAAATTTCTAATGGGTCTAACGTTAGATTAATTAGAGATGGAGCAATCATATATAATGGCAAGATCGGATCTATTTTTAGAGAGAAAAATCAAACAAAACAAGTTGCAGCAGGTCTTGAATGCGGAATAACTTTGAAGGATTTCAGTGATTTTCAGAAAAAAGATATAATAGAGGCCTATAATTCAAAGATAACAGAAAGAAGAGTATGAGAAATAAAAAATTTGGTAGACCTGCAACCCAAAGACAATTAAGAGTCGGTGAAATGATAAAACAAGCTTTAGGAATTATTTTTGTCAGAGGTGAGGCAAAACTGCCAAACCTAGATACTAACAATATTACTGTGACTGAAGTTAGAATGAGCCCAGATCTAAAAACAGCGAAAGCTTTTGTTTTACCTTTAGGAGGCAAAAATTCAACAGAAGTTATAGATACACTCAAGGAATTTTCTTATATGGTAAGAAAAGTTTTGTCGAAAAAAATTACAATAAAATTTTTACCAAAGTTATTATTTGTGAAAGATGAATCATTTGACTATGCAGAAAAAATCGAAAATTTAATTAAACAAACTAATAGACAGGAAAAATTATGATAAAAAAAGCAAAAGAATTAGCAATACATGAAAAAGATGTAGGATCTTCAGAAGTGCAAATAGCTCTATTAACAGAAAAAATTGAAACTCTTTCAAAACATATGAAAGATTTTAAAAAAGATAAACACTCATCTGTTGGATTATTAAAAGCAGTTAATAAAAGAAAAAAATTATTAGACTATCTAAAAAAAAAAAAATTAGATTCGTATAAAAATGTAATTAGCAAACTAAATATAAGGAAATAAATGTTTAAAGTATTTAAAAAAGAAATAGAAATAGCAGGAAAAAAAATAAGTTTAGAAACAGGTAAAATTGCAAGACAAGCAGATGGAGCAGTAATAGTACAATGTGGAGAAACTATTGTAATGGCAACAGTAGTGGGTGCAAAAAAGGTAAACCCTGAAGTTGATTATTTTCCTCTATCAGTTAACTATCAAGAAAAATATTATGCTGCTGGAAAAATTCCTGGAGGTTATTTCAAAAGAGAGGCTAGACCTACTGAAAGTGAAACACTTATATCTAGGTTGATAGATAGACCCATAAGGCCGCTATTCCCAGATGAATTTAAAAATGAAGTACAACTACTCCCAACAGTCATATCTTATGACAAAGAAAACGAAGCTGATATATTATCTATAATAGCATCATCGGCTGCTTTAGCTATATCGGGATTACCTTTTATGGGCCCAGTTGGTGCATCAAGAGTAGGTTTTATAAATGGAAAATATGTATTAAATCCATCAAAGATCGAATTAGAAAAATCCAAATTAGATCTAGTTGTTGCTGGAACAAAAGATGCAGTTTTAATGGTTGAATCTGAAACTAAAGGGTTAACCGAAGAAGAAATGTTAAAAGCTGTAAAATTTGGTCATGAAAATTTTGTTCCAATTATAAAAATGATTGAAGAGTTGGCTAAGGAGTGTAAAAAACCTGACTGGGTTATTGAAAAGAAAGATCTTTCTGAAATAAGAAAAAATTTAGAAAAGGAATTTTCAAAAGATCTAAAAAAAGCTTTTTCAACAAGAGATAAACAAGATAGATCTAATCAAATTTCTGAAATTACAGAAAAAGCAAAAAAAATATATGAGGATAATGAAAACTATACTGAACTTGATGTTAATTATGAGCTTAAAAATTTAGAGAAAAAAATTGTAAGAACAGATATTTTAAAGAATAAAAATCGTATTGATGGTAGAGGCTTATCAGATGTAAGACCCATAATGTGTGAGGTTGGAATTTTGCCTAGAGTACATGGATCAGCATTATTTACGCGAGGTGAAACGCAGGCAATTGTTACTACAACATTAGGAACATCTGATGATGAGCAAAGAATAGAAAGTCTAGATGGATTACAAAGAGAGAGATTTATGCTTCATTATAATTTTCCACCTTTTTCAGTTGGAGAAACGGGTAGAATCGGAACTGGAAGGAGAGAAATAGGACATGGTAAATTAGCCTGGAGAGCAATCCATTCATCATTGCCATCTAAAGAAAGTTTTCCATACACTTTTAGGATTGTATCTGAAATAACAGAGTCAAACGGATCTTCATCTATGGCAACTGTTTGTGGGGCTTCCTTAGCTTTAATGGATGCCGGAGTTCCAATTAAAGAGCCAGTTGCAGGTATAGCTATGGGATTAATTAAGGAAGGTAAAGATTTCAGCGTTTTATCAGATATTCTTGGAGATGAAGACCATCTAGGCGATATGGATTTTAAGGTGGCGGGAACTAAAGATGGAATTACTTCACTACAGATGGATATAAAAATAACAGGAATCACTTTTGAAATAATGGAACAAGCATTAAAACAAGCTAAAGATGGTAGAGTACATATATTAGGAGAAATGAATAAAGCTCTCAATAAATCTAGAGCTGATGTAGGAAAACATACACCTAAAATGGAAAAAATTACTGTTGATAAAAAGGATATAGCAACTGTTATTGGAAAAGGTGGAGCAACTATAAGAGAAATAGTTGAAAAATCTGGTGCGAAAGTTGATGTAAATGATGAAGGAATTGTGACTGTTGCTGCTCCTGATGAGGATTCAAGAAACATAGCAATGCAGATGATTAAAGATTTAACTGCCAAAGCAGAACTTAATAAAATTTATAATGGTAAAGTTATGAAAATCATGGAGTTTGGTGCTTTTGTTAATTTTTTAGGAAAACAAGATGGTCTTGTTCATATATCTGAACTTGCTGAAAAAAGAGTAGCTAAAGTAACTGATGTTGTTAAAGAAGGTGACGAGGTAAAGGTTAAAGTCATTGGCTTTGATAGAGGAAAAGTAAAATTATCCATTAAGCAGGCAGTTGTATAAATAATTCTTATTAGTTATTTAATTTTATATCTAATTTTATTAATTAGAAAAATAGCTATTGCGCTTAAGACAGCAAATACCTCCAGTGAATGACCTGAATTTCCTAAAATTAATTGAACAAAATAAAATATAATACAAACTACAAACCAAACTAGTATCAACATTATTTACTCTTTTTTTTTTCTTTTTTTAACTTCCTTTTTTCTTTAAAGGAAAGTTTGGCTTTTTTCATAACACTTGAATCTTTGAATGACTTACCACTATATCTTTTAGACATAAGATTAAGTTATATTTTTTGGATCTGGCATTCCAACTTTATTATAACCAGCATCTACATAATGAATTTCACCTGTAACTCCACCTCCTAATTCACTCAGCAAATATAGAGCTGAATTTCCAACATCATGAATATCTACATTTCTTTTTAAAAATGAGTGATCCTCATTCCATTTATAAAGAAATTTTGCATCACCTATGGCTGAAGCAGCCAAGGTTTTAATAGGCCCAGCACTTATAGCGTTCACTCTAATTTTTTTTTCTCCTAAATCTCGAGCAAGATATTTGACACTTGCTTCTAAGGCAGATTTACAAACCCCCATAACATTATAATTAGGAATTGCTTTTGTAGACTCATATGTCAAAGTTAACATGCTTCCTCCATCTTTCATTATCTTTGAAGATTCTTTTGCAACTTCTGTAAATGAAAAGCATGAAATTAACATACTTTTTAAAAAATTTTCTCTTGTAGTATTTAAATATTTCCCAGATAATTCTGACTTATCAGAAAAAGCCACAGCATGAACCACAAAATCAATTTCTTTCCATTGTGATTTTATATCTTCAAAAAGTTTTACTACTTCCTCTTTTTTTTCAACATCACAACTAAATGTAAGTTTTGAATTTAATTTTTCAGCTAATGGAACTACCCTTTTTTTAAGCGCATCACCCAAGTAAGTAAATGCAAGTTCAGCGCCGGCTTCAGCGAGCTTTTGAGAAATGCCCCAAGCAATAGATCTCTCATTAGCAACACCCATAATTAATCCCTTCTTACCTTGCATTAAGTTCATATTAAACCTTCTCAAATACTAGGGTTGCATTAGTGCCACCAAATCCAAAACTATTCGACATAATAGAATTAATTTTTACATCCTTCTCTACAGAAGTTACTATCGGATACTTTTTAGCCTCTTCATCCATATCAACAATATTAACAGAAGCAGCAATAAAATTATTTTTCATCATTATTAAACTATATATAGCCTCGTGAACTGAAGTTGCGCCAAGAGAGTGTCCCGCAAGTGATTTTGTTGAGCTAATTTTGGGTTTATAATCTTTAAACACTTTTCCAACAGCATTTAACTCTGTAATATCACCTACTGGAGTCGATGTTCCATGGGTATTTATATAATCAATTTTATTTTTTGCTGTGCTAAGAGCCATATTCATGCATCTAACCGCTCCTTCTCCAGATGGAGCTACCATATCATATCCATCAGATGTAGCACCATATCCAGTTATTTCGGCATAAATTTTAGCCCCTCTCGCTTTTGCATGCTCGTACTCTTCTAATACTACTACTCCCCCACCGCCTGATATAACGAATCCATCTCGTGTTTTATCATAAGGTCTCGATGCTTTTTCTGGGGTATCGTTATATTTTGATGATAAAGCTGTCATGGCATCAAACATTGCTGTCATTGCAAAGTGAACTTCGTCACTTCCTCCAGCAAAAATAATCTTCTGCTTTCCTAATTGAATTAATTCCATTGCATTTCCTATACAATGACCACTTGTTGCACACGCTGAACTTATTGTGTAATTAACACCTTTAATTTTAAACGGTACGGCTAAGGTTGCTGATGCTGTACTAGACATTGTTCTTGGAACAACAAATGGACCCATTCTTTTAGGACTCTTATCTCTAGTTTTATCTGCAGCTAAAATTACGTTTTCGATAGAAGGTCCTCCTGAACCCATTATCATACCAGTCGAAATATTACTTATATCTTTTTCCTCTAATCCTGAATCTTTTACAGCTTCAGCCATAGAAATATAGTTATAAGCAGATCCTGGGCCCATAAATCTTATAAACTTTCTATCAACATGATCTTCCAACTTTATTTTTGGTTTCCCATGAACATTACTTTTTAAATTATACTCTTTGTATTCCTCTGAGAAAGTGATGCCTGATTTTGAGTTTAACAAAGATTTGTAAACTTCTTCTTTATTATTACCTAAACATGAAACTATACCAATGCCTGTTACAACAACTCTTTTCATTATTGAAATAATCCAACTTTTAGATTTTCTGCACTATAAATTTTTTTCCCATCTGCTAACAATATGCCATTAGCCAGACCTACTGTTGTTCCTTCTTTAATTAAAATTCTTTTCATATCTATCTCATAAACTGCCTTCTTGACATTTTTTAGAACCTCACCCGTAAACTTAACACTATTTACTCCTAATGCTCGACCTCTACCAGGGTTTCCAAGCCAACCAAGATAAAATCCAACTAATTGCCACATGGCGTCTAACCCAAGACATCCTGGCATCACAGGATCCTCTTGAAAGTGACAATCAAAAAACCAAAGATTATCTTTTATATCTAACTCAGCTTTTATTAACCCTTTTTTAAAAATTCCTTTATTCTCACTAATTTCTGTTATTCTGTCAAACATTAGCATTGGTGGCAAAGGAAGTTTTGCATTTCCAGGCCCAAAAAGACCACCTTTTCCACAATTAATTAGTTCGTCATAATTGTAGGAATTCTTTTTCATAATCTTTAACCTTATTACTTGATTTAAATAAATTATAATATAGAAATAGTTTAGAATTATTATAAATAACATCAATGAATAAACAAGATTTTATCAATAAATTAAGAAATTCTGGCTTAAGGCCAACAAAACAAAGAATAAAGATCTGCGAAACTTTGTTCAATACTGAAAAAACTTTCCATTTTACAGTGAACGATCTTGCAAAAATTATCCATAAAAACTTCAGTGAGAATATTTCTTTAGCAACTGTTTACAATACCATTCATGCATTTAAAAAAAAAGGCTATCTAAAAGAAATTTCTTTGGGAAATGACAAGAGTTATTTTGATACTAATGTAAGTTCTCACCATCATTTCTTCGATACTAAAACTAACGAATTAATTGATATCGATTTAAATAAAATTGAGCTTAAAAATATTCCGAGTCCTCCAAAAGGAAAATCAATAAAAGATATTGATGTAGTTATAAATATTGAGAACGATTCTCAATAGTTTATAAACATTCTAAACTACTTGACTTACACTTTAGACTCATTATAAAGTACTTTAAACAACACAGGAGTTTAAATTTATGAGTAGTGAGATTAATAAAGAAATTAGCAAGTGCCCATTTACAGGAGCAGGAACACCTGCAAAACACCCAACTGGAAAAGGTCAAACCAATAAAGATTGGTGGCCTAATGCTTTAAACTTAAAAATTTTAAGTCAGCATTCTTCTCTTGTAAATCCTATGGATAAAAATTTTAGTTATAAAAAAGAATTTAAAAAATTAAACTATAAAGCTCTTAAAAAAGATCTTCACAAATTAATGACTAACTCTAAAGAGTGGTGGCCTGCAGATTATGGACACTATGGACCTTTCTTCATTAGACTAGCATGGCATGCAGCAGGTACTTATAGAACCGGTGACGGTAGAGGTGGTGCGGGCACAGGAAATCAGCGGTTTGCTCCTCTAAACAGTTGGCCAGATAATGTTAATTTAGATAAGGCCAGATTGTTGCTTTGGCCAATTAAACAAAAATATGGAAAAAGAATTTCTTGGGCGGACTTGTTTATATTGGTAGGTAACGTTTCTTTAGAGTCAATGGGATTTAAAACTTTTGGGTTTGGAGCAGGTAGAGAAGATATTTGGGAACCGGAGGAAGATATTTACTGGGGTTCTGAAAAGGAATGGCTAGGTGTAAATCGTTACAGTGGTAAACGAGAGTTGGAAAATCCATTGGGAGCTTCTCATATGGGGCTTATTTATGTAAATCCTCAGGGACCCGATGCAAACCCTGATCCATTACTTGCAGCTCACGATATTAGAGAAACTTTTGGGAGAATGGCTATGAATGATTATGAGACTGTTGCTTTAGTTGCAGGAGGCCATACATTTGGTAAATCACATGGAGCTGCACCAGAGTCTCACAAGGGACCAGAACCAGAAGGCTCAAAAATTCAATATCAATCTACAGGGTGGAACAGCGATTATAAAAGTGGAAAAGCCGAAGATACAATAAGCAGCGGAATAGAGGGAGCGTGGACATCAAATCCAATTAAATGGGATATGGGTTACTTTGAAAATTTATTTGGTTACGACTGGGAACTAACAAAAAGTCCGGCAGGGGCCCATCAATGGAAGCCTAAACAAAATGGTCATGCAATATCAACTACACCAGACGCGCATGTAAAGTCAAAAAAAAATCTCCCTATGATGCAAACTACTGATTTGTCTTTAAAATTGGATCCAAAATATGGTCCTATCTCAAGGCATTTTCACAATAATCCAAAGGAGTTTGCAGATGCCTTTGCTAGAGCATGGTTTAAGCTTACTCATAGAGATATGGGTCCTAAAGTAAACTACTTAGGAAGAGAGGTACCAAAAGAAGATTTAATTTGGCAAGATCCAATTCCTAAAAATAAATCTAAACTTAAAAATAAACACATAAATTCGCTTAAAAATAAAATTGCTAAATCTGGTTTATCGACTTCACAATTAGTCTCAACAGCATGGGCTTCTGCATCTTCATTCAGAGGGTCAGATAAAAGAGGCGGAGCAAATGGTGCAAGAATTTGTTTGGCACCGCAAAAAGATTGGAAAGTAAATAATCCATCACAGCTTTTAAAAGTAATTAAAGTTTTAGAAAAAATTAAAAAATCTTTTGATACTGATAAAAATAAAGTATCACTAGCAGATCTTATTGTTTTAGCAGGTGGCGTTGGTATTGAGAAAGCAGCACTAGAGGCTGGAAAAAAAGTAAAAGTACCATTTTCTCAAGGACGTGGTGACGCCTCACAAGATCAAACTGATATACATTCTTTTGGCTTACTAGAACCAAAAGCTGATGCTTTCAGAAACTATGCAGATGCCGATCATTCAGTAATTGCAGAGGAAATGTTAATTGACAAAGCACAATTAATGAATCTTTCTGGTCCTGAAATGACTGTATTAATTGGAGGAATGAGAGTTCTAGGTACCAATTTTGATAATTCAAAACATGGAGTATTTACTAAAAAAGTTGGGAAACTTTCAAATGACTTTTTTATAAATGTTCTTGATATGAATATTGAGTGGAAGGAAGTTTCACCAAAAGAAGATTTATTTGAGGGAAAGGATAGAAAAACAGGTAAAGTTAAGTGGACAGGTACTAGATCTGACTTGATTTTTGGATCAAACTCTCAATTGAGAGCTTTTGCTGAAGTTTATGCTTGCGAAGATGCAAAGGATAAGTTTATAAATGATTTTGTAAATGCATGGACAAAAGTGATGAACTTAGATCGTTTCGATTTAAGATAACAAAATATGGTAATAAAAAATGGCCAAAGCAAGTTTACAAGATTTCAATTAAAAAATGACTGAAATAACCAAAGGTCTATTTGGAGCATCAAAAGAAATATTTGATAATAACAAAGGATCAATTTTAAGAACCGTTGTTTATACAGTAGGGCATTTTGGTATTGCAATTACTGTATTAATGATGGTAGCAGATGTTTCATTTATAATAGCTCTAACAGATGCAATAGTAGAACCTTTGGCAAATTCTGTTTGGTATTTTATCTTGGATAAGTGGTGGGCCAGTAAATCAAAAAAATAATTTTTTGCGAATGATTACTATTAATTCAAAAAACTAAGTATTTAAATTTTTTTTTTGATAACAATTATCATTAGCAAAAAAAAAAGTTGAAAAAAAAAGATTTTAAAACTATTTCTATAACATGGAAGTTCAAAATTATAATTGTAAAAAATGTGGTTTAACAATTGCATCTACTTGTTCCAAGTGTGATAGAACTGTCGACGTTAAAGTTTTAGATGATGGATGTATTGTTCAAATTACAAAGTGCGGAGATTGTGCCAATATACCAGTTATAAAAGATGTTTGCTCGCAACAAAAATAATTCATTCTTTTATTTTAGAAAGTATATTTTCAGCAGCAGAAATTTCGCAGTGTGACGTCTCTTTTTCTGTTCCAAGATAAACTACTTTAGCATCTTTTAGAATCATACTATAACGTTTTGATCTAATCCCTAGTCCCCTATCGCTTTTATCTACTTCAGCACCAAGCTTTTTAGTAAATTCTGCAAATGGATCTGCCAGCATAAGTATTTCATTTTTGGCATTATTTATTTTACCCCATGCATCCATAACAAATGGATCATTTACACAGATACAAATTATATTATCAATTCCAACTAATCTAAAATTTTCAAGGTGGTTAATATATCCTGGTAAATGTTTTTGAGAGCAAGTTGAAGTAAATGCACCTGGCATGCCTATTAAAATAACTTTTTTATTTTTTAAATAATTAAATATACTTTTTTTTACAGGCTCGTTATCAATCAACTGAAATACATCAGCATCAGGTACTTTATCGTTTATAAATAAATTCATTATGAATTTGTTTATATATATTATATTTAATTAGGCTATAAAAATTTAAAGATGAGACGTTTTAACAAATAAAAAAAAAGAATTTTAGATAAAAAAAAATTAATTTTTATTTTCATAACCCCATAAATTTACAGCAGTTATCCATCCCTTAAAGTTATCAGTCTCAACTTTACACCACTCTTTTTCACACTTTTTTAAAATTAGCAATCTACCGGTTTTAATTTTTGCCACTGGTTTTGAATACTTATTTGGTTTATTAAAAAGTATTTTTGTATCGTTTAAAATTACAGAACTATTTTTTTTTAATTGTGAACTATGAATCCAGCCGCTATTTTTTTTATTATCTATTATTTTTCTAAAATTATCTTTTTTATCAATTATTTTAACTGGCAAATATAACTTTTTATAAATAAACTTAATAGGATGATCTCTTGACGGTCCAAATCTTACATTTACTTTAGAGTATTTCAGCATCATAAAATAGTCTGTTTCAGATGAGAATGAGATTGATATTAGAGATAAAATAAAAAAAAAAATAATTAAAATTCTGTGCATACGCAATTTTTTTTCTTAGAAAATTTTACCTTTTTAAAGGTCAAATCTAGCAAATCTATTATTAATAACTTTCCTTCAAGATTACTATTTAATTGTAAAATATACTTTAAAACTTCATTGGCTTGAATATTTCCGACAATTCCTGCAACAGGCCCTAGTATACCCTCAGTTTCACAATTGAGTATATTATCAGATAAATCTGCCTGATAAAAACATTTTAAACATGGATTGTTAACTTTTTTAAAATTAAAAGAAAAAATATGTCCATCAAACTTACTGATGGCTCCAGCTATCAAAATCTTTTTATGTTTTATCGAATATTCATTCAGTAAAAGCTTTGTTTTAAAGTTATCAGAACCATCAACAATAATATCAAAACTTTTAAAAATTTTATCTACATTTTCTTTGTTAATTTTTTCTTTAAATATTTTTGTTTTTGAAAATGGATTTATTTGATGTATTTTTTTCTTAAGTACCTGAACTTTTGGCTTTCCAATATCTTTTGTATTAAAAAAAGATTGTCTATGGATATTAGAAATACTTACTTTATCATGATCAATAATACCAATTTTACCAACACCGGCTCGACATAAATAATCCGCTACTGGGCAACCCAAACCACCAGCTCCAACTATCAAAACTTTTGACTCTAAAATTTTTCTCTGTCCTAAAATTCCTACTTTTTTAAGTACTATTTGCCTTGAATATCGATCAATTTGTTTTTTACTTAAGATATTTTTCATTTACCAGTTGATCCAAAGCCACCAATTCCTCTAACAGTTTTAGGTAATTCATTTACCTCTTCAAATTCAATATTTAAAACAGGAACTAATACCATTTGTGCAATTCTATCATTATTTTTTATTATAAATTCTTCACTACCATGATTAAATATAATAATTTTTATTTCACCCCTATAGTCGCTATCAATTGTGCCTGGTGAATTTAATATTCCAATACTAGATTTTGCAGCTAAACCAGATCTAGGTCTTATTTGTATTTCTGTATCTTTTGGTATTGCCAATGATATTCCTGTTGGTACTAAAATAGATTTTTTTGGTAAAACTTTCATAGGCTCATTTACAAAAGCCATCAAATCCATTCCTGATGATCCATCAGTTTTATATTTTGGTAGTTTTGCTTCAGGATTAAGCTTTTTAATTAAAACTTTTACCATTTTTTTAATTAATTTGAGAAATTATTCTTTTTACTATTTCTTCTGCTATAATTTTTTTTTTAGTGATTGGTATTAATTCATTTGTCATATTTTTATAAAAAATATTTACTTCATTATAATCAGAATTAAAACCAATATTAGATTTTGATACGTCATTTGCAATTATCCAGTCACATCCTTTTTCATCAAGTTTTTTTTTCGAATTTTTTTCTAAATTATCTGTTTCAGCAGCAAATCCAACTACCAACTTTGGTCTTAAAGAGTTGTGATTAGAAATATGACTTAATATATCAATATTTCTTTCTAAAATAAGATTTAAATTTTTTTCTTTTTTAATTTTTTGTTTACCAACATTATTGATTTTGAAATCTGCCACAGCAGCAGAAAAAATTGCAACATCTACAGGAAGATTTGATAAAGTTTCATCAAGCATTTCTTTGGCTGTTTTAATTTTAATAATTTTTATATCAGCAATATCTTTTAAATTCGTTGGTCCAGTTATTAAAGTTGTATCGAATCCATTATCTCTTAAAGACTCCGCAATAGCAAAACCTTGTTTTCCACTAGATTTATTTGTTATAAATCGTACTGGATCTAAAAATTCTTGAGTGGGTCCAGCGGTCACAATAGCCTTAAACTTTTGATTTTGATTTTTGTTATTAAAAAAAATCTCAATAGCTTTAATTATTTGGTTTGGCTCAGTCATTTTCCCTTCTCCATACTCTCCACAGGCCATGTCACCTATTTCTGGTCCAATTATTCTGTAACCTAAATTTTTAATTTTAATTAAATTGTCTTTGTTTGCAGGATGCTCCCACATTCTTACATTCATAGCAGGCGCTAAAAAAATATCTTTATTTGAAGCTAAAATAACTGTTGAAGCTAAATCATCTGCTGAACCAGAGCTAATTTTTGAAATTGTATTTGCTGTAGCTGGCGCAATTAATACTATATCAGCCCATCTCGATAAAGAAATATGATCCATTTCTGCTTCATTATCCTCATCAAATAAATCTGTATAAACCTTTTCTTGAGATAAAGAAGCTGCTGACAATGGCGTTACAAATTTGGTTGCGTTTCTTGTCAATATCGTTTTGACCTGACAACCTCTTTTTTTAAGCAGCCTTATAATTTCTAAACTTTTATAAGCAGCAATACCACCACAAATTATAAGTAATATTTTTTTATTTAAGAAAATATTCATATTAAAATTAAAATACTATGAAGCTTAAAAACACAAGCAATAATAAACCAATAATACTTTGGTTTCTGAATGATTTTATCTCTAATTCTTTATCTTTTAAAGCAGAATAAGAATTTGAATTATGTGGAATTTGACCACTTGCAAGAAATGTAAGTGCTTGATTTGCTTTATCCATAATTTTTGGAAAATCAGGTAATCTTCTGAATACTTCAGCAGAGTCTTTTAATGTTTCAGTAAAATTTCCAATTGGATCTTTAGTTTCTTTAAGCCATTTTTCTAAAACTGGCTTTGAAGTTTCCCATATGTTTGTATCTGGATTTAATTTTCTTGCAACTCCTTCAACTACAACCATTGTTTTTTGAAGAAGTAATAATTGTGGTTGAGTTTGCATATTAAACTTTTCAGTTATATCAAACAATTGCTTTAGAAGTTTTCCTCCAGAAATATCTTTTACAGATTGCCCAAATATAGGCTCACCGATTGATCTTAAAGCTTGAGCAAGTTCATCAACATTTACATTTTTTGGGACTAATCCAGCAATTATATGAACATCTGCAACTTTTTTGTAATCTCTAACTATAAATCCATATAATATTTCAGCTAGATATTTCCTGTTTAGTTTATCCAATCTTCCCATTATTCCAAAATCGATTGGAACAATTTTACCACTCTTATCAATAAATAGGTTTCCTTGATGCATATCTGCATGAAAAAAACCATCTCTTACAGCATGTCTTAAAAAATGCTGTATAACATTTGATGCTATATTTTTTATATCTATATTTTTATTTTTAAGTATTTCTTTTTCCCTTATTGAGACACCATCAACCCAATCCAATGTTAATATTTTTTCACTGGTATAATTCCAGTATATTTTTGGGATATAAAAACCTGAGTCATTTTTAGTATTTTCAGCAAATTCATTGGCAGCAGCTGCCTCAAATCTTAGATCCATTTCGTGATTTGTGATTTCCTTTAAAAGAAATACTACTTCGAGAAGTTTTAGTCTTTTTGTTTTAGTTATTATATTTTCTATAAAGTAAGCTAACAACATTAAAGCATCTATTTCTTCATTAAATATTTTTTTAATGTTTGGTCTTAAAATTTTAATAGCTACTTCTTTTACAACACCATTGTCGTTTATTTGCGCTTTATGAACCTGGGCTATAGACGCTGCAGCGATTGGTTCACTGATATTCTTTATAGATTTATAAACATCTCCTCCTAATTCTTTTGACAATATTTTTTGAGAATCACTTTTGTTAAATGGTGGAACTCTGTCTTGAAGCTTTTCTAGTTGGGATGATAATTTCTCACCTATAATATCTGGTCTAGTTGCTAAAAATTGACCAAGTTTAATAAACGTAGTCCCCATTCCCTCAATTGATTTGCACAATTTTTGTTCTTCGCTCAGATTTTTTAAAGCTAAATTTTTATTAGAAAAAGATATAGAAAAGATTGCAAAAATTAATCTAACAATTAAAGGTGGTCGATGAATATTAGATACAACTTTTAATGCATCTGATAGTGCTATTTTTCTTGCTAATTTAAATAGTATAAAAATTTTCTTTACCATTATATTTTCCACCCTGAATGAATAGCTACAATGCCCCCGCTTAGATTTCTATATTTACAGTTTTTAAAACCAATATTTTTCATACAGATGATCAATTCCTCTTGATTAACAAAATTATCTATACTTTTAATTAAATATTCGTAAGGCTCACTTTTACCAACAATAATTTTTCCTATAATTGGTATTAATTTTGAATAATTTTTATAAATGAACTCTAAATTAGAGTTTGTTATTTTTGAAAATTCTAAACATAAAAAACGGCCTCCAGGTTTTAAAACTCTAAAAGCCTCCTCCAGAGATTTTTTAATATTTTTAGTATTTCGAAGTCCAAAACTTATAGTGTAATAATCGAATGAATTATCTTTAAAACCAAGTTTTTCAGCACTTTGTATATACCAATGAATATTTTTTGAATTAATAAATTTTTTTTTCCCTTCTTCAATCATTTTTTTGTTCGGATCAACATTAAAAACATCTCCATTGTTCTTAATAGATTCTAAATAAATTTTTCCTATATCTCCCGTCCCACATCCAACATCTACCAACTTTCTATTTTCCGCGGGCGACATCATCATTATAAAATCCTTTTTCCATTTTCTATGAATTCCGAGAGACATAAAATCGTTCATTAAGTCATATTTATCGTAAA
This sequence comes from uncultured Pelagibacteraceae bacterium, assembly GCA_902588965.1. Taxonomy (GTDB): domain Bacteria; phylum Pseudomonadota; class Alphaproteobacteria; order Pelagibacterales; family Pelagibacteraceae; genus Pelagibacter. The sequence goes on from CACIRD010000003.1 coordinate 76,872, forward strand.
CTTTATCGAATACTTCTTTAACTAATCCTTTTTGATTTTGTAGAAACTGTCTCATAGTATTTAATTTTTTATATAAGATAATATAGTATTAAATGCCAGAATTGCCAGAAGTAGAAATAGTAAAACAATCACTTTATAAGAACATAAAATCCAAAAAAATAAAAAAAATTATTATTAAAAATAGAAATTTGAGATTTAAATTACCCAATAATTTTTCATCTACTTTAAAAAATCACAAAATAAATCATGTCAATCGTTTTTCAAAATATTTAATTATAAGATTTAATGACAATAAATACTGTTTAATTCATTTGGGAATGTCTGGCACGATTCATATTGTAAGAAATAAAGATAAAAACTTAATTACAAATACAAGTTTTTATAGTTCTCCTTCCATTCCCAAGAAACATAATCATATTTTTTTGGTCTTTGATAAATTTAAGTTAATATATAATGATCCAAGAAGATTTGGTTTTTTTAAAATTTTTTTAAGTAACAAAGAGTTATCTGATTATTTAAAAAAATATGGACCAGAACCTTTTGAAAAAAAATTCAATGTAAAATATCTAAAAAAAAAGTTAAAAGGAAAAAAAAAAAATATTAAAAATTATCTATTAGATCAAAATTTTGTTTCAGGTATCGGAAATATTTATGCAAACGAAATATTATTTTTTTCTAAAATAAATCCGAATAAAAAATCTGGAAGGTTAAATGTTAATGATTATAAAAATATAATTTTGTTCTCGAAAAAAGTTTTAAAATTTGCAATTAAAAAAGGTGGATCGACCATTCAAAATTTTTTGAACACTGAAGGAAATTTAGGATTATTTCAGAATTATTTTAAAGTATATGGCAGAGAAAATTTAAGGTGTTTAAGGTATAAATGCACAGGCACTATAAAGAAAAAAAAAATGTCAAATAGATCAACTTTTTATTGCAATATGTGTCAAAAATAAAAAATAATTGGTTGACCGGCGCTAATTCTATGGCTATACCTCCACCAAAAATGGCAAACACAAAATCAGCAATTAAAACTTTAAGAAGAATTAAAAGGCAAACCCTTGTAAACAAATCTAGAAAGACTAGATTTAAAAATGCAATTAAAAAAATGAACGTGCTAATTGAAAAAAAAAATAAAAAAAACGCATTAGCATATCTACCAAAACTCAACTCCGAGTTAATGAAGATTGCAAAAACAGGAATTATTAAGAAAGAAAAAGCTTCAAGGAATCTTTCAAGAATAACTAGAAAAATAAATTCACTGTAACAACTGTTAATTGATATTTATATTTCAACTTAAGATTTGTACTATATAAAAGGTTAGAAATTTTCTTTTTACTAAATATAGATAGTTTTCATTAAATTTTTTCCTTGGAAATATTCACGTTTAAGTTTTAAAAAAGTTCTCCCATAGATTTAATTTTAATAAATAAAAAAATACACCTGCAGATTTTATTTTTTTTTAATTATATTAAAATTATTCTTGATAAAATTTTTTCAATAGTCTTTATTCAATTTCTTTTTAAATTCATGAAAAACAAAAATATTTTAAATAAATCTGAAACAGAAAAAATTTCTTGGGAAAAAATCCAAGATCAGATGAGAGCAAAATTTGGGAAAGATATTTATGAAAGTTGGCTTAGAAAAATTAGTTTCGTTGATCAGTTTAACGACTATATTTTGCTTTCTGTTACAACGCGCTTTATTCGAGATTGGATTACTTCAAGATATTTGGATCAAATACTTCAGATGGTCCGTTTAAATAAACCTGAAATAGGTAGAATAGAACTCTCTATAATAGATAATAATCATAAATTAAATGATACTAACCAGGATCAAAAAGTTAGTTCAAAAAAAGACAATGTATCATTCATAAAAGATTTTGTATTTCAATATAATAGAATAGATCCAAATAAAAACTTTGATAATTTTATTACAGGACCAAGCAATAATTTAGCTTTTGAAGCTTCAAAAAAGGTTTCAGAAAACAGCTCTCACTATAACCCATTGTATATTTATGGTGGCGTGGGAATGGGAAAAACACATCTTTTAAATGCAATAGGTCTTAAATTAAAAGATAAAAATAAAGTAATGTTTATCTCCGCAGAAAGATTCATGTATCAATTTGTAAAATCAATTAAATCTAACGATATGGTCAAGTTTAAAGAATATTTTAGAAATGCTGATGTATTTTTGATTGATGATATTCAGTTTATGAATGGAAAAGAAGCTATGCAAGAAGAGTTTTTTCATACTTTTAATGCCTTGCTGGATAAAGGTTCTCAAATTATTGTATCTGCAGACAGACCACCTAATAAACTTGCGAGAATACAAGAAAGAATAAAGTCGAGGTTTTCAGGGGGCCTAGTTATAGATATTCAACAAACTAATTATGAGCTTAGAAGCAAAATTATAAAAATAAAAACTGAAGAATTAAAAAATTATTATTCAGAAGGATTAAATATCACAGAGGATATACAAGATTTTTTAAGCAAAGAAATTATAAGTAGTGTTAGAGAATTGGTTGGGGCCTTAAATAGAATTGTCTCATTTTCAAGAATATACAACAAAACTCCAAATCTATCAGAAACTAAAGTAATTTTAAAAGATCTTTTAAATTTATCAGAAAATAAAGTAACTGTAGAATTAATACAGTCCCTGGTTTGTAAATTTTTCAAAATTTCAAAAAACGAAATGCTTTCTGCACGAAGATCAAGATATTTGGTAAGACCAAGACAAACAGCTATTTATTTAACAAAAATTTTAACATCTAAATCTTTACCAGAAATTGGGAGAGAATTTTCTAATAGGGACCATACAACTGTTATTCATTCTATTAAAACAATTGAAAATTTAAAAAAAAGTGACACTGAACTTTGTAACAATATTGATAATTTAAAAAATCAAATTTTATTTAATAAATCGAATGAAATTCAGTATTAATCAACAAGATCTTCAACAATCATTAAGTTATTGTCAGGGGATAATAGAAAAGAGAAGTACACTACCAATTTTATCAAATGTGCTTATAGATGCGAGCAACTCAAAACTTAAAATCCTAGCAACTGATCTTGATTTAATTTTTATAAACGAAATTAAAAATGTCGAAGTTTCAGAGGAAGGAAGAACTACAACAACCTCATCAATAATGTATGACATTATAAGAAAGTTTTCAGCAGGAAAAAAAATTAACTTTAATTTAACTAGTGAGAGCAAGGTTCAATTAGAGTCAGAGAAATCTATATTCAATTTGAATTGTATAAATGCATCAGAATTTCCAATTACAGATGAAAATTTTAGTGGTAATGAATTTGTCTTACAATCAAAACAACTGCTTAAACTATTGAACAAATGTAAATTTTCAGTCTCAAATGATGAAACAAGACATTATCTAAGTGGAATATATTTTCACCAAACTCAAATTGAGGATAAACATTTTTTAACAGCCGTAGCAACTGATAGTCATAGGATGTCTATATCAAAGGTTTTGCTTAAAAATAAAATTGAATTTGAACCGATAATTTTACCAAAAAAAACTATATTTCAAATTTGCGCTCTTCTAGAAGATTATGATGGAGACGTTAAAATTTCTAATCAAAAATCAAAAATTAAATTTGAGCTTGAAAATAGTATTTTAATTTCAAAACTGATTGATGGAAAGTTTCCAAACTATATTCAGGTTATACCAAAAAATAATAAAAAAAAATTAGAAATTGATTTAGAATTATTTCGAAACTCAGTTGATAGAGTCGCTTCTGTTTCATTAGATAAAAAAGATGGAGTTAAATTTAATTTAATTAAAGATAAATTAAATCTTTCAGTAAACAATACGAGTAGTGGAGATGGAAAAGAAACTTTAAATGTAAAATTTGACCATGAATTAGATATTAGCTTTAATTCTAGATATCTTATGGATATAGCTAGTCAACTTGATGGAAATAAAATAGAAATATTTTTGAATGAAACAGGTTCTCCTGCCCTTGTAAAAGATCCTTCAGATTTTGACAGTATATATGTTGTAATGCCTATGAAGGGCTAATTGATATTATCTAACTCTTTATAAATATTTGTTTGAAGTAATTTAAGAAATTCTTTTGCTTCTAAATTTGGGTTTATAGGTTTTAAAATTGAAACTGTAATATCTTTATTTGATTTTAACATTCCAAATTTGGGCCAAACAAACCCAGAATTTATAGCAACTGGCTGGCATTTTATTTTAAGAATTTCGTAAATTCTAGAGGCACCCTTTTTAAAATCTGTTCTGTTATCAGGACTCACTCTTGTCGCTTGAGGAAATATAATAATAGGACGATTAAATTTTTCTGAAGAAATTTTAATCTTATTGTAAAAATCTAAGTTTTCTTTACTAATTTTATTTCTATCTATTGAAATAGATTTGATTTTTTTTAAATACCAACCAAAAATCGGAATTTTTAACAGTTCTTTTTTTAAAATAAAAATTGGAGAATTAAAAATAGTCTGTAAAAAAAAAGTCTCAAACATAGACTGATGAGAGCTAGCTATAAAAAATTTTTCATCATTAATTATATTTTCTTTACCTTTGACGATTATTTTTGATGACAAAAAAATTAATAGACACAATCTTGTCCAGTAGCCCATTAATTTTCCACCAGATAAAACTAATTTATGTGGAAGTATTAAAGATGGCAAATAAGCTATACAAATTAAAGTAATTCCTAGGTAGAAAAAAATTAAAAAAAAAATATTTCTTATCATTTTTTATTTAAATTATTTTATTAATATATTCTCTTTTTGAAATTATTTTAAATTTAGAACTATTAACTAAAACTTCTATTGGTTTTGTTCTCAAGTTGTAATTTGAGGCTAAAACAATTCCATATGCACCAACATCACAAATTGCCAATATTTCATTTTTTTTTAATTTTTGGTATTTTTTAAGCGTTAAAAATTTATCAGTACTTTCACAAACTGGCCCAACAAAATCATGAACTTTATTGAGTATATTTCTATTTTTTTTTAAGGGTACTATATTATGTGATGCACCATAAAGTGCTGGTCTCATAAAATCATTCATTGCGGCATCCAGTATTATGAAGTTTTTGTTATTAGCTGGTTTAATATAAATTATTTTTGTTATTAACAAAGCTGCATCCCCAATAATTGATCTCCCAGGTTCAAAAATTATTTTTACTCTGTGCTTTTTTAAAAATTTTTTTATTTCAGAATAATATTTTTTATAGTTTAATACTTTCTTATTTAGATTGTAGTTGATGCCCATACCGCCACCTAGATCAATATACTCAAATTTATATTTTGATTTATTTATAAAATTATTAATAACTTTAATCATTTTTGAATATGGTTTGTGATCTAAAATTTGACTTCCAATGTGGACGCTTAAGCATTTAATTTTTAAATGCTTCGAATTATGAAAAGCTTTTAATATTTTAAGAAGTTCTTTTTCATTAATACCAAATTTATCCTCATTTCTTCCAGTTGATATTTTTTTTAAAGTTTGAGCATCTATATTTGGGTTTAATCTTAAACCTATATTAATTTTTTTTTTATTTTTTTTTGCAATATTTTCAATAGTTTCTACTTCACTATGAGACTCTGCATTAATAAGTAATATTTTCTTTTTAATTGCAAAATTAATTTCTTCTGGTGTTTTTCCAACTCCTGAAAAAACAATTTTATTTGGGTTAATACCAGCTTTAATAGCCCGTAAAAGTTCACCTTTTGATACTACGTCAGCACCTAATCCAAAACTTCTAATTATTTTTAAAATATGAAGGTTGTTATTAGATTTCACAGAAAAACAAATTAATGGTTTTATGGATTTAAAGTTACTCTTAAATCTATTTATATTATCTTCAATTTTTTTATAAGAATAACAATAAAAAGGTGTTTTAACTTTTTTAGATAATGAGATAGAACTAACTTTCTCAATATAAAGATTATTTTTTTTATATAACATTAAATATTTTTTAATTTAGTAATATTTTTTTTTGATTCTTTAAATTCTGGGTCTCCTTTTTTCCCACAGGAAAAAATAACCAAAGAAAGGAATAAAATTATAATTATTTTTTTAATCATTTATTTCTTTTTTATATTTTTTTATCATTTTCTTTATATTGTCGAAAGAAGTTCCTCCATACGATTTTTTTGTATTTACCGCATTTTTTATATTCATAATATCTAAAATTTTTACACTTATTTTCTTATCTATTGTTTTTATTTCTTCAAAGGTTAACTCATTAATTTTTTTACCTTTTTTTTCTGCTAAATTCACAATCTTTGCTGTAATTGAATATGCTTTTCTAAAAGGATAATTTAAATCTTTAACTATAAAATCGGCAATATCTGTTGAAGTAATATACCCTACATGTGATAATTCAGTCATCCTTTTTTTATTAGGTGTAAAATTAGTTATTACTTCTCTTAAAACTTTTAAACAATTTTTAATTTGATCGTAAGAATTAAAAACTAATTCCTTGTCATCTTGTAAATCTTTAAAATAAGATAAGGGCAACCCTTTTAATATTGTTAGCATTGAGAATAAATTTCCAACTAGAAAACCTGATTTTCCTCTTAGATATTCTAGAGGGTCAGGATTTTTTTTTTGAGGCATTATAGAAGAACCAGTTACAACTTTATCATTTAGCTGAATTAGGTTAAATGCATCGGAATTCCATATTATAAATTCTTCAGCAAATCTAGAGATGTGGATTGAGCAAACTGAAATTGCAAATAAAAAATCTAGAACAAAATCTCGGTCTGCAACAGTATCAATCGAATTTTTTGTTGGTTTTTCAAACTTTAATTTTCTTGTTGTATAAAATCTATCAATATTAAAAGATGTACCTGACAAAGCAACTACACCCAAGGGATTTTCCATTAGATTATCTAAGTTATTTTGAAATTTTTTTTTATCCCTAGAAAACATTTCTATATAAGCCATTAAATAATGACCAAATGATATTGGTTGAGCATTTTTTAAATGAGTAAATCCAGGCATGATGGTATTTATATTTTTTTCTGCACATTTTAAATAAAGTTTCATTGTTTTGTTTAAATCATTAATAACTTCACTAGTGGAATTTCTTAGCCATAATTTAAGATCTGTAAGTACCTGATCATTTCTAGACCTAGCAGTATGAATAAAACCGGCATCCTCACCTATTAATTCAAAAAGTCTTTGTTCTATGCTCATGTGTATATCTTCATTTTTATCATTAAAAAAAAATTTTTTTTTAAGTATTTCATTTAAAATTTTATTTAGCCCCCATATAATTTTATTTTTTATGGATATGTTAATTATTTTTTGTTTCGCCAACATTTCCACATGAACTATAGAAGCACTTATATCTTCCTTGAAAAGTCTCTTATCTATTTTTAACGATGAACCAATTTTTTGAAAGGAAGATGTAGTTTTTTGGTTTATTCTTGTGCCCCAAACTGGTTTATTGTTTTTATTTTTACTCATGATATGTAACTATACATTTTAGAATGAAATTATTAAGCTATAAATTTTTATTAATACTTATATATTTTTTATCAACAGTTATTTCTTATTCAGACGAGAAACCAGCTATAAAAAATCTAATAATTCATACCAAAAGTAAAAAAGTGCAAAATATTCAATTTAAAAATAACTTTAATCAAAATATAAAGCTTGAAGAATTCAAAGGAAAATTATTGATTTTAAATTTTTGGGCCACTTGGTGCCTTCCGTGTAGAGATGAAATGCCTTCGCTTGATAAACTTCAATCACTTAAAAGTTTTGACAATTTAAAAGTTTTTCCAATAAATGTGGGAAAGGAAAAAAAAGAAAAAGCTGAAAAATTTTTTCAGGAATATAAAATTGAAAATCTTGATTTATATATTGATGACTCCGTAAATTTGGCAAATAAGTTTAAACTAAGAGGATTACCCACGACAGTTATAATAAACAAAGAGGGTGAAGAATTTGCAAGAATCGTAGGCGGAATTGATTTTTCTGATAAAAAATTTATTCAATGGTTAAAACAATTCAATTAAAAATTAATGAACCTTGCTTTAAATACTAAAATTATCGAACCAGAAAATAAAAATGAGATAGATAATGCTATAATTCTTCTTCATGGTTATGGTGGCGATGGACAAGATATAAGCACTTTAGCTTTAAGTTGGAAAAGATTTTTAACTAAAACAGTTTTTCTTTGCCCTGATGCAAAAGAATCTTGTTCAGTAAATCCTAGTGGATTTCAATGGTTTGATCTAAGCAAAGATGAGCCAAAATATATTTTAAAAGAAGTAAAAAAAACTGAAACTTTACTTTTTAAGTTTATTGATGAAATAAAAAAAAAATATAATTTACCGAATTCTAAAATTATAATATCTGGTTTTAGTCAAGGATGTATGATGTCAATTAATTTAGGTTTAGTATCTAAAGAAAACTACAACTGTGTAGTTGGATTTTCTGGTAAAATTATCGATAAGCAAGACTTAGAAAAAAGGAAACTATCCAATACAAAAATGTTACTAATTCACGGTGATATGGATGATATAGTTGCGCCGTCCAGTTTATTAGAGGCAAATGATTTTTTAGTAAGAAATAAGATAGAAGTAAAAACAAAAATAATAACTGCCTGCGGCCATCATATATCTGTTGAAGCATCTAGTTATGCATTAAATTATATTAAAGATAATTTAAAATTGTAATAATTTTTTAATTTAACTTTTTATTTGAAATTATTGATTATTAAAATTATTTAAGTTAATCTATTATAAAAAAATGACATTTATTGATCAAAACTCATCTTTAGAAAAATGTCCTGCGCTAGTGTTAAACGCAGACTATCGACCATTGAGTTATTATCCATTATCTTTATGGAGTTGGCAAGACTCTGTAAAATCTGTTTTTTTAGATCGAGTTTCGATTGTTAATTATTATGATAGAATTATTAGGAGTCCATCATTTAGTATGAAACTTCCAAGTGTTATAGCTTTAAAAAACTATATTAAACCTTTGTCCAACCCAAATTTTACAAGATTTAATGTTTTCTTAAGAGATAAATTTACATGTCAGTATTGTGGAAGCAAAAAAGAATTAACTTTTGACCATTTATTGCCAAGATCAAAAGGTGGAAAAACAGATTGGGACAATGTGGTTACAGCATGCTCCATGTGCAATGTTAAAAAAGGTGGAAGATTATTGAATAAATCTGGCATGACATTAAATCAAATACCTTACCAGCCTACTACAGAAGATCTTCATAAAAATGGAAAAAATTTTCCACCTAATTTTCTTCATAAAAGTTGGATTGACTACTTATATTGGGATGTGGAACTTGAACCTTAATTAAATTTTTTCTGATATATTAATTGCTAATTTAGAACCAGTTTTTATTATTTTATCAAATATAGAATATATACCATCTTTTGTAGCACCTTTTTCATATGCTATATCTTTATGATGAAGTTCGTCCTCTCTGAATTTAATTATTTTCTTTTTAAGATCTTTTTCATCATTTTCAATTTGATCAATTTGATTTTGATAATGTTCATCTATTACTTCTTCAACTGAAGCAGTGCATAACATTGCTGCTTTTTTACCTAAAATCGTTGAACCAAAACCTAAACCTATACCCAATAGGTCCCATAAAGGTAAAAATTTTGTAGGCTTAATGCCTCTTTTTTTTATTTCATTTTCGAAGTAATTTGCATGCTCTCTCTCGTGTTCTTTCATTTCTTCGATAGTTTTTTTCATTTCATCATCTTTAACCAATGTATTAAGTGCTAATAATTGACCTTCATATATTTTGATAGCACCTCTTTCGCCAGCGTGATCAACCCTTATAAATTCTTCAATTTTTTTTCTGTTACTTTTTTTCATATTTTGAAAATTTATTAAATGTTATAAGCGATATAACAAACGATACAAATGTATTTATTGTAGCAAGCGAAAGACCAAATATAGAAAAAGTAATATTTTTGCAACTAATAGGCATTTTTGATAATTCTTTCAGAAGCTGCTCTTTATCAAAAACATCAAGATTTGAATTAGAAGCACATAGTGAACTTTCTTCTACAAATCCTCTTTCAATACCTACATGATAAAGAGATAAAAATGTTGATAATAAAAATATTATAAAAATAATAAAGAGTAATATTTTTTCAAATCTTTTAATAATTGATATAAAAACAATAGTAATAATAGTTAAAAAATATGGCACTCTTTCCAACAAGCAAAGATTACATGGTTTATGACCTAATACAAATTCTACGTAATAAGCAAATACAATAGAGAAAATACTAAAATATAAGATTAAATTTAAATATTTTTTTTCTTTCAGTTCGTACATATTATTTTAAATAAAAAAAAGTAATTAAAAAAACCAATACTATTAAAATACCTATAATTGTAGTCCAAAGTGTCCCCTTCTTTTCTAAAAATTCTACAAAAATTTGACCAAATTTAAATGTTAAATATGAAACCAGGAAAAATCTTAAACCTCTAGAAATCAAACATATTAATAAAAAAATTAAAATATTAAATCCGATAAGTCCACTAGTTATAGTGAAAACCTTAAAAGGCAAAGGAGTAAAGCCTGCTAGAAAGAGTGTCATTAACCAAATATAAATACCTGTTCCTTCAGTGAGACTCGATTTAAGGTCATTAACCTTATTTTCATAATTGTAAAATTCCACAACAGACATTGCTAAATCTCCAAAAATAAATCCTATTAAGTAACCAAACAATCCACCTAAAACTGAAAAAAAAGTTGCATTTATAAAAATTCTTAAAAACCTTTCTTTTTTTGCCATAACCATAGGAACAATCATCACATCAGGAGGTATTGGAAAAAAGGAACTTTCAACAAAGGACACAATAGCCAAGTAAATTTCAGCACTTTTATGTGCAGCAAGTTGTAAAGACTTTATATACAATTTTTTAAACATTTTTTGGTTTTATTACAATTTAAGTTTTTATACTATTTATATTTAATATAATAACTTATGAAAACCAAGGGGCGAATGGCGGAACTGGTAGACGCGCACGACTCAAAATCGTGTTTCGCAAGAAGTGAGAGTTCGATTCTCTCTTCGCCCACCAAATATTTATGGAATTAAAAAAATTTAGAAATTTATTAGAATTATTTTTTGAACAATATAAAAAACAAAAGAAAGATGAGATTTTTTTAACTTCGTTAAAAAATATAGATAAAAGCTTCACATGGGAAAAAACTTTCAGATCAATAATAAATTTTTCAAACGAAATTTCAAAGTTCATTAAAAAAGGAGATAGATGTTTATTGATTTCTGAAAATAGACCAGAATGGCTGATATCAGATTTATCTATAATGCTTTCAGGTGGTATTACAGTTCCTGCATACACAACATATACAGAAAAGGATTATGAGTACATAATAGATGATTGTAAACCTTCAATCGTTATAGTTTCAAATTTAGATCAGTATATTAAAATTAAAAATTTTATTAAAAAAAAAATTTTTATAAAAAAAATTTTTTATTTTGAAAATTTGGAAAATTTAAAAGATGATAATTTTATTTATTTCGATGAAATTTTAAAAAATTCTAGCTTAAATTATAGCATCATTCCTGAATGCAATATCATAAGAAAAGATCCAGCTTGTATAATTTATACCTCCGGTACCCAAGGCAACCCCAAAGGAGTTGTACTAAGTCACGGAGGAATTTTAACTAACTGCGAAGGTGCCTACGACCTACTCTCAAAGCTTATTATAAAATCAACTCGTTTTTTAACTTGGCTACCTCTATCTCATTCTTATGAGCATACAGTTCAGTTTGTACAAATATCTGTTGGTGCTAAAATTTTTTACGCAGAAGGTATTGATAAACTTATAAAAAACATGAATGAGTGTAAGCCACATATTATGACTGCTGTACCGAGATTTTACCAAAACCTGTATCAGAAAATAAATTTAAGCTTTAGTAAAGCAACAGGTTTAAAAAAATATCTAATTGAGTCAACTGTAAAACTCGGTTCAAAAAATATGATAGAAAAAAACCTTAGTTTTTTAGAAAAAATACTCAATAAAATAAATGAAATATTGGTTCGAAAAAAAATAAAAAAACAGTTTGGTGGTTCACTTAAAACATTCGTTTCAGGAGGTGGAGCTTTAAATAAGGAAGTAGGATTATTTCTTAATTCCATTGGTCTTCCAACTTTGCAAGGCTATGGTTTGACAGAGACATCACCAGTAGTTAGTTGTAACCCAATAAATGATATTAGAATTGAAACTGTTGGACCACCATTTAAACAAAATGAAGTAAAAATTGCTCATGATGGTGAAATTTTAGTAAAGGGTGAAAATGTCATGTTAGGTTATTGGAATAATAAACAAGAAACAGAAAAAATTATTATTAATAATTGGCTTCATACTGGAGATATAGGAAGATTTGAAAATAATTATCTTATTATTACAGATAGAAAAAAAGATATTTTAATCACACCAGGGGGAGATAATATTTCACCATTAAAAGTAGAGAATGAACTTACAAATTCAGACTTTATTGAACAAGCAGTAGTGTTTGGAGATAATAAACCTTATTTAGTTGCCTTAATTGTACCTTCGGAGGATAAAAAAAATAGTTTTAAAGAACAAATTGAAGGTGAAATTTTAAAAATAAATAAAAACTTAACAAATATTGAAAAAATTAAAAAATATTTTGTAATAAATGAAAAATTTACAATTGAAAATGGAATGTTGACACCAACATTAAAACTAAAAAGATATAAAATTATTCAAAAATTTAAAAATAATTTTGAAAAACTTTATTAAATTTAAGAATTCAAATGGTTTATTATGCGCATAAACTCTATCTTTTTAACTTAAATTAAAATTAAAATTAAATTTCAATTAAAAAAAAAATTAAATTAAATTTGTATTCAAATAAGTGTTTGACATAAGTTAATAAAAAAAATAAAAATAATGTTAATAGCGAATCATTTGATTCGTAAAACAAAACAGGGAGCTAAAGATGGCTAAAAGAAGAAAAAAAGCTAAGAAAAAAGCTAAGAAAAAAGCTAAAAGAAGAAGAAGAAGAAGATAATTTTTTTTTTTCTATTTTAAAAACGCTTCTCATAAATTTTTGTGAGAAGCGTTTTTTTTATTCTGGATTTTCTATATTTTCTACGTTCTCTGAACTTTCTTGAGTTGTTATAGGACTCTTTGTCTCCACTGGTTTAGTTTGTTGTTCTAAATTTCTTTTTAAAGCTTTATTTAACTTTTTTTGAGTATCTTCTTTAGATAATTTAAGAACTATTTGAAATTCTGACAAAATTCTATCATAAGCTTTTTCAAATAGTTGTCTTTCACTATAAGATTGATCAACAAGAATATCGTCTCCTTTATTTAGGTCTCTCACAACTTCCGCTAATTCATAAATTTTTCCAGATGTTATCTTTTGATCATATTCTTGTGCTCTTCTACTCCACATAGATCTTTTAATCTTAGGTTTACTTTTTAAAATAGATATAGACTTATTAATTTGATTTATAGTGGACAGAGGTCTTAAATGTGATTGTTTATTAATTGGCAATAATCCTATTGCTTTATCTTTCTCAAATTTAATATCATAGCATTGTACTTCAATACCGCCTATAGTTTTTGTACTTGTAGATAAAATTTGACCTACACCATGTTTTGGATAAACAATATAATCTTTAGGTTTGAAAATTTTCTTTTCTGTTTCTTGTTTTTTTATCTTCTTTATTTCTGGTTTTTGCTCATTTTGTTTAGGTATCCTTAAATTAGGAGATTTTGGCTTTTCTTTTAATACTTGAGCTTTTTTTATTTTTGGCGACTTTTTTTTCTTTATATCCTTTACACTTTTTTTTTTAGTTTTTTTTAAAACTTTTTTTTTTATATTTTTTTTGGGTTTTTTTTTATTCAAGATTTTCTTTAAAATATTTTTCATATTTGTTTTCTACATCTTTAAATTTTTCATGATCCTGAGGAGGATCTTTCTTTTCACTTATATTCGGCCAAATTTCAGAATATTTTGTGTTTACCTCTAACCATTTTTCGCTTCCCTCAGCTGTGTCTGGAACTATAGCGTCTACTGGACATTCTGGTTCGCAAACGCCACAATCTATACACTCATCAGGTTTAATTACAAGCATATTTTTTCCCTCGTAGAAGCAATCGACCGGACATACCTCAACGCAATCCATCAATTTACATTTAATACATTTATCATTTACAAGGTATGTCATTATTTATTAAATTTATTTTTTACTTTTTCTTTAATATAGCCAGCGATCGCATTATCAACATAAAGAAGTCCAGTTAATCGTCTCATAAAATTAGATTCATACATGTCAGAAACTCCATCTGAATAAATTATATTCCATAGCATTTCTAATACTTTTTCTTTTATTTTTTCATCTGAATTTTTAATTTCTTTTGTAAAATCAAGTATTTGATTTGAGTTTTTTTCAAGAATTTCAGCTTTATTTAAAAATTCTGATGTTTTTTCGCTTTTTACTCCAAGTTCTATCAAAGCTTTTATTATAATTTTTTTTTCATTTTCAGAGTAATTTTGATCTATTTTGGCGGCATGAATTAAAAGTGCAGCAATTTTAATTTCAAAATTATTATTATTATCTATCTTTTTTTTTTTTAAAAAATTAAACATTACTTAAAATTTATTTCACTTAATATATTAAAAGGATTATCCTTTGTTGATCTTCTAGTATTAATAGATTTTTTGCTCTTCTTGAAAGGTAAATACTTAAAATAAAAATTATTTTCTTTCTCAAATGTTCTATACCCCATTTTTTTTATTAGTTTAATAAAATCATCTTTGCTACACCCCAATAAATTTAAAAAGTCTGAAGAAAGTTTTACTTCTTTTTCTTTAGTTTGTTCAGAACTCATTATTTTTAGAAATAATCTTTCCAAAATATCAATTCTTACAAAGTAATTATCAAATTTTTCGAAACCACATAGTAGCATAAATTTAGAGTTTATTTTATTTTTATCCTCAAAAAAATTTAAGCCAAATTTAGGTGGTTCAAGTTCAAAATATTTTTGATGAAAATTTTTCCAAAGTAAGATTCTTAAAGAAACTGCAGAGGGTTTAAATAATCTGTGCAGAAAAATATGATATCGACCGAATTTCACACCTAATTTTCTTAAAATTTTTCTTTCCTCTTGCTTTAAAAATTGAACATAATTTAAAACTTCATCTCTTTTTATTACACCATTATTTTCATATAGTTGATACGCCAAAGCTCTCACTGATGAATTTATTTCTTTTAAGCTTTTTAAATTTATTAAATTTTCTAAATCTTCATTAATTTTATTGTTAATCCATGCGTTTAAATATTCGCTGAATTTATTTTGATCTTCATTATCTATCATTTCATCAATTATTAGCTTTATTTCTGGATTAAGATAATCTTTGCCTGGCATAAGTTGAGCTATAGCAAAATTATTCCAGTATATTTTGAAATCTTCCCTTAAATTTATTAATCCACTTTTTTTAATTTTTTCAATTCTTTTTAAAATTTCTGGACCAACATTTTGTCTTGCTGCTTTTTTAAGGGATTTAACATCAGTATCTAGAGCTCCTATTTTAAAGTCTAAATCCAACTTTAAACCTTTAAGCTTTCCTATAAATTGTTTGTTTATCATAACTTTTTCATCATCAAGAATTTTAGTATCGAAAGATATATCTTGTTTTAGACCTCTCGCTAAAACACTAGCTCTTTTATCAATGAAACTTTTTGTTAATTCTTCGTGCAATCGATCTGATAATTTATCCTCAATATTTTTTGTTCTTTCTATCCAATAATCTTGATTTTCTACCCAATTAACTTTGTTTGAAACGTAGGACCATGTTCTAACATTTGCAATTCTATTTGAAATAGAGTCAATATTTCCATCTAGTTTATCGAGAGAAGATAACTGCTGCTTCATAAAATTATTAGTAATTTTACACTTATCATTCCTCAAGAAATTAAAGACTTTTCCAACAATTTCCATATGATGTCCATAAGTCTTCTTTACAAAATCAGGAATTTGACAACATTCCCATAAAAGCCGCAGTTCATTTTCATCAGTAAAAATTTTCAGATTTTCTGTATCTTTTAAAAGATTTTTTAAAACTTTCTCATCTTCACATTCAAAAACTCTTTTTAACCAACTTTTTTTCGGTCTTTCATCTAAAGATTTAATTAGCGCTCTTCCATTTTTAAAATTAAGATTTGTATTTCTCCAAAAAATAGTGTGTATTTCGTCAAATTGATGGTTTTCTAATGAGTTTACCTCATCAGGATTTATTTCGCCACACTCTCCTGTTCTTCCAAAAGATCCGTCATTAAGGTAACGGCCAGCTCTTCCTGCAATTTGACCTATCTCAGATAAATTAAGACGTCTAAGTTTTTTGCCGTCGAACTTTTTTAAATTTGAAAAATAAACATTCTCTAAATCCATGTTAATTCCCATACCAATAGCATCTGTAGCAACTAGATAATCGACATCACCTGATTGATAAAGTGAAACTTGAGAATTTCTTGTTTTTGGAGATAAAGAGCCCATTACTATTGCTGCACCACCTTTTTGTCTTCTTAAGAGCTCGGCAATGGCATAAACTTCTTCTGCTGAAAAAGCAATAATTGCACTTTTTCTCTCTATTCTTGAAATTTTCTTATGACCCGAATAAGATAGTTTAGATAATCTTTCTTTATTTATATAGTGTACATCACCCTCTAGTTTTTCTATGATGTTTTTAAAAGAGTTAGAACCCATAAACATTGTTGTTTTTTCGCCTCTAAGATTTAAAAGCCTGTCAGTAAAAATGTGTCCTCTTTCGGGGTCTGAACACATTTGAATTTCATCAACAGCAACAAAATCTAAATTTTTATCAATTGGCATAGACTCTACAGTGCAAAGATAATATTTGGCATTAGATGGTATTATTTTTTCCTCTCCAGTAATCAATGCAACTTTACTTGGATCTATTTTTTTAACGACTTTGTCATAAACTTCTCTTGCAAGAAGTCTTAAAGGAAAACCCATCATTCCAGAATCAAATGAAAGCATAGTTTCAATGGCAAGAAAAGTTTTTCCAGTATTAGTAGGACCTAGAACAGCTACAATTTTGTTTTTTTTCATTTCAAAGTTTTGTGTTTAAATTTTTATGACCACTATATATAGTTATGACCCAAGAACAAAAATGGACTAAAACAGGTCCGAATCGACTTGGTATTAGTTCTCATTTTTTAGTTTTATAAATTGATTATAGCATATTAATAGCAATTATCCACATTCTCATTTATTTTAAGAATTTACTTTTAACATCTTCCATACGCCCGAAGCACTAGCAACTATCCTTTTTTTTGAATACAAGTGGCAAATTAAAAAAACCATTGATTTTGATTTTTTTAAAATTTTTACAAATCCCTTAATTTCATCATATATTTTTGTAGGTGCTATAAATTTAATATCTAAAGAAACTGTTACGCATGGAATATTGTTTGAAATTTTTCTCGCTGCAGTTCCGGAACCAGCATCAATTATAGATGCAATGTATCCGCCATGAGTTATCTTAGATTGATTTAGATGGCTTTTACTAATCACAGTTTTAAATTCGTATTCTTTTTCTGAAATAACTCGAAAAAGTAAGCCTCCATTATGTTTCATAAATCCAGACTTAATACTTATTTGCTCAAATTTCTTTGACATAAATTTTATAAAAGAAAGGTCAATATTATTAAAAATAAAAAAATTATTATAAAGAAATATATAACCGATTTCATTAAAGATATTTTCATAAAAACCTTACTCTGGTGCGCCTGCTAGGAGTTGAACCCAGAACCTCCTGGTCCGTAGCCAAGCGCTCTATCCAATTGAGCTACAGGCGCAAATTAATTATTTATAATATATAATTATATTTATTAATGTAAATGTCGATAAATAAGTTACTTTTAAAAAATTAATTTTTTTTTGATAGATAGCTTTTATTTAAGAGTATCATTTGTACCCAAAGTCTAGCATCAAGATCACGACAATTATTATAATTTTTTAATTTTCTTATAAAAATTTTAAACATAGTTAATAATCAATTTTAAGATTGACTAAAAAAAGATATAAATGTGTTCTAAATTTAAAAATTATGTCAAAATCTTTATCAATGTTCAGTGCACTTTTATGTACTTTAATATGGGGCACAACCTTTATAGCTCAAGACACGGGAATGGACAAAATTGGGCCATTTACTTTTAATGGAGCTAGATTTTTTGTTGGGTTTTTGGCATTAATACCATTTTTCTTTATTTTTGAGTTTAAAAAATTTAATAAAATTTATAATAAAAATAAAAAACGATTTTGTTATCTAGCTATTTTAATTGGAATATTTTTATTTTTAGCATCTGCATTACAACAAATATCACTACTTTACACAGATGTTGCTAATGCTGCATTTTTCACAATATTTTATGTGCCAATGGTTCCTATAACTGTTTTTATTTTATTTAAAAAAAAAGTTCATTGGAGTGTTTGGCCATCGGTATTACTTTGTATTATGGGTGGATATTTACTTACCGATTTTTATGATGCTACAGTAAGAACAGGTGATTTATTAGTTATTTTATGCGCGTTATTTTGGAGTTTGCATATAATCTACATAGGGGAATTAATAATAGATTTTGATTTACCAATTACTGTAGGATTAATACAAACTTTCATAGTATCAATTTTTTCATTTTTTATTGGTCTGTTTTATGAAAATTTTGTTTTTGAAAATATTTTAAATGAAAAGCTTGAAATATTGTACGCGGGAATTCTTTCTGGAGGTTTTGCTTTTGTTTTACAAATTTATGCACAGAAAAATATAAGTCCTGCTCCAGCAGCAATAATTTTTTCTTTAGAGGGTGTGTTTGCTACA
This sequence comes from uncultured Pelagibacteraceae bacterium, assembly GCA_902588965.1. Taxonomy (GTDB): domain Bacteria; phylum Pseudomonadota; class Alphaproteobacteria; order Pelagibacterales; family Pelagibacteraceae; genus Pelagibacter. The sequence continues at coordinate 95,775 of CACIRD010000003.1, forward strand.
GTAGCTGCTTGGATTATACTCGATCAAATTTTAAATATAAATAATATATTAGGATGTTCATTTATACTTGCTGGTGTATTACTGTCACAATTAGTTCCAGAAATAAAAAGATCTTAATTATAAATTATAACAAATAGTATTAGTGAAAGAACAATTCTATAAACTACAAATAGATTTAATGAAAATTTTTTAACAAATATTAAAAAATATTTAATTGACATATAAGAAAAAATAAACGATAAAATTATTGAAAATACCACAACTAAACCAAATTCTATACCCTCTTCGAATAAATCTTTTGCCATTAAAAAACTCGCACCCATAATTGCTGGAATTGATAGAAATAAAGAAATTTTTGTTGAATCATATCGACTAAAATTTAAAAACCTACCCGCAGTTATAACTATACCAGATCTACTTACCCCAGGAATTACTGCTAGTGCTTGTAGAATTCCAATTATACAAATAGATTTTAAACTAAGGTTATTACTTATTTTTTTTTTTACTTCAAATTTATCAGCAAAGTATAGAAAAAAAGCAAAAATTAATGTTGCATAGGCTACAGTCTCTATATTTCTTAAATAATAAATTAAACCAGAATAATAAGTTATAGCACCTATTACTACTAAAGGGATAGATCCAGCAACGAGTAGAATTAATAAGCTTTTATCTTTTGAAATGCTTAATAGATCTTTTCTAAAATAAATAATTATTGCTAAAAGGGAACCTAAATGCAGACCAATGTCTACAAACAGCGATTGTGAACTAAAGTTTTTAATTTCAGAGATTAAAAAAATATGCGCAGATGAACTAATTGGTAAAAATTCAGATATACCTTGAATTGCTGATAAAATAAATATTTCTACAAAATCAAGTTCCATCAAATGCTTGGTAAACTATATATTCTGGAAATAAAGCAATAACATGGAGGAATATTAGGTATGCAAAAATTGAATTTATCACTTATTTATTAACGTTTTTGAAGAAAAAAGGTAACCTATTATGACCTATTTTTATTTTAAATTAGGTATACATTGGTATATACCACCCAATTATGTCAGATAAAATGCTAAAATTTATTAATATAGGTCAACAAAACCCACCTAAGAGAAATATTCAGAATAGAAAAGAGGATTTTAAGGAAATATATGACGAATTTATTAATGCAAAAGCAAAAGAACAATCAAGTAGATGTTCTCAATGCGGGGTTCCTTTTTGTCAGATTCATTGTCCCTTGAGCAATAATATTCCTGACTGGTTAAAGTTAACAGCAGAGGGAAGATTAGAGGAAGCATATGAATTATCACAAAGTACAAATAATATGCCTGAAGTGTGCGGACGTATATGTCCACAGGATAGATTGTGTGAAGGTAATTGTGTGATTGAACAATCTGGACATGGAACAGTAACGATTGGTTCGGTAGAAAAGTTTATAACAGAAAACGCATGGGCAAATGGATGGGTAAAACCAATAAATGTTAAGACTGAGTTAAAACAAAGTGTTGGAATTATAGGAGCAGGTCCTGCAGGTTTAGCATGCGGCGAGCAATTAAGAAAATCTGGATATCAAGTAACAATATATGATCGTTATGATAGAGCTGGAGGGTTATTAATTTATGGAATACCCAATTTTAAGTTAGAAAAGTTTGTAGTTGAAAGACGTACAGAGCTTCTAAAAAAAAGTGGAATAAATTTTGTACAAAATTTTGAAGTTGGTAAAGATACAACTCTTGACAAATTGAAAGAAAAACACGACGCAATATTAATTGCAACTGGAGTTTATAAAGCTAGAGAAATAAATATTCCTGGTAGTGATTTAAATAATATTTTTCCTGCTATGGAATTTTTAACAGCATCAAATAAAAAAGGATTAGGTGATAGTGTTAAAAAGTTTGATGATGGCACTCTTAATGCTGAAGGAAAAAATATAGTTGTAATAGGTGGTGGTGATACAGCAATGGACTGTGTTCGAACTGCTGTGAGACAAAATGCAAAATCTGTTAAGTGTTTATATAGAAGAGATAAAGAAAATATGCCTGGATCTTCCAGAGAAGTTGCTAATGCGGAAGAAGAAGGTGTAGAATTTGTATGGCTTTCAAGTCCAAAAGAGTTTCATGGGACTAGCGAAGTAGAAAAAATAAGCGTTAATAAAATTAAATTAGGTGAACCAGATGATTCTGGGAGAAGAAAACCTGAAATACAAGATAATGCAGGTTTTAATTTAGATGTTGATATGGTGATAAAATCATTAGGATTTGATCCTGAGGACCTTCCAAAACTTTTTAACAATAATAATCTTCAAGTTTCAAAATGGGGAACAATTAAGATAGACTTTGAAACTTTAGAAACTAATATTCCAGGTGTTTTTGCAGCCGGTGATATTGTAAGAGGAGCCTCTTTAGTAGTATGGGCAATCAAAGACGGTAGAGATGCCGCTGAGTCAATTATTAAACATTTGAAACAAAAAGAAATTACGAAAATAAAAGTCGCGTAATGAACAGATATTTAAAAAATAAAAAATTACTTGAAAGAAACAATGCTTATTCACCAGATATGGAACATGATGCATGTGGAGTAGGTCTGGTTGCATCTACTGAAGGAAAGAAATCAAGAAAGGTAGTTGAATATGGAATACAGGCTTTAAAAGCTGTCTGGCACAGGGGAGCAGTGGATGCTGATGGTAAGACTGGAGATGGAGCAGGCATTCATGTTGAAATCCCTAAAGAATTCTTTAAGGAAAAAATAGAGGCAACAGGTCATGACTACGACAATTCTGAGATTTGTATTGGTATGATATTTTTGCCAAGAAATAATTACGAGGCTCAAGAAAATTGCCGAACGTTAGTTGAAAAGGAATTGACCCAAAATGATTTCAATATTTATGGTTGGAGGCAAGTTCCGGTAAATACGAAAGTTTTAGGAGAGAAAGCAGAACAAACTAGACCTGAAATAACTCAAGTTTTGTTTAGACATAACAATCAAAAATTATCAGGTAAAGCTTTAGAAATAAAACTCTATGAGACAAGAAGAAAAATAGAGAATAATGTTAGACAAAATCATTTAGATAATTTTTATATTTGTTCTTTCAGCTCTAAATCAATCATTTATAAAGGTATGTTTTTGGCTGAGGCATTAGCAGATTTTTATCCCGACCTAGCAGACGAAAGATTTATATCAAGGTATGCAATTTTTCATCAAAGATTTTCTACAAATACAGCCCCGAGTTGGGATCTTGCACAACCTTTTAGATCTTTAGCTCACAATGGTGAAATAAATACTCTTAAGGGAAATGTTAATTGGATGAAAGTTCACGAGCAAGAGATGTCCAGTGAAGTATTTGAGGATGTTGAAAATTTAAAACCCGTAATTTTACCGGGAAATTCAGACTCGGCATCTTTAGATAATGTTTTTGAATTATTAAATGTTTCTGGACAACCGGCTCCTTTAGCAAAACTTATGTTAATACCTGATGCATGGTCAAAAAAAAGCGAAGTTCTTCCAAAAGATCATCTAAGATTATTTAATTTTCTTAACAGTACAATGGAGCCATGGGACGGGCCTGCAGCAATAGCAGCTACAGATAATGAATGGGTCATTGCAGCTACCGACCGGAATGGTCTTAGACCCCTAAGATATACTGTTACCAAAGATAATTTTTTATTTGCAGGTTCAGAAACTGGAATGATAAATATTGATGAAAATAAAATAGTAATGAAAGGAAGACTAGGACCAGGTGAAATAATAGGTGTAAGAATTGAAAAAGGAAAATTATTTACAAACGAAAAAATAAAAAATTATTTAGCTAAAGATTATAAACACTTTAACAATCAAATTATTGATTTAGATAAAAAATTAGTAATGACTGAGGAAAAACCATTTTTTAAAGGAGATGAACTTAAAAAAAGACAGTATGCATTTGGTATAAGCCTAGAGGATTTAGAGTTAATACTACACCCTATGGCTGAAGACTCAAAAGAGGCAACAGGATCAATGGGCGATGATACACCCTTAGCTGTACTTTCAGATAAATATAGACCCTTATATCATTTCTTTAGACAAAATTTTAGTCAAGTAACTAATCCGCCAATAGATTCTTTAAGGGAAAATAAAGTTATGAGCCTCAAAACTAGATTTGGAAACTTAGGAAATATTTTAAATTTTGATAATTTAACAAAAGAAAATATTTATGTTTTAAACAGCCCTATATTATCTAACTCTCAGTTTTTAAAATTTAATAATTTTTTTAAGAAAAAAATAAAATTCGTAGACTGCACTTTTAAAAATGACGAAAGTCTTGACATTGTTTTAGAAAAAATAAGAAAAGATTCTGAGATAGCTGTACGTCAAGGTTCAACACAAATAGTATTATCAGACAAAAATTTATCAGAAGATAGATTACCAATACCTATGTTATTAGCAGTAGGTGCAATAAACACTTACTTGATAAAACATAAATTAAGAGGATATGTTTCAATAAATGTGCAAACTGGTGAAGCAATGGATACACACTCATTTGCAACACTTATTGGAGTGGGTGCTACAACTGTAAATCCTTATCTGGCTTTAGACGGACTATATCAAAGATTTGAGAAAAAACTTTTTGGCAAATTCGAATACGAAGAATGTGTGAGTAGATATATAAAATCTGTTAATAGTGGACTGTTAAAAATAATGTCTAAAATGGGTATTTCAGTAATTAGTTCTTATAGAGGTGGCTGCAATTTTGAAACCGTTGGTTTGAGTAGAACGGTAGTTTCAGAATATTTTCCAGGGGTTATTTCAAAAATCTCAGGAATTGGTCTAACTGGTATTGAGAAGAAACTAAGGTCAATACATGAAAAAGCATTTAGCAATGAAGATAAAGTATTGCCAATCGGAGGTATTTACCGTTACAGAAAGAATGGTGAAGTTCATCAATATCAGGGTAAATTAATTCATTTGTTACAAAGTGCAGTTACTTCAGGTTCTTATGAAACTTATAAAAAGTATGCTGAAGGAATTTATAACCTACCACCAATTAATTTGAGAGATCTTATTGATTTCAGAAAAAGATATTTAAACAATCCAATAGATATTTCAGAAGTTGAGCCAGTTGAAAATATACTTAAAAGATTTGGAAGCGGAAGTATGTCTCATGGAGCTTTATCTAAAGAGGCACATGAGACGCTAGCAATAGGAATGAATCGTATTAAAGGCGCTTCGTGTAGCGGCGAAGGTGGAGAAGATGAAGTAAGATTTAAAAAAATGGATAATGGAGATAGTGCGAATTCAAGAGTGAAACAAATAGCCTCTGCAAGATTTGGGGTAACAATAAACTATTTAAATAATTGCAATGAAATTGAGATCAAAATTGCTCAAGGTGCTAAACCAGGAGAAGGTGGTCAATTACCAGGATTTAAAGTATCAAAAGAAATCGCAAGATTAAGACACTCAACGCCTGGTGTAACTTTGATTTCACCCCCGCCTCACCACGATATATATTCAATAGAAGATCTTGCACAATTAATTTATGATTTAAAACAAATTAATCCTAAGGCAAGAGTTGGTGTAAAACTTGTAGCATCTTCTGGAATAGGAACAATTGCAGCTGGTGTTGCAAAAGCAAAAGCAGATATAATTTTAATTTCCGGCCACAATGGAGGTACCGGAGCGTCTCCACAAACAAGCGTTAAGTACGTGGGGATACCATGGGAAATGGGCTTAACCGAAGCCAACCAAGTCCTAACATTAAATAATTTAAGAGACTCGGTAACCTTAAGAACCGATGGAGGAATAAAAACCGGCAGAGATGTTGTAATTGCAGCCATGATGGGCGCCGAGGAGTATGGCGTAGCAACAACTGCTTTAGTGGCTATGGGCTGTATTATGGTTCGCCAATGTCACTCAAATACCTGCCCAGTGGGAGTGTGTACACAGGATGACAAGCTGAGAGAAAAATTTAGTGGTACCCCGGATAAGGTCGTAAATTTATTTACTTTTATAGCTAAGGAGGTTAGAGAAATCCTAGCGGAATTAGGATTTAAATCAATTAATGAAGTAATTGGAAGAACTGATTTACTAAGACAGGTAAGCAAAGGATCACCAAATTTAGATGACCTAGATTTGAACCCTTTGTTTGTTCAAGCCGATAGCGGAAAAAATAAACGTTATTGTGAAGATCAATCAATAAATATAGTCCCAGATACGCTTGATCAAGAAATATGGTCATCTATTGAAAAAAAAATTGATAATAGAGAAAAAATAGAAGATATATTTAAAATTAAAAATACACACAGAGCCGTTGGTACAAGAATTTCTCATAATCTTTTTAAAAAGTTTGGTTATGAAAAGTTAGAAGATGATTTTTTAAATCTAAATTTTGTTGGATCCGCTGGACAATCTTTTGGTGCATTTGGAGGAAAAGGCTTAACTTTAAATTTGCAAGGAGATGCAAATGATTATGTCGGCAAAGGTTTATCAGGAGCAATATTATCAATTAAACTTTCTAAGGAAAGTAACCTTAAATCTTATGAAAATACCATAATAGGAAATACAGTTTTATATGGAGCTACTTCTGGGAAATTGTATGCTTCAGGGAAAGCAGGTGAAAGATTTGCTGTTAGAAATTCTGGAGCAATTTCTGTAATAGAAGGATGTGACTCTAATGGTTGTGAGTATATGACAGGCGGAGCAGTTGTAATTTTAGGTGATGTGGGTGATAATTTTGCTGCGGGCATGACAGGAGGAATGGGTTTTGTCTATGACAAAAATAAATTGTTCAGTAAAAAAGTTAACTCTGAAACAGTAATGTGGCAAATTCCAGAAACAGATTACTGGAAAGATTATTTAAAATCATTAATTTCAGAGCATTTAAAATATACTGAATCTGAAATTTCAAGAACAATACTAGATAATTTCCAAAACGAATTACCTAACTTTCTACAAGTTTGTCCCAAAGAAATGTTGGATAAATTGGATAATCCAATTACATTAAAATCTATTATAAAAAAGGTTGTTTAATTTTTATTAAATCAAAGAATAAATAATTTTATCAATTTCTTTATTAATTTTATTTAAATTTTTTTTACTTGATAAACTATGATCTCCATTTTTTATAATTATAAGTTTCTTTTTCGCATTTTTAAATAAAGATAGTATTTTTTTTGAAAAACTTAAGGGGACAACCTCATCTTTATTTCCATGAAGCATAGTGATAGGTATTTGATTTTTGAATCTTTTATGTAAGACTCTATTCAATTTTCCATCTTTTATAAGTTGAAGTGTTATTGGATATTCATATTTTTCTATTTTAAGATAATGTATTTTTTTAGTTAAAATTTCTCTCTTTATTTTTTTTGTAAATTTATCCCACATTAGTCTTTGAAGAAATTCCGGAGCAGATCCTATTCCAATAAAACCTTTAATTTGTTTTGAAAAATATTTAAATTGATTTAAAGCTATCCAAGCACCCATACTAGATCCAACTAAAATAAATTTATTTTTTTTTATAATTTTTTTTATAATTATTTTGGTTTCATTTGACCATTTTGTTATATTACCACGAGTAAATTTACCCGAAGATTTACCGTGTCCAGAGTATTCCAAAGCTAGGAAGCCAATTTTTTTCTTTTTACAATATCTTTGAAAGTTTTTAGGTTTTTCACCCTCAAGATCAGACATAAAACCGTGAAGAAAAACTAAATAAATTTTCCTTTTAGGTATAATTGATAAATATCTTAGTTTTTTTTTATTTTTCAATTTTAAATATTTAAATTTATTCATATAAAGTTTATTTAGTTAGTTAGTTAATTAATGTATATTTTACTTTAATGGCATCAAAATTAAAAGTCTTACAGGTAATTCCCAGGTTAGGATATGGGGGTGCCGAAACTGGCTGTTATGATTTAGCTCATTATCTGCATGAAGTTGGTTGTAAATCATATGTGATCACGAGTGGTGGCGAACTAATAAAATATATTAATAAAAAAAAAGTTACTTTAATTAAACTTCCTGTTCATAGTAAAAATCCAATACTCATTTTATTAAATAGTTTCATAATTAGTTTAATAATTTTATTTTTAAATATCTCAATTGTACACGCTAGAAGCAGAGCACCTGCTTGGTCATGTTACATAGCCACTACTATCACAAGAAGAAAGTTTGTGACAACTTTTCATGGAACATATAATATTCAAAATTCTGTGAAAAAATATTATAATTCAATAATGTTAAAATCTGACTTAATTATTGCTGGTTCAAATTTTATATTTTCACATATTAATAATAATTATAAAAAATATCTTAATAATAAAAAAAAGTTTTTAGTTATTTTTAGAGGAATAAATACAGAGTATTTTGATCCAGATAATATTAAGCAAGATGAAATTATAAAAATAAAAAATTTATGGAAAATTGAAGAAGATAAAAAAATTATTTTATTACCTGGAAGACTCACTTCTTGGAAAGGCCAAGAGATATTCATCGAGTCGATTAACAAACTTAAATCATCTAATTCTGATATTAAATTTGTAGCTATTTTGTTAGGTAGTGATCAAGGAAGAAAAGTATATCGAAAGAAACTAGAAACTTTGATACATAAATATAGGTTAACAAACGTAATTAAATTTGTTGATAATTGTAAAAAAATGCCTGTTGCTTATAAAGTAGCCGATATAATTATTTCATCATCTATTGAACCCGAAGCGTTTGGAAGAGTAGCAGTAGAGGCTCAATCTATGAGAAAACCGATTATTGCAAGTAATATAGGAGGATCTTTAGAGACTATTATAAATAATAAAACTGGTTTATTATTTGAAAGTGGTAATTCGCAATCTTTAACAAATAAAATAAATGAAATAATTAGTCTTGATACACTTACATTAGATTTAATGGGTAAAGAAGGAAGAAAAAATGTATTAAAAAGATTTAATATTGAAAAAATGTGTTTAAATACTTATTCAGAATATAAAAAATTAATAAACTAATGCCAAATATTAAACTACCTGATGGTAAACAAATAAAATTTGATAAGCCTATTAGCGGTTTTGATATATGCAATAAAATTAGCAAATCTCTCTCAAAGAATGCTCTTATTATGAGTGTTAATGGCGAACCTAAAGATTTATTTTTTAATATTAAAAAAGACTCGTCTGTAAAAATATTTACTGCAAAGGACCCTGAAGGACTTGATACAATTCGACATGATACAGCACATATACTTGCAATGGCAGTTCAGGAGCTTTTTCCTGGTACTCAGGTAACTATTGGACCAGTTATACAAGATGGTTTTTATTATGACTTTTCAAGAAAAGAACCATTTACACAAGAGGATCTTGATAAAATTGAAAAAAAAATGAGAGAAATTGTTGATAGAGATGAAAAAACAAGAAGAGAAGTTTGGGAAAGAAAAAAAGCTATAGATCATTTCAAAAAAAATGGTGAAATTTATAAATCTGAAATAATAAAAAGTATCCCTGAAAATGAAGAAGTTTCACTTTATTTCCATGGAGAATGGCATGATTTATGCAGAGGTCCACATCTTCCATCGACTGGAAAAATTGGAAAATATTTTAAACTTATGAAAGTTTCAGGTGCTTACTGGAGAGGAGATTCTAAAAATGAAATGCTTCAAAGAATTTATGGTACATCTTGGGCATCACAAAAGGAACTTGATGATTATCTTAAAAGAATTGAGGAAGCTGAAAAAAGAGACCACAGAAAGTTAGGAAAAGAAATGGATTTATTTCATTTTAGAGAAGAAAGTCCTGGTTCAGTATTTTGGCATGAAAAAGGTTGGACTCTTTTTCAGAAATTAATTGATTATATGAGATTAAGACAAAAAAGAGCAGGATATAAAGAAATAAATACACCAGAGATCTTAGATAGAAGCTTGTGGGAAAAGTCTGGACATTGGGAAAAGTTTGGCGAACATATGTATACCTCAACTACCCCAGATGAAAAAATTTTTGCTGTAAAACCAATGAATTGTCCAGGGTGTGTTCAGGTTTTTAATCAAGGTTTGAAAAGTTATAGAGATCTTCCATTAAAAATGTCTGAGTTTGGAAAAGTACACAGATATGAACCATCAGGTGCTCTTCATGGTTTAATGAGAGTAAGAGCTTTCACTCAAGACGATGCTCATATTTTTTGTACTGAGGATCAAATTACAAGTGAGTCATTAAGTGTAACAAATTTAATTTTAGATATTTATAAAGAATTAGGTTTTAGTGATGTAATCTTAAAGTATTCAGATAGACCCGATGTGAGGGTTGGAGATGATGAGATTTGGGATAAGTCAGAGTCTGCATTGCTTGAAGCCGTTAAGGCAACTAAACTAGAATATAGTGTTAACAAAGGTGAGGGAGCATTTTATGGTCCTAAAATAGAATTTGTTCTAAGGGATGCAATTGGAAGAGATTGGCAGTGTGGAACTTTACAAGTTGATCTTAATTTACCTGAGAGATTAGGAGCATCATATGTTGATAAAGACGGATCAAAGAAAGTTCCTGTAATGCTTCATAGAGCTTTATTTGGATCGCTTGAGAGATTTATTGGTATATTAATTGAAAATTATGCTGGTAAATTTCCTTTTTGGATTAGCCCTCTTCAGGTAGTAGTTATACCTGTGTCAGATGAATTTGATAAATATGCAAAAGAGATTACTAGTAAGATTAATAGTTCTGGAATAAATTGCCAAGTTGATTTAAAAAATCACAATTTAAATTACAAAATCAGGGAACATTCTTTGTCTAAAGTACCAATTTTGTTAATATGCGGAAAAAAAGAAGTTGACAGTAATAGTGTAACTATTAGAAGATTAGATTCTAATAAACAAGAAAATATGAAGTTAAATAAATTTTTAGAAAAATATACTGCTTTAAATAAAGCATCATCGAATTAAGTGGTAGATCATAAAAAAAATTATTTCCATAGACGAAACAAAGATAGAGGTCCTAGATCAAATAACAGGATTTACTCTCCAGAAGTTCAAGTAATTTCGAGCAGCGGCGATAACTTGGGTGTATTGAATACAAGTGAAGCACTATCTATTGCAAGAGAAGAGGGATTAGACTTAATCGAAATTTCTCCAAACGCAAAACCTCCTGTCTGCAAAATAATGGACATGGGTAAATTTAAGTATGATGCTCAAAAAAAAGCAAACAAAGCAAAAAAAAAACAAAAAAAAATTGAGCTTAAAGAAATTAAATTAAGACCAGTCACTGAGGTGCATGACTATTCTTTTAAAATGAAAAATGCTCAAAAATTTTTGACTAAAGGGGATAAGGTAAAGTTTACAATTAGATTTAAAGGTAGGGAATTACAACATACTCATTTAGGAAATGAACTAATGGAAAAAATAAAAGCTGATATGTCTACCTTAGGTAAAATAGAAATGCATCCAAAATTTGATGGTAAACAAATGATAATGGTAATTCAGCCATTGTAGTTAATATTTAAGGTTGTAAAATAATTATAAAATTTGTATAAGTTCCGCCATATATGCCAAAATTAAAAACTAAAAGCTCAGCAAAAAAAAGATTTAAAATTACTGCTAAAGGTAAAGTTGTTATGGCCCAAGCAGGTAAAAGACATGGTATGATTAAAAGAACTAACTCACAGATAAGAAAACAAAGAGGAACTACAACTATGGCAAAGCAAGATGGAAAAATTGTAAAATCTTATATGCCATATAGTTTGAGGGGATAAAATGACAAGAGTTAAAAGAGGTGTTACTAGTCACGCTAAACATAAAAAAGTACTTAAAGCTGTAAAAGGTCAATGGGGTAGGAGAAAAAATACTATTCGTATAGCCAGACAAGCTATGGAAAAATCCATGCAGTACGCTTACAGAGATCGAAGAAATAAAAAAAGAGAGTTTAAATCTCTTTGGATTCAAAGAATTAATGCAGGAGTAAGATCTCAAGGATTAACTTATTCAAAATTCATATACGCTTTAAATAAATCAGGGATCAAATTAGACAGAAAAATTCTAGCACAAATAGCATATGATAACCCAGAGGCATTTAAAACTATAGTTAAAAAGGCTCAGGCAGCTCTTAACTAATCTTCTCTATTGTTTTTCTGAAGTTAAGAAATAATCTATTCAAATGTCAGATATTATAAAAATTAAAGATGAATATCTTAAAAAGCTGAATGAAAATTTAGATCTTATTAGTATTAACCAAATTAAATCTGAGCTATTTGGAAAAAATGGTAAAGTTTCTAATGAATTTAAAAAGATGGGATCTATTCCAGCAGAAGATAGAAAAAAATTTGCATATGATTTAAATTTAGTAAAAGAAGAGTTGCAAAATGTAATTGAAAAAAAACTAAAAGAAATTGAAACTCATCAAATAAATTTAAAGCTTCAAAATGAAAAAGTAGATGTTACTTTGCCAGAGAGAAATTTTAATCGAGGTAAAATACATCCTGTATCTCAAGTTATAGATGAAATATCATCTATATTCTCAGAAATAGGCTTCAGCGTAGAGGAAGGACCAGATGTAGAGAACGAGTATAATAATTTTACAGCTTTAAACACGCCTGACAATCATCCAGCAAGAGATATGCATGATACTTTTTATTTAGATAAAAAAAAAGAGTTTTTACTAAGAACTCATACGTCCCCTGTACAGGTTAGAACGATGTTGGGAGGTAAACCTCCATTTAAGATAATTGCACCAGGAAGAACTTATAGATCAGACAGTGACCAGACACATGCACCGATGTTCCATCAGGTAGAGGGTCTGCACATTGATAAAAATATTAATATGAGTCATTTAAAAGGGTGTTTAAATTATTTTATAAAAGAATTTTTTGAAGTTGATAAAATTAAGATGAGGTTTAGACCAAGTCATTTTCCATTTACCGAGCCATCAGCTGAGGTAGATATTGGTTATGAGTTAAAAGATGGAAAAATTATTATAGGAGATGGTGACAAGTGGCTAGAAATCCTGGGATGTGGGATGGTACATCCAAATGTTCTTAAAAATGTAAATGTCGATCCCTCAAAGTATCAAGGCTATGCCTTCGGTATAGGAATAGATAGATTAGCGATGTTAAAGTATGGAATTAATGATTTAAGAGCTTTTTTTGAAACTGATTATAGATGGCTAAATCATTTTGGATTTGATCCACTAGATGTTCCTTCAAACTATAGAGGGTTAAGTAGATGAAATTTACAATTGAATGGCTTAAAGAACATTTAGACACCAAATTTAATGATCAAAAAATAATTGATAAACTAACGAATGTTGGTTTAGAGGTTGAAAGTTTTGAAAACCAGACTTCTGAATTAGATGATTTTATAGTAGCTAAAATTGTAAACGCAGAAAAGCATCCCAATGCTGATAGGTTAAAGTTATGTGATGTAGATATCGGAAAAGATAAAACTGTTAAGGTTGTATGTGGTGCGCCTAATGCAAAGAATAATCTTTATACAGTATATGCACCACCAGGAGCAATTATTCCAAAGAATCAAACCAAACTATCTGTCACAAAAATAAGAGGTGTAACTTCACATGGAATGCTTTGTTCAGAATCAGAGTTGAAACTGTCAAATAAAAGTGAGGGTATAATAGATTTAAATTCAAAGAAGTATATCAATCAAATAGGAAAAAAATTCTTTAAAAACAAAAATCCTAAAGTTATTGATATTTCAATTACGCCAAATAGAGCCGATTGTCTTGGAGTAAAAGGTGTAGCTAGGGATCTAGCTGCAGCTGGAGTAGGAAAATTAAAAAAAAAAAATGAGAGTAAAATTAAGTATAAAGGATCACAAAATATTAAGGTCAAAATTATCAATGATAAAAATCAAGGTTGCACCACATTCGGCAGTTGTTTAATTAAAGGAATAAAAAATACTGAAAGCCCAAAATGGTTAAAAGATAGAATAGTATCCCTGGGCCAAAAGCCAATCTCTGCAGTTGTTGATGTAACAAATTATATAATGTTAGATCTTAATAGACCTTTACATGCTTATGACGCAGATAAAATCAAACAAGGTATAATTGTTAGAAATTCAAAAAAAGGTGAAAGCTTTGAGGCTTTAGATAATAGAAAATATACTTTGGAAGAAAATATGTGTGTAATATCTGACAAGTCTGGTGTTTTAGGCCTTGGTGGTATTATAGGTGGAACTAGATCAGGAACGGAACTTAAAACTGAAAATATACTTTTAGAATCTGCTTACTTTAAACCAAAATCAATAAGATTAACTTCCAAAAAACTTAATTTAGATTCGGATGCAAAATTTAGATTTGAGAGAGGCATTGACCCAAATTCAATTGAAGAAGGATTGATTAAAGCGGCAGAGTTAATCCAAAAAATTTGCGGTGGAACAATTAGCAAACTAGATATTGTAAAAAAAGAAAAATTTAAAAATACTCATATAAAATTCCCAATAGTTTTATTCCAAAATATAACTGGATTTAAAGTGGAATATAAAGAAATAAATAAAATTTTAAGCAACCTTGGATTTATAATTAAAAAAAATAAAAACAATCTAAACCTTATAGTACCTTCTTGGAGGCCTGATATTGAACAGCCTATAGATATTGTAGAGGAGATTGCTAGAATTAAAGGCTATGAACAAATTAAAACTAATTTACCAGAAAAAGTTAGAAATAAGCCAACCTTAAATAAAAAACAAAAATTATTTCACTTTTTACAAAGGTCCGTCGCTTCAAAAGGTTATTTTGAGACAGTTACCTGGTCTTTCACCGACTCGAAAATAAATCAAATGTTCAAAGAAAATAAACAAGATGTAGAAATTTTAAATCCTATAAGCTCAGATTTAAATGTTCTTAGAAGCTCAATTTTCTCCAATTTAATTTTTTATTTAAAAAAAAACCTGGATAGAGATTATAAAGATTTGTCACTATTTGAAATTGGGCCAATATTTAAAGGTAAAAAGCCAGGTGAACAAGAAATTGTAATTGCCGCTTTGAAATCTGGAATGATGTCTCGACTTAGCTGGAATGAAAAAGAGAGAAAAGTTGATGTATTTGATGCTAAAAGAGATGTTATGCAAACTTTAGTCGAGGCAGGTTTTGATCAAAGTAAATTATATACAGAAATTAAAACACCAAATTATTATCATCCTGGAAAATCAGGTGCTATTTGTTTATATTCGGACAAAAATGAGCCAGTGGCTTATTTTGGAGAAATTCATCCAAATATCATTCAAAAACTAGATATAAAAACAGAGGCACTTATATTGTTTGAAATTTATTTAGACAAAATTAAAGAAAATAATATTAACATTAAGGATCAAAAAACGAAATTCGAATTTTCAGATTTTCAAAAGTCCGAGAGAGATTATGCTTTTATAATTGATAAAAATCTAAAGGCCCAAGATTTAGTTAAAATTATATCAGAAATAGATAAGAGTATTATAAAGAATGTAAAAATTTTTGATGTGTATGAAGGCCAGAATATTTCAGAAAATAAAAAATCAGTTGCACTTAATGTTACTATACAGTCTCCAAATAAAACTTTGACAGATGAAGATTTGGAAAGAATTAATAAAATAATCATTACAACAGTAGAAAACAAAACTGGTGCAAAACTGAGATCATAATGTCTGCATTAGATCATATAAGAAATTTCGCAATTATTGCACATATTGATCATGGCAAATCAACAATTGCTGATAGAATAATCCAGAGATGCGGAGGACTTAGTGACAGAGAAATGAAGGCACAAGTATTAGATTCTATGGAAATAGAAAGAGAAAGAGGCATCACTATAAAAGCACAAACCGTCAAGCTGAATTATAGGTCAAAGAATGGAAAGGAATATATATTAAATATTATAGATACACCTGGACATGTAGATTTTAGTTATGAAGTTAGTAGATCTTTATATGCTTGTGAAGGTTCAATTTTGATTGTCGATAGTACCCAGGGTGTTGAAGCTCAAACATTAGCAAATGTTTATCAAGCACTAGATATAAATCATGAAATAATTCCAATTTTAAATAAAATCGATTTACCAGCTTCAAACATTGACAAAACAAAACAACAAATAGAGGATGTAATAGGTATTGATACTCAAAATGTTGTGCCATGTTCTGGAAAAACTGGTGAAGGAATAGATGAAATTTTGGAACAAATAATACAAACTTTACCACCACCTAAAGGTTTTCAAAATGAAAATTTAAAGTGTTTGTTAGTAGATAGTTGGTATGATTCCTATTTAGGTGTTGTTACACTTGTCAGGGTTATTGATGGAACTCTAAAAAAGAACATGAAAATTAAAATGATGTCGACTAATCAAGAATATGTGGTTGAAAAAGTTGGAGTATTCACGCCTAAACCAAAAGATATAGAAGAATTAAATTGTGGTGAGATAGGATTTATAATTACTGGAATTAAAAATCTTTCTGATACTAAAGTCGGTGACACAATATGTGACGCAATCAAACCAATTAAAAATGCCTTACCAGGATTTAAACCTAGTAAACCAGTAGTATTTTGTGGTCTATTTCCTGTTGATAGTTCAGAATATCAAAAATTAAAAGATGGATTAGCAAAACTTCAACTTAATGACTCAAGTTTTTCATATGAAGCCGAGTCTTCTTCTGCTTTAGGATTAGGCTTTAGATGTGGGTTTCTTGGACTTTTACATTTGGAAATTATAACAGAAAGATTAGAAAGAGAGTTTGATATAAACTTACTTACAACTACACCAGGCGTTGTTTATAAGGTTCACCTAAACAAAGGTGAAGTTTTAGACTTGCAGAATCCATCAAATTTACCTGATCCAACTTTAATTAAATTAATTGAAGAACCTTGGATCAAAGCAACCATTATTACACCCGATCAATATTTGGGTTCTGTTATGAAATTATGCCAAAATAAAAGAGGTGTTCAAACTAATTTAAATTATTCAGGAAATAGAGCAGTTTTAAACTATGAAATTCCTTTGAATGAAGTTGTATTTGATTTTAACGATAGAATTAAATCCTTAACTAGTGGATATGCAAGTTTTGATTATGAGATAATTGGACACAAGGAAGGAGATTTGGTTAAATTAAGTATTTTAGTTAACACTGAACAGGTTGATGCACTCTCAATGATGGTGCATAAAGATTTTGCACAATCCATTGGCAGAGAAGTTTGTGAAAAATTGAAAGATTTAATTCCAAGACATAACTTCATGATACCGGTTCAAGCCGCAATAGGAGGTAAAATAATAGCCCGTGAAACAATAAAAGGTTTTAAAAAAGACGTTTTAACTAAAATTCATGGTGGTGGAGCAAGAGATAGGAAAAGAAAATTACTAGATAAACAAAAAAAAGGCAAAGCAAGATCCAAACAATTTGGTAAAGTTGAAATACCTCAAGAGGCATTTATTGGAGTTTTAAGAATTAACAAAGATTAAAATTATGGAGAAGGTAAATTGGGGGATAATTGGTCTTGGCAATGTAGCTAATAAATTTGCTGATTCATTTAAATTTTCATTAAATGCAAAGTTATTAGGTATTTCTAGCAATTCGCAAGATAAACTTATTAAGTTTAGTGAAAGATTTAAAATTAAAAATCAGTATTGTTTTAGTAATTACGAAGATATTTTAAAATGCAACAAGATAGATATAATTTATATTGCACTGCCTAATTCTCTCCATTTTAATTTAATTAAAAAATGCATAAGTTACAAAAAGAAATTTTTAGTTGAAAAACCGGCTACTATTAATTTTTTTGAAATTAACGAAATTTTTAAGAAATATGAAAAAGAAAACTTTTTTTTCTCAGAAGCTTTTCCTTACAGATATCATCCACAATTATTGAAAATTATTAATTTAATAAAAAAAAATAAAATTGGAAAACTAGTTTCTATGGAGTCTTTTTTTGGTAACGATATTTTAACTTCTTTTAACTTTTTTGGATTAAAAATTAAAAAAAAAATTAATAAACTCAATAGATTGTATAATAAAAACTTAGGAGGTGGTGCCATTTTAGATCTTGGATGTTACCCAGTTTCCTTAAGCACTCTTATTGCACCTTTGTCATCAAAATTTAAAAAAGTTAATTTAGTAAATAAAAAAAAATTAATAGGTTCATCTGGAGTAGATATAGACTCATACGCTGAACTAATTTTTGATAATGGATTTACCTCAAAAATTGGAGTTTCATTTACGAAAAATTTAGGAAGACAAACTAAAATTAAAGGAACAGAGGGTGAGATCATAATACAAGATACATGGTTTTCAGAAATTCCATATCTGATTATAAAAAAGAATAATGTTGAAAAAGTTGAAATTGATATTGCTAAAAACCTTTATGCTCATGAAATTGATTTTATAAGCAAATGCGTATTAGATGGAAAAGGTGTAATTGAATATCCAGGCATAACATTAAATGATACAGTTCAAAATATGAAAATTATAGACGAGTGGATTAAATAAACATGAAAAGTAAAATTTTTGACTGTGTTACCTTTTTCGATAATAATTTCATGTTCGATTTAAGATATAATATTCTTAAAAATTTTGTTGATTATTTTATTATTTGTGAGTCTATTTTTGATCATAGGGGGAGTCCAAAAAAAAAAAATTTTATTAAAAAAAAATTTTATGATGAAACAAAAATAAAATATTTCTTATTAGAAAAACCTTTTCCAAAAAATACCTCAATATGGGAAAACCAAGCAATTCAGAGAGAATTTTTGTTAAAAAGTACTAATGAATTGGCTAGTGATGAAGATTATATTTTTTTTTCTGACCCTGATGAAATTCCAAACCCTCATGTATTAGAAAATCTAAATCTAAAAAAAAAATATGGTATTTTTATGCAAAAATGTTTCAACTATAAATTTAACCTTTTTAATCAGTTTGAGAGCCCATGGGAGGGCTCCAGAGTTTGTAAAAAAAAAAATCTAAAATCAATTGATTTTATGAGACAAAAAGTGAAAAAAAAAAATTTAAATTATAGATTTTATAGAATTGATAAGGAGAGAAGTGTCCAAATTTTTGACAATGCTGGTTGGCATTTTAACAACGTTCTAACTCCTGAAGAAATTTCTTTAAAATTAAAAACTTTTGCACATGAAGAGTTTGCTGATAAAAAATTTTCTTCTATATCATCAATTGAAAAAAATATTAAAAATAGAAATGACCTGTTTGGCAGAGGCCATAAATATCAAATAGTTGAGCTTGATGATACATTTCCAAAATATATTTTGAATAATTATGAAAAGTTTAAAGATTTTATAATATGAATTTACTAAGCTTTTATAAAATTTATTATAGGCACAGGATTGTAAAAGCAAATATTTTTCTCAAATTTTATCTGTTTATTATTTTGCCAATTAGATATTTATTAAATTTACCTTTTTTCCCTAAAAGAATTAATTTGGATATATATTCAAAAAAAAATCAATACCTATTTCAAAAAGATTTAAATTATTTATTTGAGTTTTTTAATAGTGACAAGGGAAATTTTTATATTGATCAATATATTCAACCAATTAAAAAAACTTCTTTAAAGATCAATGCTCATGGATATTCCCCATTTTATGAAAAATACTTTGTATTAAAGAAAGAGGAAAAAATAAATATCCTTGAATTAGGATCTTTTTACGGAAACGCATCAGCAAGCTTATATTACTATTTTAAAAATTCAAAAATTTACTCTGGTGATGTGTTACCTGACTTGTTTAGATATAAATCAATTAGAATTAAAAATTTTTTAATAGACACCTCAAGTGAAATTTCTATTACTCAAAATTTATTAAATCTAGATAGAAATTATGATATAATAATTGAAGATGCATCACATTCTCTAAAAGATCAAATAATAAGTTTATTCTTACTTTTTAAAAAAATTAATCCAAATGGTTTATTTATATGCGAAGAATTAGACTTCCCCGAGACAAGGAAAGATATGAATCCTAACAATGAATATCCTGATTTAAAAACAATTTTATTGAATATTAAAAATAAAAAGGATTTTAATTCAAAATATATTAAGCAGGAGGATAAAATATATTTTTTAGAAAATTTTAAAAATATTGAATTATACAAAGGCAAGTATAATGAAGTCGCTATAATAGAAAAAAAATGAGATAATTCAAACGATGGAGAGATGGCCGAGCGGTTTAAGGCGCACGCTTGGAAAGCGTGTAAACGGGAAACCGTTTCGAGGGTTCGAATCCCTCTCTCTCCGCCAAATTCATATACAATTTGTTAAGGGAATAAATTATTGTATAGTAGGTTTCATTAATGGATAGAGAGATAACTGTAATACTAACACTTTATAAAACACCATATAATTTACTATATTCATTAAGGCAGTATAAAAAATACAAAGTAATAATTTTTGAGCAAGCACCCAATAAAGATTCAAAAAAAAAAATAGAAAAGGTATCAAATATTAAATTTGATTATTATTCTTCAAAAAAAAATATTGGCTTACCAAAAGCCTCAAACTTTTTATTATCAAAGGTACAAACTAGATATTTATTATTTACTCAACCAGATATAAAAATTGATAACAAATCTATTATAAATCTAAAAAAATCATTTAAAGTAAATAAAAATGTAATTTTATCGAGCCCAACTTATTCAAAAAAAAGAACAAAAATTAAAAAAAGTTTATTGAAAAATTACATCGAAAAGACAAGATTAAACATGGCATGTGTTTTATGTGATACAAAAAAACTCAAAAAGATAGGATTTTTTGATGAGGATTTTTTTCTTTACTGGGAAGATGTTTTTTTGATGAAAAAAATAAATTTTTCAAGATTTAAAATGATTCAGGTACTCGACTCTTATGCAGTACACTCAGGAAGCAAATCATCAATAAAGGATTATAAAGTTAATTTTATAAGAAACTCTAATTTTAAATATGGAGAATTTTTATTTGATTTTAAAACTAGAAAGTTTAGAAGTCTAAAAATGATAAGACAGATAATTCAAAATATTTTATATTCTTTTATAAACTTGTTATTTTTTAAAAAGGAAAGTTTACTAAATAATTTATCAAATATATATGGCATTTATAAATTTATTATATTTTTTTTAATAAGACATAAATAATGATAAAAAAATTTTTAGATTTGGGCCTTCAACCTTTAGCAAATTCTTATATTAAAGAAAAAGATTTAAATAAAAGAGAGAGCAAGTTCAGGCTCGAAGTAATGTTTAATAGTAAAAATTACTTAGTATCGATAAATAAAAAAATTGCGACGAATAAAATGTTTAACTCAGATTATCCATATAGATCTTCACAATCAAATACAATGAAAAATTCTTTTAAAAAAATTGCTGAAGAAATTAAAAAAAGATTTAAACCAGAATTTATTATTGAAATAGGAAGTAATGATGGAGCATTTTTATTTAATTTTAGAAGACAAAAAATACTAGGCATAGAGCCATGTAAAAATATAGCCAAAATAACTACTAAAAAAAAATATAAAACTATTGACGAGTATTGGACAAAAAAATTAGCAAAAAAAATTACAAAAAAAAATAAAGCAGATCTTATTTATTCAGCTAATACATTAAGTCACATAAAAAATTTAGAGGAAACTTTTGGAGCTATAAATCTAGCATTAAGTAAAAGAGGTGTATTGGTAATGGAAGGACCATCTTTGCTACCTTGCGTAAAAAATAATAGCTATGATCAATTTTATTGCGAGCATGTATATGTATTTTCTACTATTTCTTTGATAAATATTTTAAAAAAATATGGTCTTGAAATTTTTGATATAAAGAATTTAAAAACTCATGGAGGATCTTCGAGATATTTTATAAAAAAAATATCTAATATCGAAATTAAAAAAAAAAAAATAGTTTTTCAAGAAATTAAAAAAGAAAAAAAATACGGATTAAATAGATTTAAAACATTTAAAAATTTTGCGAAAAGAGTAAACAAATCAAAAAAAGATTTGATAACAATTTTAAAAAAATTAAAAAAAAATAAAAAAAAAGTAATAGGATATGGTGCAACAGCAAAATCATGCACAGTCTTGAATTTTTGTAAAATTAACTCTAATCAGATAGATTATTTTATAGATACAACTCCAGATAAAGTAAATAAGTTCTTACCAGGAAGTAAAATCTTCATTAAAAAATATAAAAAATTACAAAAAAACCAAGTAGATGTAGTTTTTTTAGGAGCTTGGAATTTTAAAGATGAAATTTTTAAAAAAGAGAAATTATTTAGAAAAAAAGGTGGAAAATTTTTAACACATGTTCCAAAAGTAAGATTAATTTAGTTTTTCACCGTATTTATTAAAACTAGAAAAAAAAATAACAAAACAGCAAATTATTATTGAAATACAACGCTTATTTAAGGTTGTAGCATAACTGTATTTTATTAAATTTTTAAAAAATGGTATACTTTTTTTTTTCCAAAAAAAATAAATGACAAAAAATACTAATAATAATTATCAGGCAGACTCCATTAAAGTACTGAAAGGTTTAGAGGCTGTAAGAAAAAGACCTGGTATGTATATTGGTGATACCGATGATGGAACAGGCTTGCATCACATGGTCTATGAAGTGGTGGATAATTCTATAGATGAAGCATTAGCAGGATATTGTAAAAATATTGATATATATATTAACTCAGATGGTACGGTAAGTATTAGAGATGATGGCCGAGGTATACCTGTGGATATTCATAAGGGTGAAAAAAAATCAGCAGCGGAAGTTATTATGACCCAACTTCATGCTGGTGGAAAATTTGATCATAATTCTTATAAGGTATCTGGTGGATTACATGGGGTTGGTGTTTCTGTAGTAAATGCTCTGTCAGAAAAACTAAAGCTAGAAATTTATAGAGATGGAAAAAAATACTACATAGAATTTAAAGATGGAAATGCAAATGCTCCATTAAAAGAAGTGGGAAAGTCTAAAGATAGTGGAACAAAAATTACTTTTTTACCTTCTAAAGAAATTTTTTCCGCTATAAAATTTAGTAGCAATATAATTCAAAAAAGAATGCGAGAATTAGCATTTTTAAATAAAGGTATTAAAATTACAGTTAATGACCTTACGTTAAAAAATCCTAAAACTATCACTTTTAAATTTGATGGAGGAATTTTAGAATTTATCAGTTTTCTTGATGAGAAAAGAGAAAAACTCAAAAATAAAAATGGAAATGATCTATTTAGAAAGCCAATTTACATAGAAGGTAAAAAAAATAATATTGAAGTCGAGTGTGCCCTTCAATGGAATCTTATGTACAGTGAGGATGTTTATTCATATACAAATAATATTTTTCAAAAAGATGGTGGAACGCATTTATTGGGCTTTAGAAGTGCGTTAACAAGAGTAATAAATAGATATGCAAATGAATTAAATCTTTTAAAAAAGAACAAATTATCAATATCAGGCGATGACGTAAAAGAAGGTTTGACAAGTGTAATCTCTGTGAAAATGCCTGACCCAAAATTTTCATCACAAACAAAAGATAAATTAGTATCATCTGAAGTTAGAAATATTGTTGAGACAATTATTAACGAAAAGTTATCTTTGTGGTTTGACCAAAACCCATCAATAGCAAAACTAGTATTGGCAAAAATTATTCAAGCTGCACAAGCTAGAGATGTGGCAAGAAAAGCCAGAGAAAGCGTTAGAAGAAAAGGTGCTCTTGAGCTTACGGGGTTACCCGGAAAATTAGCTGATTGTCAAAACTCAAAACAAGATGGAACTGAACTTTTTATAGTTGAAGGTGATTCTGCCGGAGGTTCAGCTAAACAAGGAAGAAATAGAGAGTATCAAGCAGTTCTGCCCTTAAGGGGAAAAATATTAAATACATATGTTGATGCTAACGGTATTAAAAAAAATGGAAATAGTGGCGATCTAAGAACAAAGACTTTGTCAAAATTAATTTCCTCAAATGAAATCATGACGCTCATAAATGCCCTAGGACTTGATCCAAAAGATGAGGTGATTGAGTTAAAAGATTTAAGATATGGTAAAATAATTATTATGACAGACGCTGATGTTGATGGTTCACATATCAGAGCTTTATTATTAACTTTTTTTAATAATAAACCTTTTGATGAACTAATTAAAAATGGCCATATATTTTTAGCTCAACCTCCTTTATTTAAAATAAACAAAGGATCAAAGGGTATTTATATTAAAGATGAAAAGGAACTTGAAAAATATATATTAAATAGTTCAAAAGAATTGAAAAAGTTGAAAAAAGGTTCAAAAGAATATGAGAAAATTTTCTCAATGGAAAAATCAAAGCTAAATATTCAAAGGTTTAAAGGTTTGGGAGAAATGAATCCCGAAGAACTTTGGAATACCACCTTAAATCCAGAAACAAGAAACTTGCTCAGAGTAGAATATTCAAAAGATCCAAAGCAAGATCATAAAATAATCCATACTTTAATGGGCAATGATGTGGCTCTTAGAAAAGAATTTATTATTTCGAATGCAATTGATGTTATAAATCTTGACGTATAATGAGGTTACCTAAGACTTCAATAAACTTATATTCACTCAATAAATCTACTTATGTAAAACTAAGATGGATTGCATATACTGGTCAGCTCATCTCAGTTTTGATCGTAGAATTCATATTAAATTTTAAATTTAATTATTTTTATTGTATTTCCATTATTTTTTTTAGCGTTCTAACTAATATTTATTTACAATTAAAAATAAAAGAAAATCAAATTAATAATTTTACTTCAACTCTTTTTTTAAGCTATGATATTTTTCAATTAGGCCTGCTATTTTTCATCACTGGAGGTATAACAAATCCTTTTATATTTTTAATAAT
Organism: uncultured Pelagibacteraceae bacterium; assembly: GCA_902588965.1. GTDB lineage: Bacteria > Pseudomonadota > Alphaproteobacteria > Pelagibacterales > Pelagibacteraceae > Pelagibacter. The sequence continues at coordinate 120,500 of CACIRD010000003.1, forward strand.
AGTTCCAGCTGTATTTTCATCTCAATATTTGAGTTTAATGAGTTCGGTAATTTTAGTTGTATTCATAACTTTAGTTTTAATAATTTTATCATTTTTTTATTTTGAACTTCCTCATCCTGGTCAACTGCATTTTCATATCCCTGACTACTATCTATATTCAATTCCTTTATCTATATTTATAGGATTATTATTTTTAGTTTATTTCGGAGTTAAATTTGGTGAGGAAAGCAGAATTAGAAAAAAAGCTTTTGATAAGATTCAAGAATTTGTAGCAAAGGAGAATGAACTTCTTTCGCTTGGAGGCCAAGCTGCTGCAGCTGCCCATTCACTTGGCACACCACTTTCAACAATTTTATTAACTGTTACAGAATTAAAAAAAGAATTTTCAAACAATAGCAAAATACAAAAAGATTTAGATTTATTAGTTAGTCAAAGTAAAAGATGTAGAGAAATTTTAAAAAAATTAACTTTAGAACCAAATATTGATGATAGTTTTATTGAATCTAACTTGTCATTACTTGACTACTTAAAAGAAATTGTTAGATCTTATGAAGAAATCAGCAAAAAAAAATTTAAAATTAATTCAGAAAAATATAAATATCCAATTAATACTGGAAAATCTTCAGAGATTATGTATGGACTAAGAAACTTTATTGGTAATGCCAATAAATTTAGTAAAAATAAAATTGATATATTTATTTTAAGTGATCAAAAAATAACTCAAATTATAATCCAAGACGATGGACCAGGTTTTCCAGAGGATTTAATTAATAAACAAAAATTAGGTCAGCCTTATATTAGATCAAGTAATGAAAAAGCAGGACTAGGTCTTGGAACATTTATTGGCAAAACTTTGTTGGAAAAAAATTATGCAAATATAAAATTTTCAAATTTCAAAAAAAGTGGTGGAGCAAAAGTAGAAATTAGATGGATAAATAAAGATTTAAGATTAGTATAATATTTTAATGTAATTTTTTTTTGTAATTGAACAAATCACTTAATTGATTAATCATAACATCTCCAAGTTCCTGAACATCTGAAATTTTAATGGCTTTAGTATAGTACCTGGAAACATCATGACCAATACCAATTGCGAGTATTTCTGTATCACTTTTACTTTCTATAAATTTAACAGTTTTTTTTAAATGTTTTTCTAAAAAATCTCCAGAATTTACAGATAAAGTAGAGTCATCAACAGGTGCACCATCAGATATTACCATTAGAATTTTTCTTTCTTCTTTACGCTTACGCAATCGATTAAATGCCCACTGAATTGCTTCGCCATCGATATTTTCTTTTAATAAACCCTCTTTTAACATTAGTCCTAAATTATTTTTTGAAATTCTCCATTGTGTATCAGCACTTTTATAAACTATATGCCTTAAATCATTTAGTCTCCCAGGATTTTTAGGTTTATTATTTTTATTCCAATCCTCTCTTGATTGCCCACCCTTCCAATTTTTTGTTGTAAATCCAAGTATTTCAACTTTTACCGAACATCTTTCTAAAGTCCTTGATAAAATATCTGCACAAATTGCTGCAATAGCAATTGGTCTTCCTCTCATAGATCCGGAATTATCAATAAGCAATGTAACAACTGTATCTTTAAATTCTAACTCTTTTTCTTTTTTAAAAGATAAAGAACTATATGGATCCATTATAATTCTTGTTAATTTTGAAGTATCTAACAATCCTTCTTCTAGATCAAATTCCCAAGCTCTTTTTTGACTAGCTAGCAACTGTCTTTGTAATTTATTAGCTAATTTTGTAATAAGATCTTGAAACGTAATTAATTGTTGATCAAGATTTTTTCTTAACTTTATAACCTCCGAAGCACTCTCTAAATTTTCAGCTTTAGATATTTCATCAAATTTATTTGTATAAATTTTGTAATCTTTATCATTGTTTTCTAAATTCGACTTTTGTAATACTTTCTCATTACTTTGTTCATCAGAGTCCGTATCAACTAATTGTTCATCAATTTTGTGTTCACTAAAGTCATAATCGGTATCAATTCCATTTTGATCTTCTTGTTGCTCTTGTTTTTCTTGCGTCCCTTCAGACTCTGGATTTTGATTATTCATATCTTCATTATTTTGACCATCCAAATTTTTTTGTTCATCTTCATTTTCTGCTTCTTCCGAATTATCAAAAATGTTCATATCTTGGAGTATTTCTGAAAATTTTGAATTATATACTCTTTGATTCTCCATATTTTTTTGTAAAAAATTTAAATGTTTATCTAAAGATTTATCGAAATCTTTAGACCAAAAACTCAAGATATTTTCACACAAACTATTTAGTTTTAAATTAAAAAATTTTTTAAGCATATAAAGTTCGAATGCTTCTGCTATTCCCACATCATCTTTGGTTTTTAGTTGATCTTTTCTTTTAAAATTTATTTGATTAGTGTAATTTTCTACAAAATTATTTTTTACACCTTTAAGAATTTTTGATCCTAATATTTCACACCTAATTTTTTCTGATAATTCATATAATGTCCTGCATGATGAATTTTTAGGTGCATTTTCTTTATAAATTTTATTATTGGAGAATTTCTTTTTTATTGCTTTAGAGTCAATTTCTGCTCTGTATTTGATAAAATCGGTTCTACTATTTAGATTATCTAGTTCAAAAAAATCTATATTTTGTGAACTTTTATTTTTTTTATTTATTTTAATCTTATAATCATCAGATATGACTTTGGCTGTCGAAACTAATGCTAATTTAAATTTTTCTTTTAAGTTATTTTCTTTACTCATTTAAGATTAAGCATGGACTCAGGCAATTCTTCACCAAAACATCTTTGATAATATTCTGCAATAATACTTTTTTCTGATTCGTCGCATTTATTTAAAAAAGTTACTCTAAAAGCGTATCCAATATCTTTAAATATTTCAGTATTTTCGCACCAAAAAATTACTGTCCTAGGAGACATTACCGTTGAAATATCACCTACCATAAAACCCTTTCTTGTAAGAGTTGCCACTTTAATCATATTAGCAACTTTGTCTTTACCTTTAGAATTATTAAAACTTTTATTTTTTGCTAATACTATTTCCATTTCTTTTTCTAAACTCAAATAATTAAGACTAGTTAAAATATTCCACCTGTCCATTTGAGCGGCATTAATTTGATTAACACCAGAGTATATTCCTTTTGTATCACCTAGACCGACAGTATTTGCAGTTGCAAACAGTCTAAAATGACTATTAGGTTTAATTACTTTATTTTTTTCTAGCAAAGTAAGACCACCTTCTGCCTCTAAAACTTTTGTTAATAAAAAAGCAACGTCAGGTCGCATAGCATCATACTCATCAAAAATTAGTGCTACAGGATTTTGAATTGACCATGGAAGAATACCTTCTTTAAATTCTGTAACTTGTTTATTATCTTTTATCACAATTGAATCCTTACCCATCAAATCTATTCTACTTATATGTGAGTCGAGATTAACTCTTACACATGGCCAATTAAGTCTGGCCGCAACCTGGGTAATATGGGTTGACTTACCAGTGCCATGAAATCCTTGTATCATTACTCTTTTGTTGAAGCTGAACCCGCTAAGTATTGCGATTGTTGTTTCTTTATCAAATTTATAATCTTTGTCTATTTCAGGTACGTACTCATTTTTTTTTGAGAAAGCTTCTACTTCCATATCAGAGTCTATACCAAAAGTTTGTTTGACAGATAATTTTATATCGGGTTTAATTTCCAGGTTCATTATTAGTTTTTTTTCTATAAGTATTTTTTAATTGAGTATAAGCCAAGGTAATTAGCTTGAGCTTTTCCTCAAATTTTTTATCTCCGGAATTAATATCAGGGTGAAATTTTTTAACAAGTCTTTTAAACTTTTCTTGTATTTTGTCCCACTTTAAACCTACAGTGACACCGAGAATGCCGAAAGCTTTAATATCATTATGATCAAATTGGAATTTATTACCAGTTTTAAAGTGCGTTTTAAACTTTAATTCCTCGAATCCATCATTAAGTGCATTATTCCACAAAACTTTAAAAAAGTTGTCAGAAGAACTAAAGCCCTGCGTCGGTTTGTGCCATGTCATATCTGATTTTAGAAAATTGACTACTTCCTTATCATTCATTCCTACAAAATAATTCCAGTTTCTATTGAATTCTTTAACATGCTTCAAGCATAGCAGTCTATAATTTCTGCTATTATCTTTTTCAATTGGGGCTTTGTATTCTCCAAGCTCAAAACAATTATTCCAGTCGCAAATAGTCTTCATATTTTGTATTATTATTTTATTATTTATGGATATAAATGAACTAAATGCAATTATAAAAAAAAAAATTTGTGACAAGGTTTCTGTTGAAAAAATCACAATTGAGGACAAAACATTTCTTCATAAAAATCATAAAAGCCACCAAGCTGATAAATTTCATATTAAAATTACTCTAAAATCCAAAGAATTATCAAAAATCAGCAAAATAGACTCAACAAAAAAAATCTATGAAATTTTAAGTGATGAGATAAAAAATAATATTCACTCACTTCAAATATTATTTAATTGATTTTTTAGAAATCCTTTAATTTTTGAAAATTTAAATTGATTTTCGTATGTAGGCTTACCAATTTTTTTTAACAGAATTAAATTAATATCTTTACTAATATTTTTTTTATCTGAAACCATAAATTTTATTATTTTATTAATATCTTTTTTTTTAAAAAAACTTTTTAATTTTAACGAGTTATTTATGTTATTAATATGTTTAAGGATGAGTTCGCATTCTTTTTTATTCAAAATTTTTTCTTCTAAACTAAATAAGGACGCACTTTTGATTCCTAAAAGTACAGCTTCGCCATGATTTAATTTTTTTGAATAACCTAACGTTGCTTCATAAGAATGTGCAAATGTATGACCAAGATTAAGTAATTTTCTTAAGTTTTGCTCTTTTTCATCTTTTTCAACAATATTTTTTTTTATAACACAACTTTCATAAATTGATTTTTGAATATAAGGTTTTTTTAAAGATAAAATTTTTGAAAAATTTTTAGATAAATATTTGTAAAATTTTTTATTCGAAATTAATGAATGTTTAAATATTTCTGCATAACCACATATAATCTCTCTTTTTGGTAACGATTTTAAGAAATTAGTATCTGACAAAACAAGCCTGGGCTGATAGAATGATCCAATAAGATTTTTACCAAATCTTGTATTTATTCCAGTTTTTCCTCCTATCGATGAGTCAACTTGTGAGAGAAGGGTTGTTGGAACATTTACGAATATAATGCCCCTTTTAAAAATACTAGATGCAAATGCAGCTAGATCACCCAAAATACCACCACCAACAGAAATTACACAATCATTTCTATTGAAATTTTCTTTTAATAAAATATCTAAAATTTTTTGAACACTTTTTTGATTTTTATTTTTCTCATTTGATAAAAATTTTATAACCTTATTTTTAATATTTAAATCTTTAACGATTAAGCTGGAATATTTTTTGGGTACCTTGCTGTCAATTATTACTAAAAATTTAGATGAATTTATCGAATTTTTTTTTAAAATTTTTTTAAAGTTTCCTACAAGATTTGATCCAATAATAATTGGATAAGAACCATTTTTTGTTTTAATTTGTAGTTTACTATTTTTCATAAATTTTCATAATTTTATCAATTATTTGATTTTTGTCTAAATTATCACAGTTTATTTTATAATCAGCTTTAGAATATATTTCAGACCTTTCTTTAATAAGTTTTGAAAGTTCTTCTTTTCCAAGCAGGTATGCTTTAGGCCTTTTTTTACTATGTTTAACTCTCGAAATCAAAGTTTCTTCACTCCAATTGAGCCATATTGAAACTCCTTTAATACTAATTTCTTTCCTGATTTTTTCATTCATGAACGCTCCACCACCAAGAGCAATTATTTTATCCTTAGATTTCAATGAATTAACAGTAATTTTTTCTTCAATTTTTCTAAAAAAAATCTCGCCTTTTTTTTTAAAAATATCTTTTATTTTACAATTTAATTCATTTTCAATTAATTCATCAATATCAACTAGCTCAAGATTCATTTTTTTAGACAAAATTCTTGCTATAGTAGATTTTCCAGAACCCATCATGCCTATTAAAACTAGGTTTTTTTTCATTTTCATAAGTTTCTATATTGAAAAAACACAAATATGTCTTAATTTGAAATTAATAAACGTTATATGCAATTTCATAAAAAAACAAGCATTGGTAGCTCTAATTTTTTAGTAAAATTTGTAATTAAGATACTTTCAATAATCATACTACTTTTTCTATTATTGCTTGTCGTAGATCAAATAAAATTCCCTTCTCCAAATAAAGAAATAAAGAAATCCATACCAAATGAAAATCTTAAAATTATTAAATAAGAAAAAAATACTTTTTTTTTTTTATTTTTTTTTAATTTTTAACAATGCTTTATCAAACGAAGCAGTCGATATATGGAATTTAGAAAAAAAAAGTGAAGACACAAAAAAAAATTTAGAAAATTTACAAGAAAATGATGAAAAAATATCAATAACAGATAATTTAAATAAAACTTCTACAATATCCATAACAGAGGAAAATAATTTGGATCTTAAAAAAAAATATGTAGTTGGTTTATATGATCCAGATGAAAATGATCTTTCAATAAATATGTGGGAATTCACTGATGGTGAAAAAATTTCAAAAATAATTAAAAAAATAAATAAATTAAACTTATCTCGTGATGCAAAAGAAATTTATAATAAAGTAATACTAACAAATGCGCTTCCACCAAAAAAAAATTTTACGGAAGAAGAATTTTTAAATATTAAAATTAATTGGTTAATAAAAAATAGAAATTTAGAATTAATCAAGAACTTTATTACTGTAAACAATCAAAAAGAAATTAGCCCAGAACTATTAAAGTTTTATCTTGATCAATATTTATCCGTCGGGGATATAGAAAATGCGTGTAATTTATTTTCTTTTTTAAAAAATTCGTCCTCGGATGAATATGTTATTAAATATAAAATATATTGCTTAATTAATGATCAGAAAAAAGAAATAGCTCAACTTGAATTTGATTTATTAAAAGAAACAGGATTTAAAGATAAATTTTTTGAAAAAAAGTTTAGTTTTTTAATGGGATATGTGGAAAAAGATGAGACAAAAATTTCATCGAAGAACTTATTAGAGTTTCATCTATCAAATATTTCTAAAGAAAATTTTGAATATGAGCCAAATGAAAACACGAGTAAAATTATCTGGAAATATTTATCCTCATTTAATTTACTGGAAAATATTAATGAAATTGATCTTTCAAATGATGAAAAAATAATTTCAATAGAGAAAGCAACAAATGATGGGAATTATTCTGAACAAGATTTATTTAATCTATATACAAGATATAAGTTTAGTATTCACCAGTTAATGACTGTTTTAGACTCTTTTAAAATTTTACCTGATTATGAGGGAAGAGCTCTCTTATACCAGGGTTTTTTAATATCAAAAGACACAGAGTCTAGAATAGAGTTATTAAAAGTCTTAAAAGAGCAGTTCAAGAAAAGCAATATTGAAAGTGCTTTTAATTCAAAACTAGTTCAACTTCTTGAAGAACTAAATGAAGATGAAGTACCTTCAAACTACTTGGATTTTTATAATACACATCTTGCTAAAATAAAAAATAAAAATAAAAAAATAAAATTTAATAATAAAATAATTCATCAATCAAAACTTTTAAAGTATTTTTCAAATGATTCGCAAAGTGAAAAGATAGAAAAAGATCTTGAAAAAACTTTAAAAAAGATAAAAAAAAATAAAAAATATTATTTTTCAACAAAAGATATTATTTTAATTGAGTCGCTAATATCAGATGGTATTGAAATATCAGATAAGTATTCTTCTCTGTTTGAGTTAGATAAGTCAAATATTCCAACAGATATTCAAGTTATGATTAATGATGGTGAAATGGGCATGATTTTACTTAGATTAGTTGAGATAATAGGGGAAGATAATTTAGATAACTTAGGCTCCGAGTCTTTATATTTTATTGTAAGTACTTTAAATAAGCTAAATATAGATAAGATAAGAAATAGTATTATTCTTAAAACCTTTCCTTTAAAAGCATAGATTAATTAATTAAAAATATGTCATTAAAAAAAATTATAACTGTACCCGATGAAACTTTAAGAAAGATTTCAGATCCTATTACCAAAGTGGGTATAAATGAAAAACAACTAGTAAAAAGTTTATTTGAAACAATGTACCATAATAATGGTATAGGCCTAGCAGCTATTCAAGTCGGCATTCCAAAAAGAATAATTGTTATAGACGTTTCTCAAAAAAAAGAGGAGAAAAACCCTTTATGTTTTATAAATCCCGAAATAGTAAAACTAAGTAATGAAAAATCAAGTTATGAGGAGGGTTGTTTAAGTTTACCAGATACATTTGTAGACATTGAAAGGCCTAAACTATGTTGGGTTAAATACATAGATATTGATGGAAATAAAAAAGAGATTGAATGCGATAATCTTTTATCCACATGTATCCAGCATGAAATTAATCATCTGGATGGGCGTCTTATAATTGATTTTTTGTCTAAATTAAAAAGAGATATAATTGTAAAAAAACTTTCAAAGAGTAAACAAAACCCGGATCGAATCATTGTTTAAATATGCTAAAAAAAATTGTATTCATGGGCACTCCACTTTTTGCAGTACCGATATTAAAATCGCTTTATCAAAATGGCTATCCAATTATAGCTGTCTATACCCAAGAGCCTAAAAAATCAAATCGTGGAATGAAGATTGCCAAATCTCCAGTTCATTTAATTGCGGAAACATTAAGTATAGAAGTAAGAACACCAAAAACTTTAAAAAAAAATTTTGAAGAATTTGAATATTTAAAAAAATTAGGCGCAGATATTGCTATAGTAATTGCTTATGGTCAAATTATCCCAGAAAATTTTTTAACTTTAACAAAAAAAGGATTCATAAATGTGCATGCATCTTTACTTCCTAAATTTAGAGGAGCAGCACCAATTCAAAGAGCTATAATGAACTTAAATAAGGAAACCGGAATAAGTATTATGAAAATTAACTCAAAATTAGATGAAGGACCAGTGTGCAGTTCTTATAGTCTAAATATCAATGAAAATGATAATACAGAAGTTTTATCTGAAAAACTTTCAATGCTAGCTGCTGAAAAAATATTAGATGATATCGATAAAATTTTAGATGATAAGGCAATTTTTAAAGAACAAGATAATAGCAAAGCAACTTATGCAAAAAAAATTGATAAAAAAGAAGCAAGCATTAATTGGAATACACCTGCAAAAAATATAGTTGCAAACATAAATGGTTTAAATGGAGCCTATTTTTTTTTTAAAGGTACTAGATATAAAATTTTAGAAGCTAAAACAATTAATTTAGCTGGAAAACCCGGAGAAGTTTTAAGCGATAGCCTTGAGATAGGATGTAAGGAAATGTCATTAAAAGTTTTAAAAATACAAAGAGAAGGTAAAAGGCCACAAAAAATTTCTGAATTTTTATTGGGTTCTCAAATTAAAAAAGGTTCCTTTTTAGCTAATGCATAGATACCAAATATTAATAGAATATGATGGCTCTAAATTTATTGGTTGGCAAATTCAGAGCAAGGGTCAATCTATTCAAAAATCTATTCAAGTTATCTTATCAAAATTGTTGAAAGAAAAGGTAGTTTTAACAGGAGCTGGTAGAACTGATTCTGGTGTTCATGCAATTGAGCAATCAGCCCATTTCGAACTAAAAAATAAAATTATAGATTTAAAAAAGTTTACAAGATCATGTAATTTTTTTCTAAACAAAAAACTTATTTCAATTGTATCAATAAAAAAACAAAATAAAAATTTTCATGCAAGATATTCTGCAAAATTTAGAATTTATAAGTATCTAATTTTTAATAGAGAAAGCAGTCCATCATTATTCAAAAAAAGAGGATGGCATGTGAAAAAAAAAATAGACATTAATTTAATAAAAAAAGGTGCTAAATTTTTAGAAGGAAAAAAAGATTTTTCCACTTTCAGAGCATCCAGTTGTTCCGCAAAAAATCCAATTAGAAAAATAAACTTTATAAAGGTAAAAAAAACTAATCACACAATAGAGATAAGATTCAAGTCTAAATCATTCTTGCAACAACAGGTTAGATCTATGGTGGGTTGTTTAAAGTGCTTAGGGGAAAGAAAATGGACCTATAAAAAATTGCAAGAAGTAACTTTTTCGAAAAAAAGAAATCTATGTGCTCCACCGGCTCCACCTTATGGACTATTTTTAGAAAAAATTATTTACTAATGCTTAAGTTTTTTTTAAATCTTTTATTTATCCGCCATCGACTATCTTCTCGAACTATATATCCGCAGCATTTAATCGATCTACATTTACATGGAAATTGTTTATAATCTGAATCATAACCAAATCCATAGTCATAACTTAATTCTTGATTTTTTTTTATATTTTTAATTGCAGTAATCCAAAGTTTATAACCTTTTCCTTCAACCTCACAGTTCGGATCGCAGGAGTGGTTCACTAGCCTGGCAGTGTTCCAAGAAAAATCACCATCTAAAGAATATTTTTTATTTAAATCAAATAAGTAAATATCTTTTGAATTGTCAAACTTTGAATTATTTTCAACCTTTTTATTTGAAATTATTTTACCCTTATACTGGATTATTCTTGTCCCAATTTTGATATTCTTTGATGCATAAAGACCTCTTTTGTCAATATTGGATTTTTTTATTTTATACAGTTTCATAATTTTTATTTATTTAAATTTATTAATTTATCAACTAAATTCTAATAGTGCGTTAACATGTTCATTAACACTTTCGGCTAGAGCATTTAAATCATATCCACCTTCTAAAATAGAAACTACCTTACCTGATGTAAATCTTTTTGTAGCAGTTAAAGTTCGTCTTGTAATTTCATAAAAATCATTCGATTGAAGCTTGAATTGTGCTAAAGGATCGTTCTCATGAGCATCAAAGCCAGCTGAAAAGATTATAAACTGTGGCTTAAACTCAATGAGTCTTTTAATAACGTGTTCGTATGCATTTAAATATTCATTTGAGGAAGTACCAGCTGGCAAAGGAATATTTAAAATATTATTGTACTTCCCTTTTTCATTTTCAGTACCTGTGCCAGGATAAAAAGGATATTGGTGAGTTGAAATATATAAAACTTTTTCATTTTCAAAAAATATATCTTGTGTCCCGTTACCATGGTGAACATCAAAGTCTATTATCGCAACTTTATCATAATTATATTTACTTATTAGGTAGTTTGCCCCTACGCTACAATTGTTTAAAGTACAAAATCCCATAGCTTTTTTTCTTTCTGCATGGTGACCTGGGGGTCGCACAGCACAAAATGCATTGGAAAATTTCTCTTTCTCAACTCCATCAATAGCGGAAATTATTGAACCAACTGCATCATATACTGCTTTTTTACTTCCAGGAGAAACAACGGTATCTCCATCTAAAAAACTAAAACCTTCTTTAGGAAAAGAATTTTTTATTTGTTCTAAATAATATTTATCATGGGTTGTCTCTAAAATTTTTTGATCAAATTTCTTAGATTTACCCCAAACTAATTCTTTATTTTTTTTTAAAGTTGATACTATTGCTTTTATACGTTTTGGTTGTTCGGGGTGACCATCTCCTGTTAAATGATTTTCAGAACTATCGGAGGTAATAATTAAAGTTTTCAAGAGAAGTATTTGTTTAAAATATCTTGATATATTTTTGTTAGTTTTGTTAAGTCTTTTAAAGATACAGACTCATCAATTTGATGCATTGTTTTTCCAACTAGACCAAACTCTAAACACGGACTAATTTTTCTGATAAACCTAGCATCAGAAGTTCCTCCAGTTGTAGATAATTTAGTATTAATTTTAGTATTTTTTTTTACAACATCTCTTATCATATAAGTTATTGAATTTGGTTTAGTTAAAAAAGCTTCTCCAGAAATATTAAATTCAGTTTTAAATTTACACCTTGCACTTTTACTTAGGCTACTAATAATTTTATTTATTCTTCTTTTTAAAATAGAAGATGTATGTTTGTTATTAAATCTAATATTAAAACTTGCACTTGCTGAACCAGGAATTACATTATCAGCATCATTATCTATATTTATTTTTGTTATTTCTAAATTAGTTTTTGGAAAATTTTTTGTACCACTATCAAATTTTAATTCTTTTAATTTTTTTAATATTTTTACCAAACAGTTACTTGGATTGTTAGCTCTATGAGGATATGCAACATGACCTTGAGTGCCAAAAATTGTAAATTTGCATGTTAATGAGCCTCTTCTTCCAATTTTAATCATTTCTCCAAGTTTTTTTGGATTAGTAGGTTCTCCAACTAAGCAAAAGTTGATTTTTTCCTTTTTTTTTCTTAAATATTCAACAACTTTTTTAGTTCCGTTAATAGCCAAACCTTCTTCATCACCTGTTATTAATAAACTAATAGATCCATTAAAATTAGGTTTTTTATTTATAAAATTACTTACTGCAGTAATAAAGCAAGCTATGGAGCTTTTCATGTCGTTAGCTCCTCTGCCTATTAAACGGCCGTTTTTAATAGTTGGCTTAAAAGGGTTTGCAGTCCAATCTTTAATGTTTCCTGTGGGAACAACATCAACATGACCGGCATAACAAAAGTTCGGTTTTTTTTTCCCTAGCCTCGCATAAATATTTTTTACTGGTTGACTTTTTTTATCTTTAAATTCTAATACTTGAGTTTTGAATCCAAGCAATTTAAGTTTTCTTTCAAGAAACTTAATTATTCCACAATCATTAGGTGTTATACTTGGAAAACGAATTAGCTCTTTAGCTAATTTTAAATCATTAATATTTGGCATTATTACTCTCTTAATAAATCATTAATTGATGTTTTCGATCTTGTTTTTTCATCAACTTGTTTAATTATAACTGCGCAATATAAAGATGGTCCTGCTTTATTATTTTTATCAGGCAATGAACCCGGAACTACTACTGAGTATGGTGGTATTTTTCCATAAGAAATTTCTCCGGTCTTTCTGTTAACAATTTTTGTTGATTGACCAATGTACATTCCCATGCTTAATACCGATCCTTCACCAACAACTACTCCTTCAACAACTTCAGACATAGCACCTAAAAAAACATTATCTTCGATTATTGTTGGTAAGGCTTGAGCAGGTTCTAATACTCCGCCAATACCGGAACCCGCAGAGATATGACAATTTTTTCCAATTTGACAACAACTGCCTGCACGTGCAAATGTATCTATCATTGTATTTTCATCAATATATGCTCCAATATTAACGTAGCACGGCATCAATACAGCATTTTTTCCTACAAAAGATCCTCTTCTTACTGGTGAATTAGGTACCATTCTAAAGCCAGCTTTTTCATGTTGCTCTTTAGTCCAATTAGCAGTTTTACCTTTAAGTAAGTGAGATTTGTCATACCAACTACTATAAGGTCCACTTAAATTTTCCATTGGATATATTCTAAAACTTAACATTATTGCTTTTTTGATGTGCTGGTGTGTTATCCATTTACCATCAATTTTTTCAGCAACTCTAACTTTACCACTATCCAAATCATCTATAGTTTGATTGATTACATCTTTTAAGTCTTGGTTTGATTCTGGGGTTACTTGATCCCTCTTTTCCCAAGACTCGTTTATAATTTTTTCAATATCACTCATAAAATTTATGCTGCTTTTAATATATTAATTTCTTTTAAAAAACTAGTTAGATTTTCTATTTTAAAGTCTATATAATTTTTATCAGAATCTTTTTTACCCCAATATTCATCATTGATTAACCATACAGTTTTCATTCCAAGTGTTTTTGCGGGCTCTAAATTTTTAGCAATATCTTCAATAAAAACAGTTTCATTTGGATTTATGTCAAATTTTGCAACTAACTTCTGGTAGGGCTCAATTGATGGTTTTGGTATAAAATTACAATCAGTAATATCAAATGTTCCATCAAACAAATCGCTAATACCTAAGTTTTTAGTTATATTTTCAACATGTTCATGTGAGCCGTTAGTAAAAACGAATTTTTTAACTTTTAATTTTGTTAGTTCATTTCTAAGATTTTTATCTTCTTCTAAAAAGTCTAGGTTTATATCGTGTACATATTTAAGAAAATCGTTAGGGTTAATTTTGTGATGTATCATTAATCCATTTAAGCTCGTATTATATTTATGGAAATAATTTGTTTGTAATTCCTTTGCTTTTTTTAAATCTAAATTTAAATTTTTCGAAATAAAACTTGTCATTCTCTTACTTACCTGTCCAAAGACTTTTTCAAGGTCACTATAAAGCACTCCATCACAGTCAAATATAAAATTTTTTATGTTTTTGAACTCTTTCATTTTCTTATAAGTGTTCCTGCTCCTTTTTCAGAGAGCAATTCAAATAGAATTGCATGGGCTCTTCTTCCATCTATAATTACAACGCCCTTTACTCCATTACTAGCAACATCAATACAATTATTTATTTTTGGTATCATTCCTTCTGATATAATTCCTCTATTAATCAGATCTTTAGCTTTTGAAGAATTAATCTCTGGGATTAACTTTTTTTTATTATCTAGAACACCCTCCACATCACTTATCATCATTAATCTTCTAGCTTTGAGCGCTTTTGACACAGCACCAGCAACAGTATCAGCATTAATATTAAATGCTTGATTACTTTCGTTAAGTCCTAATGGAGCTATAACTGGTACTTCAGTTTTTTTAATCATATTTTTTATAACATTTATATTTATTTTTGTAGGACAACCAACAAAACCCAGCGTGTTATTTTCCTGTTTAACCATTATTATATTATTTTTCTTTGAATTAATGCCTATTGCTTCACATTTTTGAATTTTTAAAGCGTTAACTATCTCATTATTAAAATTTATTAAAACATTTTCAACAACATTAATAGTATTTTGATCAGTTACTCGAAGCCCTTTTATAAAATTTGTTTTAATATTTAATTCATCCAGTTTTTTATTAATTCTTTTACCACCACCATGAACAATTATGGGGTTGAAACCAAGTTTTTTTAAAATAGCTATATCTTGAATAAATATTTCAAATAAATTGTTATCATTAAGTATACTTCCACCACACTTAATAATTATATATTCATCAATATATTTATTTAAATATTTTTGAACCTCTTCTTTTGAAGGACCATCTATTGGTAATATTTTATCTAAATCCATTAAAAAAAACTTTACGCAGTTTTAACTTTAGTTCTCTTCATTATTACTATTTGCTGTGCCATTGTTAGAACGTTATTAATTGTCCAATATATTACAAGGCCAGATGGGAATGGCGCAAGTATCACTGTTAAGAAAAGTGGAAAGAAAGCAAAAATTTTCTGTTGCACTGGATCTGGTGGAGCTGGATTAATTTTTTGTTGAATCCACATTGTTACTCCCATTAAACAAGGCCAAACTCCAATAATTAAAAAAGAAGGAGGATCCCATGGAATTAATCCGAATAAATTAAATATTGATGTTGGGTCTCTTTCAGATAAGTCTTTAATCCACCCAAAGAAAGGTTGATGTCTCATCTCAAGAGTTACAAATAACACTTTATAAATTGCAAAGAAGAAAGGTATCTGGATAAATATAGGCAAGCAACCACTTACTGGATTTACCTTTTCTTTTTTGTATAGTGCCATCATTGCTTGTTGAAGCTTCATTTTATCATCTTTATGTAATTCTTTTAATCTAGTCATTTCAGGTTGTAGAACTTTCATTTTTGCCATTGATCTGAAAGAATAATTTGCAAGAGGGAAGAAAACTATTCTTATACATATGGTAATTAAAATAATTGCGATTCCAAAGTTTCCCGTTAATTTGAAAAAATAGTCAATTGCAAAGAAAAAGTTCTTAGTAAAAAAATAAAACCAACCCCAGTCAATCGCTAAGTCAAACTTACTTATATTTAACTTTTCTGAGTATTGATCAATTACGTCAACTTCTTTTGCAGCTATAATTACCCTAGTTTCATTTATAGCTGAACTCTTTGCTCCAATTTCTACAGGTTCTGATTGTATAAAATTTGCTCTAAATCTTTTTTTGTAGTCAAAATCTGTTCTAAACTCGTAATTTGAATCTGGTATTAAAGAGGTGATCCAATATTTATCTGTTATACCCAACCATCCCGAATTTGCATTTTGTGAAAATTTTTTTTCTTTTATATCATCATAATCTTCTTCAACAAGTTGATCGTCGAATACTCCAATTAGTCCTTCATGCAAAATATAAAAGTTTGTTATTTCTGGGGCTTTATTTCTTATAATTTGTCCATATGGATAAAAATCATAAGTCTTGTCTGAATTGTTAGTTATTTTTTGACTTATGGTAAATAAAAATTTTTCATCAAGTTTTAAGTTTTTTTGAAATTCAATACCTTGTTTATTTTTCCATTTTAATTTGATAGGGTTATTAGGAGTTAAAACGTTATTCCCAATTATTTCCCATGGAGTTTTAGAATTGGGCATATCAATATTTTTATTGTTTGTTACCCATCCTGTTTCAACAAAGTAACCATTATCTACACCTCTAGGATTTAACAATATAATTTTGTCGTCTCCGTTAAGAGTTTTCGTATATTTTTTAAATTCTAAATCATCAATAGTTCCCCCCAACAATGAAATTGAACCTCTGATATTTTCGTTTTCAAATTTGACTCTTTTGTTTTTTTTAATTGCGTCTTCTCTTGAAATTTTTGGCTGAGTTTCACTTAAATCGAGACTTGGTGTTTCAGAGTTTTGTACAAGCTCTTTTTTCTGCTCTTGGGATTTTCTTATTTCATCTGGATTTGGTCCAAAAAATAACGCATATATAATTATTACAGCAGCACTTAAAGAGATTGCAGCTATTACATTTTTCGTGTCCATAATTTACTTCATTCTATTTTTTTTAACTGGGTCAAATCCCTCATTGCCCCCTAAAAATTTAATTGGGTGGCATGATAAAATTCTTTTAAAACCTTTTAAAGTTCCTTTAATTGTTCCATATTCTTTAAGACTATCTATAAAATATTCAGAACAAGTTGGTAGGTACCTACAATTATTACCTAAAAAAGGTGATATAAAAAATTTATAAATCTTAACTATTTTTATTAAAATAATATTCATATTTTTATTTAATTTTTTTAAAGTCTATTAACAATGTTTTTTTAATATTTTCATATTTGTCTTCAAAAATTATTTTTTTAGCTATTATTAAATAAGAGTATTTTAAATTTATATCTATTTTTTTGCAGACTTCATTCATTATATTTCTTAGTCTTCTCTTAATTTTATTTCTTAATATCGCATTTCCAAGTTTTTTTTTTGCTACGAAACTTATATTCAGTTTGTTTACATTTTTATCTTTTAACCTTTTAAAAAAAATTAAAGAGTATTTATTTGAAATCTTTTTCCCATTTAGAAGTGATTTAAATTCATCATTTTTTGAGAGACTTACTATTTTACTTTTCATTAAACAGTTAATTTTTTTCTTCCTTTAGCTCTCCTTCTTGCCAATAGTTTTCGACCACCTTTTTTTTTCATCTTAGATCTAAAACCGTGTCTTCTCTTTCTTACTAACTTGCTTGGTTGATATGTTCTTTTCATGTGTATTTAAATTATTATTAAAAAAAGGTACTTATAAGAAATATATACGTGTAAGTACAGTTAATTTTCTATAAATTAAAACTTATGGATAAAATTAAAAAAATTAAAATTGTTTTAGGGTTTGTATATTGCATAATAGTTCTTTTATTTTTATGGTATTTCTTTAAAAATTTTTCATTCGAGGAAATATCAAGCTATGAGTTTATTAAAAATAATAGAGACTTAATAATAAATTTTAAGCAAAATAACTTTTTATTCGTAATTAGTATATTTTTCATTTTTTCAATAATTTGGGTAATGATGCTGGGTTTTGGAATACCAGTCGCATTACTTGGCGGATTCATTTTTGGCAAGTGGTTGGGGACTATAATTGTTTCAGTTTCACTAACTGTAGGAGCAACTCTACTTTATATTTTTGCCAATTTTTTTTTAAAGGAATTAATAAGAGAAAAATTCGGTGAACGTTTTATTTTTTTAAAAGATAAATTTAAAAAAAATGAATTTATTTACTTTTTTATTTATAGATTTATAGGTGGTATACCATTTTTCCTTGCAAATATAATTCCAACATTATTCGATGTTAAAATTAAAAATTATTTTTTCGGCTCTCTACTAGGGATGATACCTGGGCTTTTTGTTATTAATAGTCTTGGAAGTGGTCTTGAAAAAATAATAGATCAAAATTTAATGGCTCCGAATTTTTTTGAATTAATTTCTAATGAAGAAATATATATTCCAATAATAGTATTTTTATTTTTAATATTAATTACGTTTTTTTTAAGAAAAAAAATTAAATCTTAATTAATTAAAATTTTCATCGCTTTATAAGGAATTCTATATCCAGGAAATGAAGCAACATCACCAGTTATTACAGTTTTAGGATTCCACCCAAAACAAAAGATTATAAATAAAAAGATGAAGTAACCTTTCTTTATTTTAGAAATAAAATTATTTTTTATATTTTTTTCATTAACAATTAAAAAATTATTTTTGTATAGAAAAATATACGACATAAATGAAAAAACATAAGCTATGTTTACCCATCTCCCCCAGTCATATCCCATAGAATGTAGTACAGTTACTGGTGATATAATTATTAAAAAAGGAAAAAATATATTATTAAAATTTTTAAAAAAAATTATTTTATCCTTCAACTTAGAGTTTTTTAATAAAATAATTAGAGGCCCAAATCCAATTAGGTAAATTAAAAAATATCTTATCAATACTTCTGCGGAGTATTTTCCAAATTGGGCTTGAAATTGTTGATAAAGTCCAGCTTTATGTAAAAGCAATTCACATGACATATAACATCTTTCATTAAACTCATATTTAAGAACATCAGCCATTTCCTGATGTTGATCCGCTGTTATTGGATTAAATGCAATGTAAAAAGCCATTAACAGCGATGGTAAATAAAAAAAAATTTTTTTTAGAAAAATAAAATTAATTTTTTCAACTTTATTTTGAATTAAATCAATTGCAAACCAAAACGGCATAAAAAATATTAATGGTTCCCAAATTAAGATCCCTATAAATAAAAAAACTAAGGTAAAGCAATCTTTTTCAAATTTTTTGTTTATAGGTATTAAAATATAAGTAATCAAAATTATAAAAATAAAAACTTCTTTTCTTGCTAGTACTTCTATTTCTGCAACAGGGTAAAGTAAAAATATTGGTGAAAATATTGCCAATAAAAGAATTCTATTTGGTCGAAGATTTTTCAACAAAGAATAAGTAAGTAAAAAATATACAAAAATTGCAGTAACTTGAAATCCAAAAATAAAATCCCTTAAACCGATATCAAATAATCTAGAAAAAAATATAGAAATTTGACCAATTATTCCTCTTTTTGTAAACCCCCCTGTATAATTAATAAACCATTCCGAAATTGTTGAGTCGTTTCCGACGCTGTGTTTTATATATAGATAAAAAATTGAAAAGCTAAAAAGAACTAATAAGTATATAAATAGAGATTTTTTAAAATCTGATTTCATATTTAGGTTTGTATATCACAGAAAACCTAATTAATTTAATAGTCATATTTAAAATTTTAATTATGGTGCCCTCATCAAGAATCGAACTTGAAATTTATCCTTACCATGGACATGTTATACCATTTAACTATAAGGGCTTAGTTATAAAGTTAAAAAATCTAATATATTAAGCTAAATACCTCAAATTATTGCCTTAATTTTTATTAAAAATTGTTTTATAAAATAGAATTAATATTTATCAAAAAATTTATGGGAATTCACTACGATTATAAATCTACAAGAGGCATGAAGGCCATGGAAAAGCAGGCTAAGCGAGAAAAAAAGTTAGCTGAAAGAAGAGCTAAACGTGCAGCTAAAGAAGGTTCCAAAAAAGAAGATAATCCATCTAAAATGCATGACATAACTAAGACGATCACATTAGATGATTTAACAAATCCCGAAAAAAAATAATTAATGGAGAAAAAACAGAAAGCTTTGAAGCTTGAACAAGCTTTAAAAATTAATTTGAAAAAAAGAAAAATTTTACAAAAAAAACTTAAAAACAAAAACAAAAAAGAAAATGATATTAAATGATAAACAAATAAAAAAACTTGTTGAAGAACAAGATATGATTAATCCATTTGTGGACAAATCTATCGCTCAAGGGATAAGCTATGGACTAAACTCTTTTGGGTTTGACTTAAGATGTGGTGAAGAATTTAAGATTTTTACAAATATCAAAGGTGCAACAGCAGATCCTAAAAATTTTACAGAAGACAACTTTATAACTATTAAGGGAGAGCCATCTATTTTAGTACCACCAAACTCTTTTGCTTTAGCAAGTAGTTTGGAATATTTTAAAATGCCCAGAAATGTTACTGGACTAGTAACAGCAAAGTCTACCTATGCAAGGTGTGGTCTTGGAACTCCGCCAACTGTCTTAGAGGCTGGTTGGCATGGAAATCTAGTATTAGAGTTTTCAAATCATACAAGTAATTCTATAAGATTATATGCAAATAGTGGAGCAGCACAGATATTATTTTTTAAAGGCGATGACCCAGAGGTATCGTATGGTGATAGAAAAGGAAAGTATCAAGGTCAGACAGGTATTACCTTAGCTAAATCAAAATAAAATTATGGAAAAATTTTTGGTTAAAGGCCCTTCTAAGATCAAAGGAGAAATAAAAATATCTGGAAGCAAAAATAGCAGCCTTCCGATTTTGTGTGCTTCTATATTATTTGACAAAAGAGTAGAGATAAAAAACTTACCAAAAGTTAGAGATATAGAGACTTTATTAGAAATTTTATCTAAATCTTTAGGTTTTGCAGTAAGGAGAAACAAGCAAAAAAATTCAGTAATTATTTTCAAAACAAAAAAAATAAATACATTTTGTTCTTATAAACTTGTTTCAACTATGCGAGCTTCAATAAACTTATTAGGACCACTAATTTCTAAATATAAAAAGGCAACGTTATCACTTCCAGGTGGGTGTCTTATAGGAGCAAGGCCAGTAAATTATCATTTAAGTGCTTTAAAAAAACTTGGCATGAAGTATAAAATAAAAAAAGGTTATATTCATGCTCATGTTGAAAAGAATTTAGTTGGTACAACAATTAAATTTCCAAAAATATCCGTCGGCGCAACTGCAAATACAATAATTGCTGCATGCTTTGCAAAAGGGAAAACTATACTTAAAAATTGTGCAATTGAACCAGAGATTAAGTATGACTTAACAAATTTTTTAAATAAAGCTGGAGCTAAAATAAAATGGATTGGAAAAAGAACAGTTAGAATTTATGGTGTAAAATCATTGAAAAGTATTAGCTATTCGGTAATGGGAGATAGAATTGAGTGTGGAACTTTTTGTGTTGCTGCAACAATTTCTAATGGAAATTTAAAAATAAAAGGTCTTAATCCAAATATTATTAACACTGAATTAAATTATTTAAAAAAAACAGGGGCAAAAATTAAAAAATCTAAAAATGAGATACATATAAAAGGACCAAAAAAAGTTAAATGTATAAAGTTTTTGCAAACAAAAGAATACGATGGTTTTCCAACTGATCTACAAGCACAATTTATGGCCTTGCTTTGTAAGGCTAATGGTCAATCAATTATTAGTGAAAATATATTTGAAAATAGATTTATGCATGTTGCTGAGTTAAGAAGATTAGGTGCAAAAATTTTGATTAGGGGTAATAAAGCTATAATTGAAGGTAATACAAATTTTGAGGGAGCAGAATTAATGTCTAGCGATTTAAGAGCATCAGTTGCATTGGTAATTGCTGCATCTGTTGCAAATGGAAAATCAATAATTAATAGAATTTATCATTTAGATAGAGGTTATGAAAGAATTGAAAAAAAGTTAAAAAAAGTAGGAGTAAATATTAAAAGAATATCTTAATGGGTAAAAAATTTTTAAAAAAAATTATTGCACAAAACTCAAAAGATTTACAATTTATATCTGCTTGCTGCTCAGAAGGAAAGGTAAACCTAAACGAAATTAAGTATTTACCTAAAAATAAAATATTTCTTTTTTCCATTGAAAGATTAATGAAAGAGGAAGAAAATACAAAGGGTAGGATTAATAGTATTATAAGATTTGATTATATAGAATCCTCAAAATCTAAAAATATTAATCAAAAAAGGCTTGATTTAATTGTTAAGTTAATGGCAATCGATATTTTTAAAAAAAACGATAATTATGAAATTTCACTGTTATTTTCAAATAATGGACTTATAACACTATCAGCAGAAATAATCGAGGTAACTTTAGAAGATCAAAAAATATTAGATGATAAAAACTATAAATTATAAAAATCAAAACTCTCTTAATCAGATTAAAAAATTTCTAGCAAACAGAAGAGAAGAAGAAAATAAAAATTATAAAATAGTATCACAGATATTGCATAATATTAAAAAGAATAGATTTAAAGCTTTAAGAAGATACGAGATCAGATTTAGTAAAAATAAAAATATAAAGATAAATAAAAAGGATATTAATAAAAAGATTAGAAAATTAGATCCCAAGGTGAAAAAAGCAATAGATTATGCATATAAAAGAATTAAAAAATTTCACTTATTGCAAATTAGAAAAATAAAAAATTTAAAATATGTAGATAAACTCAAAAATAAACTAGAGTATAAATATCTTCCAATCGAGTCTGTTGGTATATACGTTCCTGGAAACTTACCTTCAACTCTTTTGATGAATGCAATTCCAGCTAAATTAGCAAAAGTTAAAAAAATAATTTTAGCAACACCAAAAGTAAATGGAGATTTAAATGAAGGTGTTCTTTATGCTGCAAAAAAGGTTGGTGTAAATGAAATTTATTCAATGGGTGGAGCTCAAGCGATTGCAAGTTTGGCATATATTCAAAAGGTAAATAAAATTGTCGGACCTGGGAATAAGTTTGTTGCAGAAGCAAAGCGCCAACTTTCAGGAAAATTAATAGGAACAGAAAGTATGTATGCTGGAGCCTCAGAGATATGCATAATAGCAGATAGGTATACTAATATTAATCAAATAATTACTTCAATGGTTTCTCAAGCAGAGCATGATAAAGAAAGTCAATGTATTTTAGTCACAAAAGATAAAAAAAATAATAGTAAAATTAAAAAAGGAATTACAAAGTTGCTGAAAGATTTACCAAGGAAAAAGATTGCGTCTAAATCTTTAAAAAAAAATGGTTTAATAATAAATGTAAAAAACGACAAACAAGCAATAGATGTAACTAACGAGATAGCTCCGGAACATTTAGAAATAAATGTAAAGAATTTTAAAAAGTTTGAAAATAAAATAGTTAATGCTGGTAGTGTATGTAATGGAAAATTTACACCAATGAGTGTATCTGACTATACTGTAGGCACTAATCACGTTCTACCTACAGCTGGCACTTCTAAATTTAGTTCTGGCTTAAATGTTAATGAATTCCTCAAAAAAACTTCAATAGTAACTTTAAGTAAATTAGGGGTAGAAAAAATTGGAAATCACGCTATAACTCTTTCCGAGTTTGAACAGTTAAATGGTCATACTCAAAGTATAAAATCTAGAATAAGGAGAAATTAGGTTTGTCGAAACAAGACTTATTAGAATTTAAAGGCAAGGTTATTGATTTACTTCCTAATGCTATGTTTAGAGTGCAACTTGAAAATAATCATATTGTAACAGCACATACAGCGGGCAAGTTAAGAAAAAATCGTATTAGAGTTCTTCAAGGTGATAATGTAACAGTTGAAGTTACTCCTTACGATCTAACTAAAGGTCGGATTATTTTTAGATTTTAAATTGCCTCGGTAGCTCAGGAGTAGAGCAGAGCCCTGAAAAGGCTTGTGTCGGAGGTGCGAATCCTTCCCGAGGCACCATCATTTAGTCATTTAATTGTTTAATCATTTAATCATTAACGCTTGCATTAACTTTTAAAATCCATTAATTAGTGCTCAGCCAATTCGGCTATAAGTAAACAATAAGAAGAAAGAGTAAAAAGTATGAGTACATTAAACGGGAAGGTCAAGTGGTTCAACGGAAAGAAGGGCTACGGCTTTATCGAGAGGGAAGATAAGGAAAAAGATGTGTTTGTTCATGCCAGTGCAGTTAGAGAAGCTGGTTTACGTTTTCTAAACGAAGGAGACGAACTGCAGTTTGAAATAGAAGATGGCCCTAAAGGACCTTCAGCTGTTAAACTTCAAAAAAAATCTTAATTTTCAGTAGATCGATATTTTGTATAGGTGTATCTAGTCATTTGACTAGAACCCTATACAATTAACTCTTGAATAAATTATTTTTACTGTTAAAAAAAACGTTAATGATTAAAAAAGTTCAAATAACTATCAATACACACAGACATCATCATGGCTGTAAGGCCATTTATTAATCATTTTATAAATTTAAAAATAACCACATTTAGTATAAAACAATAAAAGAGGCACGGGTAGCTCAGTTGGTTAGAGCAGCGGTTTGTGGAACCGAAGGTCGACAGTTCGAATCTGTCCCCGTGTACCAAAAAATGGAAAAAGAAAAAAAACTAAAACCTCCTAAGGAATTACCTTCAGGTTTTGAAGATAGACAAGAGAAAGAACTATTAATACGAGATTTTGTAATTTCTAAAATAAAAGAGGTTATGATCAAGTATGGATTTCAATATCTCGAAACTCCGAGTTTTGAGTATACGGAAAGTATTGGTAAATTTTTGCCTGATAAAGATAGACCAGGTGAAGGAGTTTTTTCATTTAAAGATGAAAGTAAATGGATGTCTCTCAGATATGATCTTACCGCTCCATTAGCAAGATATGTTGCAAAAAATTTTAATGAAATACCTAAACCTTTTAAGCGTTATCAATTAGGTATAGTTTGGAGGAATGAAAAGCCAGGACCTGGTAGATATAGAGAATTCCTTCAGTTCGATGCAGATTATGTAGGCACAAAAAATCTTCAAGCTGATGCTGAACTTTGTGTATTGATATCTGAAATATTAGAAAAATGTGGTTTAGAAAAAAAGGATTATTCAGTTAAGATTTCTTCACGGAATTATACCAGTGAAATATTCGAAAAATTAAAAATAAATTCTGAGGAACAAATTTCAATGACAATACGTTCTTTAGACAAGGTGAAAAGACTTGGATGGGAAGAGGTAAAAAAACTTTTAGGAAAAGGTAGAACGGATAAGTCTGGTGATTTTACAAAGGGCGCTAATTTAGATGATGGTCAGATTAACTATTTGGAGAAAAAAATAAAAGAAATTAAACCAGAAAGCAAAGATGTATTAGAAGTAATAAAAATTTTTGAAGCATATAATTTTACTAATTTTGAGTTTGATCCTTCTCTTGTAAGAGGGCTTGAATATTATACTGGGCCAATATTTGAAATTGACCTTAATTTTGATGTTAAAAATTCTAAAGGAAAAACCATTCAATTTGGATCAATAGGTGGAGGCGGCCGTTATGATAATCTTGTAAGCAACTTTGGAAATTTTGATTGCCCAGCTACAGGAATATCAATTGGTATTGATAGATTTGTCTATGCTTTGATGCAAAAAAAGGATTTCAAAATCAAAACTATTAAACCAGTAGTAATATGCGTTTTTGATAAAAAAAACATGAAAGAATACATTGATATTTTAAAAAAAATTAGAGATTCAAATATTAATTCAGAAATTTATCCAGGCGAAGGTAAATTAAAAAAACAAATGGAATATGCAAACAAAATAGAGTCTCCATGTGTAATTTTTTATGGAGATGATGAAATAAAAAAAGCAGAGGTAAAATTAAGAAATCTTAAAACTGGTGATGAGTTATCAGTAAAAATTGAAAACTTAGTCGATGAAATCAAAAAACTTATCTAATAAAATCCTTAAATGTATTAAGTCTAAGGGTTTTAATAATATAGCTTTAGATCCAGTTATTGAGACTAAATATATTCTTCAAAGATCTGGAGAAAATTTAAAGAGATTCTTATTTTCATTTTATGATTTAAACGGCAAAGAACTCTGTTTAAGGCCCGATCTAACAATTTCTTCAGCATTAAGATTTATACAAAATGCTAAAGATATAAGAGAAAAAATTTATTATAGCGGTGAAGCATTTAGAAAAACTTACCAAAAAAATGACAGTATAATAAAAAATCAAATTGGTTATGAAATTTTAGGCTCTAAGAATAAACAGAAAGATGACAAAGAAATTATAGATACATCTTTAAAAGTTCTAAAAAGCAGTGGTTTTAAAAAGTCAGTTTTAAAAATTGGGAATGTTGAATTATTTAATTTGTTAATTAATAAATTAGATATCCCAACAAGATGGAAAAATAGACTTAAAAGATATTATTGGAACAAAAATTATTTTAATGAATTGTTAAAAAGATTAGAGACAAACTCAGATATTGATCCAGTATTTGTTGATACAGATAAATCTAGATATCAAAAAATGAGAAAAGAAAATCAGAACAAAATAGTTGCTGGAAGAACTTATAAGGAAGTACTGGATAGATTTAATATGAAGATTGAAGATCCAAGAAGTTCATCAACAGGAAAAAAGAATACAAATATTATAAAGCAATTTTTAAAAATAAAGTGTCCATTGAAAGAAGCTCCAAAAGTTTTAAATAAATTTTTTAAAAAAAATAAAATTAATATAATTGTTGGTAAAGGTTTTTTTCCACTAAATAAAAGTAATAACAAAAACTTAAAAATAGAATTTTCAGCTGCTAATGGCCGAGAAGTTGAACTTTATAGTTCAATGATTTTTTCTATTGAAATAAAAATTAAATCAAAACTTAAAAATTTCATAACTGGAGGAAGATATGATCAACTAACTAGTAATTTAGGATTTAGAAAAATACCCGCAGTAGGTGCTGCCGTAAACATGGATTTGTATGAGTAAAAATACTGTCAATATAGGAATTCCTTCAAAAGGAAGATTGAAACAAGATACTATAATGGTTTTTAATAAAAGAAGATTATCCTTTTCAAGAGATGAGAGAAATCTTATTGGAAAAATAATTAACTCACCTAAAAATTGTCCAGAAATGAAAATTGTTTACTTACATGCAAGAGAATGCATAGATCAATTATCTTTAAATAATATAGATATATGTTTTAGTGGTTTGGATCTGTTAAAGGAAAGCGAAATAAATATTCAAAAAAATATTTTAATTAGTAAAAAACTAAACTTTGGAAAGGCCAACCTCGTTCTAGCAATACCTGATCTTTGGATTGACGTTCAAACATTATTAGATCTTGATGAAGTTGCTGATGAATTTAAAAAAAAGAAAAAAAGATTAATACGAATTGCAACAAAGTACCCAAATTTAACAAGACAATTTCTCTATTCTAAAGGTGTAACCCAATTTCAATTAGTCCAAAGTTTAGGAAGTACAGAGGTAGCGCCTTATACCGGCACTGCTGAAATAATATCTGACATAACTAGCTCAGGAACTACATTAAAAGCTAATAAACTAAGGATATTAAAAGATGGTGAGATATTAAAATCTGAAGCATGCATGCTTGTTAACAAAGCAAGTTCTAAATCTAAAAGTGTAAAAAAAATAATTCAATTACTTTCTAAATAGTTTTTTTTAAATTAATCACATTATTTTTCTGAATTGGTTTCAGTTGATTTTTAATAGTTTCAGGTCCTAAATAAATAAGTCTATCCAAAGTTTCATTTCTTTGAATTCTTTTACATAACCATCTTTCAATCCAAGCCCTAGTAATATCTTTTGCGCTTGAAGCAATTATTGAGTTAAAAGGTTTAGAATATTTAATTAAAGAATTGAGAATATTATTATTATAAAACATTATATAATTTTTTCTTTGTATATTATGTGCAAAAAAGTCATCCACTTGAATATTTGATTTTTTATTATCCTTTAATAATTCAATCCCTTTTCTAAGATTTCTCAATTTTGGAGAAGTTCCCTCTCCAAATTTATAATTTACTTCAACCCGACCTAAAGTTTTTCTTGTAAGAATGCTTAATAATTTATTTGTGTAATTATGAAAATGATAGACTCCCTGTCCTTTTGTTTTTTGTGACTTATTATTCTTATAAATCTCTTGCCAAACAATATCATTTTTTAAATATGGATAGTTTTTTTTTAAAAATTTAATTCTGTTGTATTGACTAGAAGATATACCGTAGAGACTAGTTGTTGTAAGGCACATTAGATTTGCGTCTCTAAATACAGGCTCACCTTTATTACTAGATGCAATAATTGCAGGTTTTTTATATTTTTTTGAATTGTATCTTGTTCTAAAACATTCCCTAACTTCTTCGGACGCCATAAGAGAAGCTATCAATTTTCCTCCAATTAATTCAGAATATGGCTCGATAGATCCACAAACAGAAACATCCATTATATTTTCTGCAAGAGCTTTAAGTCTAATTTCTCTTAAAACTCTTGAAATCATTTCATTACCTTTTTTATTAGTAGGATGAATTAGTGAAGCATATCCTCGTGATGGATTTTCTTTTAAATTTACCTCATTAAAATGTTTTCTAACTTCTAGTAGTCTTGCTAATTTTATAGCTCTTTTTTTTTTAAAAAGAGATTTCTCCGACTCTCTAGCAAAATCAATATTTTCTAGATTGTGAGTTTTGTATGTTTGATCTTTTTCATGATCTAAATCTTGATGTCTTTTTTCATACTGTTCATGGTATAGATCATTTAGTTTGTTTATAACTTCTTGTGTTGGGAGTTTAATTAGTTCACGATTTAAGAAATCAATATCATCTTTCCTTAATGAACCAATCTGTTCTTCCAAACACCTCAACATTGAATCTACTACAAATTCGACCTTAATTTCTTTTTTATATATTTTGTCTCTAATCACTCTTTCATCTGTCCAGCCAATAGCGCCATCTCTGGCCTGATCAGCTAATGCCGCACTTCTAAGCATTGCTATACCAATTATAGGTTTATTAGGTCTTGCTGCATTTCTGATTAGTAGTGGGAAACTTTTTCCAGGTACAGTTTTATACTCACTGGACCAAGTCAATCTAAAGTATTTCCAAATATCAGTTAACCTTAAGCCAGTATAAGGGCATTTAAGCTCTTCTTCTTTAAACAAAGGATCATCCGGAAAACATATTACTATTTCAGGCTGAATTATTTTTTCCAAAAGAGATAATTTTTTCTTATTTTCTAAAGAAGAAATATCTTTAAAAATTTCAGACAATTCTTTTCCACTATCAATTAGATTTAATATTGATTTTTTTTCATTTCCAACATTCTTTGGTCTTTCCATTCTCTCAATAAAATGCTGGATTTCATAACTTTCAACTTGCTTGTTTCTATTAACAAGTTGGACTTTTCTCATTTGATCTTTTATTTCATTTGTTGAACTTCCTTCAAATGTTTTATCATATTCAGGTTTGGTAATGACGAAGCCCATGTCTTCTAGCCCAATGCTTACATTCCATCTAGCTTCAACTAAATCTGCAATAACAGAACAAGCTGTCTGAAATCTTATTTTTTCAGCATTATGGTGACTAAATGTTTTTACATGATCACCCATATTGCTTGGATCAACAATATCAATTTGTCCTCTAAGGTTATCGATTAAATTCTCTTTTGAACTTAGGTTATCGACAAATATTTTTCTCAATAACCTAAGCTTATGGAGAGATAACTTTGGTACAAATTTAAGAGGTTTAAGCACCATTGTTTTAATCTAATTTATTTTGTTACTCTCTTCTTCATTATTAATAGGCAATGGATCATCCAAGTCATTTGAATTGTTTTCATCTTCTTGCTCTCTTTTCTTTTTAAATCGAGCTTTGATAGATATCTGTTCACTGATTTGAGCAAGAAATGTTGATAGAAAATCTCTTTCGCCCTCTGTTCTAGTGAAATAAATATCAGCCCAGGATAACCAAAAATCATCCCAATGTTTCTCTGACTCTTCACTGCTTTTTGATGAAGCATAAACATTTTTAAAGTATCTATGATCCTCGTTTAAATATACCTCAATAGTTCTACCATGCTCCTCAAACTCAACCATAGGACCCTTTTGGCCTTTGTTAACTTTAGTTATGATGTAAGGTCTATCTCTATATTTTTCTACATAACGTGTCTTTGCTTGTTCAAGTGTGATATTTTCATCTTCAGCTATCTGTTTTTCTTTATCTTCTTGTTTCTTTTTAGCGAGATCTGTTCTATCTTTAAACTCACTAGTTGCAGTATCAGCACCTTGATTTAGTCTTGCCTGCTCTTGATCAATTTCTGCTTGGGTTTTTTGATCAATACCATCTTCAGCTTGCTGTTTTACAAAAGCCTTTATTTCTTTTGACAATAACTCACCTTCATCTTCAACAGCATTTTCAAATTCTCTCATCTTTTGAAAGACATTGTTATCTTCAAGTGTCTTCATTATATAACTGCTAGGCTGAACATATTGTTTGGTTGTATTTACATCAAAGTGCTCGTCTAACACTGGGTGAAAGTCTATTTCGCATTTAACATACCTAGTATTGTTTTGGAAATTGTAACCCATTCTTTTCACATCCATTTTTCTACCAAGCCTTCTAAATATCAAACCATTATTTGATTTTATTGATTTAAAACGGAAACTTTTTTCATCTAGTTTAGCTTTACCCTCAACAGCAGATTTCCAGGTAGGCATGCTAGGTTTTGCAGGTTTACCATCCTCATCTTTTTCACAAAAAGCGAACACTCGAGGCAATCTAGAAATTCTAATTTTCAAGCTCGCCCTTTTTTCTCCACCGTGCTCTTCCTCTAGTGGTATAGTGTCCTCATAATAATGACTTGCATCAGATGGGCAAACTATATCATTAAATTTCCAAGAGTATTCTTTCATCCCTGTAGATACAAATAATGGATCACATGGAGCCACCTTTGTATCATTCACATAAATATTCGTAGCTTGTAAGAAA
The DNA here is from genome assembly GCA_902588965.1 of uncultured Pelagibacteraceae bacterium. Classification (GTDB taxonomy): domain Bacteria; phylum Pseudomonadota; class Alphaproteobacteria; order Pelagibacterales; family Pelagibacteraceae; genus Pelagibacter. The sequence goes on from CACIRD010000003.1 coordinate 151,480, forward strand.
CTTGTATAAGTTTCACCAAAATCAGATAGTAAATCATTGGTCAATTTATCTAAAGCAACGGGCTTTATTCTGTCTAACTCTTCAAGATGAATTATTGTTCCACTTTTCATTTTGCTTACATCAATACTTCCTAGCCTACTTCTGCTTTGAAGCACATTAGGTAACTTTGTTTTTTCAGGTTTAGATAATAATTTAGACAAATCAGGGTCATTTGAGCCTTCTATTGAGGTAAAATCAAATGTAACTTTATGCCAATCTCCATCTGTCGCTTTTGAGTATAAATGATATTTCTTTGACATACTTATACAAGCTGTCGGTAATCCAAAACCATATTTACCAAAACCTTTTCTGCTGTCTTGTCTATGAGTCCCGCCCCATGTCACTGCTACAGTCAACATATCAGGTATCATCCCATGACCATCATCAATTATAAAAACATCACTAACTCTATTTTTTTTTTCTAAATCCATCAGTGCATAATAGATATTTCTTGCACCTGCTTGCATTGAATTGTCATTTAATTCGTTGAAAGCATAGGCACAACTTTTATATTTTATGTCTCTCATGCCTGACACTAGTGCATCTACAAACACGGGGCCGCTTAGATTACGCATTTTTCCTGATTTCAAAAAATCAAGCTGGCTCTTTAATTCAGGGTTTTCAATAAAGTCTTTTTGTATTTCTAATTCAGTTTTCATTTTTTTTCCTTTCTTTAGAGTGGCTCAAAAGAGCCACTCGTTTTATGTTATTTAAAAGTTCATGTTTCCAGAATAGTATCCCTCTAGAATCTTCTGAGCTTTGTTGTAAACGGAGTCTTTAAGTAAAAATGCTGTTCCAACACTTACTCCTAGCGTAGTAGCAGCTTTTTTTATTGAGTAATCATTATACATAAATAATCCCCAAGCCTTTTTTTCCAAAAGATTAAATGTTTTGAAAAGTGCTTTGTGTAACTTTTTCTTAACATCGTAGCAAAATTCAAAATTTTGAAAATAACCACTACCTGTGATCTTATTTTGCTCCATTATATTTTTTTTAACCTCTCTACTCTTAATATCCTCAGTTCTCTTAGATTTATAAAAGTTCCTAAGATGATTGTTAAGATAGGTTAAAATTGGATCATTAGATTTTTTTGATCTTCTGATATCAAATCTATCCATCCATTTTTTTTCCCAGGCCTTTGTAAAAAAGCCTTGAGCCAGATCCTCAATACCATCAGCATTTCTTCTATATCCAGATGATCTATCAAGTTTTCTGATACTATTTTTGATTTTAGGCATATATCGACTATATAATGCGCTAAAATCCGATCTCAGTTGCTCAAACTGAGTATCATTTATGTGTGTGTTCGATGATTGTGTCATCGTAACTCCTTTCTTTATTTATAGGGTCACGAGACAAAGAATTCTGTATTCACAAACTGATTTACTGGGGTCACTGTAGGATCCCCATTCAAAGTCCATGACCTTGTTTTAATCAATATAAACAATTTATATTAATAGGTAAAGCAACAAAATATTTTTTTATTATCTTCACCTAAACATATATGTAAGATTTATCTTAAAATATTCAATATTTTTTAATTATTATTAACAATATAAAACTTAGGTTTTGCAGTAAAAAATGGGTGTTTTTGACCAATCTTACTGTAAACAAGATAAAGAAGAATAACAGGTTTACCACTTTTAATTGAATAGTTATAACACTGAGCAGCATGCCTTTTTATAGTTGAAGTCTTAATTCTGTTTGTAACCTTTAACTCCAGACAACAATCTCTTAAATTTTTGTTATTTATGTTTAATTTACTAATATTGAAGTCTGGATAAATAGTTTTGTAGCTTTTATTTTTTTTAATTTTGTAGCTTTTTAAATTCAAAATTTTTCTTATCATAAGGGATTTAAATGCTTTAATTCCAGTTCTTACAATCACGTTTATGGGTTGAGAACTTAATTTTATAATTTTTTCGGGTAATTTTCTTGTCTTTAAGTAATAAAGATCATTCGCATAATTTTCAGCTGAAGAAATTGAAATATCATTTATTCTGTTTTCAAAATAAAATCTTATTGACTCTTCAATAATCTTTCCTCTGATCATACATGCCAAAGAATATTTTTTTTTTAATCTAAAATTCATTAACACTATATGTAAATTTAAATAAAATTTATTCATAATTGAATTTTTCTTGAAAAAAAATACATAGAAGGTTGATGATTAAGTTCAAACAATTATTTATACCTTTCTTTCATCTTATTGTCCCTGAACTTGATTATCAAAGAAAGGAGAAAAATGAACATAGAAAAAGAAGAGATAACTAGGGAAAATGTTATTAAGGCATTATGTGATTTAGCCCAAAAGGGAAAAATTGAAATTTTAGATATGCTTTGCAGGTCTACCAAATTCAAAGACCAACCTTTTACTACTGGTAGGTTAATTGATATGGGAAATAAGGAAATTTCCAAAAAGGAATGCCGCGATCAAAATAACTTTTTTGGTTTTAAATTAGATTAAAATGAGTGTAATTAGAGCTGCTAAATGTGAAATAGAGATTGAAGAACAAACTGATCTTGATAAAGATTTAGCAGCTGCTAAGTACATAGTTACTCTGAGTTATGAGCCAGAAGGCTTAGAAAGCAAAGAGATCATTTCAATAGTTTTAACAGATACTCTTCCTTATATAAAACAATCAAATGAAAAAAGATAATTTAAACTTTGTTAGAGTGACAGTAGAGAAGCAATATGATGATCGAGATTATGAAGTTCAAGGAGTTTATGAATTTACGGCTGATATATATAAAAACTGTTTAATGACACCAGATGGAGACTTACAACAATTATTAAAAAATGTTCCTAGAAGGAAGTTACATTAATGGTTTACGGTATATTTAGAGATCCTGATAATAAGTTTAAAAACTTAGAGGAAATCGTAGTAAATATTGAAAAATATTCATATGTTCTAGATTGGACTCATGCGAATATTCAAAGCGCACTCTGGAATTTTGAAAATCCCAAAATTGATAAAGAAACAATAGACTTTTTTGTGAAAGATCTAAGAGATAATTTTAATAAAAGAGAAGAAGCTCATGCTAAATATTACTATTATAAATATGTAGATTTAAGAGCAGAAATGTTCAGATTGTTTATAGCTGGTACACCTGATAGTTTTCTAGAAGATCTCGAAAGACTTAAAAAAAAGAGCGGTATTAATAATATTTGGAAGTATGCAGAAGATAATAGCTGGTTAAAAAAAAATGAAAAAAAATAATATTATTATTTTTTCTGAATATTTTATGAGAAGACGCATTATTTATGAAGGGAAAATATATAACAATGAAATAGTTGGAGAATGTTGTGAATGTAGCGGCATGGGTATCATCACCGAAACCTACCCAGAGACTATGTGTGCAGGTTGTGGTGGCACCGGTATAATTTATTACGGTAAAGAAAATATAAATTGAAATATAAATATAGGAGTATAACGTAGAGAATCATGGATACATTAATAATTGTTTTAGTTGTGGCTGTTTTAATAGTTAATTTAGCCTTTTATTTTAAACTTAAAAAAGATCCTAAAACTGAAGATAGCGAAGTAGGCAAGTTAAAGGATGATATGAATGCTTTAAAAAGTTCATTAAGCGAATCTTTTAGCAGCATGAGTAAAGAAGTTGCAAAAGATATGACTGGTGCATTAACCAGAGTAGATGAAAAGGTTGCTTCATTCAACAAGCAAGTAGAAGACATTCAAACTAGTCAAAATAATTTTAGTAGGATATTAGCAGGAGTTAAACAATATGGTGGATTAAGTGAGTTTAGTTTAGCAAATCTTTTACAAGATTTATTGCCATCCTCGCAATATATTGCAAACGCAAAAATGAAACCTGAAGAAACCAGAGACCTGGTTGAGTTCGCCATTAAACTACAAAATAATTATTTACCAATAGACAGTCATTGGCCAATTGAAAAATATAAGGCAGTTGATGAGGCATTTCAAAACAATGATAAAGATGCTCTGACTTCAGCTAGACACGATTTAGCATCAGCTTTTAGAGCTAAATCAAAATCAGTAAATCAAAAATATATTAATCCGCCAATGTCCACAGATTTTGCTATAGTTTATGTTCCAATAGAAGGTTTGTATGCTGAGTTAGCAAGTTATAGAGATCCTAAAACTAAGGAACTATTGATGGAAGAACTAAGAAAAAAATACAAAATAACAATTGCAGGTCCAAATACAATGTGTGCATTGATACAATCATTTCATCTTGGGTTTCAAACGCTTCGTGTGCAGAAGCATGCAACTCAAATATATGATGATTTAAAAAATATTACGACAAGATTTTCAAAACACTTTGATAATGTATTAGTCTTAAGAAAAAAGTTAGAGGAAGCAATGACAGTTGTTGATAGTTTTGGAAAAGATGCAAGATCAATTACTAGAACTCTAGAAAATATTAAAGATCCAGATGGTGATGACAATCCTGATCCAGACTCACCATCGCCGGTGGCTGCATACGGACAAATAGATAAAAGAAAAGTATCCTGATAAAATATTGATGATAAAATGGAATAATAAATATATTTACCCAAAATCATTAAGATCATCAGAGGATGGATATAGAAAGTATTTATTTGGGAATGAAAAACTTCCATCGGTGACAAGTATACTTTCGATGACAAAGTCAGCTGAGGATAAAGCAGCATTAGAAAATTGGAAAAATAGGTTAGGGCACGCAGCAGCAAACAAAATTAAGAATGAAGCTTCAAGCAGGGGAAGTTCTTTACACGCATACGTAGAAAATTATTTGAACAATCGGGTCAATGAGAGTTTTTTTGAAAGCAACGAACTATATAAAAATATGGCTCATGAAATAATTAATAAAGGAATTATTGGAAGACTTGATGAAATTTATGGTACAGAAGTTACGCTTTTTTACCCAGAGAAGTATGCTGGTACAGCTGATTTGATAGGAGTTTATGAAGGAAAAATTTCCTGCATTGATTTGAAGCAAGCAAATAGGCCGAAAAAATCTGATTATATTCAAGACTATTTTTTACAACTAGGAGCTTATACTCTGGCGCACGACGTTGTTCATGGTACGAAAATGGAAACAGGTATAATTTTGTTATGTACGAAAGACATTTTATTTCAAGAATTTAAAATTGAGGGAACTGAATTAGAAATGTACCAAAATTTGTTCCTAGGAAGAGTTAAAAAGTTTTATGAATTAAATAATATATCTTGACTTTAATTTTTTAATTTATAAAAGGAGTTAACGCTACTTGTTTAGATGCGAATGTCATAATAAATAAACAATCCCATTTTTAAATAATTAGCAAAGTAATTATGAATTTAGCAATTTGGGATATAGAAAGCTCTTCAGCATCCACAGATTTCGGAAGTATAATCGAGATCGGTGGCATACTTGTCGATGAAAATTTCAAGGAAAAAGACAGGTTTAATTTGAGATGTCGACTGCCTGAAGGTGAAATTCCTCAGGCATATAGCCTTATTATTAATAAGACAAGTGTAGACCAACTTACAAAAGTTAATTTAAGTCATTATCAAATGCTTGGAGAAGTTGAAAAAATTTTTAAGAGATGGTCTCCCGCCATATTTTTAGGGTGGTCCAATATAGGGCGGCTGCCCCCTCTTTAACAGGAGGGGGTTAGTCGCTTTTAAAAAAAGGATTTGATGATGAAATGATTAGAAAGGAGTTCTTTAAGGGTATTAGATACCCATATATTACAAACGCAACACCAAATAAGAGACATGATGGTTTAAATATAGCTAGAGGAGCCTACGCAATAGATCCAACAATTCTAAAAACTGAGATTAATGAAAAAAATAATGCAGTTTTTAAACTAGCTTCGCTTTCCAAAATGAACGGTTTTGATTCTACTGATGCACACTCAGCTTTATTTGATGCAAATTTAACCGTAAAAATTTTAGGTTTGATTAAAAAAAGACAACCAAATACTTGGGATACTTTTTTAAAAACTGCAAATAAACTTGATACTGAAACAATTTTTAAAAAAGAAAGTATCATTACATTAAACGAATATTTTTATGGCAAATCGCGCTTATACTTATGTGCACCTTTACATCCCAAGCACTGTATTCACCCTGTTTACCAATGGGGACAAGCAATAGATTTAAGATCTAATGTTGAACCTTTGATCAATATGTCGATCAATGAATTAAAGAATGAAATGAAAAAAACTCCTAAATTTTTAAGAACGATTAGGTCTAATAAAGCGCCTATCATATTAGATGCCATGTATGGCATGAAGGTCGAACCTTATAATGCGTTAGATCCAGAATTAATAAAAAAAAGAGCAAAACTTGTAAGAGAAAACGAAAAGTTTTCGCAAAATATTCTAACCGCCTTAAGAGAAATTGCGGAGGAAAAAGAACAATCAAAATCTCAAGAAGATATTTATGCTGAAGAAAGTATTTATAAGAAATTTACCTCTAACAAAGATACTGCACTTTTTCCAGCATGGCACGCCGCGCCTTGGAAAGAAAAATTAAAATTATTAGATAAATTTGAAGATGAAAGGTTACGGGGGTTTGGAAAAAAAATTATTTACCAAGAAGCACCAGATGTATTACCAAAAGAAATGTATAAAAAGATTAAAAGCCAGATAGCTAGAAGAATTTTAAGTGAAAATAAGGAAAAATTTATGACTATAAAAGAGGCTTTTTTTGAAATTGATAATTTAAGAAATAAATTTTCAGACGAGAACGATGAAGAAAAAATGAAATTTCTTGATGAATTGAATAGTTATGTGATGTCAATACAAGCAAAATACGAGAATGCGTAGTTGACATTATTTTAAAATTAATTAAATAGAATTTATGCTTATAAATTTTAAAGATGAAGATTTTGATAGTAAAATAAAGAATGAAGATGTAGCTGTAATTCAATTTTCTGCTGATTTTTGTGGTCCTTGTAAAGTTTTAAGGCCGATTATGGATAAATTGTCAGATGAGTACAAAGAAAAATGTAAAATGTTTTATGCAGATATCGAAAACGATGGAATTAATACGGGAAGTGCTGCACAAATAAAAGGTGTACCCACGGTTATTATTTATAAGAAAGGTGTGGAAGTAGATAGGCAAGTTGGTGGAGTTCCAGAAAGTCACATGAGAGAATTTTTAGAAAAAAATATCTAATTAAAATTTAAAACTTCCCCCATAAGATACAGTGACCCACAAATTAAAACAACATCACTATCATGCAATTTAATTGATTTGATTGCATTTTCAATTGATGATTCATATTTTATGTTTGGGTAGTTAGAAAATTTTTTTTTAAGATCTTTTCCTTTTATTGAATTTGGTTGATTTGGAATATCAATAGTTGTTAAAGAAGAGATATTTTTAAAATGGCTCATAAAGTTTAAGTGATCTTTATTCGCCATCATTCCAATCACTATATGCACTTTACAGTTTAGATTCTCAAAAAAATTATTCAAAACTCTAGCACCATCAGGATTATGTGATCCATCACAAAAAATCTTATTATTTTTACACAGATTTTTCAGTCGGCCACTTTTAATTTCCTGTAGTCTTGCAATACTCTTAATTTTCGTAATACCTGATTTTATATGTTGATCTTTAATATTTAATTTTTCTAATACTCTTAAAGTCGATATAGCTGTTGACGCATTTTCTAACTGAAATTCACCTAAAGTATTTGGCATCGGTAATTTTAAATCTCCATATTGATCTTGGTAATAAAAAAAACCATTTTCATTTGATAAATAGTTGTAATCCTCATTAAAAAAAATTTTTTTAGCTGAGTTTTTTGAAATATTTTTTTTAATACATTCTGTAATTTTTTTTGAACTTTGTCTTGCAACTATAATATTTGAGCTTAATAAATTAGAAGTTTTTTCAAAAATTATTTTTTCAATTGTTTGCTCATTTTTCGGTAACCATTCTTTATGATCGATACTACATGCTGTAACTATATTAGCTAAATTTTTTTTTAGTATATTTACAGCATCAAACCGAGCAAATAATCCAAATTCACAAATCGTCAAATTTTTATTATATTTTTTGCAACCATAAAAAAAAGCAGCTGTTAAAAATTCAAAAAATGTTATTTGTTCTCCATTATTAATTTCCTCAACTTCTTGTAGTAAATTTGCAAGTTGATCATCTTCAATTTCTTTATCGTTATATACAAATCTTTCATTAATTTTTTTAATATGAGGACTAGTATAAATATTACATTTATAATTAGCCTCATTAAGAATTGCTCTTAAAACTGCAATTGTGCTAAACTTTCCATTAGTTCCACAAACTTGAATACAATCTAAATCATCTTGTGGATCTCCAAGTTTTTTTGCTAGTTTTCTTACCCTATCAAGACTAAGGTCAATTTCCTTAGGATGCAGCTTTTGTAACCGTGCTAATACTTTTTGAAGTTTCATCTGATAAGGAATTTATATCAGAATTTTTTTTTAACAATATTGATAAAAGAGTACCAATTTTTTTGTTAAGGTCTTTTCTTTCTACAATTAAATCAACAAATCCACATTTTTGAAGATATTCACTTTTTTGAAAATTATCTGGAAGTTCCTCCTTTACTGTTGCTTGAATCACTCTTTTTCCCGCGAAAGCAATTAATGCCCCTGGTTCAGCTAAAGACAAATCACCAAGCATAGAAAATGAAGCTGTAATTCCACCAGCGGTAGGGTCTGTAAAACAAATTATATAAGGTAAATTATTTTTTTTTAGTTCATTGACTGCTAAGGTAGTTCTTGTCATTTGAGCCAAAGCAATTGGAGACTCAAACATTCTTTGTCCTCCTCCACATGGAAAAAAAATAAATGGTGTTTTATTATCAATCGAATGCTGAATACCATAAATTATTGCCTCGCCCTCAGATGCTCCTACTGAGCCTCCGATAAAACTGAAATCAATAGCACCAACAGTAACATCAATGTCATTTATTTTACCTTTAGCAATTAAGACAGCAGTATCTTGTCCTGTTTTTTTTCTAGCATCTTTTAATCTATCTATATAACTTTTTGAGTCCTTCCACTCTAATGGATCATCAATTGGTAGAGGTGTTTTTAAAATTTCGTAATTATTTTTTCCAAAAAAAATGTCGAATCTAGTTCTACAATTAATTCTATGATTTTTTCCACATAAACCGCATACCCATAAATTATTCTCTAAATCTTTTTTTAAAACTGGTCCTTTACAGCAAGATGTCCAATCGCTATTTTCAATTTCTTTTTTCGTTGGCCTATTTTTGAAAAGCCTTTTGATTTTATCTCCTAAATTAAGAGTTTTTCTTATCCAGTTCATATAATTTTAGCTTGTAAATTTTTTACCATATTACGTACATTTTTGACAGGATTTTGTTTTTTTTTAATACTTCTTGTGATTTCTTTACAAATTTGACTTCCAATTACTAAACCATCAGCTTTTTTAAAAGATGCAATAGTTTTATTTGTAATACCAAACCCAATAACCATATTTTTATTTTTATTTATTTTTTTAATTTTTTTGTAGTTTTGCAAAATTTTTTTTGGAGAAATTTTTAATTTTCCCCCTGTTGTTGACAACATACTAATATAATAAACCATATCATGTGAAGTTTTCATAATTTTTTTAATTCTTTCTTTTGATGTTGTTGGAGATAACAATTGGACAAAAGTAACTGAATTTTTTTTACATAAATTTGCAAATTCTTTATTGTCTGGGTAGGGAAGGTCTACTATTATTAGCCCATTTACACCAGCGTTTTTACATTTTTTTACAAATTTTCTTTCACCATATCTGTATACCATTTGATAATATCCCATAAGTATACATGGTTTCGAATTTTTACTTTTCTTATAATCTTTAACTATTTGAAAAATATCTTTTAGTTTAATACCATTTTTTAAAGCTCTATATGAACTATTTTGAATTTGAGGTCCATCTGCAGTAGGAGCGTTATGTGGAAAACCAATTTCTAAAATATCGACATAATCAGATATGGATTTTAAAATTTTCAATGATTTTTCTTTTGTATTATCTCCTGCTACCGTATAAGTCAAAAGGGCAGGCCTTTTTTCTTTTTTACATTTTTCAAAAGCCAAACTAATTTGAGATTTCATCTTGAATAACTACCTAAGTGTTTTTTAATAATATCTCTATCTTTTAAACTGTCTCCGCAACTATTAACTATCAATGTTGTGGAACTATTAAATTTTGGTGCGATCTTAATTGCTTCTGCAAATGCATGTGCAGGTTCCAAGCTTGGAGAAATTTCTTCAAGTTTTGTAACTAATTCAAAAGCCTTTAGTGCCTCCTCGTCTGTTGCATAAGTATATCTTGCTCTGCCTGAATCTTTTAAAAAACAATGTATAGGACTTACAGACGGGTAATCGAGGCCACTACTTATGGACTCAGTTTCATTAATTTGACCATCAGAATTTTGCACACAATAAGCGGCTGCTCCATGAAGTACCCCTATTTTAGAATTTTTACTCAAAGGTGCAGCGTGTAGTTTGCTTTTTGATCTACCACCTGCTTCAACTCCGATTAATTCAACATCTTTTTTTTTGTAATCAATAAATTCACTCCAAAAACCGTAAGCACTTGAGCCTCCACCAACACAATTAATCAACTTTAATCTCTTAGGTACATCACCGAACTCATCTTTCAGTTGAATTTTAAGCTCTCTAGAAATTTGTGTTGTGCTCCATCCGCAAATTTTAACAAACACATTAGGTCCTACCAAACTTCCAATTCCCATATGAACCTTGTCACAATTTGATACCCAATATCTTATACATTCACTTACAGCATCCACTAGAGTTTTGCTTCCAGTATCAACAGGAACAATTTCAGCTCCATTTTTTTTCATCGCGTCACAATTAGGTTTTTGTCTTTTAATATCCTTAGTTCCCATAAAAATTTTACATCCCAAGCCAAATTTTTTTGCAACCATTGAAAACATTTTTCCGTTATATCCAGCACCGGTGTCAGTACAAATATATTTTTTATTTGCACGCTTACATAGCATCGCATGCGTAATTGCATTGTAGATTTTGTGAGCTCCACCATTAGCATCAGAAACCATTTTGGCATAAATTTGAGCTCCACCCAAATGATCTGTGAGATTTCTTAGCTTTATAAGCCTTGTCGGTTTCCCTACATAGTCTTCATATAAAAAGTCCCTTTCTTTAAGGAATTTTTTATCATATCTATATTTTTCAAATAATTTATTTAAATCGTCTATAGGTTTTTTTAGCGTTTCAGCAACGTAGTTACCTCCAAATTTTCCACCATAAAATCCATTTTTATCGTGCTGATCAATTAAAGGAATATTTCTTTTTATTTTCATAATTAATTATTCTTATTTTTTTTAAAAAAATTTTAATTTTATTTATATCTTTTACTTTATTTGTTTCTAAGGATCCAGAAACATCAACAATATCTGCAAATTTTGAAATATTTTCAAGTCTATCAATATTAATATTTCCAGCAATCATTTTAATTATAGGAATATTTTTTATCCATCTAAAATTCCAAGATAATGATTTTTCATAACCAGAGCTATCGAAAAGTATAATATCAGCCACCTTAGTAAATAATTTAAATTTATCTATATCTTTTTTTGTTTTAACTGTGATGACATAAATAATTTTTTTTTTATATTTTTTTCTTATTTTTTTTAGTTCTTCTTTTGAAAAAGATCCATATATTTGAAAATAATCTATATTAAGTTTAGAAAACTTTTTAAATTCTTTTTCTGTCGGGTTTACCAAAACCCCAACAAATTTTGTTTTTTTTTTTTTAATCTTAGTTAATTTATTTGCAATTTTATAATTTATAAATCTATGACTCTTTTGAAAATTTAATATAAATCCACAGAAGTCAGCCTCATAATCTATACAAGTTTTTACTTGCTGTGATTTTGTAAGACCACAGATTTTTACCTTCATAAATTTTATTTAAGTGAGTTAATAAGTTTTTGTATATTTTTTTTAATATTCCCTTTTGTGATGGGTCTTCCAATCACAAGCCAATCACTACCATTTCTGAAAGCCTCTTTTGGGGATGAAACTCTTTTTTGATCATTCTTACCAAAGTCGAACCTTATGCCTGGTGTAATTATTTCTTTTTTAAAAATTTTTCTAATCAATTTAACTTCAAGAGGACTACATACTAAGGCATCAAGATCTGCTTTATTTGCTAGTCTTGCCTGATGTTTCACAAGTTCACTCAGTTTTTTATCATAGCCTATAAGTTTAATATTTTTTTCGTCTAGAGAAGTTAAAGTTGTAACACCAACTAATCTAATTTTGCCTGCTACTTTTTTTGAAATCTTTAAAGCTTCAAGTCCTGATGATATATGAATTGTAAGATAATTGATTTTTAAATCTTTGACTGCCTTTATAGTTGACGCACATGTATTTGGAATGTCATTCAATTTTAAATCAACAAAAGTAATTTTTTTTTTTGTTTTTGCGATAAAAGATCTTCCATTTTTAGAATTTAAAAATTCCAAACCAAATTTATATCCAATCTTTAGTTTATTTGTTTTAGAATTATTAATGATATTTTTAACTTTTTGAATTTTGGTTGTATCACAAGCGATAAATATTTTTTTTGTTTTATTCATCTTTTTTATTAATTTTTTTAAATAATTCTTTTGCCATTTTAAAGTGTATAGTTTTTTTTTCGGGAGTATTAACTTTCTCACCAGTCCTCGGATTTCTTGATATTCTTGGCTTTTGCGTGTGCGTAGACCAAATGCCAAAACCCCTTAACTCAACTCTTTCACCTCTTTTAAGAGAATTCTTAATCTCATCTAAAATAATATTAAAAAATTTTTCGAGATCTTTTTTATAAAAGTTAGGATAGTTTTCAAAGATTTTTTTAAGAAGCTTTGATTTTGCTATGGACAATTTTTTTTAATCTTCCTTTTTATTTTTACTTTTAGTTAGTTTATCTGAAAGTGATGAAAATGGAAGATTTTTACCAGATAAAGGTGAGCTAAATTTGTTTACAGCTTCCTTGTTTTGAAGTTCTTCTAATAATTTAATACTTAAAGTGACTTTTCTTTTTGCCGAATTTAATTCAGAAATAGCAGCATCAATTCTTTCACCGCCAACAAATCTTGATGGCCTTGCATCTGCTGCGTTAATTGCAATTTGCGATTTTTTAATTTGTAGTTCAATTTTGCTACCTTCTGGCTGGACTATCAAACCTTTATTATCAGAAGAAATTACTTTAACGGTAATTGTATCATTAACTTTCTTATCCTTGAACCAGTCAAATGGATCAGCTTGATTTTGCTTTATTCCCACTCTGACTTTTTGCTGATCAGTCTTTATTTCCAAAATTTTAACTTTTAATTTATCTCCTTTTTTATATTTTTTTAATTCTTCATCTGGATTTTTTTCATATGTTAAATCATTCGCATGCAAAAAGCCGTCAATGTCATAATTATCAATTCTTACATATATTGCATAATCGTTTATACTATTGACTACACCCTCAACTACACTTCCAACTGGATTTTCTTTTTCAAGTTTAGAGTAAGGATTTTCAGTTGTTAATCTATGAGAAATTGAAACTCTTCTTTTTTCTTTATCAATTTCTGTAATTACACATGATATTTCATCACCGATCTTGAACATTTTTTTTGCAGATGGATTTTTTTTCGTCCAACTTAGTTCACTAGAGTGAAGCAAGGTAGTTAGTCCAGGTTCTAGTTCACAGAAAGCTCCAAAATCCATCATCTTGACTACTTTAACTTTGTATTCTTTGTTTAACTCGTAGTTAGATATATGTTCGAAAGGATCCGGAGAAAGTTGTTTAATAGAACATCCAACTTGCTGTTTTTCTTTGTCTACGGTTATAACTTTTAAATCATGTTTTTCACCAATATTAAAAATTTCCTCTGGGTGATTTACTCTAGAGTAACTAATTTCCTGCAAATGAACTAATACATCCAATTCTGAGTTTACATCAAAAAAACATCCAAAAGAACTATAGCCTTTAACAATTGCACCTTTGATTACATCTCCAACTTTATATTTTTCAATAATTTTTGCTTTATCTTCTTTTTTATTAGATGAAATAATTTGTCTTCTAGATACACATGCATTTCCTCTTATTTTATCAAGTTTGATTAAAGCAAATTTTTGGGGTTCATTCATTAAATGGGAAATATCTTTTAAGGGCTTATCAGATATCTGTGAACCTGGGCAAAACATTAATGATCCCGTATCTATATGTTCAACTATAACTCCACCTTTACATTTGCTAGTGATTTTACCTGTTATAGGTTCATTTTTTTCATAAGCTTCAACTAGCCTATCCCATCCTTTTATTTTTAAAGCTTTAGAAGCTGAAACAACTACATCGCCGTTTTTATCTTCAATTCTTTCTAACAGAACTGATACTTTGCTACCTAATTTTATTTTATCTATTATTCCAATAGTTTTAAATTCATTAATGTCAATTACTGGCTCAGATTTTAAACCTTCGATAAATAAAAAAACAAATTTTTCTGTTATTTTTGTAATTTTACCTTCTATTATCTTGCCTTCAGCTAAATTTTTTGTTTTTGATAATTGACTATCTAATAATTTTTGAAATTCCTTTGAGGCAGGCGTTTCTAAAGAATTATATATTTCCATTTTTTTTTTGTTTCGTCTCTATAATTTTTTTTATTTTAAAAAAACATGCTTTTTTAGTTAAATTTGATGTATTAATCAAGATAGAATCGCTTGTTTTTTTTAGTGGAGAAAAACGCCTATTATAGTCCCTATAGTCACGTTTTTTTATACTTTTGAACACATCATTATAAGCAATTTTTCGTCCAAGCTTTTTTAATTCTTTAAATCTTCTTTTAGCTCTTACTTTAGTGCTGGCGGTTATAAAGAATTTAAAATCAGCATCGGGAACAATTTTATAAGTAATATCCCTACCATCTAAACAGGAGCCATTAAATTTTTTTGGAAATTTATATGCACATCTTAACTGGAAATTATGGACTATTTTCCTTATATTTTTATTTTTTGCAATTATTGATGCCTCTATTCCAATTTTGTCACTTAATAAATATTTACCTTGCAAATCTTTAATTTTTAATTTACCAATTTTTTTTCTTATAAACGTATTTTTGAATTTTTTTTCATTTTTTAATTTATAAAAAGCTAACAATCTATAGATTTTTCCAGTATCTAAATATAGAAGGTTAAAGTGTTTAGAAATTTTTTTTGCGACAGTGCCAGCTCCAGCTGCAGCAGGGGAATCGATTGCTATTTTAATTATTTTTTTTTTATTTTTCAATTAGTTTTACCACCAAGTTGTTTTATAATATTTAAAAAAGATGGAAATGAGGTATTAATGGATTCTGGATTAAATATCTTCCAATTTCCCCCAAAAGATAAAGCTGCTATCGCACACATCATAAAAACTCTATGATCTTTCAGGTAATTTTTAACAATATAATTTTTATTTAAAACTATATCTGGATTTCCGTATATTTTAATTGAACTATTGTTATAAATTATTTTAACACCCATCATCCTAAGTATTTTTGATGCTATTTTTAATCTTGGACTTTCTTTTTCATTTAGTTCAGACAAATTTTTAAAATAAGATATACCTTTAGCTTTTGACGCAGCTAAAAATATAATTAAAAATTCATCAATTGCACTTGAGTTCAAATTTGAAGGACAATTAATACCTTTTAAATTTTTTGAACTTTTCACAATTATATCGGCACACTCTTCACCGAATTGTTTTTTTTTATTTTTAATTTTTATTTTGGCTCCCATTTTATTTAAAATTCTTATCACCCCCATTCTTGAAGGGTTTATATTAATATTTCTAAGGACCAAACTTGAATCTTTTGATAATAGAGTTAGAACAATAAAAAAAGCACTTGAGCTAATATCACCTGGTATATTGAAATTAAAATTTTTTATCAACTTTGGTTTTGAGACTTTTATAAAATCTAAATTTCTATCTTTTTTTATTTCTATAGGTATTTTTAGTTCTTTAAACATTCTTTCAGTATGATCTCTTGATTTTTTTGCTTTTATTGAAATTTGTCCAGGGGTATTTATTGAAGCTAACATTATACAACTTTTACATTGTGCCGATCCTTTTTTTTCTTCATAATAAATTGGTCTTAAAAAATCACTGCCTTTAATATAAATTGGCAATGTCTTTTTTTTATTTGGATAAAAGTTCGCACCAATTTTTTTTAAAGGTTCAATTACTCTAGAAAAATCTCTTCTAGATAAGCTTTTGTCTCCAATTATTTTGATTTTATAAGGTGATCTAATTAATAAAGGAAGAATGAGTCTTCCCAAGGTTCCAGAATTGCCAGCGTTAAGAACTATTTTTTTTTTATAAGCAAATCCATTAATACCTACGCCTTCTATTTTACAAATATTTTTTTTTAACTTAATTTTAACTCCTAACTTTTTTAAACAATTTAAAGTATTTATTAAATCCTCAGATTTAAGTATATTTTTCGCAATAGATTGGCCAACTCCTTGTGAAGATAGCAGTGCCCATCTTATAGATAGACTTTTATCACCGTCCACTAATATTTTTTTTTTAAAACTACCGATTTTTTTATTAATTTTTAAAAAATTTTGGACCATTATACATTAATTAATTTTGAAAGTTTCTCCAAAGTATGCATTTTGTGCTATTGGATTATTAATTAATTCTTTTGGTGTACCCTGAGCTACAATTTTACAATTAGATAAAATAATTGCAACATCAACGCATGAAAGTAAATCTCTTGCTTGGTGATCACAAATACAAATTCCAATTCTGTCTTCAGTTTGTAAATTTACAATAATTTTTTGTAGCATCTGAATTGTTAAAACATCTAATGCCGCGAAGCATTCATCTAAAAGTAAAATTTTAGGATCACCAAGCAATGCTAAAGCAATGACAAGTTTTTTTTTTTGACCACCAGATAAAAAAGAAGCTTTTATATCTCTTACATAATCTAATTCAAATTTTGATATTAAATACTCAATTTTACTATTTTGTTCTCGACTGTCTCTAATAAGCACTTGAGCAATTGCTTTTAAATTTTCATATGCAGTAAGATCTGAAAAGTATCCTCCGTATTGAGGCACATATCCAATTTTAAATTCTCTTGTTCTTAGATAAATCGGATAATTTGTGGCTTCTCTTTTGCCGAAACTAATAGTTCCAAAATCGGGTTTTAAAATTCCTGTTATTAAATTAAATATAGTTGATTTGCCAGCTCCATTTGGACCTAATAATCCAAGAATTTCACCAGGATTTATTTTAAAAGATATGTTGTCTAAAATTTTTCTTTGACCAAAAGATATTGAAATATTTCTAAGCTCAAGTAAAGGGTTTGAATTTTTGAAAGATTTAATTCTGAATTTTTTAATAATAGCCATTTAATTTTTAATTATTGCAGTAATTTTATTATCTTTATTTATCATATATATTTTTGAAAATTTTGTGATCAAATCCATATCAATAGCATCTGCATTTAGCTTATTATTACTATCATTATATACAACATTTTCTGCAATTTTCACTTCTTTAGTAACATAATCTAAAAAGATATTTTCACTTTTTATGTTGTAATCTTCATAGTTTAATTTTACGTTTTCGAAAAAATGTGTATTTAAATTTGACTTATTATACTTTGCTTGATCTGAATAGATAAAAATTTTACTAGAATTTTTTAAAGTTATTTCCGCAAAAACATTTTTCAATAATAATATATCTGGATCTTCTTCATTAATTTTTCCAGAATCAGATAAAATTTTATATGTGTTTCCTTTCTCATCACTTGAAATATAACTTAACTCTTCAATTACTTCTAAATCACTATTTTTGCTTAAATTTATTTCCTTATTTTCACTTTCTTGCCCCGCATCAACTATCCCTTTTTTTCTATTAGCGTCTAGAAGGTAGTTGTAAGAAAAAAATAGTATAATTATAATTAAAAACAATATCGAAGCCTGTAATAATAAAGATCTATTCATTGATTAGTTAATCCTAGCGTCTAAAATGTTATGAATATGTAATATACCAATAGTTTTATACTTTTTATTATGTTTATGAACACATAAGCTTGTGATTTTTTTTTCTGACATAATAGAAAGGCTTTTTGCAGCCAACATATCTTTCTCAACACTTATTGGATTTTTAGTCATAACATTTTTCACAGAAAGATTTTCTATTCTTTGATTTTTTTGACTTGCCCTTCTAATTTGACCATCAGTAATAATTCCTGTAGTGATTCCTTTTTTATTTGTGGCAACTAGCAGACCTAATTTTTTTTTTGTAATTAAACTTAGTGCTTTTTTCATATTAGCATTTTCATTAATGAACGGGATACCTTTCCCCGATATCATTAAATCTTCAACAGTTTTTAGTTTTGCTCCTAAACTACCACTAGGATGAAACTCTTTAAATTTTTTTCTACTAAATCTTTTTATACTTAGTGCTGCTACCGCCAAACAATCGCCTATTGCTAGTTGCTCACATGTACTGCTAGTAGGAACTATTTCTAAACCGGCTTCTTTTACTTCGGGTATAAATAATTTAATATCAGATGCCTTATAAAGAATTGAATTCTTTTTTGAAACTATTCCGATCAATAATATTTTATTTCTATTAGCGTATTGTATTACTGGTTTAAGTTCTGCAGTTTCACCAGAATTGCTTATTAAAATTAAAATATCTTTTTTCGTAATACTTCCTAGATCACCGTGAGAACAGTCATTGGCTGACAGAGAAAAAGACGGGCATCCTACTGAAGATAAAGTTGCTGCTATCTTAGATGCAATTAAATAACTTTTTCCAACTCCACACAATATAATTTTAGAATGACATCTAACAATTGCATTAACTGCTTGGTCAAAAGAATTATTTATAGAATTTTTTAATTTTTTTAGGGCTTGAATTTCTAATTCAATTACATTCCTTGCTATTTTTTTATTATTATTTTTTTTCATACTAATGCTCAAATGTAGAAGTTTTATATCCAGCAATTTCCATGTCTACTATAACTGGCAAAACTTTCATACACTTTTCAAAAAGTTCAAACCTTTTCTCTCTAATAAGTACTTTTGTTAATTTTTCTTTTATTTCAAAAAGAAATTCAGTGTCCTGAGCAGCATAACTTATCTGTTTTTCTGAAAGATTTGGATCACCCCAATCACTTTGCTGTTCCTTTTTTGATATATCCTTCCCACATAACTCTTTTACTAAATCTTTGTAACCATGATAATTAGAAGCTGTTCTGGCAATTTTTGAACATAGTTTTGTACAAAAAAAATTACCAATATCTACCTTGAGATGATATTTAATCCACATCAGATCTTGGCGCGCATAATGCATAATAAATTGCGTATTATGATTAGATAAGACTTTAACCAAATTTGGTGCAGAGTAATTTTCTCTGTTCAATTTAATCAAGTAATATTTTTTTGACTTTAACCCTAATTGTATCAAAGTAAGAGGATCTCTGCCAATTACCAAACCTAAAGCTTCACAATCTAAACCAATTTCCTTTTCTTTTGAAAAATCGATATCTTCAGGCAAATCGTTATCAAAAATTTTGATGTTATTCATATTTAGTTTATATATATAAAGACAAAACAATATTGTCTATTTTTTGATAAATGATAACAAAAAAAATATTAATTTTTGGTGCCAGTGGGCAAATTGGTAGGAATCTTATAAGAAAACTTACAAAAAGTAATTATAAGGTTACAGCAGTAACAAGAGATATTCATAAAAAGGGTTATATACTTAAAACACAAGCACCTATAGGATATCTTGAGATCAAACAATCCAACATATTTGACTATAACAGCCTTTCTAAATTGATCGGAGAAAATGATGTTTGTATAAATTTAGTTGGCATATTATTTGAAAAAGGTAAAAATTCTTTTAAAAATATCCATGTAGACTTTCCAGATTTGATTTCAAAGATTTGTAAAAAAAAAAATATCAACCAAATGATACATATTTCAGCTCTTGGATTAGCTGATGCTAAAAATTCAAAATATGCATTAAGTAAATTACAAGGAGAAAAAAAAATTAGAGAAAACTTTGAAAAAGCAGTCATAATAAAACCGTCGTTAGTTTATAGTGTTGACGACTCATTCACTACACGTTTTTTTACTCTGTTAAGTTTAATGCCAATATTTCCTCTTTATTATAAAGGCATAACAAAGTTTACCCCAATACATGTTTCAGATGTAGTTAATTTAATTTTTTATATTATTTCAAATAATATTTTGTCTAAAGATATCGAGGCATTAGGACCAGAAGTACTGACCTTTAAACAGATAATAGAAAAACTTTTAAAAAGTATTAATAAAAAAAGATTATTATTACCTATTCCTTTAACATTAGCAAAAGTATCAGCTTCATTTTTTCAGCTTTTTCCTCATCCTCTTATAACAAGAGATCAATTGAATTTATTAAAATATGATAATATTAAGTCAGATAATGGGATTTCGAATTTTGATCTAGGATGTCCAAGCAAAATTTTATTTGAGGAGTCAATTAAATCTTATAGTTATAATTGGATGGAAGGTGGAAAATTTTCTATTAAAAAAAGCAATCAAAACTAACTTATGCTTATTTATTTTATTTATTTAATTATTTCAATAATTCTTATATTTGTAATTTTTATTGGCATAAAGGCCGCTGGTCGTGGAATTCAGGCCAAAAATAATAAAAATATATCAAAAGATAAAAATAATGAAAATATTAATAATAATTTATCGAAACTAAATGATTTATATAAATCTGGTGTAATTACAAAAAAGGATTTTACTAAAGGAGAAAAAAAAATTAAAAAAAAACTTTAAGCAGATTTAATTTTTTTCTCAATAAATTTTGGAACTTCGTTATTTTTATCGACCAAGTCTTCCTTTTTTCCTTTAGGCTGGAAAGCATATAAAAGGTGAAGTTTGCAATATGAGAAGTCTTTCAACGATGTTCTCCCACAAAAATAAAAATCTTTTTCATCAGGATGACCTATTGGCCATTTACAAGAATCGTCAGTTAATTCTTCAAGCTGTTTAGGGTTTTCAGGTTCAAAATCTTTTTCTATTAGTAGTGATTTAAATTTAGATCTCGATATTCTTTTTTTGCCATCAACATTTGCATCATTGGCAGGGTTGTTTTTTTTCCTAAAATTTTCACCAAAATTTTTAGTTTTAATTTTTGCAGATAAATTCAATCTGTGTGCTTTTCCAATTACAGCGTTACGGCTAACCCCTCCAATTATTTCTGCTATTTGGCTTGCAGTTTTTCCTTTACCCCATAACTCTTTAAGTTTAGCAATTTTATCTTCAGTCCAGCTCATATATACTATATATAGTGGTTAATAGTTTATTTTACACTATATAGATACACATAATAAATACCAAAAAACAAGCAATTTTTTGGTTTTATTAACAAATTTTTTAAAAAAAGGTTAAAAACAATTTCTTATGGTTGAATTACAAAAAAAATATCAAATTGGAGTTAGAAAGATTGGATACATAAATTACGTTGGTCTTTATGCTCTTTGGTATAGAGAGTGTAGCAGATTTTTTACAGTATGGGCCCAAACTCTTTTATCCCCCTTGGTATCTAGTTTATTATTTTTATCAGTTTTAACTCTTGCGTTAGGCGAAAATAGAGGAGATGTTTTGGGATATTCTTTTATAACCTTTTTGGCACCAGGCTTAATAATTCAATCAATGATACTTCAAAGTTTTTCTCACTCTGTCAGTTCACTTATGATATCAAAAATGCAGGGAAATATAGTTGATATATTATATGCTCCATTATCCGCTTTTGAAGTCTCAAGTGCAATAATATTTGCAGCTATTACTAGAAGTTTAATCATAGGCATTATATCTACAGTTGTATTTTTACTTATAATCGATTTGCCTGTAGAAAATTTTTTTTATATTTTTTATGGTGCCTTTTTTGGATCACTTTTTATTGGCAGCCTCGGATTTATATCGGGTCTATGGGCAACTAAATTTGATCATACTGCTACTATTACTAATTTTGTTATTCAACCTCTAAGTTTTTTATCAGGTGTATTTTATACTATTGACAGACTGCCAGAATTTTTTCAAACTATAAGTAGCGTAAATCCGTTTTTTCATATTATAAATATCTTTAGATACGGTTTTTTAAACGTATCTGATGGAGATTTATTTTTTGGATTGATTTATATGCCTATACTTTCTTTCATCGGCTGGTTCTTTGCATACTTATTATATAAAAAAGGATATAAAATAAAATCTTAAAAATATGACAGCACTAGCAAAAAATTATAATAGAAGAAAAATAGCTTTTAAAAGAGGAAAGGGCAGTTTTTTATACTCTACAAAAGGAGAAAAATACCTAGATTTTGTTCAAGGTATAGCAGTAAACTCTCTTGGACACGCCAATCCTTATTTAATAAAACATATGAAGAGACAAGCAAATAAAGTTTGGCACGTGTCTAATTCTTTTTTAATACCTGAAGGCGAAAAATTAGCTAAGAGATTAACACAAAAAACTTTTGCAGATTTTGTTATTTTCCAAAATAGTGGAACAGAGGCCACTGAAGCTGCAATTAAAGTTGCAAGAAGATACTTTTACTCAATTGGAAAACCACAAAAAAATAGAATTTTATGTGTGAAAAATTCCTTTCACGGGCGAACTTTAGCTGCAATTTTTGCAAGCGGCTCAAAAAAAATGACAGAAGGTTTTGGACCAAAAGTTGATGGTTTCGACCACTTCGAATTTGGAAATCATAAATCATTGAAGAAAGCTATAACAAATAAAACAGCTGCAATAATGTGCGAAACAGTAATGGGAGAGTCAGGTATAAAAGTTATACCTGATTGGTGTTTAAGAGAGTTAAGAAGAATTTGTAATAAAAAAAAAATTCTTTTAATTTTAGATGAGGTTCAGTGTGGTATTGGAAGAAGTGGAAAATTTTTAGCTTATGAGTATTCTGGAGTAAAACCAGATATTGTACCAATTGCAAAAGGAATCGGCGGCGGTTTTCCTATAGGTGCAGTTTTAATGAGTAAAAAGGTAGGTTTATCCATGAAACCCGGAACGCATGGTTCCACATTTGGTGGGAACCCTTTAGCAATGTCAGTTGGAAACGCAGTTTTAGATCAGATATTTAAAAAAGGATTTCTATCAAATGTAAAAAAAAATTCTATATATTTTCATAAAGAATTAAATAAAATAAAAAATAAATTCCCTAAAATTATTAAAGAAGTTAGAGGGATTGGATTGTTAATAGGCTTACAACTTTTTAATGACCAAACTAAGTTTATTGAAAAACTTATGGCAAAAAAACTATTAACAATAAGAGCTGGTGAAAATGTTATACGAATCTTGCCGCCATTAACAGTAAAAAAAAATGAAATTGATTTAGCAATTAAAATAATTAACGAAGTTTGTGAAAAAATTGAATAGTCATGAAACATTTTTTAAATCTTAAAGATATTTCCTCTGTACATTTAAAAAAAATAATTTCTGATGCAAAAAAAAGAAAAAAAAAGAGAAAAAAATTAAATATAATTGATGAAGACAAAGATAAGCCATTAAAAGGAAAATTGTTAATACAAATGTTTGAAAAACCTAGTTTAAGAACTAGATTAAGTTTTTATCTTGCTATTAAGCAATTAGGAGGTGGAACAATAACACTTAGGTCCAATGAACTTCATTTAGGCAAGGGAGGAGAGAGCTTAGAAGATACCGCTAAAATTTTATCATCTTACGCTGATGGCTTCATGTTAAGAACTGACAGCGATCAAAAAATTAACGATTTTAGTAAATATCTTAAAATTCCATTAATTAATGGCTTAAGTCCATCATCACACCCTACTCAAGTTCTATCAGATATATTTACGATTGAAGAAATTAAGAAAAAATCTATTTCAAAAATGAATATTTGTTGGATTGGAGACTCAAATAATGTTTTGAATAGTTTAATTGCAGCATCAGTTAAATTTTCATTTAATTTAAACGTTGGTTGTCCAAAAAATTATGGACCAAAAAAATCCATATTAGATTGGGTAAAAAAAAATAAAAGAAATATAAAAATATTTAATGATGCGAAAAAAGCTGCATTGAATGCAGATGTTGTTTTTTCTGATAAAGTTATTTCTTTAAATGATAAAGTTGATAAATCAAAAAAAATTAAAGATTTTAAAAATTTCCAAATAAATTCTGAGCTTATGAGTTTTACAAAAAAGGACTCAATTTTTTTACACTGCCTTCCAAGAGGAACTGAAGTTTCAAATGTTGTTTTTTCAAGTAAAAAATCAAAAGTATGGCAACAAGCATTTAATAGAGTACATGTTCAAAAAAGTATTTTATTATATTGTTTTGAAAAACTAAGGTAGTGATTTAGGATTACTACCATTTTTGTTTAAATATAATAAAACTGATGCTCTGTCTTTTTCACTTTTAAGACCAGCAAAACCCATTTTATTTCCTTTTATCCAAGTAGCAGGTTTAATTAAAAAACCATTCATTTCTTCCCATGTCCATTCTTTTTTGTATTCTGATAAAGCTTTAGAATATTTGTAATCAGCAATTGATCCTACAGGCCTAAACATTACAGACCATAATTTTGGTCCAATTTTGTTGCCTCCACCTTCTTCAATACTGTGACAAGCTTTACATTTTTTAAAAACTTTTTCTCCGTGTTCTACGCTACCCAAAGCTAACAAAGCGCTTATATCAATTGTACTCTCAGAGTCCGTGGTTTTTAGATCATTATTTTCATCCAAAACTTCAACTTTGTAACCTGCAATGTCTGGTTTTTTTACGGCAAAAATTACATCTGAAACCTTTCCTATACCAAAAACTATTAAAACCGTGATTAAAACTGCCCCAATAATTTTATTAATTTCAAACGAATCCATTTTATTAAATAATTATTTGCACGTATAACATGATATTTTAGAAATTACTTAATTTTAAATAAAATTATTTTGCGTCTGTTGGACGCATAAATGTTATTAAAAGATGAAAAATACACTTATAATTATACCATCTAGAATGGCTGCATCTAGGCTGCCAGGAAAACCTTTACTTAAAATTGATGGAAAATCAATAATTTCACATGTAGTTACACAAGCTAAAAAATCAGAAATAGGTCAAGTTGTAGTTGCGACAGAGGATATTGAAATTTTTAATGATGTAAAAAGTAATGGTGGCGATTCAATTATGACTTCAAAAGCAAATAAAACAGGAACAGATAGAATTTGGGAAGCTTATAATAAGCTCAACATTAAGAATGTAGACTTTATAATTAATTTACAAGGGGACGAACCATTGATTGATCCAAATGATATTGCCAATTTAGATTTAGCTGTAAAAAAAAATAATTCAGAGATAGGTACATTAGCTGCAAACATTGATAACAAAAATATATTGCTAAACAAAAATATTGTAAAAGTTGTTACAAAAGAAAATTTGAAAGAGAAAAATTATTCAAGAGCGGAAATTTTTTTTAGAAAAAGTCAAAAGAATTTTAATAATATTTACCAACATATTGGAATTTATGAATATGAAGTTCAGTGCTTGGAAAAATTTAATAAATTGGAACAGACTAAAAATGAAATAGAAAATAGACTGGAGCAACTAAGAGCTCTAGACAACAAGATTAATATTGATGTTATTCTGGCAAAAAACAAAGTTTTAGGTGTAGATACTATGGAAGATTTTATAGAATTAAAAAAAATAATGGAATATAAAACTTAAAATGAAAATTTTATACCAAGGTAGCCAAGGAGCTTATTCTCAGCTTGCAGCTTTAGAAATTTTTCCTAAAGCAGAAACTATTTCTTGTAAAACTTTTGAGGAATGTTTTAAACAATGTTTAGAAAACGAAAATCTCAAAGCAATTATTCCTGTCGAAAATTCTGTTGCTGGTAGAGTTGCAGATATTCAGCATTTGATGAACAAATATAAACTTCAAATTTATGCAGAACACTTTCATAAAGTTTCACATAATTTAATGGTAGTGCCAGGAGTTAAGATAGAAAACTTAAAAAGTGTAAGATCACATTCTCAAGCGATATCTCAATGCCAAGAAATTCTAACCAAAAATAATTTAGAACCAATAATAGCTGCTGATACCGCAGGTAGTGCTAAATTTATTAGTGAAAATTTATTAAAAAGCGAAGCTGCAATTGCTTCTAAACTTGCAGCTGAAATTTATAATCTAGAAATAATTAAAAGTAATATAGAAGACGATAACAAAAATGTAACAAGATTTTTGGTTATGGGAAAAGTAGCCGAGCATCCAGAATTTAAAAAAGGCAAATATATTACAAGTTGTATTTTTAAGGTAAAAGACAAACCGGCTGCTCTCTATAAGTGCCTTGGAGGGTTTGCAACTAATGATGTAAGTTTAAGTAAGTTGGAAAGTTTTTCTGAACAGAGTAGTTTTGAGCAATATTTGTTTTTGTGCGATATTGTTGGTCATATTGAGGATCCAAAAGTCCAAAAATCTTTGGAAGAACTTGGTTTTCATACCGTAAGCTTAGATATACTGGGAGTTTATGAAGCAAGTAAATTCCGAAATATTTAATTTTTTACATCTTATTGTGTAATAAAAATTAATACTGATATAATACTATTGGAGGCTAGAGGTGGATTCTGCTTGAACCCGATCAGATCTTAACGGAAGCAGTCGTAAAGACAGATTTTCAGGTTCTAGTCTCCTGAATATAAATGATGAAAAATTCTAAAGTGTTGGCATTAAAATACAGGCCCGTTGTTTTTGAGGACTTGATAGGTCAGAAAATAATTACCGATACAATCGTTAACTCTATAAAAGAGAAAAAAATACCCAATGCCTATCTTTTTACAGGAATTAGAGGAGTTGGAAAAACCACCTTTGCCAGACTGATTGCCAAAGGCTTAAATTGTTTAAACGGAATAGAAAATTTGTGTAATGAAAGTTTATGTGAAAACTGTAAGTCAATTTCAAATTCTAATCATATAGACATTTTGGAAATGGATGCTGCCAGCAAAACAGGGGTTGAAGATGTAAGGGAGTTAATAGAATTTTCAAGATACGGACCAAGTATTGCAAAGTATAAAATTTATATAATAGACGAGGTCCATATGTTGAGCAAGCAAGCTTTCAATGCTCTTTTAAAAACTTTAGAAGAACCACCACAATATGAAAATGGTGGTGGTTTAAAATTTATTTTTGCAACAACAGAAATAAAAAAAATTCCAATAACAGTTGTTTCAAGATGTCAAAGATTTGATCTCCCAAGAGTAAAATCTGATGAACTGTTTAGCTACATAAAAGAAATAAAGGACAAAGAAAATGGAAATATATCAGATGATGCTTTAAAATTAATAGTTAAGATATCTGAGGGTTCTGTAAGAGATGCGCTTTCTTTATTAGATAGAGCTATTTTATCTACGGAAAAAAATAAAGAAATGGATCTTAAGGGAGCGCAAAAAATATTTGGGTATTTTGATAAGTCTCAACTTATTGATCTTTTTTCTTTTTTATTTGAAGGAGATGAGGAAAAAGTTTTAGATATATATAGAAATATTTACTATCAAGGCATAGAGCCAAAAATATTTTTAAACGATTTTTTAGAAATATTGTATTACTTTAAAAATATTGATTTTCTTAAAATTGAAAGTACAAATTTTTCATTAAATGATGAACAGTTCAATAAAATAAAAAATTTAGTAAAAAATGTTGATAATCAAACATTAATTTTGTTTTGGCAATTTACAATAAATACACTAGACGAAATGAATATTGTAACAAATCAAAGTTTATCTATAGAGATGTTTTTAGTAAGAATAATGCATCTTAAAAGTATTTCAAATTCTTCAAAAATTAAAAATGATAACAATGTAAATATTTCAAAAACAAACCCAAGTGATGAAAAATTAAATAAAAATGCAAGTAATTACTCTTATTTAAATAATAAAACTATTGATCAAATAAAAAATATCGTCCAAGAAAAAAATATTAAACAAAATATTGAGATCGAAGACTCTAAGAAAGAGCAATTTAGTATTAAATCATTAGACGAACTTATTGAGCTCTGTAATACTAAAAAAGAAATTCATCTAAAATATGAACTTGAAAGAAACGTAAACCTAGTAAGTTTTGAAAATGGAAGAATAGAAATTTCATTTAATGAGGATCTAGATAAGGAATTTATTAAAAATTTATCAAATAGATTATTTGAATGGACAAATAAAAGATGGATAATAACACTATCAAAAAAAACAGGCAATATTTCTAAGAAAGATTTTATTAAAAAAAATAAAAAACAAGATTTAGAGGATGCAAAAAATACAAATGTTTATAAAAAAATTGTTGAAGTATTTTCTGATGCAGAACTAATTAATGTAGAAAAAGAGGAGTAAAAGGTGAACGACTTATCCAAAATATTAAATAAAGCAAAAGAACTCGAAGGAAAAATGAAGGAAAGCCAAGAAAAAATTAAAAATATTATTGTTGAAGGAGTCTCAGGATCAAATTCTGTTAAAGTAACCTTAAATGGTAATGGAGAAATGTTAAAAATTGATATTTCTCCAGAAATTTTTAAGGAAGAAAAGTCAATTTTAGAAGATTTAATTGTGGCAGCATATAATAATGCAAAAGAGCAACTTAAATCCAAAACTTCAGAAGAAATATCCAAAGCAACAAATGGTTTTGGTATACCAGGTTTTAAGTGGCCTTTATAGTTTTATGGAAAGTATAAACGAGATTGATGAATTAGTTAAAATAATTTCTAGACTTCCAGGACTTGGCCCAAAATCAGCAAAAAGAATTATACTTAAATTGATAAATAATAGAGATGAATTGATGAAGCCAATGACAAAAGTTTTGGGCGAAGTTTATAAAAATATTTCAAGATGTAATTTATGTGGATCTCTAAGGTCAAATGATAATTGTAAAAATTGTAGTTTTTCCTCAAAAAAATCAAAAAAAATATGTGTAGTAGAAAATATTGCAGATCAATGGAGTATTGAAAATTCAAATATTTTTGATGGATATTTTCATATTCTAGGCGGAACAGTTAACTCTTCTGGTCAAAGAAAAGAGGATTTGTTAATTAATGCATTGGTTGCAAGAGTAAAAAAAGATAATATTGAAGAAGTTATAATTGCAACAAGTGCAACTGTTGAGGGTCAAACAACGGCTTATTATATTCAGGAAAGTTTAAAAGAAATAGGTGTAAAAATTTCAAAACTTGCACAAGGACTTCCTATTGGGGGTGAGATAGAAAGTTTAGATGATGGAACTTTATTTTCCGCATTCAAGAATAGGACTGGACTAAATTCAGAGTCAGACTGATTTTTTAATATGCCTATTAAAATGGAGCAATGGCTCGGTATAACCAGAGGGTTGAAACTTTCCGTGAAAAACTAAATCACACGCAGCCTTGAAAGCAATAGATTTATCAAAGTTTGGTGACATATTTGTATAGTTAGGATCAGAGATATTTTGTCTATCAACAATTTTTGCCATTTTTTTTAATATTTCTAAAACCTGTTTTTTTGTACAAATACCGTGATAAATCCAGTTAGCGATATGTTGGGATGATATTCTTAAAGTTGCTCTGTCTTCCATTAAACCAATATCATTTAAGTCGGGTACTTTAGAGCACCCAATTCCTTGATCAATCCAACGTACAACATAGCCTAATATTGTTTGTGCAGAATTTGATATCTCATGATTAATTTCATTTAAAGACCATTTGGGGTTTTTTATGGTAGGAATAGTCAAAAGATCAGAAAGTTTTGCTGCTTTTCTTTTTTTTAATTCTTTATGCTTGTTAAAAATATTTATCTCATGATAATGAAGGGCATGTAGCGAAGCCGCAGTTGGCGATGGAACCCATGCACAATTTGCTCCAGCTTTTAAATGTTCTATTTTTTGCTCCATCATTTTTGACATTAGGTCTGGCATAGCCCACATTCCTTTTCCAATTTGAGCTTTTCCAGAAAATCCACATTCTAAACCAATATCAACATTGTTATTTTCGTAGGCAGAAATCCATTTTGAAGTTTTCATATCTCCTTTTTTTATCATTGTGCCCGCCTCCATGGAGGTATGCATTTCATCGCCGGTTCTATCCAAAAAACCAGTATTAATAAAAAAAACTCTTTTACTAAGGGATCTTATACATTCTTTAAGATTTGTAGATGTTCTTCTTTCTTCGTCCATTATTCCAATCTTACAAGTATATTTCTTTAATTTTAAAACTTCTTCTACTTTAGAAAAAATTAAATCTGTGAAGGCAGCCTCATCTGGACCATGCATTTTCGGCTTCACAATGTAGACAGAACCAGTCCTAGAATTTTTTTTCCCATTTAAGTCGTATATTGATGCAGCTGTTGTAATAAATGCATCCATTATTCCCTCGGGAATTTCAGATCCGTCCTTTAATGTTATAGAAGGATTTTGCATTAGGTGACCAACATTTCGAACTAATAATAAACTTCTTCCGTGAAGTTTTTCTTTTCTTCCATCTGGCGTGTAATAGCTTCTATCAGGATTTAGCTTTCTAATATATTTTTTTCCTTTTTTTTCAAATTTTGAAACAAGGTCACCTTTCATTAATTCAAGCCAATTTCTATAACAATTTACTTTATCTTCAGCATCCACTGCGGCCACACTATCTTCATTATCACAAATTGTGGTAATCGCAGATTCAATAATAATATCACTTATACCTGCTGCATCATTTTTAGCACTAAATGCATTCGGATTTATAATAATTTCAATATGTAGGTTATTATTTTTTAAAATTATAGCTGATGGAGTTTCTGGATTATTACGATAACCAATAAATTTATAGTTATCTTTTAAAAAAAACTTTTCATCATTTTTAAATAATGTCAGTTTATTGTTTATTACTTTTAAGCTAGTTATTTTAATCCAACTTAAATTTTTGATTTCAAAATGTTTATCTAAAAATTTTCTACAATATCTTATTACTTGCGTTCCTCTAATTGGATCATATCTTTCCGCTCCTGTTTCTTCAGACTCGATGATATCTGTTCCATAAAGACTATCGTATAAGCTTACCCATCTTGCGTTTGCAGCATTTAATGCGTATCTCGCGTTCATAATTGGCACTACAAGTTGTGGCCCAGCTATTTGAGAAATTTCTTCATCAATATTATTTGTATCAATTTTGAAATTTGGTCCTACATTTTTTAAATATCCAATTTTTTTTAAAAATTTGATATATTCTTTCAAATTAATCTTCCCCCCCTTTCTTTCCATATGCCAATAATCAATTTGTTTTTGAAGTTTTTCACGAATATCTAATAGATCTTTATTCTTCGGGCTCAGATCATGAACAGCTTTATCGAAACCACTCCAAAACTCATTTTTACTTAATTTAGTTCCAGGAAGAAGTTCCTCATTAATAAAATCATATAAGACCTTTGAAACTGAAAGATTTTTTATTTTGATATATTCTTCTTTTTTTTTCATTAAAATATCATAGTTTTATGTGTCAAATTGCTTTTTTTTTAATTTCACCATTTTATTGCCTATTTTAAATTGATAAACAACTATATTGAATATTATGAAAAACTACCTAAACTTTGAATTAGACGTAAAAGACCTTGAAAATGAATTGGAAAACTTAAAAGATCCATTTAACAAAGATGGATTATCTGAGGTTAATACTAATAAAATATCATCATTACAGACTGAAATTGATGCAAAATTAAAAAAAATTTACTCAAATCTTGATCCCTGGCAAAAAACAATGGTTGCTAGACATGAAGATCGACCAAAATCAAAATTTTTTATTGAAAACTTATTTAGTGATTTCGTACCTTTATCTGGCGACCGTCACTACGGCGAAGATAAATCTGTGATAACCGGTTTTGCAAAGTTTAATAATCAATCAGTTCTAGTTATTGGGCAAGAAAAAGGAGAAGATCTAGAAACAAGAATTGAGAGAAATTTTGGCATGATGAGACCCGAGGGATATAGAAAAACTATAAGACTCATGAAACTTGCAGAAAAATTCAACTTACCTATTATTATATTTGTTGATACTCCAGGAGCCTACCCAGGAGTTGGTGCAGAAGAAAGGGGCCAGGCAGAAGCTATAGCAAGATCAATTGAATGTAGCATGGAATTAAAAGTCCCAACTATTTCAATTATAATTGGTGAAGGTGGTTCTGGAGGAGCAATAGCTTTAGCATCGTCTAGCAAAGTTTTAATGTTAGAAAATGCAATATATTCTGTTATTTCGCCTGAAGGATGTGCCACAATACTTTGGAGAGATCCTAAAAAAACTCTCGAAGCTGCAACAGCAATGAAACTTTCATCAAAAGATTTACTAAATTTGAAAATCATCGATGAGATAATTTTAGAACCTTTGGGCGGTGCCCACAGAGATAAAAATGCTATTCTTGATACGGTAAGATCATCAATAGAAAAAAATTTAAATGAATTTAAAAACCTATCAAAACAAGAAATTTTTGATAAAAGAAAACAAAAATTTTTGTCTATAGGAAGAACAGGAGGATTTACAAAAAGTTCTGAAGTGAAAGATAATTTATCACTTAAAAGCAATATTTTTATGGATTTATTTAATAAATCTAAACAATATAAAAATTATTCATATGCAGTAGCAATAATATTTATTATAGTTTTGGGTATAATTTTAATTTAAAATCTACCGCAACAGTGTTTGTATTTCTTTTTTGAACCACAAAAACATGGTTCATTTCTGCTCATTTTTTTTCCAATATATTTTGGATCTATCTTTGGTTTTTCATTTTCTTCTTTGTTATCTTCAGATATTTTTTCAACAATTGTTAAATTCAAAAGTATAGTTATTAGGTCAAACTTAAGTTTATTTAATAAGTTTTCAAATAATGTAAATGCCTCCTTTTTATACTCAACCAAAGGATCTCTTTGACCATAAGATCTTAATCCAATTACTTGTCTTAATTGTTCCAAATATTGTATGTGTAATTTCCAATTAAGGTCAATTGATTGCAAAAAAATTCTTTTCTCGATCTCTCTAGATCTTTCATCACCTAAAATATTTATTCTATTACTTCTCTTCTCTTTAAATTTATTTTGAATTATTTTTTTAAAATCAGTATCGTTCTTATTAACCATTTCCTCTATTTCATTATCTAAAAAACTTTTTCCTAGCACTGATTTAATTTGTGAGGAAAATTCTCTTATTTTTTGAGAATTGGCAAGGTTATTTTTATTTCTGATTAAATCATTTAATATTTCGTCTAAAAAATTATCGCAATACTCAAAAATTTTTTTTGTTTCAATAATGTTTTTTCTTTGACTAAAAATTACATGTCTTTGGTCATTTAGAACATTATCAAATTTCAATAATGTTTTTCTAATATCAAAGTTTCTTGCCTCCACTTTTTGTTGAGCTCTTTCTAAGGCTTTGTTAATCCAAGGATGATCAATACTTTCCCCATCTTTTAAACCAAGTTTTTCAAGTATATTATTCATGGATTCTGAACCAAATATCCTCATCAAATCGTCCTCTAAACTTACATAAAAAATTGAATTTCCCTCATCCCCTTGTCTTCCAGATCTTCCCCTAGCCTGGTTATCAACACGTCTAGACTCCATTCTTTCTGTTCCGATGACAAAAAGACCACCTAAAGCTTTTATTTTTTCTTTTTGAATTTTTAATTGATCTTCATTTATACTACCTTTTTTACCTCCTAGCTGAATATCAACACCCCTTCCGGATATGCTAGTAGTAATTATAACCGAATTTAGCTTACCAGCATTAGCAATTATTTCTGCTTCCTGTTCATGATTTTTTGCATTTAAAATTGTATGTGGAATTTTAGATTTTTTTAATAGATTTGAATATAATTCAGATTTGTTAATACTAGAAGTAAAAACAAGCATTGGCTGGCCATTTTTATAACACTCTGAAATTTTTTTTATAATTGCTTCATTTTTTTCATTTTCAGTCCTAAATATTTGATCATTCCAATCTTTTCTTATCATTTTTTTATTTGTTGGAATTACAGTAACTTCTAGATTATATATTTCATGAAATTCCTCAGCCTCGGTTAAGGCAGTACCAGTACAACCAGACAATTTTTTGTATAATTTAAAGTAGTTTTGGTAAGTAATTGATGCCAAAGTTTGATTTTCAACTTGGATTTCAATTTTCTCCTTTGCTTCTAGCGCTTGATGCAATCCATCACCATATCTTCTTCCTTCAAGTATTCTACCTGTTAGTTCATCAATAATTTTAAGATGACCATCTCTCACGATATAATCTTTACCTTTTTGAAATAAATGATTAGCCCTTAAAGATTGATTTACATGATGGACAAGAGATAGGTTTGCTGGATCATAAAAATTATTATTTTTAAGAATTCCAGCAACTGTAAATATTTTTTCAACATTTGAAATTCCATCATTAGTCAAATAAATATTCTTATCTTTTTCATCGATTTCATAATCTGATTTATTTAATTTTTTTATAAGTTTATCAATTGCATTATATTGACCAGCTTTATCTTCTGCAGCTCCAGAAATTACAAGAGGCGTTCTTGCTTCATCAATCAAGCAAGAATCTATTTCATCTACAATTGCAAACTTATATTTCCTCTGTACCAACTCATTAAGAGAAAATTTCATGTTATCTCTTAAATAATCAAATCCCAACTCACTATTAGTTGCATAAGTAATATCGCATGAATAATTTTCTTTTCTCTCACTATCGCTTTGATCATTATTAATAAAGCCAGATGTTAATCCTAAAAAATTATATATAACGCCCATTTCAGTACAATCTCTTTTAGCCAAATAATCATTTACAGTTACTATATGGACGCCTTCTTCATTAAGAGCATTTAGATAAGCAGCAAGCGCAATAGTAAGTGTTTTACCCTCTCCAGTTTTCATCTCAGCAATATTGCCATTGTGCAAAACAACCCCACCCATTATTTGAACATCAAAATGTCTTTCATTTCTTGTTCGTTTTGATGCTTCTCTAACTAACGCGAAAGCCTCTGGTAGTATACTATCTAGAGAATCTCCATTTTTTAATTTATTTTTAAGTTCATTAGTTTTTTTTGGAAACTCATCATCTCTTAGCTTTAAGACTTTATCTTCAAAGGCATTTACTGCATTAACTAATTTTTGGAGGTTATCTAAATCTCTTTGATTTCTGGACTTAATAAGCTTTGAAAAGATTTTTAAAGGATTTAGCATTTAGTTTTATTTTTGGTATATAATTAAATTATATCTATTAATATAGGAATAAAATATTTTATTTAAATAGCATGGTTATGAATTTTGGTAATTTTTTTGGTACTAAGAGAAAAAACTCAATAATGAGTGACTTTCAGGATTTAGAGCATCTTGACGGGGTAGCATTATCGGTTACGAGTGCAAAACTTTATAATCCACCAAGAGATGATTTGGTATTATTTTATTTTAGAGATAGTGCAAATTTTGCATCTGTCTATACTCAATCTACAATATTATCTGAAAATATTAAGTGGAACAAAAATATTAATAGTAAAAAAATCAGAGCTCTTTTAATAAATACAAAAAATGCTAATGCTTTTACAGGAAAAAATGGATATCAAGGTTTAAAAGAAATAGCAGATGAGTTATCTGAACAACTTACCGTAAAAAAAAAAAACGATGATGAAAAAACTGAAAAAATTAAACCAAAAGAAATATTATTTGGATGTACAGGAACTATTGGGGAAGAGTTTCCAACTTCTAAAATTAAAAACTCTATTCCAGATCTTATTGAGAAGATAAAATATACTCAAAATAAATATATTTGGACTAAGGCAGCTCTCGGTATAATGACAACCGACCTAGTTCCAAAATTAGCAATGGAAGAATGTAAAATTGGAAATACGACAGTTAAAATTTATGGTATTGCAAAAGGTTCTGGCATGATACATCCAAATATGGCAACAACTTTAGGTTATATTTTTACAGACGCAAAAATTTCATCAAAAGTCCTAAAAAAATTG
Organism: uncultured Pelagibacteraceae bacterium; assembly: GCA_902588965.1. Taxonomy (GTDB): domain Bacteria; phylum Pseudomonadota; class Alphaproteobacteria; order Pelagibacterales; family Pelagibacteraceae; genus Pelagibacter. The sequence continues at coordinate 187,515 of CACIRD010000003.1, forward strand.
TTAAAACGAAATATTGACTCAACTTTTAATGCGATAAGTTGCGATGGTGATACAAGTACAAATGATATGGTTTCAGCTTTTGCTACAGGTGCAGCAAATAATACAATAGTTAATAATATTAAAGACGAAAGAGTAAAAGAATTCGAAAAAAGTTTTCATTCAATTTTATTAAATTTAGCTAAGCGTGTAATTGCTGATGGCGAGGGAGCATCTAAATTTATTACTATAAATATTAAAAATGCAAAAAAAGAGGAAGAGGCTAAGAAAATAGCTTTTTCTATTGCAAATTCTAATTTAGTTAAAACTGCCTTTGCCGGTGAAGATCCGAATTGGGGGAGAATAATTATGGCAATAGGTAAATCAAATGTAGTTATCAACTTAAATAAAATTAATATAAATATTGGGCCATATAGAATAGTAGAAAAAGGTGAAGTTTCAGATAGCTATAATGAAGAAGAAGTAAAAGAATTTATGAAAAATGAAAAAATTGACCTAAGCATTGAATTAAACATGGGTTCAAAAGAATTTACTGCTTATACGATGGATTTGACGAAAAAATATATTGAAATTAATGCAGACTACAGATCATGAGCATTGAAAAAATGAGAAAAAATATTAATTAAATATTATGATTAAATATAAATTGACTTGTAAGTCCTGTAATCAGAATTTTGACAGTTGGTTTGCATCATCAAAAGAATTCGACAAGTTAAAAAGCATAAAATTAATTAATTGTAGTTTTTGTAGTTCTTCACAGGTGGTTAAATCACCAATGTCTCCAATGATTCTAAATAGTTCAATTGAGGAGACAAAAACAGATCCTAATCAAGAAAAATTAAAAAAATTTAAAAAAAGAATTAAAAAATATCAAGATTTTATTAAATGTAATTTTGAATATGTGGGTGAGAACTTTGCATATGAAGCGAGATCAATTCATTATAATTCAAAGAAAAAAAATGCAAAAGGAATTTACGGGAATGCAAGCCATGATGAAGTTAAAAGTTTGAATGAGGAGGGAATAGAAACGCAAACTATTCCATGGATTAAGGAAAAGGAAAACTAAATTTTTTTAAATTGGATTATATAGTTCACTGAACAGTCTTTATTTATACTCCAAATATTCTTTAAAGGGTTGAAAACTACTCCATCTAATTTTTTAAAAAATAAGGAATTATTTTTTCCATGTTGTATTAAATCTGTTGGTTTCAAAAATTTATTCCAATCATGCGTACCAATAGGAAGCCATCTTAAAACATACTCAGCACCAACTATAGCAAAAAGATAAGATTTTAAAGTTTTATTTAAAGTTGCCACATACATAAGTCCGTCTTTTTTTAAAAATTGAGAACTTTTATTTATAAAATAGTTTACATCATCGACATGCTCAACAATTTCCATATTTAATATAATATCGAATTTTTTATTTATTTTTAAAACCTCTGGAGATGCACAAATATAATCTATTTTAAGACTATTTTCTTTAGAATGAATTTTTGCAATATTAATATTTTTTTGTGATGCGTCAATTCCAGTGACATTGGCACCCAATCTACACATTGGTTCTGATAGAAGACCGCCTCCACAACCTATGTCTAAAATATTCAGATTTTTAAGTGGTTGATTTTTGGTTTTAATACCAAAATGTTGAGTAGCACTATCTTTAATATATTTAATCCTTATAGGGTTAAATTTATGTAAAGGTTTAAATTTTCCCTCAGGATTCCACCACTCAGAAGCCATATTGGAAAATTTTTCTATTTCTTTTTTATTAATTGTGTTATTTTTCATTGCTGGTTGACATTACAACCAAGATGTATTTTATCAATATATTTTAAATTTATATAAATAATATTACCAATGAAAATTATTGTTTTAAAGTTTGGTGGAACTTCGGTAGGCACGGTAGAAAGAATAAAAAACGTTGCCAGAATCATTAGTAAATACTCTAAACAAAAGTATAAAGTAATTGTAGTATCATCTGCCATGGGTGGTGTGACAAATGATTTAATAAAAAAATCAAAACTATTAAGTAATGATTTTAGCCTGTCTGAATATGATGTTCTAGTTTCATCAGGAGAACAAATGTCCTGCGCTCTTATTGCCGGAAGACTAAATCATATGGGTTATAAATCTCAATCTTGGATGGGATGGCAAATTCCTATTTTGACAGAAGGTAGACATGGTTCATCTAGAATTATACAAATTTATAAAAAAAAAATAATGGATTTTTTAAAATCGGGGGGTATTCCAATAATTTCTGGATTTCAAGGTATTAGTTTAGACAAAAGAATTACAACCCTAGGAAGAGGAGGATCAGATGCAAGTGCAATAATGCTGGCAAAATTTTTTAAGGCTGAAAAATGTATAATTTTTACTGACGTTGAAGGCGTTTATACTACTGACCCAAATATGATCAAAAGTGCAAAAAAAATAAGTTCCATTTCTTATGAGGAAATGCTTGAAATGGCATCTTTAGGAGCAAAAGTCATGCAACCAATATCAATTCAAGACGCAAGATTAAATAGAATTGATATAGATGTAAAATCTTCATTTAAAAATAAAGCTGGTACATTAATTACTAAAAGAAAAAATATTTCTAGAAATAAAATTATAACTGGGATTTCTTTTACCAAAAACGATGCAAAGGTAACATTAGTAGGTGTAAAAGATAAGCCTGGAGTTGCGGCATCAATATTTAAACCATTATCTCAAAACTATATTAATGTTGATATGGTCGTTCAAAATATATCTGCTAATGGTAGAGAAACTGATTTGACTTTTACAATAAAATCTGAAGATATTAAAAAAACAAAAAAACTTATTAAAAATAATAGAAATATTGATTTCCGAAATTTATTAATAAATAAAAATGTATCAAAAATTTCAATAATAGGTGTTGGAATGATAACTACTCCTGGAGTAACATTTAGAATGTTTCAAGCTTTAGCAAAAAAAAATATAAATATTCAAGTTATTTCTACTTCTGAAATAAAAATATCTGTTTTAATTAACAAGGAAAATACAAACAAAGCAGTATCAGTTCTGCACAAAGAATTTAAATTATACAATTAAAATGAATATTAGACCTTTTCGAAATATTAACAGAAAAAAAACAAAAGTTATAACTGTAGGGAATGTAAAAGTTGGAGGTGATAATCCAATATCCGTACAATCAATGACAAATACTTTGACAAAAGATGTAAAAGCTACCCTAGACCAAATTCACAAAATTGCAGAAGTAGGCGCCGATATAGTGAGAGTATCTTGCCCAGATACAGAATCTACAATTGCACTTAAGGAAATAGTTAAACATTCGAGCATACCAATAGTTGCCGATATACATTTTCACTATAAAAGAGCAATTGAAGCAGCTGAAAATGGAGCCCATTGTTTAAGAATTAATCCAGGCAATATTGGAGATAAAAAAAAAATTAAAGAAGTAATATCTGCAGCAAAAAACAATAATTGTTCAATAAGAATTGGTGTTAATGCAGGATCTCTAGAAAAAGACATTTTAGAAAAACATAAAGAACCCTGTCCAGAAGCATTAGTTGAGAGTGCATTACGAAATATTAAAATCATCGAGGATTTAGATTTTTTTAATTTTAAAATAAGCGTTAAATCATCAGATGTTTTCTTATCTATTAGAGCATATGAACAATTATCTCAAGTTACGGATTATCCTCTTCACCTAGGAATAACAGAGGCAGGCAGTTTTCTTCCTGGAAGTATAAAATCTTCAATAGGTATGGGTAATTTATTAATTAACGGTATCGGAGATACAATCAGAGTTTCATTATCAGATGATCCAGTTGAAGAAATTAAAGTAGGTAATGAAATTTTAAAATCTTTAAGTCTTAGAAATAGAGGCGTTAAAATAATTTCATGCCCATCTTGCGCTAGGCAAGCGTTTCAAGTTATTGATACAGTAAAATCCTTGGAGGACAAGCTTTCTCATATAAAAACACCTATTACTCTTTCAATCATTGGATGTGTCGTCAATGGACCTGGAGAAGCTGCATTAACAGATATTGGAATTACAGGAGGCGGCAAAGGTTCGAACATGCTTTACCTAAAAGGCATACAGACTGAAAAATTAGGCAATGAGGATATCATCTCAAAGGTAGTTACTTTGGTAGAAAAAAAAGCCAAGGAAATTGAAAAAAAAAATAATGATTCCACTTAATAAAGTAAAAGATTTAATTTCTAGACACGCCCTATTGGAAAAAGAACTTTCCTCTGGAAATATAGATAAAAAAAAATTTGCAGAAAAATCAAAAGAATATTCAGATTTAAACAATATTATCTCTCAAGCAAAAGCTTATAGCAACTTTGAAAATGAAAAGAAGGATCTTGAAAAAATAATTAATGAAAAAGAAAATGATGGTGAGATCAGGGAGTTAGCTGAAACAGAACTTATTGAATTGATTAAACAGAATGATGTAAATGAAAAAAAAATAAGGTTATTTTTATTACCCAAAGATGAAGCTGATAAGAAAAATGCAATTATAGAAATTAGAGCAGGAACAGGCGGCCTAGAAGCGAGTTTATTTGCTGCTGATTTATTTAAAATGTACGAAAAAATAAGTAACAAAAAAAAATGGTTGCTCGAGGTAATCAGTATTTCAAAAAGTGATGCAGGCGGTCTAAAAGAAGTAATAGCATCAATTAAAGGAACAAATATTTATTCAACTTTAAAATATGAGAGTGGTGTTCATAGAGTTCAGAGAGTCCCCGATACTGAAACTCAAGGAAGGGTTCATACTTCTGCAGCAACAGTTGCGGTTTTGCCCGAAGCCGAAGAAGTTGATGTGAAAATAGAGGACAAAGATTTAAGAATTGATGTATTTAGAAGTAGTGGGCCTGGAGGCCAAAGTGTAAATACAACAGACTCTGCAGTAAGAATAACCCACATACCATCAGGAATAGTAGTAAGCCAACAAGATGAAAAGTCGCAAATTAGAAATAAAGAAAAAGGATTGAAAATTCTTAGATCAAGAATTTACGAATATGAAAGACAAAAAAAAGAGGATGAAAGATCGAGAGATAGAAAAAGCAAAATTGGAACAGGTGATAGATCTGAGAGAATTAGAACTTATAATTTTCCTCAAGGTAGGATAACAGACCATAGAATTAATATGACACTGCATAAATTAGAGGAATTTATGCAAGGTGAGATTTTTGATGAAATTGTAGAAAACTTAAATCTACATGCACAAAAAGAGCAACTAATTAATCTTAATTAAAATGATAAATATTCAATCATTATTATCTGAGGCAAAAAAAGAGTTAATTAATAGTTCTGTTATTTCTGCTGAAATTGATTCCGAGATATTATTATCAAATGTGCTGAAAGTTAAGAGAGATAAATTAATAATTAATTCACAAAAAACAGTAAACGTTAAAAATATAAAAAAATTTAACAGCTTTATAGAGAGAAGAAAGAAAAAGGAGCCAATAGCATATATATTAAATAAGAAAGATTTTTGGAAAAGCACATTTTTTGTAGATAAAAATGTTTTAATCCCAAGACCAGATACAGAGATTTTAATTGAACAAGTATTAAAAAAATATCAAAAAAATAAAAAAATATCAATTTTGGATGTAGGTACTGGTTCTGGCTGTATAATTATTTCTATATTGAAAGAACGTGAGAATTTTATGGGCTGCGCAATAGATATTTCAAAAAAAGCCTTAAATATTGCAAAATATAATGCAAAAATACATCATTTGGAAAATAGAATTAAATTTCATAAATCATCTGTTGACAAGTTTTTTAAAGGTAAATATGATTTAATTATATCTAATCCTCCATATATTAAAAAGTTTGAATTAAAATATTTGGAAAATGATATTATAGGCTTTGAGCCAAATTTAGCATTAGAAGGTGGTAATGACGGTTTCTTAGTTACGAAACAAGTTATAAAAGGATCATCAAGATTGCTTAAAAAAGGTGGTAGTTTGATAATGGAGATTGGATTTGATCAAAAAATGAGAATAAAAAAAATATTGGAAAAAGAAAACTTTTTTGTAAATAAAATTATCAAAGATTATGGAGAAAATCATAGATGTGTAATTTGTACGAAATTTTAATAGTTTAGTATTTTTATGAGATCTTTTAGAAATAATAATAAACGTTCAAGGTACAGAGGTAGTGGAGATAGAAATTTCAAAAGAAATGGAGAAAGCCAGTCTTTTGTTAGCAATGCTAATTTCCAGAGAAAATCACCTGGGAGAAACAATCAAAATGCTTCAAAATTAATTGAAAAGTATAATGATTTAGCTAGAGAAGCACTATCTAACGGAGATAAAATTTTATCAGAGAATTATTTTCAACATGCTGATCATTTTCTAAGAATTATTAACGAAAAAAGTAATAATCAGTTTATCGAAAATTTAGAAAAAAATAAAAGTGATAGCGAAAAAATAAAGAATTTTGAAGAAAAGCAAGATACTCCAAAAATTTTGTCATCTACTTAATTTATTTTAGCTATCATTTCAGATTTAAGCACATCTAGCTTAATCTTTTTAACTTCAAATATCTCTCTTGCTTTTCCTTTTAAAATTTTCCCTGAAGGTAACTTTAGTGTCTGAGAATTAATTCTTGTTCCATTAAAAATAACCTCATAATGCAAATGTGGTCCAGTAGATTTTCCTGTAGAACCAACGTAACCAATTGTTTGTCCTTGTTTTACTCTATTGCCTTTTCTAGCTACACTAGCGAATTTTGATAGATGAGCATAAACTGTTGTGTAAGTTGAATTATGTTTTATTTTTATACAGTTTCCACCACCACCACACCAAGCAGCTTTAATAATTACCCCATCCCCAGATGCCATAATTGGTGTTCCCTCTGGCGCAGCAAAATCTGTTCCTTTATGCATTTTATTGTAGTTGTCAATTGGATGTTTCCTCATCCCAAAACCCGATGATAGCCTTGCACCATTAATTGGAGTTTTCATTAATGCTTTTTTTACACTTTTGCCATTTAAATCAAAATGACCTTCTTCTTTCTCAAATTTAAAATAATAAAAAGCATTACTTTGTCCACTCAAGTTCAAATCAGCGTATAAAATATTTCCAGTGTTAAAAATTTTTTTATTCTCGTCCTCAAAAACCTCATAAATAATTTGGTAGTTATCATTTCTTCTTATATCTCTTTGAAAATCTACTTGGAATCCATATATCCTTGCAAACTCTACAATCACACTCGGTGGTATTGAAAGATCCATCGCACTTTTATAAAGACTTTGCACAATTTTACCTTCTTTAAATACTTTTCTCTTTTTAAGATTTGTTACCATTTCTCTTTTTAAAAAAGAGCCAGTTTCAACGTTTCTTATTAACTCAATCTTTTTTGTCCTACTTACAGGGTAAATAAGCTTAGAAATACTATTGTTTGAGGAATTTATTGTAAATTTCAAAATTTGGTTAGTTTTAATTGAGCCAATTTTTTTTTCTTTACTCAACTTGTTTAATACAAGGTTTATTTCCTTGTCCTTAATTTTATATTTTTTTAATATAGAACTTAGAGACTCATTTCTAATCACTTTGTGCTCTATATTTTGAAATTTAGGCTGCAAATTTTGAAAAATATTATTTACTGTTTTTTGAAAATAAAGATTATTAATTAAGTTGACGTATTCCTTTTTAGCCTGGTCTCTTGAAAAATTATAAATTTGAGTAATTATAATTGATACTAAAATTAACAATAAAACAAAGATAAATTCTAGATTTTTGCCAATTTTAATATGCGATAATTTAAAATTTATTTTCATACAAATATTGCAATTAATAATTTAAATTCATTACAAAATCAAAAAAAACCCCTTATTTTATTGCCTTTTTAGCCTATTTTTTTACACCATACGACTTGATTTAATTCTATTTTAGATTATAAGCGGCACACTTTCTCAATAAAATTATTGTGAATTATTAGGCTTTTTAAGCCTAATTAGCTATTTGAAAAGTAAAAAATTTAAGAAGAGAAGTGTGGACGGTTAAGGTTACCAAAATTTGTCGTACACACTTCAACATTATATAAATTTTATTCTTAGAATTTATATAGAAGCTAGTGTGCGCCGTTTTTAAACTTGAGAGTTTGATCATGGCTCAGAACGTACGCTGGCGGCACGCCTTATACATGCAAGTCGAACGAAGTAGCAATACTTAGTGGCAGACGGGTGAGTAACATGTGGGTATCTTCCCTTTGGTGAGGAATAACACGAGGAAACTTGTGCTAATACCTCATAAGTCTTTACAGAGAAAGCTTTATGCGCCAATGGATGAGCCCGCACTTGATTAGTTTGTTGGTGAGGTAATGGCTCACCAAGACTGTGATCAATAGCTGATTTGAGAGGATGATCAGCCACATTGGGACTGAGACACGGCCCAAACTCCTACGGGAGGCAGCAGTAAGGAATCTTGCACAATGGAGGAAACTCTGATGCAGCGATGCCGCGTGAGTGAAGAAGGCCCTTGGGTTGTAAAGCTCTTTCGTCGGGGAAGAAAATGACTGTACCCGAATAAGAAGGTCCGGCTAACTTCGTGCCAGCAGCCGCGGTAATACGAAGGGACCTAGCGTAGTTCGGAATTACTGGGCTTAAAGAGTTCGTAGGTGGTTAAAAAAGTTGGTGGTGAAATCCCAGAGCTTAACTCTGGAACTGCCATCAAAACTTTTTAGCTAGAGTATGATAGAGGAAAGCAGAATTTCTAGTGTAGAGGTGAAATTCGTAGATATTAGAAAGAATACCAATTGCGAAGGCAGCTTTCTGGATCATTACTGACACTGAGGAACGAAAGCATGGGTAGCGAAGAGGATTAGATACCCTCGTAGTCCATGCCGTAAACGATGTGTGTTAGACGTTGGAAATTTATTTTCAGTGTCGCAGTGAAAGCGATAAACACACCGCCTGGGGAGTACGACCGCAAGGTTAAAACTCAAATGAATTGACGGGGACCCGCACAAGTAGTGGAGCATGTGGTTTAATTCGAAGATACGCGCAGAACCTTACCAACACTTGACATGTTCGTCGCGACTCTAAGAGATTAGAGTTTTCGGTTCGGCCGGACGAAACACAGGTGCTGCATGGCTGTCGTCAGCTCGTGTCGTGAGATGTTGGGTTAAGTCCCGCAACGAGCGCAACCCTCACTTTTAGTTGCCATCATTTAGTTGGGCACTCTGAAAGAACTGCCAGTGATAAGCTGGAGGAAGGTGGGGATGACGTCAAGTCCTCATGGCCCTTACGTGTTGGGCTACACACGTGCTACAATGGAATCTACAATAGGAAGCAAGATGGCGACATCAAGCAAATCCTAAAAAGATTCCTCAGTTCGGATTGCACTCTGCAACTCGAGTGCATGAAGCTGGAATTACTAGTAATCGCGGATCAGCGCGCCGCGGTGAATACGTTCCCGGGTCTTGTACACACCGCCCGTCACACCATGGGAGTTGGTTCTACCTTAAGGCAAAGTTTAAAACCTTTGACCACGGTATAGTCAGCGACTGGGGTGAAGTCGTAACAAGGTAGCCGTAGGGGAACCTGCGGCTGGATTACCTCCTTTCTAAGGATGATTGAGAATTTATTCTTAATCTAAATATTTAACAGGTTAATGTTGACCGTCCTCATTTCTCTTCTTAAATACAGTGTTTCTCTTTACTGAATAAGGGCCGGTAGCTCAGTTGGTTAGAGCACACCCTTGATAAGGGTGGGGTCGAAAGTTCGAGTCTTTCTCGGCCCACCAATTTATTTGGGGGATTAGCTCAGCTGGGAGAGCGCCTGATTTGCATTCAGGAGGTCAGCGGTTCGATCCCGCTATCCTCCACCAGAAACACTTAGTTATTTAAAACGTAAATAAAATTAATAATATCAATATCTATATCCGATTGTTCGAATAGATGAACAATCATGAATGTTCTTTAATTTGAACATTCCAACAAAATTTGATTCAACACAGAATTTTTTTCTGTGCATAAATCAAGCGTTTAAGGGCGTGTGGCGGATGCCTTGGCACTGAAAGCCGATGAAGGACGTGGTATACTGCGATAAGTTTCGGGGAACTGTATGCAAGTTTTGATCCGAAAATTTCCGAATGGGGAAACCCACCACTTTATGTGGTACTTTAAACTGAATTCATAGGTTTAAAGAGATAACCTGGAGAACTGAAACATCTAAGTAACCAGAGGAAAAGAAATCAATTGAGATTCCGTTAGTAGTGGCGAGCGAAAGCGGATTAGGCCTGTAGATTTGTTAAAAAAATCTGAATAGTCTGGAAAGACTAACCATAGAGGGTGATAGTCCCGTAAGAGTAATGTTTAATAAATTTCTTGAGTAAAGCGGGACACGTGAAATCTTGCTCGAATATAGGGGGACCACCCTCTAAGCCTAAATACTCTTCAGTGACCGATAGTGAACTAGTACCGTGAGGGAAAGGTGAAAAGAACCCCTATTAGGGGAGTGAAATAGAACCTGAAACCGCATGCCTACAATCAGTCGAAGCTCTTTTTAGAGTGACGGCGTACCTTTTGTATAATGGGTCAGTGACTTAATTTATTAAGCAAGCTTAAGCCATCTAGGTGTAGGCGCAGCGAAAGCAAGTCTTAATAGGGCGATTAGTTTAATGAATTAGACCCGAAAACGAATGAGCTTACCATGAGCAGGTTGAATGCAAGGTAACACTTGCTGGAGGACCGAACCAGTTGACGTTGAAAAGTCTTTGGATGACTTGTGGTAAGGGGTGAAAGGCCAACCAAATTCGTAGATAGCTGGTTTTCCGCGAAAACTATTTAGGTAGTGCGTTGAATAAATATGCGTTTAGAGGTAGAGCACTAAATGGGCTAGGGGGAAGAGATTCTTACCAAACCTAATAAAACTCCGAATGCTGAACGTAGTTCTTCAACAGACAGACTGTGGGTGCTAAGGTCCATGGTCGAGAGGGAAAAAGCCCAGACCACCAGATAAGGTCCCGAAATTATGATTAAGTGTGAAAGGATGTGGAAATTCCTTAACAGCCGGGAGGTTGGCTTAGAAGCAGCCATCCTTTAAAGATAGCGTAACAGCTCACCGGTCTAATAGAGTTTCTGCGCCTAAGATGTAACGGGGCTAAAATCATATACCGAATCTGTGGGTTTATAAAACTTTCGAGTTTTATAAGCGGTAGCGGAACGTTCTGTAAGCCTGCGAAGGGATACCCGTGAGGGATCCTGGAGGTATCAGAAGTGCGAATGCTGACATAAGTAACGATAAATAAAGTGAAAAACTTTATCGCCGAAAATCCAAGGGTTTCTGCGCAAGGTTAATCCGCGCAGAGTTAGTCGGCCCCTAAGGCGAGGGCGAAAGCCGTAGTCGATGGAAATAAGGTTAATATTCCTTAACCAGATGGTAGTGACGGATTTCAAAAGTTGTGAGTTCTTAATGGATTGAACTTGCCGCGAAGAAGTCCCAGGAAATAGCTCCATCATAAGACCGTACCCTAAACCGACACAGGTGGATTAATAGAGTATATTTAGGCGCTTGAGAGAATGATGTTGAAGGAACTCGGCAAAATGCTTCTGTAACTTCGGAATAAAGAAGACCTTTTTTTAGGCAACTATCAAAAGGTGGCACAAGCCAGGGAGAAGCGACTGTTTATCAAAAACACAGGGCTCTGCTAACACGTAAGTGGATGTATAGGGTCTGACGCCTGCCCGGTGCTGGAAGGTTAATGCGATGGGTGCAAGCTCATTTCTGAAGCCCCAGTAAACGGCGGCCGTAACTATAACGGTCCTAAGGTAGCGAAATTCCTTGTCGGGTAAGTTCCGACCTGCATGAATGGCGTAACGATTTCTCCGCTGTCTCCAACATCAACTCAGTGAAATTGAATTCTCCGTGAAGATGCGGAGTTCGCGTAGTTAGACGGAAAGACCCCGTGCACCTTTACTGCAACTTTACATTGGTGTTAGGAAAAACATATTTAGCATAGGAGGGAGACATTGAAGCAAAGGCGTCAGCTTTTGTGGAGTCGCCAGTGAAATACCTCTTTTGTTTTTCTTGATATCTAACTGATTGCCGTCATCCGGCATCAAGACATTGTATGGTGGGTAGTTTGACTGGGGCGGTCGCCTCCCAAATAGTAACGGAGGCGTGCGAAGGTAAGCTCAGAACGGTCAGAAATCGTTCGTAGAGTGCAATGGCATAAGCTTGCCTGACTGTGAGACTGACAAGTCGAGCAGAGTCGAAAGACGGTCATAGTGATCCGGTGGTTCTGAGTGGAAGGGCCATCGCTCAACGGATAAAAGGTACGCCGGGGATAACAGGCTGATACTGCCCAAGAGCTCATATCGACGGCAGTGTTTGGCACCTCGATGTCGGCTCATCACATCCTGGGGCTGGAGCAGGTCCCAAGGGTTTGGCTGTTCGCCAATTAAAGTGGTACGTGAGCTGGGTTCAGAACGTCGTGAGACAGTTCGGTCCCTATCTGCTATGCGTGTAGAAGAATTGAGAGGAGCTGTCCCTAGTACGAGAGGACCGGGATGGACGTACCACTGGTGGACCGGTTGTAGCGCCAGCTGCAGTGCCGGGTAGCTAAGTACGGACGAGATAACTGCTGAAAGCATCTAAGCGGGAAACTCACCTCAAAACTAGTTCTTCCTATAGAGCCGTGGTAGACCACCACGTTGATAGGCTGGGTGTGGAAGTGCGGTAACGCATGTAGCTGACCAGTACTAATAGCTCAATTGGCTTGATTTATGCACTGAAAAAAATTCTATTAATTATAGATTTGATCATTATATTTAATGTAATGAGTGATTATTCTAAACATTACAACGACGATTACTTTAGCTGGCAAAAAAGAGTAGGAATTTTTGGAGCTAAAGCAAATAATTTTAAGTTTGTCGACTCTGTTAAAAAAGATTTTATAGTCCTAGATTTTGGTTGTGGGGGAGGATATTTATTAAAAGCTTTAGACTGTAAAGAGAAAGTTGCAATTGAACCAAATCCATCAGCTAGAAAAGAAGCTTTAGAAAACGGAATCAGCAAAGTTTACAAAGATGTTGATGATTGTTTAAAAGATAACAGAAATAAAATTGATTTAATAATATCTAATCATGCTTTAGAGCATGTTTTAAACCCTCTAATGGAATTAAAAAAACTTAAGGATCTTTTAAAAGAAAACGGAAAAATTCATTTTGTTGTTCCATGCGAACATGTTTCATATTCTTATGAACCAATAAAAGATAAAAATAACCACTTATATAGCTGGAGTCCAATGAACCTGGGAAATCTTTTTACAGAAGCTGGTTTCACAGTCATTTATTCCAAGGCACTAGTACATAAATGGCCACCCTATTATAGGTGGTTTGCAAAATTAGGATGGAAGCTTTTTCATATAATCTGTCGAATTTATGGGTATATTGCACGCGACTGGTTTCAAGTAGAAGTATTAGCAAAAAAAAAATA